>JANQKV010000011.1 GCA_028280945.1 Opitutaceae bacterium
CGGTCGTGTCCTCCTCGACCTCGAAGATCCTTGACTGCGGACCCGGGTCGCGGGTCACACCAAAGCCGGCCAGGGCCGCATCGAAGTCGACGATGGCCCAGCTTTGATCGTCGTGATCGGAGAATGTCCGCACATAGGGGGTCACGTCGTCGTCCACCGCCCCGGACTGCCATTCTGAGCGCAGCACGTTGTTGTTGGCCCGGGTAAAGCCCTCGTTGGAAAACGTTTGGTAAGCTGCACCAAACTTCAGGCTCGAACCCGGGGCGATAAGGAAGTCGAAGTCCAACTTGGCGTTGTCAAAGGTGGAGGTCTGTTCGCTCGCACTGAAGTCAATCTCGTGAGCCCGCCAGACCGACGGGTCGGTCGAATCGAAGCCATAGGTATTGTAGCCGTAGAACCGGTCGATGGTGTAGTCGGAGATGACGTCCCCGAAGGTTTCCAGATAGAATTTGTCGCTGGTGGGAATCTTGTATTCGGATTCCTCCGTTCCGAGCAAAGCCTGCAGGGAGAGGCGGTCGTTGAGGTCCCAGTCGGCGGAGAGAACAACTTGGTCAAAGGTGTTCTCGGTGGTCTGGCGGCGCGTTTCCGTGGCGATGTTGGCCCCGGAGACATCGAGGTAGACGACTTCGTTGCCCTCATTGTAACGAATCTCGTTGATGGTCGAGTTCGGGTAGGTGACGCCGTCCACGGTGGTGCCTCCGCCGAGCCAGGTGGAGCTCGAGCCCCGGGCGGCGAGGTGCAGTTCATCCCGTTCGCCATCAAACTGCCCGTGGAGCACGTCCAGCGTGAGACTAAAGTTGTCCGAGGGCTTCCATTGCAGGGCCGAGGTCAGGCCCAGGCGCTCCTGATTGCTCTGCCAGACCGAAAGGCGGTTGCCGCGGGCAAAGCGAAGTTCGCCGGAGTTGATCGCGTCTTGATCGGCTTGCGGCAGGCCCGAGATGTCACTGCCGCGGGAATCCCGCAATCTCCACCGATAGGTGTTGTATCCCTGTTCCTCGGTATCGCGGGAGGAGTAGGCGACTGAAAACAAGGCCCCGAACGTGCCCCAGTTGTTCGATGCCTGGGCGGCGAAACGCGGCTGCAGATCGCCGGTTGCGGTATTGGTGCCGGCCTGAGCGGAAATCGCGGTTTGCACGCCCGTGTAGTCGAAAGGCTTGGCGGTGACCAATCCCACCGTGCCCGCCAGACCCCCCTCGTTTTGAGAGGCCTCAAAACTTTTGTAGATGTCCATGCGGTTGAACAGCTCGGAGGCGAAGATATTGAAGTCGAAGGCGCGGTCTCGTGTGCCCTGGCCCCGGCTGTCTTGAGGTGAGTCGACATTGCCCAACACCTCCATGCCATTCAGTTGCACCCGGGTAAAGTCGGGGCCAAGGCCGCGCAGCGAAACACGCCGTCCTTCACCCGCTTCGCGGTTGATCGCCACTCCGGGGAGCCGCTGCAGCGATTCGGCGAGATTCAGATCGGGAAACTTCGCAACGTCCTCCGCTACAATGGAATCGCTGACGATCACGGCTTCTCGCTTGAACTCTAGAGCTTTTATCAGAGAAGCCCGGGTGCCACTTACACTGAAGGCATCTAGCGTTACGACCGGTTCGGTGCGGTCGGCGGCAGATTGTTGTCCCTTGGATAAAGTTGCGCTCAGGCTGATTGCCATTGCTAGAAGCAATGAAATAGGTTTGTTGTATATAGTCATTTTGCTGTCTATATTGAGGTTTGGCGGGCAAGATGAGCGAAGCTCCGGCCGCGGCAATCTGTCAATGGGCCCAAAATCTAACGTTAGATACTCAGCTTTGGCGTAACCTTACCGTCACGACTTCGTGATATATATAAGTTGTGCGCCGACCGGCCCCGCGGGCATCGCGGTCACGCGGCGGGTCGTAAGCTCCTAGCAACCAGCTTCCTCTGCTTGCGGTCGATTCCCTTGGGATGCATCGATGGATCTCCTGCCCGCGTCGGGTGAGGGGGGTTCTTTTTTTCGCTTCCACCCAGAGTTGAGGCAAGGCGCGAGCGCGGGGAGCGGGTGATTTGGACCGATCAGCAGTGTTACGCGAACGTAGCACAATCCAATTGCGGAGGGTGGGGAGAACCACTGAACTGAGGCAGTCCATGTCAGGTAGAAAGTCGGTTTCCCTCAGAAGGATTGCTGAGGCCTCAGGTTGCTCGATTGCCACGGTTTCCGAAGCGCTCAGGGACAGCACGCGTGTGCGTGCCTCCACCAAGAACCGTGTCCTGGAGGTCGCCCGGATGATGAACTATACCGTGGATCCCAAGGTTCAGGCAATGATGTCGGCGATTCGCTGCCACGGCACGAGCAGCTTCAGAGGGTCGATCGCGGTGGTGGACATCCTGGATCCGGATCTCTCCTCGATCCATCCGTTTCATCGGCCCATTTTTGAAGGAATTTGCGAGTGCGCGGAACGCCTCGGCTTCGCCACGGAACTCTTCATCATCGACCGGGCAGATCCCGGGCAGGGAGTCAAAAGACTGGACCGCATCATTAAAGCACGGGGAATCGATGGATTGATCGTGCTGCCCTTTACCGATGCAGTGGATTTTTCTTGTTTGGATTTTGGCCGGGTTTCGTCGGTGAGCATGGATTTTTGCCTGGTCGCGCCGAAACTGCATCATGTATACCCCGATCATCATTCCTCAATTATAGAGGCACTATATGATCTTTCGAATCTGGGTTATAAACGGCCGGGATTGTATATGTTGAAGAGCAAGGACAGTCGACTTAAATATCGCTGGACGACAGGATTTCAGTCTTATCATCTTATGATCGGCGAGGTTATAGATTCCCGGGCAGCGGTTGTGGTGGATAGTTTGGACGAAAAACACTTTATAAACTGGTTCAATGACTATCGACCCGATGTTGTGCTTGGACATTTCGACCTTTTTTGGGACTGGCTGGAGAAAAACGGAAATGCGGTGCCGGAGGAGGTGGGCTTCTTTTGCCTGAATCGAGTGGCGCAGAAAAGCAGCTGCTGCGGGTTGGACCTTAACCCCCGGCAATTGGGGGTGGTGGCGGCTGAGGCGGTGGTCGATTTGATTAACCGGGGGGAGGTCGGAGTTCCCGAGCATCCCAAGGGGATTTCGGTCATGGCCTCAAGAATGCCGGGCGACTCGCTCCGGGCAAATTAGGCGGAAAGCACAACAGGCAAGCGCGTTCCGCGTCTGAATCCGAGCAAGCTGGCCAAACCTCCCCATGGTCCTTTCGGATGGCCTCTATGCCTCCGACTCAGCTGCCACCCAGCGGTGGACGGACTCATTGACTTCTTTGATTCCTGAAGTGCTCAAATCCTCTTGGTCGGCCGCGTCCCTCAGGCCGAAGCGGCGCACGCGATTACGGAGGTAAGCGCCACACAGGTGGTAACCGACGCATTCCGGTATCTCCTGCAGCACCCGGTGAACGGCGGCGTAGCCTTCGGGCCAATGATGGCGATCCTCCTGTGGTGGCCAACCCGGGGTGGTATGGGGCGACCAAACCGCGCTGTCGGCGAGAAGAATGGGTTTGCCCGCCAGGTCGGCCCAGTAGCGGAGCTTTCGATCCACGTGATCAGCATCGCCAAAGCATTGGAATGCCAGCACGTCTACAAAAGGCAGGGCGGCTTGCACCACTTCAGCGGGAAGGGGGGCATTGGCTTCGTAGCGATCGCCCAGGATCAGATGATTCGGGTCGTAACGGCGGATGGCCTCGGTCGTGACACGGTAGTAGGTGGTGGCGAGATCGAAGAGTTCTCGACGACCGGCGGCCGTTTTGAGGTCATTTTCATCGAAGAGCGCGCCCTTCCAGGCGGCGCGTTCACGATGGTGCACCCACGTCGGACAGTCCGTGAACCAGTAGCCAATAAGGTTGGGATCATCGCGCATGCGGGCGCACTGATCGCGAGCGACATAGTCACACCACTCTGCAAACGCCTGTGAACGGATGTCGGGCAGCCGGGTGGCGATTTCCCACTGGTGCGACTCGATGAACGGCAGCATGTGGCAGTAGGGCAGGCCCAGCCATTGGTATTCCTCGAAGGTGAAGGCGCGGGAGTGGTTGTTGTTGTAGTCGTTGATGACAACCACCTCCTGGTTCCAGCCCAGGGTGTTGAAGCCCCACGCCTGAAGGTCGGTGCCCACCTGCTTCAGCCACCGCTGCATGTCGTTGCCATACTTCTCGTGCCAGAGCTCGACGTTTTCGACGTAGCGCAGGGTGGAGGAATCAACGTGGTTCAGGCCCACGGACCAGAACGGATTTCCCTGTGGCGTGCGGAACCACCACCGGCCATTACGCTGCATCAATTGGAAAAAGGAGGCAGGAGAAGGGGCGGCGTTCATTCGAGTGGCAAGGGCAAGGGTGGCGAGAGTGGCGGTGCGCAGAAACACCCGGCGGCTGGTGGGGTGGGACATGGGTGATATCGTTGGGAATGATCAATTCCGGCTACAAGTGCGGTTGATGCTGGACGTTGCGCCATGCCTCGGAGCCTTGAGGATCAAGTCGGCTTCGCACTGGACTGAACCGCGGGCGAGGTCGCGGCAGGTCTGGGGGCGGCGGTCGTAGACCTGGCAGACGAAACGCAGGCCGTGATCGGTGGTCTCAACCGCCAGCGCCGCACAATGGCCGTTGGTCATGCGCATGAAGGCTTGGTTACCACGCCAATGGGTCCATTGCTCGACTTCGGATCCCAAACGCGACCAATCATCACCGGTCACTGGCACATAAAACTCGGCGGGGGAGAAACAACAGGCTCCGCAGTCGAGACAGGCGGGTGGATGGAATCCTTGGGATAACTCTGCGGGTGCTTCTGTTTCTCTTGAAGACTGGCCCATCTCTCAGTCGTCAAATTCCGCATCAGGCGGCCGAGGCGGTAGAGCGGTTGGCCGCATGCTCCCGGCCGCTCTCAGGATAAAAAATGTGGGCCAAGGGAAGACAAGCGGCGCCTTGAAGCAGTGAGTTGTCGGTTATGTCCGATACACTTACGCGAGGACAGGGTAGCTCCGCTGAGTAAGAAGTCTCAACTTGACGATATTCGGCGGCGATAACCAAACGATCCAAGATGAAACGAGGCAGGGGGCCGCTCAGGATGATCATTTCTGGATCGTAAAGCCGCGCGATATGGTTGAAGCCGGTTCGCAATCTAGGAACGACTGCGTTTATCCAGGCATCCAAGACTCCCGCGTGATCGGAATTGGTGGGATCCAATGACTCCAAACTCAGGCTGTGCTTTTCCAGATGCACTTCCAAGTCGCGGGCAGACGGACGTGGTTGGTCATAAGGGAACAAAATCCCGAGTCCGCCGGCGTTGCCGTGTTTTCCCGACATCATGCGCCCGTCTGACATGACGGCCCCACCAACGCCCTGTGCCAGGTAAATGACACAGAAACTCTGCAAGCTTCGACCTTTGCCGTTCATCCGTTCCGCCCAAGCAGAGGCCTGGGCATCACGCTCCGCGAAGACAGGGACCCCCAACTGTTGAGTCAGTTCTTTTTCCATGTCCAAGCTGAGCAGCCCGGGAAAATCCCAATGCACGGCCCAGTGGCCCCGGGAGGTGGCTCGGTAACCAGGCAAGGCGATTCCCACGCCAAGAAGGCGAGCTTCCGCTTGATTGAGAGAAAACGATTTTCGGATGCACGTTCCTACAAAATCAACCAAGACTGGCAGGGTTATCTCATCGACCTGCTCGTGAATTGACTCGTGGATCTCGCCCAGCAGATCGATGACTGCGAACGAGATTGATGTCTTACTGAAACTAATTCCCACTGAGAATATCTTTGCGTGTGAGCGGTTCAGGGGGCGAATCGGCGTCCCGACCGTTCCGGCGAGATGAACGGACTCCTCTACGATTCCAAGGGAAAGGACCCGTTTGGTCAATCGGGTGGCGGAAGCACCGGTAAGGCCTGCAAGTTCCGCCAGACTCTTGCGGGAGATCGGACCGCTTCGCCAAATCAAATCCAGAAGATTTCGTTCATTGATGGTCAACTTCCTGAGGTCTTGAAGGATATCTTGAGGTGGTGCTCGCATAAGAATCTTGGATCCGAACTGGGATGTGAATGTAACAAATAAGCAACAGAAAACAGTCCAAATAATTATAATTACTTACATAAAGTAATTGACTTTTCCTCACTAAAAAAGCCTGCTGATTCCGTTCTCGTCGGAATCTTGTCCTCGCACCGAGGGGTGGGCGCACACGATCGAAGACGGGAATTTCCTCTAAAACTTCTCAACCACATCTTCCTCATGAAATCCTGGACTTGGCGGAATGCGGCAATGGCCCTTCTCGCACTCGTTTTTGTTCAACAGCCCTTGGGGGCGCAGCAGACCTCGTCTGCTTTGGCCGGAACGGTAACCAACGCCAGCGGGCAGGCCGTGGCTGGCGCTGCGATTCAGCTCACCCATCTGCCCACCAACAGCCGGACAAATTCGGTGGCCGACGAACAAGGGCGGTTTTCGTTGCCGGGGCTTCGACCCGGCGGTCCCTACCGCCTGAACGTTTCCGCCCCTACTTACCAGCCGACTGAGATTCGTGGACTGGTCCTTAATCTCAATGAAAGCCTGTCTTTGGCGGTTGCGTTGAATGCCGGGGATACGATCGAGATGGATGCCTTTGTCGTCGAGGCTGACGACGCAGGCGCGATCGCGACAGGGTCGGGGGTGTTGTCAGAGTTCGGTTCGAAGGCGCTGGCGGGCATGCCGGCAGCGGGACGAGATCCCAAGGAAATTGCCCGCATGGATCCTCGGGCCACCTTTTTGGATGGCGGCGGCGGGCAGATGAGCATCGCGGGCGTCAACCAGCGCCACAACAGCATCACCATTGACGGGATCAGGTTGAACGACGACTTCGGTCTCAATCGAACGGGAAATCCCGGGCGGGCCAATCCAGTCTCGATTGATGCCATCGATCAAATCGTGGTCAAAACGTCAGATTATGATGTGGAGGCCAGCCAATACCTGGGGGGCAACATCAACATCGTCACCAAGTCCGGTTCCAATGAGTTCCATGGTTCGGCGTATGGGTTCATTAAGAGCGATAAACTGGCCGGAGACCTGCCAAGTGGTGCCGAGCCGGTGCTGGAGGACGAGATTTACGGATTCACCCTCGGCGGGCCCATTTTGAAGGATCGCCTGTTTTTCTTTGCCAACTACGAGAAGTTTACGACTTCCACCCCGGTTAACTTCACTCCCGCGGACGCGGGCATCACGGATGCGGAGATTTCGCGCTATCAATCGATCCTGCAGGATGTTTACGGTTATGATCCTGGAGGCGTTCAGCTGTCCAACCCGACTGATGACGAACGTCTGCTCCTGAAATTCGACGCCAATTTGAGCGAGGGTCACCGGGCTGTGTTTACCTACACGAACGATGAGGCGTTCACTTCGGACCAACAGGAGAGCAATACGGGTAATTTTGCTCTTTCGAGCACGTATCTCAGTCGCATCCGTGAGGTGGATGGTTACTCAGCCCAATTCTTCTCTGATTGGACCAACCGGATTTCGACGGAGCTGAGTTACTCCTACAAGAAGGCGGTCGAGGATCGCAATCCGACCAACTCGGAGTTTGCGCAATTTATGGTTCGAACCGACAGCGGCAGTTTTCTGCATGCGGGGCCGCGTTTCCCGTTCCAGCAGAACTTTCAGTTCAACATTTTTGAAACCCTTAAGGGAAAGATCATCTATGACCTCGGCCGTCATACTCTGAAAGCTGGCTATGAATACCAGAAGACCCAGGTCAACAACGACTTCATCTTGTTTGCTCCCAATGGAAACTATGTCTTCGACAGCTTCGAGGACTTGGAAAACCGCACGGCCAGCGGGTTCATGTATGAAAACGCGCCCTCGGGTGACCCCGATGATGGCGGGGCGCGGTGGGACTACGCGGTCCACAATTTCTTTCTGCAGGATGAGTGGGAATTGAACGACCGACTCACGTTCGAGTTTGGCGTGCGAGCGGAGGAATATTCGTCCGACTCGGTTCCCGTGGTAAACCCCGGCTTCCTTGATCGAAACGGATTCAGCAACGCGGCCAACCTGGACGGCAAGTCGATCGTCATGCCCCGGGCCGGGTTCACGTGGCAGCCCACGAAGCGCACCACGGTGCGGGCGGGCTTCGGGCTTTTTTCCGGTGGCACCCCCAACGTGTTTTATTCGAACACCTACAACCGCAACGGTGTTGCCACCGCCACTGTTGGAGTGTTCCGCCAGCCGCTTGCCAATTTGTCTCCAGCCGATGCGGCTGCGATCGGCACGAACATTGATGGGTTCAACGTTGCGCCCGAGGCTCAGGCATTGGTAGCAGCCAATGTGGGATCGGGAACGGCCGAAGCGCTCGACCCGGATTTTAACATCCCGTCCTCCTGGAAGGCTTCGATCGGCGTCGAGCACTCCCTCGACCTTTCCGACTTCGGTTTGGGGGATCGCTGGTATCTGAAGGCCGATCTCCTTCATATTGCGGCCAAAGATGCGCTCACCATCAACGTGTTGGGGTTGACGCAAACCGGCACGGTTTTCGATGGGAGGCCTACTTTCTCGGTCGGCACCCGTGACTTCCTGCTCACCAATACCAGTGCCGGAGAGTCCACCTCTCTCAGCCTGGGCTTCGAAAAGTCATTCGAGTCGGGGTGGGATGTTTTTGGCAGTTGGACGCTGACCGACTCGGAAGACTCTGACAGCACCCAAGGATCGGTATTGGCGGATACCACGCGTCTGACCGGAACGGACATCAACAATCTGCCCCTGACGACGTCTGCCTTGGAAATCCGGCATCGTTTTGTTCTGGGATTCAACTTCACGCGGAACTTCTTCGACGACTATGCCACCCGGGTGGGGTTGTTCGCCGAGCACCGCAGCGGGCTTCCGTTCAGCTACTCGTTTGCCAACAACCCCTTCAACAGCCAAACCACCGCTCCCTTCTATCTGCCTCTCGCCGATGATCCCCGGGTAAGCTACGCTGAGGGCACCAAGGCCGCTCTCGATACGTTTGTGGCGCGGAACGGGTTGGCGAAATACCGCGGAACGATTCTGCCGCGCAACGGGTTCCGGTCCGACAACGTTACCAAGGTCGACTTGCGCTTTACGCAGGAGATTCCCGCATTTCTGAAGGGCACGCGGGCAGAACTGATTTTCGACATCGATAACCTCACCAATTTGCTGAACTCCGATTGGGGCATCGAACGTTCGGTCAGCAGCAATGGCACCTTTGGCCCGAGTGCGGTGCCGCTGGCCACCGTGAGTTACGACGCGGCAACCGATACCTATACCTACAGCGGAACCCCGGGTGCTCCGGCGGACGACGATGCGCGCATCGTCGACAGCATTTCGTTTTGGTCCATCCAGGCGGGTATTCGCATTTCGTTTTAGACTTGGTCGGTGGTCTGGGTGGCTCGGCCCGAACCCGTCCCGGAGTCCGGGCCACCTCATGGTCATCCCCGTCTCAGGTCCCATGCATTTTCGCAGCGCGTTTCTCCTTTTCGTCCTGGTCTTGAGTAACGAGCCGGTTCCTTGTTTGTTGGCCGGGAACGTGAATGAAGCTGGCGAAGCTCTCGACGATCGAGCTGCCTCCACCAATTTGTATGCTCGTTTTGGTGGGGATGTGAGGCGATTGTTGGCTTATCTGAAACGGGAGCAAAAATCAGTTGTGGTGGGGCACCGTGGGGGGGTCCTTCCGGACTATGCCGAAAACTCCCTGACGGCCTTCAATCATGTTCTTGAAGGCGGAGTTGGCATTATCGAATTCGATGTCGTGTCCAGTAAGGATCGAGTGGATTTCTTGCATCACGATTTCACGCTCGAGCGAACAACCACGGGCTGGGGAAGAGCTGATGAAATTCCGTGGGGCGGCATTGCCGAGCTCAGACTAAAGGACGGAAGCGGCCGGGTGACTCGCGATCATTCGCTACGCGTCGAGGATGCGTTGCAGGCGCTATCAGGCCGGTCTTTTCTGATGATCGACCTGAAAGCACCCTCCGACACCGGAGACTTGGTTCGTCAGGTTGATCATTCGGGGCTGCTTTCCGCCTCCATCTTTATTGCCTATAACTTCCATCAGGCTCGAGAGGTGAGGAGGGCTGCCCCGGAGGCGGTGATTGCCCTGGGAGTGAGGAATTTGGCGGCCTGGGATAATATCGTTCAGGAGGGCTTGTCCGGCCAACCGTTGGTTGCCCTCACTGGGGCGTTCAAAAGCGATTTGGAATTGTATCACAGATTAAACGAAGAGGGGCACTTCGTGTTGGCCGGAAGCTATCTGGGCGACAATTCGCCTGAATCTCAGTTGAGACAAAACCTATCCAGTGAAGCGCTGAACCGTGCGGGCGAATCCGGCATTCAATTGATTGTGTCGAATTCCCCGCTCGCCGTGCATGATTACCTGCGTCGTCACGGGCTTACCCCGCCGTCCGATTCTCCCTGACCCACTGGAAAGAGTTTCCTCACCACCTCGGCATGACGGTCGTGGTTTAGTCGATATTTTGCCAGCAGAAGCAAAACCATCAGACAGCCCGAAACTGTCGCGACGATCACGAGCGTTTGATAGGTTCTGAAGTCGGGTGATTCCGGGAATCCTGACCATTGCAAAAAGGCACCACCCAATAGTTGGGACAGCCCGATGGTGAGTTTCCCGACTGCAGCGAATGAGCCCACAACAGGAGCGTGGATGGGGCGGCCGACGGCTAAGGAAGCCTCATCGGTCGCATCGGGCAGCATTGACCAGATTATCGAATTCACGTGGCCGACACCGGCAAACAGAACAACGAACGTTACGATTCCCCATGTAGAGGATTTCAGCGTGGGATAAAGTGCGACCACGATACTGATGGCGACCAAACCAATGAATGCGATCGTCCGCTTCTCGTTTCGGCTCGCAAACCACATCCAAGGTCCGACCGTTATGGCTGAAACGACCGTTAAGATGGCCCAGACAGAGCTAAATGGAGTCGAGATCAAAGGGTCAGTCTCGACCATGAAAATCAAGGCATGGCCGAACTGGCATGCCAGTAGAAGAAACGCGATGTTTGCAGCTGATAGATAAAGCATGTTGCGCGTAAGACCGGGCAAAAAATCAGCGAAATTGAGACTCTGTTTTTGTCCGGAAAGGACCTCACTTTGGTGGGCTCGCTGATCCACCCGACGGAATGCCGGAACGATGGCCAGGGGGGCGATCAAGGCGATCACCGCCGCGGCCACCCAAAGATTCCCGGCGACGATCTCGCCATCCTGCTCCACCTGAATTGCCAACAACCCGGCGAGACTTCCTTTCGCCGCTGCTGACGCGATATTTCGACTTCCGGCCACAAGATTCCGGCGTCTGCTGTGGTTGCTGACTCGACCAACCGATGCATTCATCGGCACATCAACGAAGGTGAAAGCCACCCGGGAGGCGAAGCCCGCAATGATGCAAATCACCACCCAAAGATTTGAGTCGTCGGGACTTCCAGAGTAGAAGCTCATGAGCAGCAAAACTGCCGTGGCCGGCGCACCGAAGGTAACCCAGCGGGACATTCCTCCCCATTTTTTCTGCATCCGGTTTATGATGAATGACGCTGGAACATCCACTCCCACATCCATCACGGCGAAAAGGAACACAAACAAGCTTGCGTAGATGGGCTCCAAACCGAGTCCGTAAATGGCAAAAAACAGAAAGAAGGTTTGGAAGAAATTCCAAATGAGCATCTTTCCGAAATGCGCGACCGAGTATGCCGCTACGGCGGAGCGCCAACCGATCACGGTGGAGACGGGGGGAGCCGACGACATACGGGTTCGCCTAAACTATCCCTAAAATATGGCAATCATCGTAGCCTTTGCAGGCATGTTTTGTGGTTGCCAATGAAGCCCTCGCTCCAGTTGTCGGTAGAGTGCCCTGGGAGGATCGAAATTCGGCAGGAGCTACTTCCCCTCAGCGCGCCATCGGCGCTGCTGCTCCAGGTTGGCTTGCAGGACGTCGGCGTTGCCCCTGCTCATCCGGTGCTCAAGATAGACCGCCATGTCGCTTTCGAACATGGCGACGGATTCCGGTTCACGTCCGCGGTCTTGGGTTGCAAGCATCCAGCCGTCGAGGCGACCGCGAAGGAAAGCGAGCGTCTTGGCGTGGTCGGGATCTCCCGCGAGATTGTGCAGTTCGTGCGGATCATTGACCACGTCGTAGAGCTCTTCGGGAGGGCGGAACTCGGCCATGATGAGCGCCTGCGCGGCGTTGAGCTGCCCGGCGGCGTGCCACTCGCGCATGGCAATGATGATGGCTTTGGCATCCTTGTAGCCGTTGGCCTGCAGGTAGGGGCGGTGGGGCAGGAAATTGCGGATGTATTTGAACCGTTCCGTTCGCACGGAGCGCATGTGGTCAGTCGTTTCGTCGCACCGGTCCCGGGCGGCAAAGACGGCGTCCCGCGGCTGGTAGTCCGATGCCAAAACGTCCCGACCCTGCATGTAATCAGGGACAGGGATACCCGCCGCACCGAGTGAAATCGCGGCGATGTCGATGTGTTCAATGAGGTCGTCCCGCACGGTTCCAGGGGCGATTCCGGGACCACGCACGACAAACGGCACGTGCAGGCCTTCGTCATACATGAACTGCTTGCCCCGGGCGTGGCTGATTCCGTGATCGGTCATGAAAATCACCAGCGTGTTGTCCAAGTCGCCATCGGCTTCCAACTTGGCCAGCACCTCGCCGATCATCGCATCGGTCAGGCGCACGGAGTCCAAGTAGGCCGCCCAATCCTGGCGAATGTGGGGATGGTCGGGATAGTAGGGCGGCAGGGTGATGTCCCGCGGATCGGTTCGGCTGCCGAATCGTGCCTCGGCCCGTTGTCCCACCCGTTCCCAGCTTTCCGGTTGAGCGCCCCGCAGCTTGCCGCCCGGGGTTTGGATTTGCGCGAAGAAGGGTTGGCCGGGCTGACGCTCCGTCCAATCCGCGCCGTTGTAAACCGACTTGTCCCACTCGAAATTGTAGTCGGTTTTGCCGAGTCTCCCGGGCCGAACCGGCCATTGGCTGATGGTGGTGTAGTATCTCGCTTCCTGGAAGAGCTGGGGGATCAGTTTGATGTGATCGGGCAGGTGGATCTTCAGCTCACCGCGTCCGGAGCGGTGATGATGCGCTCCGATGGTCGTTTGATACATGCCCGTGATGAATGCCGAGCGATTGGTCGAACAGACCGGAGCAGTGACAAAGGCACGTGCGAACTTCACGCCCTCTGCCGCCATGCGATCGAGGTGGGGTGTTTTAATGGTGATTTCGCCGTAGCACGAAAAATGCGCCGACATGTCATCGGGAATGATCCACACGATGTTGGGCCGGGTGTCGGCGGCGGCGATTGTGCCGATGATAGAAAAAAATCCAGCAAGGGCGACGCGTCGCCAACTTTGGGGAAAGGTCAGAGAAGTCATATTGGGCAGGGTCAGAAAACGGAGCGCCGAGTTTTTTTGAGGTTGGCGAACTCCCATTCAACAGACCGCACCTTCCCGGAGCGAGCGACTTCTCGCGAATCCGTTGCGCTTTTGCGCCGAAATCACGAGTGGTCCTTGGTTACAAATCGTAGTGACAGGAGACCGTGTGGCCTGAGGCGCCATCCGGGGCAGGACGGAGAGCGGGAGCCTCGACTTTGCAGCGGTCGGTCGCGTGGGGGCAGCGGGGATGAAAGGGGCAACCGGACGGGGGATCGATGGGTGAGGGCACGTCACCGGTCATCACGATGCGTTCCGATTTGCGGCGTGGCTCCGGCTGCGGAATCGCGGAGATCAGCGCGCGGGTGTAGGGATGCTTGGGTTTGGTGTAGATTTCGTCGGCCGGAGCGAGCTCCACCACCCGGCCCAGATACATGATGGCAATCCGGTCGGACACGTGCTTCACCACCGCCAGATTATGGGCGATGAAGATGTAGCTGAGTTTCAACTCGCGCTGCAGTTCGAGAAAGAGGTTGAGCACCTGGCTTTGGATCGAGACGTCGAGCGCGGAAACGGGTTCGTCGCACACCAGCACCCGGGGATTCAGCGAAATGGCCCGGGCCAGGCCAATGCGTTGCCGCTGGCCGCCGGAGAATTCGAACGGGTAGCGGTCGTAGGCATTGGCAGGCAGCCCCACGCGATCGAGCAGCTTTGCCACCGACGCTTTGCGTTCCTCCCGGTCACCGATGCCGTGAATGATGAACGGCTCGGAGAGAATCTCCCCAATCGTGTGCCGGGCGTTGAGCGATTCGACGGGATCCTGAAACACCATCTGCAGGTTGCGACGGAAGGGCTTGAGCTCCTTGCGCTTCAACGGGGCGAGGTTGGTATCCTGGTAGATCACTTCACCGGAAGTGGGTTGGTTGAGCCGCACGACGCATTTGCCAAGGGTGGACTTGCCGCAGCCGGACTCGCCCACCAAGCCGAGCGTTTCACCTTCCTGCACGTCAAGGGTGACACCGTCGACCGCCTTGCAGAATCGGGCAGCGCGGTTGAAGATCCCTTCGCGCACGGGGAAATGCATCTTCAGGTCGCGCAGCTGAAGAATCGGGGTGGCGGGGGTGGTTTCGGTTGTATCCACAATTAGGAGACGTTGGCGGCCGGAAGCTCGCGCCAACGGTGGCAGGCGCAGTGGTGATCGGCGTCGACTTCCTCCAGCGGAGGGAGTTGGCCGCAGATGTCCTCACGGTAGGGACAGCGGTTTTGGAAACGGCAACCTTCGGGCAGGTCAGCCAGGCTGGGCACCATGCCTTCAATCACGGGCAGCTCGGATTTGCGGGGGGTTGTGAGACGCGGAATCGAGGCGAGCAGGCCGCGGGTGTAGGGGTGGGTGGGGTGATTAAAAATACGTTCGACCGGTCCGCTTTCGGCGATGCGGCCGGCATACATCACGACCACTTCGTCACACATTTCGGCGACCACGCCGAGGTCATGGGTGATCAGCACGATGGCCAGTCCGAGGTCGCGTTGCAGTTGCTGCATGAGCTCCAGAATCTGGGCTTGAATGGTGACATCGAGCGCGGTGGTGGGCTCGTCGGCGATGACCACCTTGGGTTCGCAGGCCAGCGCCATGGCGATGACCACGCGCTGGCGCATGCCTCCGGAAAGTTGATGGGGATATTCGTGCATCCGATCGTTCGGAGCGGGGATGCCTACTCTCTCCAACATGGTGATGCCGCGCTGCCAGGCGTCCTTGGGATCCTTGGTGAGATGCAGCAGGAAAACCTCGCTGAGCTGCCGGCCGATGGTGTGCACCGGGTTGAGCGCGGTCATGGGTTCCTGGAAAATCATGCCGATCCGGCCGCCGCGGATTTGTTGCATGTCGTCGATGGGCAAGGAGACGAGATCCTCGCCATCAAGTCGGATCTCACCGCCGCGGATTTGCCCCATGGGTTGGGGGAGCAGGCGCATGACCGAGAGTGCGGTGACGCTCTTGCCGCAGCCCGATTCGCCTACGATGCCGACGGTGTGACCGGCCTTCACGGTGAAACTCACGCCATCGACGGCGGTGAGTCGGCCGGCGTCGGTATCAAACGTGGTCACGAGGTTGTCGACCTCGAGCACGGGTGGAGCGGTGGCGGGGGATGGCGAACTCATGACTGGCGGAATTGGTCGAAGACCAGAAGGTCGGCAGGATAGGTTTGGTCGGTGCGGCGGGCGCGTTCGATTTCCCCGCGCTCTTCGGAATCGATCCAGAAAAGAAAAAGCTGATCAGCGCGATCGGTGGCGGCCCCGTTAAAGCCGTCGGGCCACTTCACATAGCGCCAAAATGCACCGCGATAGAACGGCTGGGCCCAGCCATTGATCCAGAATCCTTCATCGTGGATGATCTGTTCGATCTGGGCGGCGAGGTCCCTCACTTCGGCCATGGTGGTCGCCTTGTCGTACGTTTCGATCAGGCGGTCCAGTTCCGGAATGAACGTCGACGTCATGTTGTTGGTCTGGACCTTGAGGCGGCTCGGTGAGGAGTTGGGAGTGCCGGCAAAGTAGGACGCGACGGGTTCACCCGCGTCGTTGAAGTAAGCGTCTTCGTAGGCGTTGGAACCGTGAAAGGTTTCCCAGTAGCGCGGGTAGAGCTCGTTCACGGGGGCGAGGGCCAGCAGGGCGAGCTCGTGGTTTTTCTCCTGCATCTTCTTGAACGCCGTGGTGCCGTCGAGGACCTCGAGTTCATACTCCACCCCGGCTTTGATTGCTTCCTGTTTGAGGATGGTCAGCAAATCCCGGCGTGGTTCTCCCCACGTGGTGATGGTGAAGGCGAGGCGCTGGCCGGCCGCGTTTTGCAATACGCCGTCGGGTCCCTGCTGGTCATAGCCCGCGGCCGCAAAATACTCCCGGGCCTTGACCGGGTCAAAAGGACGAAACGTGATCGTCGGGTGGACACGCCACGGGTAGCCGTCGGAGCGGGTGTGCATCATCTCGGCGTCGCCGCGAAAATACTGGTCGCATACGAGCTCGAAGTGGGTCGCGTGGTGCAGGCCGAGGCGCACGTTGCGATTGTCGAGGGCGGGCATGGCGGAGTTGACCCACAGGCCCCATTCGGGACGAGGCATGCGATTGTAGAACTTGTAACGCACAATGCGGCCGGCGGCGATGTCGGGCTGCGTCTCGTTCAGCGTCTCATACCAGAACTTCGGGGAAGCCAGCTCCATCATGTCGATGTCGCCGCGGGCAAAACTTTCGGCCGCCTTGTTGGCATCGCGGATCACGTTGAGTTCGACCCGGTCAGGGTTAAAGCGACCGCGGAAGAAGCGCTTGTCCTTTGCCCACCAGTTGGCGTCGCGGCGCAGGGTGATGCTGCGCCCCTTTTTGATATCCTCCTCGCGGACGGAGTAGGGGCCGACCTTGGGCATGACACGCCATTGAAAACGCTCGATCCAACCGGCGCCAAAATCCTGGTAGGCATGGCGTGGATACACGGTATGCTCGAGAAAACGCTCGAGGTCGGGTTTGTCGGCGGGGAACGTGAGCGCGAACGTCCGCTCATCGTAGAGGGTCAGGCGGGTATACTTGGTGGTATAGAAATCGTTATACCAAGGTGCCCGCAGATGCGGACTGCGCATGAAGTAGAAGGTGAATTCCACGTCGGCGGTGGTGACCAGGGTGCCGTCCGACCATCGGGCGGCCGGATCGATTTCCACATAGGCCGTGCGGTTGGTGTGGTCGATGGCCCACCGCGAAGCGAGCCCCGGATAGTAGCGACCGGGAAGGTTGGGGTGGGGGTGCACCCACTGGGGTTCAACCCAGTCCAGCAGATACGGACGAATGCCTCCGGAGGCATCGGGCCCGAGCGTGCGCAGGGTGCGGGGAAAGTCGCTGATGAAACCGTAATAGGAGCCACCCTTGATGGCGTTGGGATCGGCAAATTCCGGCAGGTCCGAGCCGTCCTGCCACGGCAGGTCGGCGGGGAGATCGCCAATGGGTGCGCGGTGATAAAAGTCGCTTTGCTCGGCCACCGTGGCGGCGAGCTCGGCCTCCATCACCATGGCCGCCGTATCGGCGGCGGTGGCATCGTCTGATTTGCCGCAGCCCGAGAGCATCAATGCCAGCACCCCGCTCGCGAGGAGCGGTGGCATGCCACGATGCATCGGACTGGACGGCGTCAGCCTCACTGCTCCTTGAACTGGTCAAAGACCATGAGGTCGTTGGGATACGTCTCCCCGGTGCGGCGGGCGCGCTCGATTTCGTCGCGCTCGTCGGAATCGACCCAGTGCACAAAGAACTCTTCGGCGTTGCGGCTGTTGGCCGGATTAAAGCCCTCCGGCCACTTCACGTAGCGCCAGTAGCCGCCGCGGTAGAAGGGGGTTTTCCAGCCGTTGATCCACGCCGCGTGGTCGTAGATCATCTGTTCGATCTGTTCGGCGAGGGACTTGATCTCCGGCAACGTCTCTGCGTCCACGTAAGCCTCAATGAGCCGGTCCATTTCCGGCACGAAGGTGGAGGTCATGTTATTGGTCTGCACGCGGATCTGTTGCGGGTTGGGGTTGGGCGTGCCTTCGCTGTATTTTGCCACCGGGTTGCCGTTCGCATCGAGGTAGGCGTCGATCCAGGCATTGTTGCCGTGGAACATCTCCCAGTAGCGGGGGTAAAGCTCGACGGAACGGGACAGGGCGACGAAGCCGATTTCGTGGTTCTTCTCCTGCAGCTTCTTGAAGCCAGTCGTGCTGTCCAAGACCTCGAGGTTGTATTCGAGTCCGGCCTTCAGGGCCTCCTGCTTTAGAACCACAAGCAGATCGCGGCGCGACGGAACCGGTGAGGTAATGGTGAAGGAGAGACGCTCGCCGGCGGCGTTTTGCAGGACGCCATCCGGACCGGGTTGATCGTAGCCGGCGGCGGCGAAGTATTCGCGCGCCTTCTCCGGATCGAACGGTCGGAAGGTGATGGTGGGATGCGTGCGCCAGCCATAACCGTCGGAGCGGGTTTCCAGCATTACGGCGTCGCCGCGGTAGTATTGTTCACAGACCAATTGAAAGTTGGTGGCATGGTGCAGGCCTTTGCGGATATTCAAATCATCCATGCGCGGTTTGGCCGTGTTGATCCACAAACCCCAGCCCGGGCGCGGCACACGATTGAAGAACTTGTAACGCTGGACGCGGCCGGATGCGACCTCCGGGTGCTCCTCGTTCATGTTCTCATACCAGAACTTCGGCGTATTGAGCGGCAACATGTCCAGATCGCCGCGCGCAAAAGCCTCAACGGCCTTGTCGGGATCACGCACCACATCGAAGCGATAGCGGTCAGGGTTAAAGCGGCCGCGCCAGAATCGCTTGTCCTGGGCCCACCAGTCCTTGTTGCGGCGCAGGGTGATGCTGCGGCCCTTGTCGATATCATCCTCACTGAGGGTGTAGGCACCCAGCTTGGGGAGGATTCGCCATTGGTAGCGCTCAATCCAGCCGGCACCAAAATCCTGGAACGCGTGGCGGGGGTAAGGCACGAAATTGCCGAAGCGCGCGGCCAAGTCCGGTTTGTCGACCGGATGGGTCATTGCGAACGTCAGGTCGTCGAAGATGGTAATCGAGACATAGTTCTTCCGGTAAAAGTCGTTATACCACGGCGCCCGCAGGTGCGGGCTGCGCATAAAATAAAACGTGAACTCGACGTCGGCGGTGGTGAGTGGCGTGCCATCGGACCAGCGGGCATTGGGGTCGATCCGGTAATAAACCGTTTTGTTGGGGTGATCCTCAGCCCAGCTTTCAGCCAAACCGGTGAATACTCCTCCCGGGACCGTGGGGTGGGGATCGAGAAACGAAGGCTCCACATAGTCGAGCAGGTAGGGACGGATGCCGCCGGTTGCATCCGGTCCGAGGGTGCGCAGCGTGCGGGGAAAGTCGGTGATGTAGTAGTTGAACGTGCCGCCCTTGATGGCATTGGGGTCGGCGAATTCCGGCAGGTCGGAACCGTCCTGCCACTCTAGGTCGGCCGGCAGTTCGGAGATGTCCTTGCGCAGGTAGAAATCACTCTGCTCCGCGACGGTGCGGGCGAGATCCTCCTCCATGTTGGGGGCATCGGGATCGACGGCGGCAGTTTCAGTTTCCTTTTTGCCACAGCCGACCAGCAGGAACGGCAGCAACAGCAGGGGCCAAATTGAGGATAAGCGGAGACGGAACGACGTATTCATGACGTGGAAAGGAAAGGCGGGCGTCCGGTTTAGCGATAGACGGTGAACTTTTTCGGATCGAAAGCTTCGCGGATGGCCTCGCCGACGAATGTCACCAACACCAACACGATCACGAGCGCTGAGAAGGCCGACGCCACGATCCATGGGGCCTGCAGGTTGGACGTGCCCTGGCGCAGCAACTCGCCCCAGCTCGGGGTGGGCGGCGGCAGACCAAAGCCGAGGAAATCGAGGGCGGTGAGGGCACTGATCGAGCTGGCGATCGTAAATGGGATGAAGGTGACCAGCGTGGAGAGGACGTTGGGCAGGATGTGGCGGAAAACGATGCGTGAGGTGCTGGCGCCCAGCACCTCGGCAGCGTGCACGTAGTCACGGGCTTTCTCCTTATACGTCGCCGACCGCATGTAATAGGTCATGCTCGTCCAGGAGAACAGCACGACGATGAACAACAGCACGCCGAGGTTCATGCCGATTCCGGCGGGGATGACCGATGCCACGATGATGACCACAAACAGGAAGGGGATGTTGGACCAAATCTCGATCAGGCGCTGCACGCTGAGGTCAAACCAGCCGCCAAAGTAACCCATCAGGCAGCCGAGCGTGATGCCGATCAAGTAAGTGAAGATAAGAAACGCTGCGGAAAATATCAGTGCGTTGCGAAAACCGTAGACCAGGCGTGCAAGGATATCGCGGTTGATTTGGTCGGTGCCCAGGTAGTGGCTTTCTTCAAAGTTAGGCGGGCGGGGACGAAATGATTCTCCAAGGTAGGAGTTTTCGAGCGGACTGTAAGGCACCAGCGGCAAAAGCACCCAGTTGCCGGATTCGGGTTGGTTGGCGAAAACGTTCTTCAGTTCCCGGTAGTTGACCTCGTAATCGTAGTCCAAGCCGAAGTCGCGGCCGGTGTGGATGGCGCCGTAGGTGGGGAAAAACAACTCGCCGTTGTATTTCACCATCAGCGCGCGGTTGTTGACCAGCAACTCGGCAACGCACGACAGCAGGATGGCAACCGCGAGGATCAGAAACGAAACGTAGCCGCGCCGAATGGAGCGAAAGCGCTTCAGCTTCTTGCGGGTAAGCGGATCGAGCGTGAACTTGAGCTTCGGCAACGGCATGGATCGGGAAGTCAGCGGGTCACTTGAAACGCACGCGCGGGTCAACCAGCGCGACCAGGATGTCGGCGAGGATGTTGCCCAACAGTATGATCAAAGAGGATACGATGAGCACTCCCATCACGGTGGGATAGTCGCGATCAACCACCGATGTGTAACCGAGCAGGCCCATGCCGTTGATATCGAAGATGAACTCAATCAAGAAGGACCCCGTCACCAGCACGCTGAGGTTTTGGCCGAAGTTGGTCGCAAGCGGGATCATCGAATTGCGCAGCGCGTGCTTGAGCACGGCTCCGCGAAACGAGACGCCTTTGGCCATGGCCGTGCGCACAAAGTCGGCGGCCAGGTTGTCCATCAGGTGGTTCTTCATCAGCAATGTTACGAACGCAAAGCTGCCGATGGTGTAGCAGATGAGCGGCAGCACCGCGTGGTGGCTGATGTCCAGGACCTGTCCCCAAACCGAAAGGTCTTCAAAATCGCGACTTTGAAAACCTCCCATGGGGAACCAGCCCAACCGCGCCGAAAAATACACCACCAACAGAGCCCCGAGAGCGTATCCGGGAATCGCATACCCGATGAACACCAGTGCCGAGCTGGCGTTGTCGAGCCATGTGCGGTGGCGCACGGCCTTCAGCACGCCCAGCGGCACACAGACGCCATAGACGAGGATCGAGGTGACCAGTCCGTAGAATACCGAAACGGGCAGCCGCTCTGCGATGATCGTCGAGACGGGTTCGTTGAACCGGTAGGATGTGCCGAGGTCGCCCTGGACAAGATTGCCCAGCCAGATGAAGTAGGCCTGCAGGGCGGGTTTATCGAAACCGTAATACTCCTTGAGCTGCTGCATCTGCTCCTCGGAGATGGCGCCGCCGCCCGGGCTGCTGGTTTGGGCGGAACCGCTGTCGCCGGACATTTGGGCCTCCATGAGTGCGCGCTCGATGGGGCCGCCGGGCACAACGCGCGTGATCATGAACACGATCAGCGTGATGCCGATAAGAGTCGGGGGAATGAGAAGAAAACGTCGAAGAAAGTAATCCCGCATAGCAGGCAGAAGACGGACCACGGGTCCGGAAAAGTGAGGATTTCCGGACAGGACGGCCCGAAAGGCAAGCCATGCGCAGCAGAAATCGAACCTACGCGGTTGAACTTTAACGTCGCCCGACCGTTATCGCACAGGCGGCCACGATCCCCAATAAATGCGCCAGCGGCTCCGACCGGATGCCTGTATCAGAAAGCGCCACGACCAGAGGGGTTGTGGACACCCAGTCCCACCCCAACTTTGCCACCAGCAGTCCGGACACCATTATTCCCACCACCCGGGCTGAACCTTGCCGGCGGAGCAGTTCGATGGCCCAAAGCGTTACCGCGCCGGTTGCGATTCCGGACAGGCCCCCAAAAGCTGCCATCTCCGGCCTCAACTCCAGCAAAGCGAGACTCATGGCCGGGGCGCCGCAAGCCACTAGCAGCCAAAGGCTTTGACGACTTGCTCGGTTCAGTTGCGAAGACACCAGCAACAAGGCGCCCACGTCCCAGGCAAGGTGGGTGGATGAGAAGTGCACCCAATGCCCGGTCCAGAGCCGCCAGACTTCAGCTCCCGAAATCGCCGCGGGCGAGAGCAGCAGGGCGTCATGAAGCCTGGAAGAAGCCGCCACCAGCGCGGCGATGGCTCCGATGGCGAAAATGGCAGCAGCCTTGGCTGAACACCTTTCCGAAAGCGCGTGATGGGTCATTCGATGGCAGCCCCTTGATGGTATCGCAGCCGGAGGTGACGGGCAGCGGCCAAAGCGGTGAGTATGGCCACGAATCCTCCCGAAAGGGATCCGGCTCCCGTGTATCCGGGGCGATGTTCAATCACCGCGGTCTCGGGTTCCTCGCGCAGGCGAACCTGAAAGCGTAGCAGCTCCTCCTGCAGATTGAGGGTCAGGTCGTCCGCCGCGGCAATGAACCCTTTGCTCGAGTCCTTTATCAGTTCGTCCTGACTGCCGACCAGGGTGTTGCGGTCCTTGATTGAGCTTACTCCCGGAGCGCGGAACAACAGGCTGCGACTGCTGATGTCGTAGACCACCGCTTCCATGAGCGTGTGGGTTTCATTTTTGCGTGTCGGGAAAATATACGAACCGATCACCGTCCAGTAGATCAGACTGGCTTCATCATCGATGCTCGCCTGCGCTTGGTCGAAGGCGATCAGGGCAATGACATCCACGCCCAACACGGATTGAATTTGATCGAGATTTTCGAAACCACCCGCGGACCGAAGGTAGGAGGTGGGAATGGTTTCGATCTTATCCACGAACGGCAGTTCGCGAAACTGAGCGGCGACTTCGTCGAGCAACTCCTGTTTGCGCGCTTCGGGAAAATCCTGATTAAAGAAACCGCCCCGCTGTCGCGTGGAACCGGAGGTCGGCGCGAATGCGATGCCGACCCGCAGGGGCAGGCGAAGGGTGGGGATCTGGGGCTCTACCAGCGGACGGTCCGCGTCGGGATAGAGGAACTGCACGATGCTGCTCGATTTGTAGTTTGAGCGCCCGGGCAAGGCGCAGCCCGTGAGTGCGATCACGAGCAAAGCGGCCAGGGCGGCGAGGGCAACGAAGCGGACGGTATGGTCTCGGGATGGATGTGTTTCCATGCCTTCAACTCTACCGCGAAGGCGGGATTCAGCGTTAATCGATAAACTTGATGGACTCCATTGATTTGCTCAATGGGCGTTGCCTCGTCGGCCTCCCGGGCGCAGCGTCCTCGCACTGTGAATATCCATCATGTCGAGTTGTTCTATTACGTGGCCCGGCATGGCGGCATCAGCCGCGCCGTGCGCAACATGCCCTACGGCATTCAGCAACCCGCGGTGAGCAGCCAGATTCTCTCATTGGAGGACGACCTGGGGGCCAAGCTTTTTGAGCGAAACCCGTTTAAACTCACTCCGGCCGGTGAAGCGCTGTATGAGTTTGCCCGGCCCTTTTTCGACAACCTGGAAGCCACGGCGGAGCGTCTCCGCCAGACTGCCGCCCCCAGCCTGCGGATTGGAGCCTCCGAGTTGGTCCTGCGCGACTACCTGCCGACCGTGATTGCGCAAGTGCGGGCGCGGGAACCCAAGCTGCGGCTCGGCCTCAGATCGGGATTGCAGCAGAACGTGGAGACTTGGCTGCTCGAACGTGAAATCGACATGGCCATCGTGCCGTTGCAAAAGAAGCCCACCGCCAAGCTGCGCTACGAACGCCTGTTGCAGCTGCCCCTCGTGCTGTTGGTGCACCGCGATTCCGAAATTCAATCTCCCGACGAGCTTTGGCGGCAGGACGTCATCGAAGAGCCGCTCATTTGCCTGCCGGAAACCGAAGCCATCACCCGGGTGTTTCGCGAAGGACTGCGGCTGCGCAAGGTTGACTGGCCGCATACCGTGGAGTCGAGTTCCGTGAGCCTGATTACTCGGTATGTAGCAAATGGATACGGAGTCGGGGTCAATGTTGCCGCCCCGCAGGCCATCACCCACCCGGATGTGCGGGTGCTGCCGCTGGGCGATTTTGGTCAGATCGAGATCGCGGTGCTGACCAACGGCAAACCCTCGCCGTTGGTCCAGCAGGTCATTGCCGCCAGTCAACAGGTGGTGAGCGAAGAGTGGCCGGAGTCACAGCAGGTCCGGTGAGGGTTATCTCAGCGCCAAATGCCGACGAGCAAAACGGCGCCGTCGATAATCCGTGAACTCCTTCGAATAGACTTTTTCCGCCAGCGCGATCAGCCCCTGCCGCAATGTCTCCGCGGACATGCCGACCGGATCATACATCACATCAAACAGGGTGCATTTCTCCCAAGCCTCCGGATCCCGCAGCCGGTCCTCTGCCTCCAGCCGCCGATAGAGCGGTGTGCCGGGGAATGGCGTCAGCACCGTCAGCTGGATTTCGTAGAGTTCACTCTCTTGAATGAACTCCCAGATGCGATCGAACGACGCGGGAGTTTGGTCATCGAGCCCGAGGATAAAACAGCCATTGACGGTGATGCCGTGGTCCTGAATGCGCCGAATGTCCTCCAGGTAGCGGTGAGTCTGCCGGGCTTTCCAGTTGCCTCTCAATTCCAGTCCGTTGGTGGCTGCTCCCGGGTCTTCCAGCCCGATCAGGATCTGGGCGCATCCCGCGTCGGCCATCTTCTTGAGCAGGGCGGAATCCCGGGCGACCGAAATGTCCGTCTCGGTGAACCAGCGCAGCTTCTCACCCCTCATGGCATCCATCAAGGCGTGACCGTGCCGCCGATCCGCAAAGGTGTTGTCGTCGGCCAACTCGATGAACGGCACCGGCCACGTCTCGCGGATGCAGTCGAGTTCAGCGATGATCCGATCAATGGGTTTGGTGCGGTATTGCGGCTGCAGCCGGAGGGACGCGGCACAGAATTCACAATTCCAGGGGCAGCCTCGCGACGTTTGCACCGTCAGGCGATTGTAGCGCTCGGGCTGCAGCAGGTCGAAACGCGGCATGGGTGACTGCGCGAGATTGAAGGGGCTGTCCGGTTGGTAGCGGGGTCTCAGACGATCACGCTCCAAGTCCTTCAGGATCTGCGGCCAGCAGGGTTCGGCTTCACCCACCACGATGGCATGGGCATGAGCCGCGGCTTCGTCCGGACATAACGTGACGTGCAGCCCGCCGAGGATGACCTTGGTGCCGCGGGCGCGATACCAATCCGCCAATTGGTAGGCGTCCTTGATCATGGCGGTGAAGCTGGAGATGGCCACCACGTCAAAGGCGCCGAGAAGTTCTCCGTCGGGATTGAGGTCATCGATATCAGGCACCTCGTGGTAACTGATTTCGTGATGGGCGGGCGTGAGCCCGGCGAGGGTGAGCAGACCGAGCGAGGGCAGGGAGGCGATTACCTGGCTGCGCTCAACGAAGCCGGGCAGATTCAGGCCGATCCGATGCAATTCGGGGTCAATCACGCGGACTCCGCTCATGGCAATAAAGGCGATTTTCATGTCGTTTGATTTGGGTTGGACAGTTAAGCCGGGAGGCTTCCAGAGAGATGGATCAGCAGTGCGACGATTCCTCCCGTAGCGGTGCCTGCGGGTATAAAAAACAGATGCCGAAATCCCGGTCGCCACGCCGTGAGGAAACAGTTGGTCGACATCGTGGCCAACGCTATGACCAGACAGATACCGCCTATCGAGACCGTCGCTGATGAGACGGATCCCACGCTTAAGGCGAAAAGGATGTTGATCAGGCCGATGCCAAAAAAGGCAATATGTCCCAACCGTACCATTCGCCGCGGAAACGCATCGTAGCCCCCGAGCCATTCCGGTCGATGAAAGCGCAGGCCGATGAGGGCACCCGATAGCGCACCGAGCAGAAACCCGAACCAACCGGCGAACAGGTTGATCGCGGCCTTCCAGCTATAGGCGCTAGTGATCGCCGTTTCCGTGGCCGCGACGGAGGAGGTTGATCTGTCACAACCAGTGATCGCCAACGCGACCAAGCCGAAGACAAGGACCGCGAAGGCGCGGCGCAAATTCGGAATCGAGACGGACGGCTTTTGCATGCCTCCACCCTACCGCAAACGCGGTTTTCACCGTTAATCGATAAACTTGATGCCCCCTATCGATTCACTCAATGGCTACGTTTGGCGGGATCACGAGTGACGTGCTTCAAAACTTCGCGGAGAGACTACTTGTGCTCCTCGTAGGTGATCTCGATCAGGGCGGCAAAAGCCTGCTTTTTGGCCGCGCCTTCGAAGCGGATGCTGTGGGAGAGGTCGTCGTAGACCCAGCCGTTCTGTGGGTCCGCCAAGATCGCCTGGCCGTCGACGAGCACGTTCAAGCTCGGGGTGTAGAGCGTGGCGCCGATTTCGACCGGATCGAGGGCCACTGCCACGGTGTCGGCGATGCGGTCTCCGAGTGCGGCAAGGTCGGCGGAGAAATCACTCTCGATGTTGAGTACGGTTCCGCCGGTCAGTTCGGCGGCTCGCCGGTGGGAAACATTGTCGGGTGATACCACGGCATGCATCTGGATTTTGCCGCGCTGGTTGCCCTTCACGATAATGAAGGGCCGCAGCACCCAGTAGTTGATGTAGCCATCGAGGGTCTGGCGGTCGTCGTCGTTGCGCCGGTTGTAATCTTCGAGCAGCTCCGGCAGCGTGCCGTCTTCGACCCACTCGGCTTTGCGGAACCCATCTTGGGCGGTTTGCCAAGTCGCCATGCGGGTCTCCTCTTCGTCCATGAAGTAGACGACAATGGTGGTCGCTTCGGGGCGCAGCAGGTTGTGCTGTCCATTGTGGGCGCCGGCCACGAAGTTATACATGGCCGTAAAGGCGGTGCGGTTGCTGGACCCGTTGGTGCCGACCCGCACGAGTTCAGCGAAAACGCTGTCCGGGGTTTCCGGCGTGATCCATGGTTCGGCCATGGCCGACAACGTTACCAGGTTGCCATTGCTGGCGACCTGCTTGTAGGCGCGGCGGGGTTGGCCATTGCGGCGGAGCACCGGGGCACCGGCTTCGTCCAGTTCGATCCCGCGCACGCGCTTGGAGTGGCGTTGGTTGGTATTAACGAAGTCGGTGGTGAGCACACCGATTCGGTAGTCGAGTTCGCGCTCGTCGAAGAGTTGGCGGAAACGCTGCAGGTTGTCTGCAATGCGGCTCTGGTGCGGTGCCATCGAGCGCGAGTTGTTGATCACAAACACCAGGTCGACCTCACGACTGGAGGAGCGGTCGGCAACCTTGGTCCGGGGCGTGCGAAGGGGTTCGACGGTGATGATGATTTCGTTCTCCACGCCGAGCTCGGGGTTGTTCTCGTCGATCGTGTAGTAAACGAAGCGATCCTCGCCGATGAAGTTGGGATGGGGCGCGTAGGAAAGCTCACCGGTGTCCCGATTGAGTTGGGCGGTGCCGTGGGCGGGCTTGTCGTATTCATCAATCGCATACGCGATTTTGGCGTCAACGATGGTGACGCGGTCTGCTGTTTCCATGAAATCCTCATGGTTGGGAAGGGTGCTGGAAACGGGGCGGTTGGGTCGGGTCTGCAGCGTCACCGCCACGGCCTTGATGGCCCGCTCGCGGTCCACGCTGACCTCAAACGAGTCCATCAGCAACGGCGGTGGTGGGGTGATTTCGATGATGACATTGTTGGCAAAAACCAGCCCGGTGGTGCGGTTCAACACCTCGTAACTGAAGGAGTCGGTGCCCTCGAAGGCCTCGTTCGGTCGATAGGCGAAATAGCCGAGGTCGGAGGACTTGTTGGCAAAAATGTCATCGGCGTCACCGCCGGCGAGACCCACCCGGCCATCACTCGGATCCGACGTGAT
Source organism: Opitutaceae bacterium (assembly GCA_028280945.1). Taxonomy (GTDB): domain Bacteria; phylum Verrucomicrobiota; class Verrucomicrobiia; order Opitutales; family Opitutaceae; genus Actomonas. The sequence continues at coordinate 27,901 of JANQKV010000011.1, forward strand.
GGTGAACACCAGGTCGTCGGACATCTCCGCACTCAGAATCTCGTCGGCCACCCACAACTGGCCGGCCACCCCCTGGCCTTCGGCGGAGTAACGCATCGTGTCGGGGGATTCCGTCACCGGATTTTGCGCGGATGCGATCAGGACCGAAGTGAAGAAGGCCCAGAGGCGCAGCCCGTGGCGGAGTTGAAGAGAGGACATCATCTTGGCAGCCATGTTACGACAAAGGACGCCTGACACGAGCCCGTGTTCCCGCCTTCGCCAAGGCTACGGCGGGCAGGCCCGCTCCAATCAAGGTCCTTGGAGTTGATGTAGGTAGAACCACCGCTCCGTTGGTCTGCCTGTCTTTCCTTCGAACGCTTCGGTTCTCCGCGTGAATTTGCCTAATTTGAGCCCACTTAGTAAATCGCTTCGTCGAGCAGGGTGAAGAGCTCCTTCTCGGTGATGCGTTTTTGCTCCATGCTGTCGCGGTCACGCAGGGTGAAGGTGCCGTCCTTTTCGATGGTGTCGAAGTCGATGGTTACACACCAGGGGGTGCCGATTTCGTCCTGGCGACGGTAACGGCGGCCAATGGCGCCGGCTTCATCGTAAAACACGGCGTAACGGCGCTGGAGCTTTTTGTAGAGTTCCTTGGCCCGCTCGGTGAGGGCTTCCTTGTTCTTGAGCAACGGCAGCACCGCCACTTTGACCGGGGCGATGCGTGGCGAGAAACGCAGCACGGTGCGGGTTTCGGTTTTGCCCTTGTCGTTGGTGATTTCCTCCTCCGCGTAGGCGGCGCACAGCACGGCCAGAAAGATGCGATCGACTCCGACGGCGGGCTCGATCACGTGCGGCACGAGTTTCTTCTTGGTCTCTTCGTCGAAGATCTCCTGCGGCTTGCCGGAGGCGTTGGCGTGTTGGGTCAGGTCGTAGTTGCCGCGGGCCGCGATGCCCCACAGCTCCTGCACGCCAAAGGGATATTTAAACATGATGTCCGTCGTGCCGCGCGAGTAGAAGGCCAGCTTGGCCTTCTCGTGATCGTAGAGCGACAGCATATCCTCGGGCAGGCCGATGGAGACAAGCCAGTTCCAACACCATTGGATCCACTCCTTGTGGGCCTTTTCCCAATCGGCGTCTTCGTGAATAAAATATTCCATCTCCATCTGCTCAAATTCACGGGAGCGGAAGATGAAGTTGCGCGGCGTGATTTCGTTGCGGAACGACTTGCCGATTTGGGCGATGCCAAACGGCAGCTTCACGCGGCCGGTATCAACCACGGGCTTAAAATCGACAAACATGCCTTGGGCCGTTTCGGGACGCAGGTAGGCGACCGAGGAACCGTCGCGCAGCGCGCCGACATTCGTCTCGAACATCATGTTGAACGCCCGTGGTGGAGTGAGGCTGCCGGCTTCGCCGGTGGCGGGGGAGGGGATGAGCGGGATCTGCTCGGGGGTGGCCTCGGTGAATTCCTTGGCCTCGACCGGGGCGAGTTCACCTTGGATCGCCTGCTTGCGCTTCATCTTCTCGGCGGCGGCCTGGAGCTCGCCAACCGTGTCTTCGGATTCGAGCGCGGAGACGTAGCCCTTGGTTTCGCCGCCAACCACGACGGCGGCAAAGAAGAGTTGGTCGGCACGGAAGCGTTGTTTGGAGACTTTGCAGTCGACCAAGGGGTCGGTGAAGCCGTCGACGTGGCCGGAGGCCTGCCACACCTTGGGGTGCATGATGATGGAGGACTCGATGCCCACGATGTCGTCGCGGCGGCGCACCATGTCGTCCCACCAGCAGTCGCGGATGTTTTTCTTCAGCTCGATACCGAGTGGACCAAAGTCAAAAAAGCCGTTGTAGCCGCCGTAGATTTCGGACGACTGAAAAACGAACCCACGGCGCTTCGACAGCGACACGATGGACTCCATGAGGTTGGCGGATGACTCGGTCTGAGAGGACATAAGAGGTGAGAAGTAGCCAACCTTGGCCGATCGGCTCAAGTAACAAGTATCAGGTGGCAAGGTGGAGGATCACCTCTTTGCCTCCGAACACATCGCCGGGTAAGCGCGCCTCCGGACATCCCGCATACGGTGAAATTTCAGGTGAAAAGGGTGAACGGTTCGGGACTATTGCGTTGCTGAATTCTCATGGGGTTTCAGAACGGGAGGCTCCTTCCCCCAACTGTGCACCAAATGGTTATTTTTGGTGCCCGCCTCAGCTGCCTCATGCATCTCGAATATATTACCCTCGGCGCGTATTTTGCCCTGTTGATCGTCATCGGTGCGGTCTTCGCCCGCTTCAATAAAAACCTCAGCGACTTCGTCCGTGGAGGCGCCCGCGGCACGTGGTGGATGGTGGGCACGAGCATGCTGATGGCGGGGATCAGCGCCTTCACCTTCACGGGCAACGCCTCCGCGATCTACGAAGCCGGACCCTCGGCCGTCATCATTTATTTGGCCAACATCACCGGGTTCATTCTCGGGGCAACCTTCCTCGGACGTTGGTGGCGGCAGAGCCGGGCTTACACCTCGGGTGACCTGGTGCGCGCACGCTTCGGGCTGGGCGCGGAACAGACGTTTGTGGTGACCGGCATCATCCTGAATCCGCTGCATGCGGCGATTCAGCTCTGGGCCCTGGCGGTGTTTGTGAGCGCCGTGTTTGGCATCCCGGTCATCTGGATGATCGTCATCATCGGTCTGATCACCCTGGCCTACTCAACGACGGGCGGCATGTGGGGGGTGATGGCGACCGACGTCGTGCAGGGTGTGATCATGTATGGCATGACGCTCCTGATGGGCGTCCTCTGCATCATGGAAGTGGGTGGAGTCGGGGCGTTCATCGACAATTACCAGAAGATGGTGGCGGAGGGCAGTTTCACCTTCGTCAAGGAGGACGGACAGTATCCGAATAACCGTTACACCGGTCTCTGGATGGTGATGGCCTTCGTGATGCAGATCATCTCCCAAATCCACATCGGGGCGGCCAACAAATACCTTGCTTCCAAGGACGGCAAAGTGGCGTCCCAGGCCAGCTGGTTCTGCATGGTATTGATGGCGGTGGGCGTGGCGGTATGGTTCATCCCGCCCATGGTGGCGCGCTTCCTTTACGCCGACGAAGTGATGGCGGCGGCGGTGGGCGACCCGGCCACGACGTCCTATGCCGTGGCTGCGGCCCACGTGCTGCCCAACGGCCTGCTGGGCGTGATGATCGCGGCGATGTTCTCGGCCACGATGAGCAGCATGGACTGGGGGTTGAACACCACCACCGGCATTTTGGTGAACAACTTCATCCTGCCGATTCGCCGCTGGCTGGGCAAAGCCAAGCTGTCCGATCTCTTCCAACTGCGCCTGTGCCGGGGCATCACGATTTTCCTCGGTCTGTTGATTATCACGATGTCGATCGGACTCTCCAAGCAGGACAAGTTTGCGATGTTCGATTCCTACATGATCCTCGCCTCGGTGTTGTCGGTGCCGCTCACGCTGCCGCTGGTGGTGGGCATCTTCATCCGTAAGATGCCCGGCTGGTATTACTTTGTGATGCTTGGCGGAGGCATGGTGATGTCGATCTATACGATGGTGGACGAGAAAATGAACGGCAACGTTTGGGCGCTGCAGGAGCGCAGCTTTGTGGTGATCATCGGCGCTTTGGTGGCGCTGGGCATCGCCTGGCCGTGGCGACACAAACGCAGCTCCGAGGACCTTGATCGCGAGACCGAGCTATGGGAACGGGTTGGCACTCCGGTGGACTTTGACAAGGAAGTGGGAGGCTCGCTCGATGGCGCCCAAGCGCGGATTACCGGCAATCTCATCCTGGTTACCGGCGGATTGCTGGCGGCGTTTCTGCTTGTGCCCAATACCCTGGGTGATCGCTTCATCATCATCTGCCTCGTGAGCTTCGTCCTCGCTTGCGGGGGGTGGTTGCGATTCGTGGAAGGTCGCAAGGACACGTAGGCGGGCGGCGGAAATCGCATCGATTGCAATTGCGGCGCTGATGGCGGTTCGCGATAAGGTCCGCTCGCCCGACCCCCATGAAGGAATCGTTTTCACCACAAGAGTTCGCCCGCCTGCTGGAGTTGGTGCACCTCGGGATGCGCACCGTGATGTCGCGGCAAGGAGGTGCTTCGCCGTTTTTCGAGCGCTATGCCGGAGTGGAGCAAAAGATCCTGAAAATGGCTGAGCGCCATGGCTGCGGAGACCTGGTGGACGTGGGGGGCAGCGGCACCCTCGTGCCCTCGGCCAAAGTCGATGCCGACAAGGTGCTGCGCAAAATGGTGGGCGAGGCCGACAACGATATTTTCTGGCACGAACTGGTCGCCCGCCTGGCGGACCGCGATCTGGGGGTTGAACAGACCACCGCCGCCCTCAGCGGTCAGGATGGTCCCCCCATCAACGCGGAAGCGCGCCTGAAAGAAATCGAGGAAACCTACTGGGAAGAGTTTCAAAAACACGATCTCGCCCGCGTCCTTGTCCTCCGGGCCGGCAAGGGCTGACCGGTTGGCCCTCCCTTTGCATCCGCGGTTTGCGGATTTGCATGCCAAAGTTAAACGGCCGGAGACAAACGCAGGTTAAAGGCGTTCATCTCCGGCCGGTTGTTCGTTCTTTTCTCTCTCCTAACTGACCCGCGGATGGTGCGGGGGATGTCGGGGCGGCTCGGCCTCGACCGGGGTCGGCGACGCCTCGAACTCAGGTTCGAGCGCCCGCGCGACCCACTGGTCGAGGCGCCGCCAAAGTTTTGCGATGATGTTCATGGTATGAAGGGGTTGTTCGCCGCCGGCTGGTCGGCCGGCGGCGAGAGTTGGGTTTTGATTATAGGATCAGGCGGCGATCAGCGCGTCCCAGAGCTGCAGGACACCAAGGTCTTCGCGCAGCCGGTTTTCACCGGCCGAGCGCAGCTGGCGGGCCCGCTCGCGGGAGACGCCGAGCTCGTTGCCGATGGCATCGAGCGTCGCATCCTCGAGGTGATAACGCCGGACCGCGTAGGCTTGCCGCTCGGGCAACCGGTCGAGCGCGTCGAGCAGTTGGGCGAGCAGGTCGCCCCGCTCGGCCCGGAAGGCCGGATTGGGCGAGAGCGGATCGGCGAGGTTTTCGTCGAGGACCGGAGTACCGGCTTCTTCCGCCGCGAGGTCGGCCTGAGCGGCCCGCACCTCGTGGGTGGAGAAGTCCAGCGCTTCGGCGATTTCGACGGTCAAGGGACTGCGCCCCAGTTCGTGAGTGAGCTCGTGCTCGATCCGGGACACGGCCCGAGCGCGTTCGCGCCGCCTTCGGGCGAGGGGATCGAGGCGCCGCAGC
>JANQKV010000033.1 GCA_028280945.1 Opitutaceae bacterium
AGCCCCGGGTTGTATACCGTGGAACTGAGCAGTGCCGACCAGTCGGCCGGCACCGCCCTGATTGAAGTCTACGAAATCCCTGACTCGGTAGAATAATACGCTTGAACCAGGGAACCGCGGCGAGTGCCGTGCCTGCCCAAAGCCCCGGTATATACCGGGGCTGCCTTTCATGCTACTGAACTCCACAACATGAAACTCCTCCTTTGGGATATCGACGGCACGCTGCTTTCGACCGGCGGAGCCGGAATGCGAGCCCTTGAGTCGGCAGTCGCCGCCGAGTTCAATCTGCCGCGTCACATTGATCTCGGACAAATCGATTGGGCCGGCCGCACGGATGGTTGGATAGCAGAGCTCATCTGTGACCGGATCGGCGTTCCCCATACCCCGGAAAACACCGACCGGTTGCTGTCAGCATATGTCGCCTTGCTACCGAGCCATTTGGAAGAGACCACGGAGGTTCTACCAGGTGTGCGAGAGATTCTGGAGGCAGCTCATCAGCATCCCGATGTGCAGCAGGGATTGTTGACCGGCAACATGGAGGTCGGGGCACGCACCAAGCTCGGTTACTTTGATCTCTGGGACTACTTCCCTTTCGGGGCATTTGCCGACGACAGTTCCCAAAGGAACGACCTGGGACCACACGCCCTGCGCCGTGCCATCGCCCATACCGGACACACCTTCGAACCGGCCAATGTTTGGATTATCGGCGATACCCCACACGACATTGCATGCGGCAAGGTCATCGGCGCAAAAACGATGGCCGTAAGCACGGGCCACCATACGACGGATCAATTGGCGTCTCATAAACCGGACGCGCTCGTCCGCGATTTGGCAAATTCAGCAAAATTCTGGCAGATAATTGGATAAATCCGTCGTAAATCCTGCCACACCTCATTTTGTGGCAAAAAGGTTACGGGTTTCGCACGTAAGCTGCTCAGGTGGAGTCCCGGACCTACCCTCCTGCGCATTGGCCCTGCCTACATGAGTTCAAACACATCTTCCATCGAATCTGCTTCCCGGGCGGAGAGCCTCGAAAGCAAGGCCCTCCACATCCTGCGGGCCAATGAATGGGGCGACTATACCCTGCCTACCAAGGGACTCTATCCGTATCAGTGGAATTGGGACTCGATGTTCGTGGCGCTTGGGTTCGCCGAGTTCGATGTAGATCGCGCGTGGACCGAAATCGAATCTCTGTTCGAAGGTCAGTGGGCCAACGGCATGGCGGCACATATTGTTTTCCGACGTGACGACCCGAGTTATTTCCCCGGGCCATCGATTTGGAAATCCAACCACAGTGTGCCGACTTCCGGGTGTTCCCAGCCTCCCGTCGCGGCGACGGTGGTTCGAGACCTCTATGAAAAAAATCCGCAGCAAGGCCGGGAGAGACTGGTTGAGTTGTTTCCCAAGTTGATGAGCTGGCATCGGTGGTTTCACACGATGCGGGTGGTTTCCGGTGGCGCGGCGATCGCGATCACCCATCCCTGGGAGTCGGGCCGCGACAATTCGCCCGACTGGGATGAGGCGTTGGCCAACGTCGACCCATCCGGTATCGCCCCCTACGAGCGCAAGGATCTGGGACACGTCGACCCGACCATGCGCCCGACCGACGCACAATACGATCGCTACCTGAAGTTGGTCGAATTTGGCCGGGACTGCGGGTGGGATCATGCGCACATCACCCGCGAGGGTCCGTTCGCGGTGGCGGATCCCGGCATCACCTTCATTCTTATGCGGGCCGATCGGGACCTGCGCTACCTGGCCGAGGTGCTGCAAAAGCACGCAGCTGTTCGCGAAATCGACGGTTGGCTCACTCAGGCCCGCGCCGCCGCACGCTTTTTGTGGTGCCCGGAGCTCGGTGCCTATGCAGCCCGCGATTTGCGCACCGGCAAATTCGCCGAGGGTGTATCCAGCGTTGCCTTCCTGTCTTACTACGCTGGCATCGCCGCTTCCCGGCGGGACGCCAAGCTGCAAAAAACCCTCGATCGTATGCTCGCGGCGGCGCCGTTTGGCATTCCGAGTTTTGACCCCGCCCACGAGAAGTTTGACTCGAAACGCTACTGGCGGGGGCCGAGTTGGGCGATCATCAACTTCCTGGTGGCGCGTGGCCTGGCGGAGTTTGGCTTCGCCATGAAGTCCGAACGCATTCGCCAGGCCACGCGGGCCATGATTCAGAAATCCGGTTTCTACGAATACTTCGACCCGTTTACGGGAGAAGGCTACGGCGGCAACAATTTCACTTGGACCGCCGCGATCTGGCTCGCCTGGGCATCCCCCGAAACCGACCCCGATGAGTAGCCGAAGCCGACCAACGGTGGTGGCCCGCGCTCCCGCGTTGGAAAATCACCAATCTAACGGAGCGGGTCAGCGCAATCGCTTGACGATTCTGGTGTCCGGGTAAAAAGCCTGCCACGCAAACCAGTAGGACCAAACCGAGGGAATGACTTCGCCGGACCGGGTTTTCACCTGAAAAAGCCGACTACTCTGATCGTAGCTGATCTCAATCTGCTCAGCAGCCACCCAGTCTTGAAATGTGCCCGTCTTGAGACCGTCGACGCGGTAAGCCCGGGCGTGACCGTTGCGCACCAGGCCAATTATCCGTGCCTTGCGTGGCAGGTCCGACCGGGTGCCCTCCACCTCAAACACCGGATCAGGGCTACGATGGTAGCCGTCGTAGGGAGACTGATGATACGTGCGGCGAAATCCCGTGTCGGTTGAAAGCACTTGCCCAGCGGGGTAACGCTCGCGCCATGATTTCCAGGTCATTTGCTCGGACGAGAGCCATTCGAGTTGTCGTCCGGCGAATTTACCCGAGACGGCCCGCCGTCCCAGCTGGGACCACAATCCCATTGACTCGCGGTCATACATCAGGACGGCACTGTTTTGCAGGAGTCCCGAAACCCCAAACTCCACTCGCCCGTTCCGGGCTCCGGGAATCTCCCGCGAAAACACCATGCCGGTGAGACACAGCGGACAATAAGTGACCGCAATCGCACGTCCATCGACGATGTCATTGACGATCTCATGCCAGGTCAGAATCCGCAGCGGATAAGCCCGGGCGGAGTCTCCCTCCCGGACTGACATGACCATATCACTACCCGATAAAAACCGGTTGGCCTGCTCAACCGCCACAAACTTCGGGTGGTCGATCGAGGGAATCGCATCGATGGCCACCCCACCGCTTTTGATCTCACTGCGGGATATCTGCAGGTTGCTCAAATCGATTTCCCGTTCTGCGCCCGAGACCAAGTTTACGCTAATCCCGATAAGAAGAACCAACCTACCCAACTCCCACTTCGCATTGATCATGGGTATGTGATCCCCGGGCCACCTGATTTCTTCCCCGGATGCCGTGAGACATTCCAAGTTCCAGAAACCGAGTGGGTTGGATAGCGGATGCGCAGCGCCGGATTGTCGAGTCGGGTATGAAAACCGCCGGTTCAGGAACCATCTTCTTGTCCACGACCTCCAAAATGTGGTCTCGTCTTCTCAAACTCACATCAATGGTGCTCCTTTGTCTTGGAGTGACCGAGGCACCCGGCCAGATCGCATTCAAACGGGAAGTTGCGATCGGACACGGATACAACTCCCGGGTGGCCGCCAACTCAGAGACGTTTGTACGGGTAGGCAAAGCTGGCTTTGCCACCACGTCCTCCGATGGGCTCGTCTGGCAAAACCGCGACGCCGGAACGTATGAGTCCTTCAACGCACTCTACGTATTGGATGATCGATTTGTCGCCGGGGGTGAAGCCGGCACGATATTCACGTCGGAGGATGGCGTAAAATGGACACCCCGACTGGCCGGAATGAGTGAAGTGGCCGGTATGAAGGACGGCTTTCTCCACGTCGAATCCTCCGGCTATCCGGTCCACCTGTTGCGAACCCAAGACGGTCTGACATGGACTAAAGTCACCGAAAGGCCCACGGATATCTCGGAGTCGCTCGGCTATTATGCCGAGTTGGGTGACATCACGTTGCACGGATGGTCGAGACAAGTTGCCGGTAGCGACAGCGAGAGCACTCAACAAGTCATCACTCAATCGCCGATCTTCCACCCCGTGTTTTCAAACCATCCCATCGGAGGGTCGATTGCCTTCGGCAACGATACCTGGATTTCCAACAATGGATATTTCTCCATGGACGGAGTGGCATGGGAACCAATGAGCGTTCGTGAACAATTCGAGTCTCGTCCATTCAGTGGAGTAAGCATCGCGGGTGAACGGTTCTTTTTTTTCGACAACCATCAATTCAACGAGGGAGGCCGGGAACTGTGGACTTGGAAAGCCGGAGCTGAATTTGAACTCGCAACAAGATTCGAAGCGTCCGTGGAACCGCACGCCGCCTACGCAAACGGCGTCTATCTGTTCATCGAATCACGGTCCGGTGCCATTTACCGCTCGCTCGACGCCTTGACTTGGAATCGTCACGAGAGCGTTCTCAGCGCCGAGAACCTGGGGGTGGCGCCAAATATTCCGATAGCAACCCGGAAGATCGTCTCGTATGGCGACGGCTTCCTGCTGCTCTTGGGCGGCGCGGGTTTATTTACGTCCACCGACGGCCTGAATTGGTCGGCAGTGGCCGCGGATTTCGGCGAAACCGGATTCCCCACCCACTTGTCCTTTTCCGGCGAAGTGCTGGTCGCCCATCACAGTCATCGAATCTGGATCTCGACCGATACCCGGCAGTGGGAAGAAGTGTCGGGGGCCCCGTTGAGCAGTGTGGACGCGGCAACCTATTCAGGTTCCCACCTCATAGTGATTGGGACAAGTTGGGACACGGGTGGATTACGCCACATGGCCGCCCGCGACGACGGCGGTAATTGGACTCGAGCAGTTTTAGCCACAAACGAACGGATCTTGGATCTGGTTACGGGCAACGGATTCACTCTCGCGGTTTTTGAAGACGATATTTGGTCAGCGCGGGATGGTGTAGGTCCCGTGATAACGTCAACCGGACCGACTGACGTGGAGGTTTTTCAGAACCAACTCCTAACTCTCTCCGCGCAAATTACATCTCCCCTTCCAACCTCCGTGCAATGGGCCCGGGGAAGCTTGAATCTCGGCGGAGCCACGCAAAATCCCCTGCAATGGACATTCGACGAGAATACTGGGACGGTAAATACCTCGCTCGTTGCCAAGGTCGATGATGGTGAACACCTCACGTCGTTGGTTTACCAGCTGACGGTTCACCCCAACGTGCCACCCGTCATTTCTGAAGAAGGAATAAGTGTGCATTACCGACCAAATGAAGCTGGTGGACTTGATCAGGAAATGAGGGCGTCCGTCTTTGGAGCAGCCCTCACCTACCAATGGGTTCTGAACGGTCAGGGTATCGTGGCCGAGTCCGAGACTCTCACTGTTCCCATTAACTCATATAGCTTGGGCAATCGTTATCAGCTCAAGGTCACCAATGCTGCCGGAAGCGTCTCGAGTGAGAACATCGTAATCGCTGAACCCGAACTTACCGCTTCCGAAATAGATCTCCGGGGGCCCTTCCCTCCGTTTTTTATGAGTGTGGGAGCAACTGGCGCATGGGGATATCAATGGCGTCGCAACGGTGTGCCCATTCCGGGAGCAAACCATTCCTCGCTCTCAACAGTCGATAGCAGGCCCGGCCACTACGAGCCAATTCCTTCCGGGTTTTACGATGTATTGATTTTCAATCACCGGGAAACAATCAGGCGCGGTCCCTTCCGCTATGAGAGGCACGGCGATGAACCGCTCCCCGGGACAATCCCTGACTACCCATGGTCGCCCCTTCAACCGGCTCATTTGAGCAACCTTTCCGTTCGGACTGAGGCTGGATCGGGAGACGCCGCACTCGTGCCGGGCTTTGTGGTCAACGGCAAGGCGATCACCGCCCCCGAAAAGAACGCGGCCATGCTCATTCGGGCAATCGGGCCCAGCTTGGAGGATCACGGTGTCGAAAATGCCATGAGTAATCCCCGTCTGCAGGTTTGGGATCAGGACAACAACCTGATCGGACAAAACTTCAATTGGTCAGACTCAACCAGCGACCTGGCCGAGGCGTTTGAAACCGTGGGAGCGTTTACGCTCGATTCGGATAGTATGGATTCGGCGTTGATTCACGAAATTTCGACCACTTTGGGATCTACCATCCTGACAGCCAACGCCGCCAATACGGATGCGACCAGCGGAGAGGTGTTGGTCGAACTCTACCTGTTGCCCAAGGGCAATGGCAGTCATCTGAGCAATCTATCCGCTCGGGCATCAATCAAACCCGAGCGCCCCCTCATCGCTGGGTTCGTACTGGAGGGCGGTGGCAGTCAAAATCTTATGATCCGGGCCGTTGGGCCGGGACTTGCGGATTTCGGAATTGATAATCACGCGGAGGCCCCCCGGCTGTCGCTCCTCGATGCCAACGGCAACGTGATTACGGAAGGCCAAGACGGCTATCCTTACATCGAGAACGTCGAAACGGCAGTCGGGGCCTTTCCCCTCATGCCAACTTCCGCCAATGATGTCGTGCATGTAAGCCTCCCGGCGGGGATTTACACTGCACGGGTGGAGGACGAGGTCGGCGGCATTGTGTTGATTGAAATCTATCTGGTCCCAAAGCACATCTACACCCCTCTCGTTACTCCGGCCGAAAAAAAATAGCAGGCTCAGCAAACGGGCGAACGACCGCACATTTGACGCACTTTTTCGTGTCATTCGCCGAAAGCATCGTTTCTGCTTTCGGCTAACATGTCGCAGAAATTCTCCATTGCCATCGGTTCCGATCACGCGGGTTTCACCTACAAAGGAAAGATCATCGAAATGCTTTTGGCCGAGGGTCACACGGTGAAAGACATGGGAACTTATTCCGCGGAATCCTGCGACTATCCTGATTTTATTTATCCGGTCGCCCGGGCGGTCGCCGCGGGCGACTATCAACGCGGCATCGTTCTGGGGGGCTCGGGCAATGGTGAAGCCATCACGGCAAATCGTGTTCCCGGCATTCGCTGCGGCCTGTGCTGGAACGAGCAAACCGCCATCTGGAACCGCTCCCACAACGATGGCAATGTGCTTTCCCTTGGGGAACGCACCGTGTCGCTGGAAGACGCACTGTATATCGTGAAAGTTTGGCTCGCCACCGAATTCGAAGGCGGCCGGCACATCCGCCGGATAGAAAAAATCGATCAAGGGTGAGACCGCTTTGACCTCGGCGCCTCGAGATGTAGACTGATCGCAAACCTGCTTCTCATGAAAATCACATTCCTAGGTCACTCTTGCTTTCTCATCGAAACCTCCGGCCACCGGTTGCTGGTGGATCCGTTTCTGCGCGAAAACCCCGCCGCGGCGATCCCACCGGAAAACGTGCAGTGTGATCACATTCTCATCTCCCACGGTCACGAAGACCATACCGCGGATGCGGCGGAAATCGCCAAGGCCAACAATGCGACGATCATCGCCAACTACGAGATTGCCCAATACTTTGGTGCGCAGGGCCTGACCACGCATGGACTCAACCCCGGGGGAGGATTCACCTTCCCCTTTGGCCGGGCGTCGCTCACTCCCGCCATCCATACGTCGAGCCTGAACGCCGGCGCCAACCCACTCTACATGGGCGTGGCCTGCGGCATTGTGATCGAAGCCGACGACCGCCGAATCTATCACGCCGGTGATACGGCGCTCTTCAGCGACATGAAGCTCATCGGACGAGCCGGCCTGGACCTCGCAATTGTGCCAATCGGGGACAACTTCACCATGGGCCCCGCGGATGCACTCGATGCCCTGGACCTGTTGCAGGCCAAACAGGCCATCCCCATGCATTACAACACATGGGAACTCATTGCCCAGGACGCGCAGTCGTTCAGCGCATCGGCGACCGAACGGGGACACGCAGTCACCGCCCTCGCACCCGGCGAATCCCTGGTTTTACCCTGAACACGTTGAAGGCGGGAGCAGGCTTGCCCGTCCGCACGTGACTCCCCAGCTTCAGGGCGCATGCCGGATTATCCGAGTCCTCCTGAAATCCTCCAACAACGCCAACTCTCGACTGCAGAAATCGAGCGCGAACCCACCTCCTGCCAGCTGCGATTATATGCATGGATGCACTACAGTCGTCGGACCGACAACCGCATCCTTGAGCTCTTCCGCCAAGGACTCATCAAAGGCACCGTCACCGGTGGTCAGGGCAATGAAGCCCTCATTCTCCCTCTCGCCCTGCTCGCCGATAAAGATCAGGATGTCATTTCTTTCACGCATCGGGATTTGGGCGGCCATCTGGTTTGGAGCGGCCATCTCTGCGAACACCTGAATCAGTATTTTGCCAACGCTGACAGCCCGACGCAGGCGCGGGAAGGCAACGTCCACCACGGCGACCCGGTCAACCGGTCCCTGCCCATGATCAGCCACCTGGGGGCGATGCTTTCCAACGTGGTCGGATCCACCGAGTCGTATCGCCGGCAAGGTAAACCAACCATCGGGTTTACTTTTTTCGGCGACGGAGGATCCTCCACCGGCGACATTCACGAAACCATGAACCTCGCCGCGTTGCTGTCGGTGCCGGTGCTGTTCGTGATCGAGAACAACCAATACGCCTACTCCACTCCCACGGACGAGCAGTTCGCTCCCGGCATTGAACTCTGGCAGCGCGCCGCCGGCTATGGAATCGAGGGGCGGGTGGTCGATGCCACCGACACCATGGCGGCCGTGACGGCCTTCGACGATGCCATCAAAACCGTCCGCCAGTCCGGCAAACCCCTGCTCCTCGAGGCCCACACGCTGCGCCTCCGGGGACACGCCGCCTACGATACGTGCGACTACCTTCGTGAAGGTGAAAATGATGCCTTTTTCGCCGCCGATCCGGTGCCGCGTTTTCGCGCTCAACTCGTCCAGGCCGGACACGAGGATACGATCCAAGCCTTCGAAACCGAAATCGATGCCTTCATCGAATCCTGCATTCAAATCAGTCTCGCCGTCGACCGCCCCGCCGCCGACGAAGAAAAACTGCAAGCGGAGGTCTTCGCCGAACCCGCTGCGCCAATTGCCTGGCAAGCCGAACCCGTCGTGGCCGAAGAGCTCAACTTTGCCCAAGCCCTCAATGCCGCTCATCGTAAGATCCTGACGGAACGTCCGGAGAGCATTGTCATGGGTCAGGACATCGCGACCTACGGTGGCGCCTTCAAGGTGACCGATGGTCTGCACGCGGATTTCGGGCGAGACCGCGTGTTCAATACTCCGCTCGCCGAGAGTGCCTGCACGGGTTTCGCCGTGGGTCTCGCCCTGGCCGGTCATCGCCCGATCGAAGAGTTTCAATTCGCCGATTTCTCCACGGAAGCCACGACCCAGATCACACTCAACGCCGCCACCTATCATTTTCGTTCCGGCGCAAAGGTGCCGCTCGTGCTGCGATTGCCGGCTGGCGGCGGCCTGACATTCGGATCGTTTCATTCGCAGGAACTGGAGTCGTTTTACCTTTCGATGCCGGGTCTCAAGGCCCTCTACCCCAGCACGCCGCAGGATGCGTTCAATGCCCTGCTCGCCGCCTATGAGGACGACAATCCCGTGTTGCTCTTCGAACACAAAAAACTCTACCGCGGTGCCAAGGCGCCCGTGCAGTTCGACGCCGATTTCCGCGAAGTGTGGCAACCCCGGCACGTGTCCTCCGGGGACTTCGCGACGCTGGTCACTTACGGCGAGATGGCCGGCTTGGCCGAGGAAGCGGCGGCGTATTTCGCCAATGAATACGAACTGGACCTCGATCTCTGGGACTTGCGCGCCCTTTCGCCACTGCGACTTGATGCCATCAAGGCATCGCTGGCCCGCACGCATCGGTTGATCGTGCTGCACGAGGGGCGGCTCACCCACGGCTTTGGCGCTGAGCTGGTGGCACGGCTCACGGAGGATCAGTTTTTCGACCTCGAAGCCGCTCCCCTGCGCATCGCCTCGCATGATTGGCCGGTGCCGTTCGCGCCGGAACTGGAGGAGGCATTTCGCCCCACGCTGGACAAGGTCATTGCTCGCATTGCGGACTGGATTGGCTAGCTCTCTACTGTTCCACCCATGCCCGATCTTGCTGAAATTCCCGCCGGTCGCTGGTCGCGCCTCAAACTGCTGGCGACGGATGTCGATGGCGTGCTGACCGACGGCAGCATCCACGTCGCCTCCGATGGCACCGAAACCAAGACCTTCAACGTGCTCGACGGCATGGGCATGGTAAGGCTCTTGCGCGATGACTTTGTGGTCGCGTGGATCAGCGGTCGTGCGTCCGGTGCCACCACCGTGCGGGCCAGAGAACTCAAGATTCCCCATCTCGTCCAAGGCCGCATCGACAAGGAAACCGCACTCCAGGAACTCGCCGCCGGGCTCGGTTTTTCCGCCGCCGAATGTGCCTACGTGGGCGATGACGACATCGATGCCGGCGCCATGCGCTGGGCGGGCATCGGCATTACCGTTCCCGGGGCCATGGCAGCCGCCATCGAGGCCGCCGACTGCATCACTCAACGCGAAGCGGGCCACGGAGCGGTTCGCGAGATCTGCGAAAAGATTCTCTCCCACCGGATGACGGTTCCCGAGGCATGATTTCTCGCATCGGCATAACGGTTTTTTGCGGCGTGGCCCTGGCGTGTTTCAGCCAACCCACCAACAGCCGGGTCCGCACCAGTGCCGCCGTCGAAAACTATACCGTCTCGTTTTTCAGCGATGAAGGATACCCCCGGGTCCGCGTTGAAGGCGGCACCGCCGAGTTGGCCGATCCCGAAAAAATCCTCCTCACCGACATGCACCTCGAGCTCTATTCCGGCGGAGCCGACCGGACGGTGGAGACCACGATGGTTGCACCGGTGGCGATCCTGGAACGCACTCCCGAAATTGTGAGTGGCCCCGGCACCGTTCGTCTCTCTCGCAATGATCTGGAACTCACGGGCGCGGACTGGATCTACCATCATCGTGATCAACGCGTGCAGGTGCGGCGCGACGCCCGGGTCGTCTTTAAGATGCCTCTCGAAGGCCTGCTCGAATGAAACTGTCTTGCTCCCTCCTCCTCATTCTCTCGACGGCACTTCCAACCGCGTCCGAGATCATCGACCCGCTCGCACCACAGGAGACCACGTTGGTCGCCGACGCCTTGGACATGCGCAGCACGTTGACCGAGACGACCGCGGTCTTCACGGGCAACGTCATCCTCGAAGGCACGAACATGAAAATCGCCTGCGACCGGCTGGAAATCATCGCCGCCCGGATAGGGGATCGCGAGGCGACGATCGGCGAGTTTCGTGGGTTCAAGTATCTGCTCGCGACCGGCAACGTCAGGATCGAGCAAGGTGATCGCGAAGCGACCTGCGGTCGTGCCGAAGTGCTCCCCCAAAAGGAACAGGTCGTCCTGTATGAAGATCCCGTGGTTATCGACCACTCGTCGGATTTCATCGCCGCCGGCAGTCGCATTACCCTCTTCCGCGGCGAACGCCGGATGGAGATTGAAAACCCCAAACTCACCGGACCACCCATCCAGGACCTGGGCCCGGAAGCCGCCGAGGCGCTAAGTACGGAGGAGACCACCCCTGAAACCACGGAAAATCCATGAGTGAACCTGCGCCCCAATCGCAGATCATCGCCCGAGGTCTGGTGAAAACCTTCGGTCAAAAGACCGTCGTCAACGGTGTCGACCTGGATGTCAACGCCGGGGAAATCGTCGGCCTGCTCGGCCCCAACGGCGCCGGCAAAACGACCACCTTCTACATGATCGTGGGCCTGATCGCGGCAACGTCGGGCGAGGTGAGCATCGCCGGACGGAACGCCACTCATTTGAAGATGCACCAGCGGGCGCGGCTGGGCCTGGGTTACCTGCCCCAGGAGCCCTCGACGTTTCGGAAACTGACTGTCACGCAGAACCTGCTCGCCATCGTTGAGACTCTGCCAATCCCGCGCAGCAAACGTCGGTCGGTGGTGGAAAAACACCTGGCTGAGTTAAACCTTGTCCACGTGGCCGCACAAAAGGCCTTCACGTTGTCCGGCGGGGAACGCCGACGCCTGGAGATTGCCCGCGCCTTGGTCACGGAACCGAAGTTCCTGCTGCTGGATGAACCGTTCGCCGCGATCGATCCGATTTCCGTCGCCGAGGTGCAACGCATCGTGCTGGATCTCAAATCAAAGGGGATCGGGGTCATCATCACCGATCACAACGTCCGCGAAACCTTGCGAATCGTGGACCGGGCCTACCTCATCCACCAAGGTCGCGTGCTGACCAGTGGTCCCGGAGACTTTTTGATCAACGACCAGCAGGCGCGCGAGATCTACCTCGGCGAAGACTTCAACATGTAGCCCCCATCGCACCATGAATCCCCCCGTCAACGGCATCACTGTCGAACACTTCTTCCGCACGCACGGCGAAAAACTGAAGCTTGAGGCCGTGCTGGGCAACGTGGGTCTGCATCGCCTCATCAAGGAGGGCACCGTCAACCGCCCTGCCCTCGCCCTCACCGGTTTTTTCAAATATTTCGCGAACAAACGCATCCAGGTGCTCGGGGCCGCCGAAATGACCTTCCTGCGCACCCTGTCCACCGATGAACAGGAGAACATCTTCCGGCAGATGGCGAAGCGGCACGTGCCGTGTTTTATCCTTTCGCGCAGCTATCATCCGACCCGCGCCATGCTCAAGGTGTGCAAGGAAACCAAGCTGCCCCTGTTCCGCACGCCGATGATCACCAAGCATCTGTTGAACCTGGCGACCCTGGCGGTGGACAACGAATTTGCGCCTTCGACCTCCGAGCACGCCACCACCCTCGACATCAAAGGCATCGGCGTGCTGCTGCGTGGTGACAGCGGTGTGGGCAAAAGTGAGTGTGCGTTGGCGCTGATCGAACGCGGATATTCCCTCGTAGCCGATGATCTCACCCAGATCAGCCTGCTGGACGAACGCGAACTTGTCGCCACCAGCCCCGAGTTGAACCGCGGTTACATGGAGTGCCGGGGTATCGGCATCATCAATATCGCCGAGATGTTTGGCATCAAAAACGTGCGAGTCGACAAACGGATCGACCTCGTCGTCTCGCTGCACGAATGGACCCCCGAGGTAATTGAAGAACGCACGGGACTGGAGGAGAATTATTATGAGATCCTCGGGATCCAGGTTCCCCACGTGGATCTATACGTCCGCCCCGGTCGCGATATCGCGCGATTGGTGGAAGTCGCGGCGCTGGTGCAGGCCCTGAAGTTGACCGGACACGATCCCGCCCGGGATTTCAACGAGCGCCTCATCGCCCATATGTCCGGCGAAGCCGACGCGGCGGAAAAGCCCCGCGTGACGCGCCTCAATTGATCAATTCCCGGACCCGAGGCCGGAGGACCAAGGACGATCCCCGGTATTGAATCGTGCTGGACTGCGGTGGCAGTCTGACCGTTTTCCCTTTCGCCCATATGGCCGACTTTCTCGACAACTCAGCACAACAAAAGGATGACCCCCTCCGGGTTGAACGGGCGTTGATCGTCGGGATTCAAACTCCCGACATGACCGCCGGCGAAGCAGAGGAGCTCCTCACTGAACTCGAAGAGTTGGTGGAGAACCTTGGCATTGGCGTGGTGGGGGCGATGTTGGTCAATCTGCGCAAACCGATCCCGGCGACCCTTGTCGGGCGCGGCAAGGTTGACGAGATCATCGGCCAGGCCCGCCTGCTGGAATGCGACGTCATCGTCTTCGACGAAGGACTCACGCCCGCGCAGCAACGGAACTGGGAACGTGAATCCAAGATCACCGTGATCGATCGGCAGGAAGTCATCCTCGACGTGTTCGCCGACCGGGCGCACACCCGGGAGGCTGTGCTCCAAGTGGCCTTGGCCCGCATGGAATACTCGTTGCCCCGGCTGACCCGGGCGTGGACTCACCTTTCGCGCCAACGCGGCAAGGGCAACCTGGGCGGCGAAGGTGAAACGCAGCTTGAGCAGGACCGGCGGATCGTTCGCCAACGCATCACCCGCCTGAAGCGCGAACTTGCCGAAGTCCGCCAACACCGGGGCGTCCAACGCCAGAAACGCCGACGTGTTCCCGTGCCCACCTCCGCCATCGTGGGCTACACCAACGCAGGCAAGTCCTCCCTGCTCAACGCCCTCACCGGCGCCGACGTGCTCGCTGAAGACAAACTCTTCGCCACACTCGACCCCACCACCCGCCAGCTGTTGCTGCCCGGCAACCAAAAGCTGCTGCTCACCGACACGGTCGGATTCGTGCGCCGCCTGCCCCACGGGCTTGTCGAGGCCTTTAAAGCGACCCTGGAGGAGGCCGTTGTCTCAGACTTCATCATACACGTGCTCGATGTCACCGCGCCGGCTGTCGCCGACCATATGCGGACGACGCGAGAGGTTTTGACCGAACTGGGCGCCGAGGACCGCCCGCGCATCGTGGTGTTCAACAAGATTGACCAAGCCACGCCTGAACAGCTGGCCGATGCCTGTCGACTCGACAGCGAGGCCCTGTTTGTCTCAGCGCAAACCGGCGAAGGACTGGAGGCCCTGAAGGCGCATTGCAACGATCTGATCCGCGATCGTTTTGGCGGCGCCGAACTCCTGGTTCCGCACGATCGCTATGATGTGATTGCCCGCCTTCGACAGGTCGGGCACGTGCAAGAGGAGGAGCCGCTGGAGCAGGGCGTGCGCCTGATCGGACGCTACCCGCCTTCCCAATCAGGCTTCTTCGCCCCGTTTCGCATCTCAAGTTGATGTTTTTCGCGCATCCGGAGTCGGGATCGGCAGCCAAAACGAGACCGTCGTGCCACTGCCCTCAACCGAGGTGATATCGATCCTGCCCCCGTTTTGGCGCACCAATGCATACGCCACGGAAAGGCCCAGGCCTTTCGCTCCCTGGCGTCGTGAAAAATAGGGATCGAAAACACGCTCCAGATCATCGGGTTCGATTCCGCCTCCCGTGTCCGTCATTCTCACCCGCAGGTATTCTCCAATCGCGATGAGTTGATTTGATCCAGCGGGCCCCACCACCTCGCGGGCGAGCTCGATGTTGAGACTCCCCCCCATCGGCATGGCTTGCATCGCGTTTTGCATGAGGTTGTGCAACACTTTGCGGATCTGGTCCGGGTCGATTTCAATCGCCGGCAAGCCGACGGGAATTTGCCAAACGACCTTGATCAGGGTCCCAAAATCAAAGGCTGCCGTCTCCTCCTCGATGAGCCGGGCCAAGTCCGTGGTTTGGACTTTGGTGCGCCCCGTGAGTGAAAACGACGCCAGCCGGCGAATCAGGTCCTGGGCTCGCAGAACCGCGGCTTGAGCCTGATCGAGTTGATTGCGGCCGTCGCGGGACAGATGTTCCTGCCGCAGCACATCACTGGTCTGGCGTTGAATCCTCTGCAGCAGGCTGTCAAAATCACGAGTAATGCCATCGGCCATGGAACCGAGCGATTCCATGCGTTGGGTGCGTTGCAACTCCTCCTGCAAGACGCGCGCTTCGCCCATCTGTTCCTCCAATTCATCGGTTTGTTTTTTCACCAACCGATGCAGCGACGCCACCCAGCCAAAGGCGAGGACCGTGAATCCCAGGATCAGAAAACCAACAATCATGATCCTTTCGCGCGTCCACCAAGGCGGTTGCTGCAAGACACGAACGTCCGCCCAACTGGTAACCAAAATTCCTGCCGTGGGTTCGCCCGTCAGATCGCGAAATGTCGGCATGGCAATGCCGATCACCTCAACCCGAGCACCCAGAGGCAAAACCGTGTCCAAATCGGGCGGCCGACTCGAATCGTCAATCGCTGCCGAGACCACCGCCTGTCCATCGCTTAGACGCAGGTTCACACTGCGATTCGTTGCGATACGTTCCGTGATCTCAGCCTCCACGCGAACCCGGCGCTCGGACATCGCTGCCGCGGACAAATCGTTCACCGCAATGCGCATGGGAGCCGGTAGATCCGCGATACCCGTTCGCCGCCAGACGCTCTCCCGCAACAGGGCATAGCCATTTTCGCGGCCATAAAAACCCACCGCTTCAATCCGGTCGCCCCGTTGCAGGTTCAAGGGTTGCCGCGTTTGCAGACGCAACATGGCACTGCCGTCGTGAAGAATAAGCCGGGAGTCCCGGTCGGTCCAAAGCACGACTCCGTCAATTTTAACCCGGAACCGGGAGCCCAGATTTACGTGATAGCTGCCCAAATCACTTATCGCCGTGGTGGGCAGGCTGAACAAGTCATCCGCTCCGGATTCGAGGACCTCGATTTGCGCCGAACGTCCGACCAAAACCTCGTGCTCAACCAATCCAGCGGAGGCTCCCGGGAGGGCCACGCAAACCCCGCTGACATCGACCACACTGCCAAGCCACATATAACCTCCGGCCGGAGTGGTGAGCCGAACCGTGACCTCACCGGTCGCCGTGGAAAGTCCGAGGGTCACCCCCTTCTCCGTGCTCTCCGCCTCAAACACAAAACCGGTAAGCCGAACAAACTGTCCCCGCTCACTCCCACTGTTGACCTGATCCATGGTCACTTGCTGAGCAACGGGCAACCCGCTCGCTGTAATCAACGCCCATGACGCCACCTCAACCTGGGGAGCAAATCGACCGAGACGAGTCCGGCCGCGGAGGGTAACGATGTTACCCATGGTTGGTGGTTCCAGTCCACCATCGGCCAGCACGGCACCGATTCCCGAGGAGGCATCCTCCACATAAAAGACCCGCTCATCCGGTGATGACCAAGTCACAACGGCGTTGAGTTCAACAGGTTCCCCCAGAGCCATCTGCGAAGGCGGCAGTTCAGCGATTGAAGCAACCATCCGGTGCAGCCGGGCAGGTTGAGCGGAAGGTGAGTTCTCCTGCGCTTCCACTCGGGCGGAAATCCAAATCGCCTTGGTTAAAGTCAAATTCACCCCCGAGACCTTCGTCCGCCCCGCGACCTCAATCATTTGGCCAGCTTCCGGAAACGCTTCCTGAGCCGTCCTGAATCGAGCCTGCCCAAATTCGTCCCGCACCAGCCCACGACCTTTATGATCCCGCCCAACAAACTCCCCCACCACCCTTGCAGTCGGGTGTTCGTCAGCTGCGTCAAAAATTTCGCCTACATTGACGATTTCCTGAGTAAACATGGGAGCCGAAGCAATCGGAGACAGCCACTCCACGGCATCCGAACCCGGAACCCAAATTTCCAAGGCGATGATATCTCCTTGGGCGTGTAACTTGGGCGAATAGACCCCTTTGAGCTTCACCCAGCCACCAGTCCATTGCGGCACCGCTTCACCGTCTCTCAGGAGCACGTAGGCGGTCAGTCGATGACCGTCGACGATTAATGAAGCATTCACGTGACGTTCACCCTGCAGAAACTGCGATTCGACGAAGCCGGACAACTCCACGAGTTGATTGGCCATTTCCGCATGATCAATCTCCCCCAAATCGATTCTCGTCGCGAGCAGAGGTTGGTATCCCTCCAGAGACCAGGATTCCAAACGTATCCCGAAGGTGGATGGGTCACCCGTCGTTTTGCCCCGGACTCGCACGATATCACCGGATCGGGCGTCAAAATTCCCCTCAATGTGAACATACTCAAAAACCGAACCCTCCCGAATTTGAACCACCTCCCAATACGGATCATTATAGATCACCTGCCACTCCATATCGACTGGCCAAGGACGGCTTTGCTCCTCGTATGTCAGATTCCAGAAATCCAATATCCCCGTGAGAGTCGAAACACTCTCGGCGGACGCGTTGTCCGCTTCCGACTGTTCGGCAACCTGTCCTATCAATGATGAGCACAGGAGACCCATCCCACCGAAGGCGTAAATGACGAGTCGAAGGCCGGAGTGAAAATTCACTCTAAAAATCAGCAGGTTCGACGTCTTCAGGACAAGCCTCAACCGTGGCACGGACCTGGGCCTAAATCGGGCTGAAAATCCGTGGCATCAATCGCTCGGCTCTAGCGATCGCCTGCTCGTCGGTAAGCTCCTCCTCAAAGACCATGATCAGTTGGTAGACATCCGACGAACGCCGGCGATCCAAGACCCGCTGCCAACGCGCCGCCCCGAACCCCTCTTCCGACCTCCCCTGTGGCCAGACCTCGGCCCGAAACGCGTCCCATACCTGGAAGAAAACAAACTGGGTCCGCCCCGCCCGCGTGCGGAACCGATAGGCGCGCAGCGGCAGCGAAGCTGTCGGCCAGTCCAGCGCCACCCCTTTGATCTCCGACTCCAGTTGAGAACCGATGCCCGGTAAACACAGGGTGGGGTCGTGCAGCGCGGCCCCGTTCAGGAACATAAGGTCGCCATCCCAATGAAACAGAAAAGCCAGGCGGGCAGGATCATCGCCTTGCGCCAGCCAAGATCGACCCGCGCCGACCGTATAGTTCAACAGGTCGGCCGCTTCCGCTGGAATCGCCTCCGGATTACCACCCGCGTCATCAGCAAGTTTCCAACCTGTGCGAGCTTGGTTCGCAGGACCGGACCCATACCACCACCAAATGGCACATTGACTCAAGGCAACGACGGCCACCAGGGCCGCTGCCCATCGTCCCAGGCGGCGAAACGAATCGGAGCCAGGTGTAGCAGACGGTCGGGCAACACCCATGACCCGGGTGGGCAGCAGCCACGCCGCGGCGGCCATCACCCCAAGTGTCACCAACAACACCCCATTCCCCGCCGCATCGTGCACCGCATTCATCCGTTCATGACCGGATTTGGCCAAGGTATGCACCAAAAAGCACGTCCGTATTAGATTTCCCAATACAGCGACCAGCCAGCCCGCCGCCAATAGCCCCAGCCCCCGGCGCCAACCCAGTTGAAACAGCGCCGCCAGAAAGATCGCGGCCATGGTGACGGCCTGCAGCGACCGAATGCCGCTGCAGGCCTCCTCCACCCCAACGATGCCTGCCCCGACTTCAATGACTCGACCGTGCACCGCCGCCGGATAGCCCTGAGCTGATACAACCTCGGCCGCCACGTGGGCATTCATCTGCGCAAGCCCCAGAGTGACAGGTTTTTGCACTTTGGTTGGCCAGGGCAGTGCGAGAAACAGCAGCGCAACCAGTGGAACACATTGTCGGGCCATCCCCCAGCCATGCATCCCGGCTATCCACCCCAGTGTCGTCACCGCCCCGAAGCCAACGGTCGCCCACATCATGGTCGGCCAAAGCGGATTGGCGACCAGCACCCACAGGCTCAGTCCCAATCCCATCAGTCCACCGAGCACCACTGCAACAGCTCCCCGGCCGGGTCCGGAGCCGCGCCGAAACTGAGCAACTCTCTCCCACGCCATATACGCCACCAAAATCGGTACGAGCCAACCATGCCGCATCTCTTCATCAATACGCCACACCTCGGACAATCGTCCAAAAACCGGCAGCCAAATGGCCGCCAGTCCAGCCCACCACCACCAGATTGCAGGACCACCCATCATTCGCCCGCCGACGGGATCCGGGCCGTGCCCCCGGGGACACCGGAGATCGGTCCTTGGGCATCCAATTGCTCGCGTCGCTCCTGTGCCAACTGTCGCTGCTCCCGGGCCGCCAGGACTCCCTCCAACAGTGACACTTCCACCTGCATCAAAGACTCGCGAGGCAGATTCCGCAGCGCATAGCTGAGGGTGGCCTCATCGTCTTGATCGGAGGCTAGGATGGCCCGCCACAGCAGGGCGCGAGGGTTGCGCTCGGCACCGACCGGCAACTGGTCGAAAAACCGCTCCGCCGTGTCAATCGACCCCGACCGCCATACCGCCGCGATCATCGCGAGCACCACCGCCGGATCAACCGGCTCAGTACGATTGCTCCACACCCGGTCCGCCACTTCCAACATCCGGTTATCAATACGATTCAGCACCGCCGCCAGCATGATCCAAGTGGTCTGCACCGACGTGTTGTGCGGGACCCGTGGCGCCCAAATTTGGTAAAGCCGCCACAGCATCTCCATGTCACCAGCCACCGCATAGTTCACCCGCAGCGCCTCACAGGCCCAGAACTCCCGGGGGTACAGCTCCACGATTTTTTCCAACGCCAAATTCACTTCCATCTCGTCTCCCCAAACCCCGCCCAGTCGAGCCAACACCCGAAGCCCCGCCAGCGAATTGACCGAGGTGGCGATGGCATCTTCCCAAGTCGGCATGCCCCGGGTGCCGCCAAACTCCAAAGCCTGTACCCGGGCTGCCAAGGCCAGGTTGACGGTATTGAGCGGGATCCGCCCCAATCGGCCGGACTCCAGCAACTCACGCAAAAGCTCCAAGTCGTTGGTCGATGCAGCAAGGTCGAGCATCGTAGGCGTAAGTTGGTTAGATTGCTGCACCTCGCTGGGCAGCTCTTTCACCCAGTTCAGCGCCTCAAGCTCCAAGCCGATATCTGCCATCCAACGCGCCAGCAGTGAAGCATCCGTGCCAGACCCACGGGCTCGATCCCGCAACTTGTTCAATAACAGATCCCACCCCGGAGGCTCGTCCGGATCGGTGCGCAGCGGCGACATGCCCGCCTGCTCCGGATCAAAACTTCGCAGGAGGAAAGCCACTTCCTGATCGACCCGCACCGGGTCCCGTGAAAGGGCGGCGAGTTTCAGCCGCTCCAGCGCCGCTCGCACTTGCACCTCGGGATGAGCGCAAAGCCGGGCCAGTTCAACCAACGCCGCCGCTGCCACATCGTCATCGGTGGACCAAGCCTGCACCGCCGCCAGGTTAAATCGGGCCGCATAGTCATCGGGATCCACTTCCAACATGGCTTTAAGGTGGTTTTCCAAGTCCGCCTGTTGTCCCATCGCCAGCGCCACGGCGGCCGCCAATCGGAAAAACGCCGCGTCCTGGCGCGCGCCGTCCTCCAGTTGAGAAAGGCCTTCCTGGGCCGACTCCAGGTCACTGAACCGCAATGCCTCGGTCACCAGAGCCACCTTTAGCCCCATATCCTCCGGACGCAGGCGGGTCAGGTTTCGCCGGGCGACCACCACCTCCGGTGAACCGATGCGGGCCAGGAACTCCGCCGCTCTTTGCCATACTGCGGGATTGGAGGGGTCGGACTCGGTCGCTCGCCGCAAGGCCAGCAAAGCGCTGCGATAATCGCCCTGTTCGGCAAATTGTTCCACCTGCTCGATGGCCGTGCCCTGCCGCCATTCCTTCCATTTGGGCACACCCCACCACCAACCGATTAATCCGAGCACACTGGCCCCGACCACCACAAACCCCATGTTCCAGACATCCCGCTGCATCTCGGAGCGTGCAGCCCACCATTCGCTTAAGGAATGGGGGATCAATCGGAACTCAGCCATGGCCTTGACGAAAATCACTCCGTGATTATACGCAATCACCCACGATTGACATACGGGCTCGAATTGACATTTCTATAGGGTATATACCCTATTTAATCATGAAGATTCATTATGATCAGCTGCTTTTGAGCGCAGTCGCCTGTTTGGCAACTGTGTCGCTGTATGGGCAGACCCTGATCACGAGATTTGACACGACGACGTTCACCGGTTCGGGCGACGGTGTCAGCTCTCAGGATGAGATTGACTTCACGTTCGACAACACGGTGCAGCGGCTGGACTCGTTCTCGGCGGGAGGCGAACTCTATGCTGTGTCCAGCCTCGCCGATCAGGTGTTTGTGCGGCGCAACAATACCAACCCGGCGCAATCCTCGGTTTGGTATCGTCGGGACGGCAGCACCCTGGTTGCTGAACACGCGTCCACCATCGGCGGAGCCCTGTTGGGCAATACGTTTAGGGGCGGGTCCGACAATACTTTCGTCAACGGCACCGGGAACTCGCAGGGCAATATTGAGCGGGTGGACTTTGTCTTCTCCGGCGGACTCACGGCCACCGACGCCTTGGCTTTTACCGTGATGGACCGCGGCGGGGCCAGTGTGCACGATCGCTTTCAGATCGCCCTCATCACCGGCTGGGACAGCGGCACCGACCAGGTCACCGCTTACAGTGATGTCTCCGGCCAGGGTTCGCTCTGGGGTGGCGGCAGTAATCCACTCGGGGATTTTTCCTATCGCATTTTCCGCTACGACACCGGCAACACCAGCGCCGACAGCTACGCTGCCGAAACCGGCGGGCCCCAAGGCATCGGTGGCGTGGTATTTGATATCGCCGACTTCAACGTTTCCGCCGGCACCACGGTTTACGGGTATTCGCTTTTTGGTTACGACGTCAGCACGGGCGGTGACACCAGCAACCTGATCGATTGGACCAACTCCACCTACTATCCGACCAACACCAACGACAACAACGGGGGAATTGATCTGGCAGCCATCAACGGGGTGGCGTTTTCGGTTGTCCCCGAACCCTCCACCTGGGCGTTGGGCAGCTTGTTGGTGATTCTGAGTGGAGCATTCACTCGCCGCCCGCGGCGCCGCCCGCTGCAACCTTAACGACAAAAAGATCTCCGCTTGACGAAGACATCATTCCGCTCACGCTGCGCATCCATCCTATCTTGCCCGATGGTGTAATGGTAGCACCGGTGACTTTGACTCACCTAGTCATGGTTCGAACCCATGTCGGGCAGCCATTCTCGACTCGTCCTATTCACCCTGCCACTCGGTGAAGACTCCTATCTCGTCACCCCATCGCCAACGTCTCCTGTTCATGGACGACGAAGCTGACATTCTTTCGGTTGGGGCCCTTGTCCTCCGCCATTTGGGCTACGACACGGTCACGGCCACCTCCGGCGAACATGCCCTTGCCGCCATGGCGGATGCCGTTGATGCAGGGGAACCCTTCGATGCCGCCATCCTGGATCTCTACCTGCCGGACGGCATGAGCGGAATCGAGACCCTCGAACAACTCCGGCGGATCGACCCGGATCTGAAGGCGATCGTATCCAGCGGCTACGCCAACGATCCGATCTGCACCAACTACGAAGCCCACGGCTTTGATGCCAGCGTGCCCAAGCCCTACGAGATTGCCGACATGGCCCGGGCGTTGCGACGCGTACTCGAACCGGCATCCACCCCCTGAGCCCCAACCGCAATTTCTCTCGCATTGACGCGACAAAACAGCCGCCGTTCACTCGCGCCTCATGAGTGAATCTGGTTCGGCTGACTCTTCCCCTCGATATAAACGTATTGTTCTCAAGCTCAGTGGCGAAGTGCTGCGCGGTTCCGGCACCGATCCGATCGATCCCACCGTCTTGAGCCGAATCTGCGAACAGGTAAAAGTCATCCACGACATGGGCGTGGAGGTCTGTGTCGTAATTGGGGGAGGCAACATTTTCCGCGGCCTGCAGGGTGCGTCCCGCGGGGTTGACCGCACCACCGGCGACTACATGGGCATGTTGGCCACCGTCATCAATGGCCTCGCGATCATGGATTGCCTGGAAAAAATGGGCGTCAACACCCGGGTTCAAACCGCCATTCCCATGGATCAAGTCGCCGAACCCTTCATCTTGCGACGGGCGGTCCGGCACCTCGAAAAGAACCGGGTCGTCATCTTCGTGGCGGGCACCGGAAACCCCTACTTCTCCACCGATACGACCGCCGCCTTGCGCGCCAACGAGGTTGGCGCCGAAATCATTTTTAAAGCCACCAAGGTCGACGGTATCTATGACAAGGATCCGAAGAAACACGACGACGCCGTCAAATACGACGACATCACCTTTATCGAGGCGCTGCGCCAACGCCTCAATGTCATGGACGCCACCGCATTTTCGCTGTGCCTTGACAATAATCTGCCCATTCTCGTTTTCGATCTGAGTGATCCCCATGCCATTCAATCCGCCGTCCAAGGCGGCAAGATTGGCACGCTCGTCCACAGTTGATCCCGTTCCCCCCGCCGAATCCGTTCCCGCCATGTCCCACGAAATTGTTTCCGCCACCCAGTCCAAGATGCAGAAGGCCGTCGATCACACCCTGCACGAGTTCGACAATATCCACACCGGCAAGGCCACGCCGGCCATGGTCGAAAACATTCAGGTCGAGGCATATGGCTCCTCCATGCGGGTCAAAGACTGCGCCGCCATCAGCACGCCGGACTCGCGCATGATCGTCATCCAGCCATGGGACAAGGGCGTGATCCAAGCCGTGGCCAAAGGCATCCAAGTTGCCAACATCGGTCTCAATCCGTCAATCGACGGGGGTTTGGTTCGTGTGCCCCTGCCGGAAATGAGCCGCGAACGCCGCGAAGAGTTTGTCAAAGTGGCCCACCGCCATGCCGAGGAAGGCAAGGTCGGCGTGCGCAAGGCCCGTCACGACGGGCTCGACCAGATCAAAAAAGCCGGCCTGCCCGAAGACGAAGCCAAGCGTCTCGAAAAAGAGATCCAAAAGGTGACCGACCAGGCCACGGGCGAAATCGACCAACACCTCGCGGCCAAAGAAAAAGACCTGCTTGAGGTCAACTGACGCCCCCTCCCAGCCCGTGCCTTCCCCTGCGGCCAGCTTGGCGCACCGCCCGCCCAAACGTGTGGTCATCAAACTCGGCACCGGCGTGCTCACGTCCGGGGTGGGGCAATTGGACACGGGCCGTATCGCCGCCGTGTGCCAACAGATCGCCGAGCTGCGCGCCCGCGGCACGGAGGTGATCGTGGTCTCATCCGGAGCAGTTGGGCTGGGCATGGGACGGCTCGGCCTGAAACGCCGCCCCGCCCTCCTCGCTCAAAAACAAGCCTGTGCCGCGATTGGCCAGAGCCTGCTGGTGCAAACGTGGCAGCGCGGTTTGGAACCCCATGGCGGAACGGTCGCGCAGGTGCTGCTGACCCACGAAGACGTGCGGGCCCGCGCCCGCCACCTCGCCGTCAAAGCCAGCCTCGAGGCCCTCATCGGCTATGGCACGATTCCGATCATCAACGAGAATGACACGGTCAGCGCGGCGGAAATCGAGTTCGGCGACAACGACACGCTCTCGGCCATGGTCGCCAGCCTCGTGCACGCCGACTACTTGGTGATGCTTTCAACCGCTCCGGGCCTGATCGACCTGGAAGGCTCGGGCGAAATCGTGCCGGTCGTCACGCGCATCACCCCCGAGATCGAAGCCCTGGCGGGTGGCACAACATCGGCCACGGCGGTGGGGGGAATGGTTTCCAAAATCTCCGCCGCCCGCATCGCCACCAAGGCCGGCTGCGGGGTCTTCATCGCCAGCGGCGCTGAGGACGACATTATTCCCCGCATCTTCTCCGGGCATAATCCGGGCACCTTTTTCGCGCCCAGCGGCATTCCGGTGGCCGCCCGAAAACGCTGGATTGCCTTCTTTCAGCGACCCGAAGGCAAAATCGACATCAATGCCAAGGCGGTGCCGGCCCTGCGCGACCAAGGCAGTTCGCTGCTGGCTGTGGGCATCACCGGCGCGCGGGGACTCTTTAAAGCGGGTGACATCGTTGACATATGCGACCCCACCGGCGCCGTGGTTGCCCGCGGCAAGACCACTTTCGGCAGCGAGGACACCAACCGTATCATCGGATTAAATACACCGGCGCTTAAGCAACGATTCCCCCATCGCCGCCGCTTCGAAGTCGTGCACCGCAACGACCTGGTCTTGATCTGATCATTCGTCGGCCAGACCAAGGTCGCGGGCCAGCAGGGTTTTGACGTCTTCAGCCGCCCGCACCCCCTGCAGGTAGCCGGCAAGTTCGATTTCAAAACAAGGGGTGTCCAGCAGCGCCTGGCGGGTTGCCGGAGAGGGTGGACTGCCATCGCGGGTTTCGCGGCGCCATCGATAGCGTGCCTTGCGCGCCCGGAAATGCTCCGCGGGATGGGGTCTCTCGGGGTCCACTCCCGGGGCCCCGATCGCTCGCAGTCTCATGTAATGGGTTGTGCCCGCCCGCATCGATTCACCCAACTCCAGCGCCGCGATCTCATCGCCGCGGATTCGCCAGGATTTCCAACCACGCAGGCCGCGCTTGCGCAACTCCATCTCGCTGTCGCCTATGCGCAGCTCGCTCCGATGCCACAGAATTCCGGGCACGATCGCGGCCATGAGCACCGCAAAAAACCCGAACGCCAATTGCAGGATAAGAAACGGAGCAAACCACGCCACCGCACCAAACACCCCCGCAAACACAATCAACACAATCGTGTGCTTGAAGGCGGACGGTTGATGAAACCGCCAAACCTCATCGCCGGCCACCACCTCACGCTGCACCCCTGCTTCGGCCAGAGCCGATTGCCGGCGCTGCTCCAAATCCTGCTGTTGTTTCGCCGACAGCTCCGATTCGATTTCCAAAGACTCGCCCCGATCGAAAACCGGAATCTCAAACCCCATGGCCAGCGGCTTCGATTGGCCTCGCACGGGAACCACCACGTTCATCGACCAGCGGATGTAGTCGTTTCCGCGCGTGATATCGGATGGTTTGCCACCACCCCGTTCGACAATGAATGAGACCGGCAGCTTGCGCACCAATCCCATCCCGCCGACTTCCGCCGGCGCAAAGCGTTGATCATCCTCCCACAACACGGACTCCTGTCGCGAACGGTTTTTGCCGCTCCCCGAAAGCCGAATCCTCGAGCAGCGCAGGGTAAATTTCACTTCTCCGGTGATCCAGGCACCCTTGGGAATCTGCAGGTCACCGCCAACGCGACCGCCCCAGGATCTGGGACAAGGTTCGAGCGCAAAACCGAGCGGACCAAACCGGAGATACTGGCGCAAGGACCCCAGTGCCACCCAGCCCAGGCCCAGGCCTACAATAGTGAACAGGAGCACGACCAGGATCACGTGGTTGCCCTTGGCCAGTTCCTCTGGGATGGACCATACTCCCGGTAGACTCAGGCCTACAAAAATGATCGCCATTACTCCCAGCATGGCCGCCTGAGCCCGACCCGACCCCCGCACCACTCCCTCTGCCCAATCCGGTCGCCAAAGCCAGGGCTCATCGGGATGTTCCTCCCGCAAGCGCTTCAGCTGCGATCGATTGAGCCGGGCCATGCCAGTAACTTGCGATCGCGCCCCAGCTTGAGCAAACGCCAAACTCGCAAGTCGCGCACAGCTCCCGGCAAGCTCTGCGCAGACCCCGGGACACGCACCCGCTAGGCTGCTCACTTGATCGGTCAATCTGCCCTGACCTGCACCGCTCGATCATGAAACCCCACCTCTATTTATCTCTGATGCCCGAGGCATTGGTTGCGTCTCACCTCGGCCCCCGGAAGTTCGGAAGCTACCTTGCCACGGGCTCCCGCAAACGCGCCCGCGGGCAGGCAATTTTCTTCAGCTTGTCAGGCGATTACGCCGAAGCGTGCCTGCAGAAGTTCGGTGTCGATCCGGGACTGGAACGCAACGATTCCGGCAACCCGCGTCGGTCCGCCTACCTTTCCATTTATCGGGTGTTGGAGGAAACCCCGCTCGAAGCCATCGAGGCCCTGCACCTGGTGACCGATGCCGGCCGGGTCCTGGAGTTGAAACCCGCCGAATACGCCGCCGAAACCGGTCCCCGTTTTCATCTCTATCAGGAGTTTGCGCCCGTTACTCCCAGGGTGGTCAGCACCCTTGATCCCCTGTCCTTTGCCCACGCCATCACCGCACCCGAAAGCCGGGTGTGTCTGCCAACGCTGTTCTTCGCCGAGATGGAATTGGGGCATTTGGCGGATGACCCCGAAGCCGAGAATATCGAGGCATTGCCTTACCCCAACCTGGAGCATCTGCGTGATTGCATGCGCGAGCTGCGCCTCAAGCCGGGCAAATCGACCAAAACCGTGATCCGCTATCTGCAACAGGACGTGCTGTTCCGTACTTTGCATGGCGGTTTCTACATCGCGAAGGCCGGGGGAGCTTTTCGGTTCTTTCCCTTCCCCAGTCAAAAGGCGCTGGAGACCGAACACTTCGCCTGGTGGCGATCGGCATTGTCCTCGTTTGGTGCCTAGTCCGGGTAAACCAGATTCATGTGGCACGGCCTGCGCCTAGCGCTCGAGCAGGTAATATACGGTATCGGGACGGAGCGTAATCCGGCGGACTTCTTCTGACCTCTCTCCAATCGGCACGCCCGCCAAATCAAGTGGAGTGATCCGGACCGGTTTGCCCTTTAATTGGATTTCGCCCGCCAGGGGCCGAATCTCCCAGGGGTCCGTGCCCACTGATCGGATACGCTGCAACCGGGAAGGATGATTTGGCACGGGTTCGGCAACAAACCCGTGGTTGCGCTCCTCGCTCATCACTTGCAGCAGCATGCGCTTGGCGGTGGACAAGGGAGCTCCGTCCAATGCCACCACCACAAAACTCGCGACATCCAAACCTGTCGCGAACAAAAAGTCCGTCGTCGCAATCGGCGCAGCGGGCGAACGGGTCATGACCACTCCCTGGGCCTGGGGAGCGTCGAAACGGAAGACCGCCCGCTTCCAATCCAAATGAAGCTCGTGAGTGGCGCTTGCCACTTGTTGTGCTTCGCGATCAATGAATGGGGAAACGTCTTCCTGCACCGTCATTGATCCAGGCTGATCAATGGCGATGCTCATGGGGGCAACGAACAACCGCAGCGGTTCAAAAGCCTGCTCTACATCCTCAGCGGTTTGCCCTTCCTCGATGTTTGCCGCCCTCAGGTTATCAATTCCTCCTTTGGGCGCGTAAGGCATGCCCGTCATCCGCAGCGGCTCCTCCAGTTGCAAAGCCACCCGGGTTGCAGGTTCGGCTTCGGCCACCAGTCCCAGGCGATAGATCATCGCCGCCGCCGGAGATTGTCCCATCATGGCCGGGGTCTGCCAGGTCCACGGCTGCATGTGAAACTGAGGTTTCGTCAACCATCGTTCACCCGAGCCGTCATTCACGAAATGCACGATGGCATCGAGACCGTGCATCGCCCCGTAAGTCGCATACAACGGAACCGCCTCCGTGCGAAACCGGTTGGGGCGCAGCCAGGAGGTTTCCGAAACCATGGTGGGTTTGCCGTTCCAAGTGGGTTTGGTGAACGGGATTTCGTAATCCCGACCTGGCTCCGCCAAGTCCTTCGGATCCAGCCGCAGCAGACTGCGATCGCTGTAAAGATGTTCATCACGCAGCGCCCAGGCCGAATCCGGCCCTGAGTGATGGCCGTTGTAGTAAGCGTGGTGATGATCAACAAAATCGCCGACCATGTAGGTCATCCGCTCCAATGCGTCGAATTTCTGATCATCTGTCGTGATCCAGTTGCCCGCCGTGATCAGGCCCTCAAACCCCAGCGACCGCAGATGCGCGGCCTTGGCGTCGTAGGTCTGCTTCTGCGTTTCGAAAAAGAACCGAATCTGGTCAAAATCCCGAACCGATCCGCGGGTCTTCATGTCCCAATGGCCCACGATGCCCAACCGCCCTTCTTCCCAGGCATCCCGGTCGTGAGCGGGCGAGTCCTGCCATACCCTCCGGGCCTTCTCCAAGGACCCGTAACGATCCGACAACCAGTTCCCAAACTTCCACTCCAACAGGGTCATCTGCGGCAGCGGGATCTGTTCGTAGCCAAGCGTCCAAAAGAACAGTGAATCTTCGTTGATCAGTTCGGCTCCCATCACGGCAGGGTCCTCAAGCAAAGAAACCCCGGTGTGTGGATTGGAGGGAAGCAACAGTGCCTCCCACCACGTGCGGTAGATGGCCTGAAACTTCGGGTTAAAAAAGATGGTGCCGAAAACCCGTTCCTCACCGGTGTAGCCGGGGAAGTCGGGGTCATCCGGACCAAAGCGCACCCAGTAGGGAAAATAGATCGAAAGGTGCGTGTAGATGCCCTGCTCCCGCATCGCCGCGACTGCCCGCCAAATACCCTCGACCCGATACTGGCTGACCTCGTGATTGGGCCGATCCCGGTCCGCCTCCGGGCGACTCCACTGCTCACCGTGATTGAGTCCACCGTGTAATCGAACCTGGTTGAATCCATACTTGGCCAGCAACCGCGCCAAGTGGCGCCATTGTTCCATCGACCAGTCGGGATGTGGACCGATGTTGATCGACCAAAACCGCACCCGTTCGCCCGTGACCCCATGGGTAAAATTCGGACCGTCCGCCATGATCCGGCCCTTCTCGCCTGCTAAAATTTCGTTGAGGTGGCGAAGGTCGATGACCGAGTCGGTCGAAAAATCATCGCGGGGTGGGTCGAATGGAATCCACGCTTCCTGTGCCTGTGACCAGGGAACGGTTCCCAATATCCCCGCGACCAGCCAACGCCGCGCCCACGTCGTCAATTCAGGGTTCATTCCCTCGTTCAACACCGTGAACGGCTCGCGGGCAAGCGACCCGACCCCTGCCTTCCGCCAACGTTAAGCCCGGGATGCCCTCGATTCATCCGATTCCAAGGCATCCCGGGATCTGCCACGCCGGCTCAACCCTTCAACGCCGCAACATCGGCACCGAAGTTAAGGTGCACCATTTGGCCTCCGGTCAGCATCGCCGGCACGGATTTGAGTCCGGCCGCTTCTGCTTCCGGCAGGCGCTCGCTCGACTCTCCCAAATGAACGATTTCGAGATCGAAACGATCGCGGTCCACGATCGCCTCAACAGCGTTTTGCGCGTCCACACAAACCGGGCAGCCGGCGTGGTAAAAGGTGACTTTGTCTTTCATGATTTGGTTTTCTTTTTGGGTTTGGATTTCAGAGAAATGCCGTCGATGACGACGGTTGCAGTATGCCCGATGCGCCCATTCTCCACAACCGGGCACAATCTGGTCCCCCACTTTCCAAGTGGTGCTATTTACTTATCGTGAAAGATTTAAAATATTCCTCCTCTCCCCTGACCTCCGCCGACATGGTGGAGAATGTCATCAAATGCAAATGGTCGCTGACCGTGTTCCGTTTGGTGCGCGAAGGCACCAATCGGCCCGGGGCGATGGAGCGGGCGGTGCCGGGCCTGACCACCAAGGTGCTCAACGAACGCCTCCGCAAGTTTGTGCGCTTCGGCGTTTTTGCTCGGACGGAATTTCCGGAGATACCGCCTCGGGTGGAATACCACCTCACCCCATTTGGCGAAAAGTTTGGTGGCGTGTTGGATGCCGTCGACGCGTTGCAGCGGGAACTTACCGACTAGTCATGCATCCAACCGCGATCGACCGTCAGGCACTGGCCGGTTACATCTCCACTTTCATCCGAGGCGAAGAACGCCACCGTTGGCTCCACCGTCTCCGGGGTCAGTCGACCAGGTAGACACTGGCGGGCTTCGATGCCTGCAAGATTCCGATCGTCGGCATCGCGAAGCCGCATCTCGCCCTCGGTTTGAACCGCGCCATAGTGCAGGCAATTGACGCGGACACCATAGCGGCCCAAATCACGGGCCATTCCTCGGGTCAACCCGACGATTCCGCCCTTGGTGGATTGATAGTGGGCCAGTTCCGGAGGTCCCCATCGAAGCGTGATGCTGCCCGTGTTGATGACAACTCCACTGCCCTGTTTTTTCATGTGCGGAATCACCGCCAGGCAGCACCGCCACGTTCCGTCAAGATTCACGTCGCGCATGGCCGCCCAATCGGCGAAACTCATCTCATCGATGGCCTGACGGGGATACGTGCCCGCGTTGTTTACGAGAACGTCGATGCGGCCGAATTTCGCCACCACTTGAGCGACCGCGGCATCAATCTGGGCCTGCTGTGTCACGTCCATCTGCAGAGCCAATGCCGGAGCAATCCGCTCGGCCGAAGAATCGGCGTCGAGCAGGCCGGCGGCCACCCGGGCTCCCCGCTTGGCGAACCCCTTCACCAGGCCGAACCCGATGCCCTCATCGGCGCCCGTGATCAGGCAGACTTTGTCAGTTAGGTCGATTGCCATAGGGAAATGGGGTTGAGTGGCGTTTGATCCAAGGGGAACAGCCCATGCCGCGCCGCCTCAAAAGGCAAACCTGAGAAATCCAGCGAGGTTGCTCCCGCTCCGTCGAAACAGAGTCCGCGTTCTGGTGCAGCATCATATCCCGGTTGCCAGCTCAGCAGGCTCTTCACGTGCACAGCCAAGGCTGATTCCGGATCCAGCCCGACGGCTTCATAAAAAGCCGGGTCGGAGCAAAGGCATCCCTGCTCGGTCAGCACAATGCGCAATTGCCCGGCGGCCACAACCAGCGCTCGGCCACATGAGATTTCCTGTCCGGTATAAGCCCGGCCTCGGGGGCGGAATCGACACTCACCGACAAAGTTCACCTCGCCCTCAACCGGAAAACGGTGGTCGCCCAGATGAAAGCGTGTTTGCCCGGCGAAACCCTGGGCGACTGCTCCCGGATCCACCACCCAGAGCAAAATAGTTCCCTCCAGGCTTCCGCGATCAGGCCACAATCGGACAATTGCCTCTGCACTCGAACCCGGGCTCCCTCCGGATGTGGCATCGGCGGTGTCGACCAGAATCCAAGGTGCCGCCGCACGCGAAGCCAGCTTGGCGCGAATCTCATCCCACATCCGCAAACCGGTGGTCCAGCGATCCCGCTGGGCATACCAAGTCTGCGCCAGTCGCCGGGCCGCCTGCCGCCCAGCTTCCTCGTCGGAGGCCGTCACCACCACGCTTGGTCCCAAGTCCTCCACGTCCAACCATGGTTGCACCGGAAACAGGCTGACATCCAGGATGCCTGCCACGACTTCCTCCTGCCGGGCCGCCGCCAACATCTCAGCAAATGGCCCTTCCCGATGGTTGGTTGAGGTAGGTGGGATCAAAGCCGCCATCTTGGCCAGCGAACGACTGGTCCCCGCCGGTGCATCCAACAACAGTCGCGCAGCCCGCTCACCCGTTTGCGCAAAATCTTCATGGGGCGCCGTGCGGTAGGCGGTAACGATATCGGCATGCACCAGCATGTGCGGGGTCACGTTGGCGTGGAGATCAAGCGAGAGGACGATCTTGCCGGTGAAACCGAGCTCCTCCCGCACCATCGCCAAGAGCGCACCTTCAACATCATCCATCCCCTCCGCACACACCGCCCCGTGAAGATGCAGGATCAAGGCATCGAGCGGAAATGCCGCCCGCAGTCCCGCTGTCCAGGTCTTTCTCACTTCCGCCCAGCAGGCCGTCGAAAGCCGTCCTCCCGGCGTGCCGCAGACCGCCACCCATACCGGAACCGCCTCGCTTCCCGCCGCCTCGAGCACACACAGGCTTCCGCTCATCTGCGTTTCCGCTTGACCACTCCACTGCCGGATATCTTCGGCATCAGTCAACCACGTGCCTTGGTTGGTGAAGCATTCCAACTCAGCCGGCACCGGGTTGAAAGTGTTGCTCTCGTAAATGAATTGGGCGAGCCCCACCCTCATGAAAATGCGCCGAGGCCGTTCCTGCCAAAGACCGGCTCCATCAGGCCCTTGAGATAACCGATTGCAAAAATGTGGCCCGGCAAGCCGTAGCCCTCCGCTGACTCCGTTTCGATCGCAAGCCGGG
This sequence comes from Opitutaceae bacterium, assembly GCA_028280945.1. Lineage (GTDB taxonomy): Bacteria > Verrucomicrobiota > Verrucomicrobiia > Opitutales > Opitutaceae > Actomonas. The sequence goes on from JANQKV010000033.1 coordinate 33,101, forward strand.
GCACATGGTCCACCCGGATGAAACCTCTGTATCCAATATTCTTATACACTCGCATCAGGTCGACCATGTCCGTCGGGCCGTTGTCCGGAAAGGTCTCCCGAAAGTCCGTCAACCCGCCCGCCACGTCGCGAAAGTGCACGAAGTGGATGCGATCGCCAAAGTGCCGGATCATCGCGGCCAGATCCACGCCCAGCTCGGCGAAGCAGCCTTGGCAAAAGGTCAGGCCGTTGACCGGACTGGGATGCATCGCAAACAGCCGGTCGTAGTTTTCCACACTGCGCATGATCCGGGCGAGATTCCACATGGGGGAGAGCGGCGGATCATCCGGATGCATCGCCAAATTAACCCCGGCGGTTTCAGCTGCGGGGATGACGGCCCGCAAAAAGTAATCGAGGTTGTCCCACATCTCCTCGTCGGTGGTGACGCCTTCATCCGTGAGTCGCTCGTTGTTCGAACCCTCCAGCTGAAAACTGCTCGTCAGCGCCCCACCCCGCTCCGGGGTTTCAAATGACGTCCGGATCACCATCGCATCGCGGGTCACCTGTGGCATGAAGTTGTAGCACAAGGTGCGGATGCCGAGTCTGCCCATGTTCCCAATCGCCCGTTTGTAGTCCTCGATCTGGGCGTCGCGCCCGTCTTTGCCCAACACGATGCGGTCGATGGGCGGGCCTCCCTCGATCACCGAAAGCTGCAAACCGCAGCGCTCCGCCTTTTCTTGGGCTGCTTTGAGTCCCGTGAAGCTCAACGGCATGCCCGCCATGTCGTAGAAGCATTGATGCTCCACGCCAATTTGCGCGAGGGTCCGCAGATTGGATTCCGAGGGTGGTTGGGCGACGGCGGCTATCTTCATGGGGCGCCATCCAACGTCCTGCAGTTCGCCCCCCGGCTCAAGTCACGAGATCAACGTGCAGGGACCCGGGTTTCGGCAGCGGATCCACCACTGTGTGAACTTATCGTTCATGCGCTCATCAGTTTAAGCGCCGCGGGATTTTCGATCTGAATTCCACCTCATCCCCTGACGGCACCATGAAACCTTCCCCTCGCCTCTCTCTGCTTTGGCTGCTCGCCGCCCTTCTCACGACTCCTTCCATCGCCACCGCCGCCAAGTTGGTCAGTATCCAACCCGTCGATGACCGCTGCCTCGTGCTCCATTTTCAGGACGGTCGCGTGGACTACCACTGGGACAACTTGGACGAGGACGCTTGCGGCGGTTGGGGCGCGTTGCACACCGAGAACTGGCACCTCTGCAACGACAAGGACAAGTATGTCCCGTTCGGCGCTCCTTTGGACACGGTGGTCGTCTCACAGGCCGACACGTTTGCGGTCATTAGCGCGGACGACGAACGCTACGGGGCTGCCGGCACAGCTCCCGTTGCAGCCTACCGGAAGTCAAAGGTCTGGGAAGCGGCTCATGATGAGCGCAAGCCTGCCATGCACCACTGGGTCTATCTCGAGCTCCCGGACGCCCTCCGCATCGGCGCGAACTACCAGGTTGTCATCGATGGCCGCGCCAACAGTTCCGAAACCTCTGTAACGTTCACTTGGAACCCCCAAGCAATGGAGTCTCCCTCGATCAAAGTCTCCCATGCTGGCTACCCCCGCCAGGCCCCCAGCAAACTCGCCGACGTTTACCTGTGGATGGGAGACGGGGGCGGCCGGGACTTTGCCCGGTTGGAAGGCACTCCGTGGTCGCTGATCGACACTGCAACCGGCGAAACCGCCTTCGCGGGGGAATTGACCTTCCGCCTGCCGAGTGGACCCGAAGTGCACTCGAATCTGAATCTTACCGAGGCCGACGTCTGGGAATGCGACTTTTCCGAGTTCACCGGAGCTGGAACCTATAAATTGGTCATCAACGGGATCGGCAGCAGTGCTCCGTTTGCCATCGGCGACGACATCATGGGCGAACCGTTTCGGACCGCGATGCAAGGGATGTTCTATCAACGCATGGGTTGCGATGAGGCCCCGGCGGGAGATTTCCCCTTGGCCCGCCGACCGCTGTTTCGCCAAGGGGTGGAGCCCGAGGGATTCAAGGTGCTCATTTCGAAACGCGAGATGGTCACCGGGGTAAACCCCGACCGCCGCTCCTGGTATGCCGAGGAACTCACGGGTGAGGTGGCCAGGGAAACTTGGGGCGGTTGGTCCGATGCCTACGACAACGACCAACGACCGGACAACTTCATCTGTGTGTTCGACATTCTGCTGACCTACTACCTCAACCCTACGGCGTTTACCGATGGCCAGCTCTACATCCCGGAAATTAGTAACGGCATCCCTGACATTCTGGACGAGGCACTTTGGGAAATAGACTGGTGGTTGCGCATGCGTGACAGCCAGGGCGGTTACCTGACCGGTTTGACCAACATCGTGCCGCCCGAAAACATAAACTACGCCGGTGCACCATGTGCGTGGCAGGGGTGGTGTGTCGCGGCAGGTTCGGCCATGGTCGCCGACTGTTTCCGCCTCGCCGGAAACTCTGCCAAACAAGCCTATTACCTGCAGCAAGCCTTGGAGGCTTATCGCTGGGCCGAAGCACAGGACGACCAGATGCTCGACGTGGGTGCTCACGAATTCCAGGGCCGCGACCTGCGCATGACCGCCGCTGCATTCCTGTTTAATCTCACAGGTAAACCCGAATTCGAAAGTATTGTCATCGCGGACACCATGGTCGACACGGCCGCCGGCGTGGTGCTGCAACTCGGCCAACGCTCCCAGCAATACGCCACCGTCGCCTACCTCTCCTCTCCGCAGGAGGTTTCCGCCCCAAAGCTGCAAGCCCGCATGATCGACGCGTTGCTGGACCAAGCCACGGAGCAGCACCTCAATCCGATGCAAGCCAGCCCAACCCGCTCGGCACGCTGGACCGGAGCGTGGGACGGCGTGGCCAAGACGTCGGCCGAAACCACCTTGCTGACCCTGGCCCATCACTTCAGCGAGGACGCCGGCACCCGCAGGCTCCTCGAATCCGCACTGAACGCCGAGGCCGAGTTCACCTTCGGCCGCAACCCGCTGGGGCTGGTCACCATGACCGGACTGACCGACCGCTCGGTTGATCAAACCTTCGCACCCGGCCGCCGCGATGGTTACCCGGGGCTGACTCCAGGTTGGACGCCCTACATGTGCCGCGACGGTTGGGGCAACGCTGACGACATTCACCGCTGCGGCTGGTATACCAATCGCAACTATCCCGCTGACAAAATCCGCTGGCCCCACGGTGAACACTTCTGGAACAGCCGCTACAGCGTGCCCAACAGCGAAGCCACGCCTCACCAAACCTTTCGCCAAAAGATCCTCCTCTACGGCTACCTCCACGCGATCTACCACTCAGGATGACCCCCTGACTAACTGTCACTTAATAAGTGACAGTTTACCCATGTGCCGGGACGCAAACTGCACACTTTTTCCCCGCCCAGAGTGTCACTTAATAAGTGACACTCTGGGCGGGGGTGCTGGTAACTTCAGCGTGGCGCCTAGATTCAGCTTTCGTTCCTTCGCGGAAACCCTGAACGTCTTCCGTTCATGGATTTCATTCTGGATCGCGACGAAGACACGCCCGTTCACGACGGTTACCCGCCGATCGACTTTCGCGAAGCCCTGAACGACGAGCAATACGCCGCAGTCACCGCGGAACCCGGTCCCTTGCTTGTGCTCGCTGGCGCCGGCTCCGGCAAGACCCGCACCCTCACCTATCGCGTCGCCTGGCTGCTCCACCAGGGGGTGCCACCCGGCGAAATCATGCTGCTGACCTTCACCAACAAAGCCGCCAAGGAAATGCTGCACCGCGTGCATGACCTCACCGGCGAGGACGCCCGCCGATTCTGGGGCGGCACGTTCCACAGCTTGGGTCACCGGGCCCTGCGCATGTTTGGCGATTCGCAGGCCCTCAATCTGCCCAAGAACTTCACCATCCTCGACGCCGACGAATCGGAGTCGCTGCTCAAACGCACCGTTGAGGCCGAGCAAAAGGGGTTCTTCAAAGACAAGACCAACCCGCGCCCGAAACCTCTCTTCAGTGTGCTCTCCATGGCCCGCAACACCCAGGAGACCCTCGCCGAAACCGTCGACAAACACTTCCCGCAGTATGCCAACATCACAATGGTGCTGCCGACCTTCGCGAAGATCTACGACGAGGCGAAACGGGAGCAGAATGTGGTCGACTACGACGATCTCCTGGAGCTCTGGCTAAAGCTACTGACCAACGACGAGAAAGTCGCCGACTATTTTTCCCACCGCTTCCGCCACCTGCTGGTCGACGAATACCAGGACACCAACACGGTCCAGTCCCAGATCATCGACCGCCTCGCATCCCATCACCACATCATGGCGGTCGGCGACGACGCGCAGTGCATCTACTCATGGCGCGGCGCCGACTTCGCCAACATCATGACCTTTCCGGAGCGCCATGCCGGAACCGCGATTCATCGCATCGAGACCAACTACCGCTCCACCCCCGAGATTCTCGAACTGGCCAATGGCGTCCTGCTCGCCCAGCCCGCCGGACGCCATTTCGACAAGGAACTGCGCGCCGCCCGACCACATTCGCACAAGCCCTTTGTTGTGCAGGCCATGGACGACCGCGAGCAGGCCGAGTTTCTGGTCAAGCGGATCCGCGCCCTGGTGGAAGACGAGGGAGTGGACCCATCTCAAATCGCCGTGCTCTACCGATCGCATTTTGTGGCGTTGGAGACCCAACTCACGTTTTCGCGGACGGGCATCCCCTACCACATCACCAGCGGAGTGAAGTTTTTTGAACGCCAGCATGTGCGCGACCTCGTCGCCATGCTGCGCTTTATCTACAACCCCACCGATGCCTCCGCCTGGCAGCGTGTCGCCTGCCTGCTGCCCAAGATCGGCGAAAAGGGCGCGCAAAAGATTTACGACGCGGCGCTCGACCACGCCCGGCTGATGCAGCTCGACTTCGTTGATGCGTTGGAGACCGACGATGTGAAATCCAAGGTGCCAAAAGGAGCCCGCGACGAATGGCCGAGCTTCTGTGCATCGTTGCGGCAAGTCGCCGATGACATGCGCAACGAGCCCCCTCAGATCACCGTCGAGACCGCCATTGACGGATGGTATGGCGATTACCTCAAGGGCGCCTATGCCGATTATATCGACCGCCTCGATGAACTGGGCGCACTGGCCGGTTTCGCCGCCCGCTTTACCGAGATGCAGGACCTGCTTGCCCAGATCGTGCTGCTCAACGGTGAGACCAACGACAAGGGCGTCGAAGAAAGCTCCGAAGCCATCCGCCTGACCACCGTACACCAAGCCAAAGGCCTCGAATACGATGTCGTCTTCGTGATCGGTTGCGCTGACGGCACATTCCCCGGACGCCGTTCGATCGAGGCCGGTGACGTCGAGGAGGAACGCCGCTTGTTCTACGTCGCGGTCACCCGGGCCAAGAACGAGCTCTACCTATGCTATCCACGCGTCGCCACCAAGGCCGGCCCCGGCGGCATGCTGTTGACCCCTTCCCGCTTCATCCAGGAAATCCCCCCCGACCTCTACGAGCCCCTGCGCATCAAACGCGCATCGGGTTGGTGAATGAGCAAGGAGAAGAAAAATCGGCAAAATATGCGAAGAGGGGTAGCAGTTTTTATGACCTGATATGTCTCCACATAGCGGAGATACACATGAAATCAAAATCACCTTTGGGCAGGCAGTTTTCGAGATATCTGCCGCTTTGCATCTGCTTGGTTTTGTTTGCGAACCCGGTGTCGCTATTGGCGCGAGCGCCGAGTCACCCGGCGATACATGTGGATAGGGAATTCTACGTCACCCACCCAAACTTCTACGAGCGGGGTGAGTCAGCGGCCGCAAGAGTGGTTCTACCGGATAACTTCCTCCCACCGGTAACGTTCCAATGGTATCATGACAACGCCGCTATACCCGGAGCCAATTCACCTGAGTTCACCATCGAATCGATCGAGAGCGATCATGCGGGAACCTATCATTTGGATATTGTGACGCCGATGGGTCGGGTTCGCGCACGAGGGAACCTAGTTATCAACACCGGCTACGAATTCACGGAAAGTATCGACCCAAGTTTTGTGCAAACCCCTCTTTCGCAGGAGTCCCTCGATTCCCGAAAACTGGAAGGTTTCCTTTCTGACGATCGACTATTGGTATCCTACGGATCGGAAACCGGGCGGGGCTGGGTGGTGCTAGCAGTCGATGGCAGCAATCTACTGAGTTTTGAACACCCTGATCGCGACGCGGAGCTCCTCCATATTACCAAGAAGGACCAACTCGTTTTCTCGAAGGCACCCTTCATCCTGAATGCCAGTGGAATACCACAGTCGTTTGTGCTACCCACAATGTTCATTCCGGAAGCCGGACTGCAGGAGGCCGCCAGTCTGGCTGACGGCAGACTATATCTAAGACAGGGACGGACAATTCTACGGTGCCTTGCTGATGGATCAATCGATCCTGATTTTACTCCCATCGAAGGCCGGCACCGCTTTTCAATTGATGCAGCCGGCCGTGTGTATGTCAGCAGGAGAACCTCTTTTTCAGTCTCGGATGACGTTTATTGGACCCCCTACTGTGACCGCCATCTTGAAGACGGCTCCCGTGACGAGTCATTTACGCAAATTAGAGGAAGATACGACTCTTCCCCTTTCGATCTCATCGTTACCCCCTTTATCGACGGAAAAATCCTCGTCTACTACAGCAAACCTCAGGCCAATCAGCTCAGTTCTCTAGAGCTTTACAATGAAGACGGCACTAAATCCCAACCAGAAATCCGTCCTCTGCAGTTCCCCGCAACTGATTCACCCGCTATCGACGTCGAGCGAGGTCTGGTGTATGTCAACACCAGCTTCGGTTTTCCGTTCAATATGGTTCGTCTGAGGATCGCAGAGAACACATTGGAAAGGGATACCCCCTACTACTTTGGCCGCCGTTCCGTGTCGATGTTCCACCCCAAAGTCTCTCCAACCGGTAAAGTCTACGCGACATTCTATGACGGATCCTCTTGGCACCTTCCCCCCCAAGGGTTCTTTCGATTGCAGACCAACCTGGAAACCCCGAGTGACCTTCCTCCCGCCATTGGGGTAAATTCTGATCAAGGACCAGATTCCAAAGAATTCGTGATTTCGGCAGAGGTGGAAACTAACCACAGCTTCACGAGCGAATGGATCCCGCTGGACGGCCAAGAAATGCACTTGGAACCCTCACCTGGCGAAATACCGCAGATTCGAATCACCTCTTGGGAACAAACCGGCAGGTATCAACTTCGGGTTACAGACCCTTATCGGACAACTCTAAGCGAGGTGATTGATACGAGGCTACAGCGCAGTCCGGTGGCGCTCGCCAATTTCTCCGGCCGTGGCCAACCGGGATTGGGTGAAAACACCATGATCGCAGGCTTCACCCTGGAAGATAATGGCATGTCGATCCTGATTCGTGGCGTCGGTCCCACTCTGAGTGAATACGGGGTCGAATCACCTGTCACCGATCCAGCAATAAGAATATTTGATGCCAGCCAAACTGAAATCAGCTTTAATGACAATTGGGGAGATGACGCGCCGACGTCCGTGGACAAACTGCTCAGGGGAACAGGCCGAGCTGGCGCGTTCCCTATGGCGGAAGGCAGCGCTGATGCCGCAGTGATTGAGTTTCTCAACTCTGACGACACGACCACGGCCCACCTTCAGGTCCCAAACGAAGACTCTCGAGTCGCCTTGATCGAGGTCTACAACGCCAGTTTCGAAACCCGACCCGAACGACCCAGGTCGCTAAAAAATCTGTCGCTCCGCGTGCGCACCCAACCGGACGAGGGCGTATCCATCGCAGGGTTTGTTCTAAACGATCCCTCAGGTCTGGGTGAACCCACCCGGATTTTAATGCGGGCGGTGGGACCATCTCTCAGTGCTCACGGTATTGCAGATCCACTCACCTCGCCAAGACTGATCCTGCGAAATTCCAATGGGGAGTTGATTGCCGATTCAACGGACTGGAGCAATGAGTCCAGCGCGGAAGGCATCACCTACGCTGCAAATCTGGTGGGAGCATTTCCCTTGGATCCCACGCTGACAGACGCCGCGCTCCTGTTGGAGTTGCCACCGGGAGCCTACACCATGGCAGCGGAATCAAACGACAGCACCCAGACCTCCGGAGTAGTCCTGCTTGAGATCTACATCGTGCGCTCTTCGAGACGCGCCTACTGATCGCCAGGACCATTCAAATCCTGAGAAACCGGCCTATCGCTTCAACGCGTCTTTCTCTCCAGGAGACAAACGTAATCAACGCTTTTGTGGCGTTGAAGTTTTGCACGTCGCCGGAACATCACATGAACTGACTCCATGTTTCGTCCGTTGATTTTGCGCCTCCCTTGGCTTCTCCCCCTCGCTTCACTAAGTTTGTTTGCCGCCGACCGGCCCAATATCCTCTTCATCTACCTCGACGACTACGGTTGGCGGGATGCGGGATTCATGGGCAGCGACTTTTATGAGACGCCGAATCTCGATCAGCTCGCCGCGGAGGGCATGGTCTTCACCAACGCCTATTCGGCCGCCGCCAACTGTGCACCGGCTCGAGCCAGTTTGTTGAGCGGCCAGGCCACGCCCCGGCACAAGGTCTACAATGTCGGCACCGATCCCCGGGGCGATGCCACGCATCGCCGCTTGGAACACATTCCGGGAGTCGACGTGCTCGACCCCTCCATCGTCACCTGGGCCCACCTCGCCCAACAACAGGGTTACGCCACGGCCTCCATCGGTAAATGGCATTTGTCGGACGACCCTCTGCCCTACGGCTTTGATATCGATATCGGGGGATCCCACAGCGGTTCGCCACCTCAGGGTTACTATCCTCCCCATCCCGGGGTGGCCGGACTGGAGGATGCCCCCGAAGGCGAATACCTCACCGACCGGCTTACCGCTGAAGCACTCGCCTTCATTGAAAAAAACGCGGCCCGGCCATGGCTGGTCTATCTTTCCCATTTCGCCGTGCACACGCCGCTCGACGCCAAACGCGAACTGGTGGCCAAGTATGCGGCCAAGCCCCCCGGCAAACTGCACGACCACATCAACATGGCCACCATGATTGAAGCGGTGGACTCCGGGGTCGGCCAGCTGCTCGACCGGATTGAAGCACTGGGACAGACCGATCGCACGGTGGTCATCCTGCACTCCGACAACGGCGGCTACGGTCCCGCCACCGATATGCATCCACTCTATGGATACAAGGGCACCTACTACGAGGGCGGCATCCGCGTGCCATTGGTGGTCCACTGGCCGGGTGTCACGCGCCCCGGCAGCCAAAGCGACATCCCGGTCATCGGCACGGATCTCTACCCGACGTTTGCCGCGATAATGGGAGCTATGCTTCCGGACCATCAACCGCTGGATGGTGAGTCTCTCATGCCGGTCCTGCGTGGCGAGCCGCCAAAATCACAACGCTCCCTCTTCTGGCATTTCCCCGCCTACCTGCAGTCCTATCGACAAACCACCAGTGAACAGCGCGACCCACTTTTTCGCTCCCGACCGGTTTCGGTGATTCGCCGCGGCGACTGGAAGCTGCACCACTACTACGAGGACGACGGTCTCGAACTTTACAATCTGGCGGAAGACATCGGTGAAACCCGCAATTTGGCTGCAACCAAAGCCCCCCTTGCCACCGCACTTCGAGCGGAGCTCGAAACCTGGTTGGAGTCCACCGGCGCTGATATCCCCCGGGCATCCAACCCCAAGTTTGACGCCATAAAACACGCTGCCGCGATTGAAGCTGCATCAAACTGAGCGCGGCTCCTTTCGCGATTTCTATCCGCTCGGTTCGCTCTCCCCACCAAGCCACGGCAGATTGTTGTCTTGGAGCCTCCCAAATCACGTTCCGCCCCAGCCAAGAAACCAGCAAACCCGAGTGTGCCCCTCGTCGCTCTGACCGGAGCCAGTGGATTTGTGGGAGCGCACTTGCGCGAGCGCCTGCAAACGCGGTTCCGCTTGCGGGCCCTGACCCGCAGTAGCGGGGTAATCGCCACCAATCCATCCGATGAATCCATCACGTGGCAGCAGTGCGATCTCTATTCATTGCCCAAACTCACGGAGGCGTTGCAGGGCTGCGATATCGGCATCTACCTGGTGCACTCGATGGCACCATCCAGCCGCTTAATGCAGGGGAATTTCGAGGACACCGATCTGCTTTTGGCCGACAATTTTATCCGCGCCGCCGAAGCTGCCGGCCTGGAACACGTCATTTATCTAAGCGGACTCATGCCGGCCGAGACGGAGGAACTCTCGCCGCACTTGCGCAGCCGTCGGGAGATCGAAAAAGTCCTCCGCAGTCGCTCAGTCCGCGTGACCGTGCTTCGCGCCGGCCTGATCTTCGGCCCGGGAGGATCTTCTTTCCAAATGCTGGTCAATCTGGTGCGGCGCTTGCCGGTCATGCTGCTGCCCGCATGGGTCAACTCGACCACCCATTCAATCGATATCGCCAACGTTTGTGATGCTTTTGAACTCGCGCTGACGAGAGACGATTTGGCGGGTGGAACTTACGACCTCGGAGGCCACGAGCCAATGACCTACCGTGAACTCTTGCACGCCACCGCGCAAGGTCTGGGCAAGCGGCTTCGCTCCTTCGACGTGCCGCTTAACCTTTTCCAACTATCACAACATTGGGTCGCCTGGTTTGGCGGCGTGCCGCGGGCGCTGGTGGCGCCCCTGCAGGAGAGCCTGCAGCACAATTTGCACGCGCGGCCCAACCCGCTGCTCGATCAGCTTTCGGCGAGGTTGATTCCCTTCCCTGAATCCTTGGCGCGTTCGGTGGACGAAAACGGGCGGCCTCGCCCCAACCCCCGGCGTGGAGTCGCCACCCGAGACCGGCAGGACATTCGCCGCGACCGCCGCGTCCGATCGGTGCAGCGCATGGTATTGCCTTCTCAATGGGATGCGCCGCGAGTGGCAACCGCCTACGGCGATTGGTTGACGCAAAAATTCCGTGGTCTGCTCAACGTCATCGAAACCAGGGACGGTCGCTTGCAATTTTACGCCATGGGCCGGTCGCTGCTGTTGCTCGAGCTCGAGCCGACTCCGTTCACCCGGGAAAACAATCGACGGCGCGCGTTCTATATATCCGGTGGCATCCTCAATCGCCCCGTCGATCCTCCCGGCAGATTTGAGTTTCGACTCTTCCCAGAAACGCAATGCCTGGTGGCCTCCATCCACGGGTTCTCCCCCGCTCTGCCGTGGTGGGTATATACCAATACCCAAGCGGTGATACACCTCTGGGTCATGCGCGCCTTCGGCCGCCACTTAAAGGGCCTTTCGCAGGAAACCAAAAATCGTAGCGGCAAGTAGAAACGGGCTGCAACATCGCCATATCGTTACCACTCCCCGGACTCGCTCAACGCAAGCCGTATTCGGCCTGCTTCGCCCGGATGAACTCCACGCCTTCCTTTAGCAGCGTGTCACCGTCGGGAGCGAGCTGGCGCCAAACCCACGTGTTCATGTTCTCGGTATTGTCGACGAAGCTCTCCAGCGCGGCGTTGCCCTGATAATCGAGCTCCTTCAGCGCCCGGAAGATCCCGTCCCAGTCGACCTGCCCCGTGCCCGGAATACCGCGGTCGTTTTCGCAGATGTGGTAATGGATGAGGTCCTCCCCCGCCAGCATGGTGGCATCGTAGAAACTCTTTTCCTCAATGTTCATGTGGTAGGTATCGAGGTGAATGCGCATCGCCGGCTCGTCGATCAGATCCTTCAACTGCCGGGCCTGTTCACAGGTGTTGATCAAATAGGTCTCGTAACGATTGACCGGCTCGATGCCGACAAGCACGCCGAGATCACCGGCAAGCTTAGCTGCCGGACGCAATCCGTCCGCCGACCGCTCCATGTGCATCGCTTCCGGACGCCGCGGCAGTGATCCCGGATGCTGCGAGTAGATCACACCTGAAAAACTCGTGCCGCCAATCGCTGCGGTGGCCCGCACACAATCCTCGAGATATTTCACGCCCTTGGCGCGGTGGTCGGGATTATCGCTGGTGATGTCGGTATCGCCGAGCAGGACGGTGGACGTCACCGCACCCAACCCTACTTGATCCAACCGCGTCTTGATCGCCGCGGCGTCAAACGTCTCAAGGCACATCAGGGGAATTTCGATGAAATCGAGTCCCAGGTTTTTCACCCGATCGATCAGATCGAGGGTGTCGTTAGACCACTGTGAGCACCAGGCGTAAGCGTGAATTCCGAGTTTCATGGGGAGAATGCAAGGGATTGCTGGAGGAACACTACCAACAAACAGCTTCTGCAATTCCGGGCAACCCACCCCGCTTTGTCGCGATGAATATTGATGAAAATTTCCCGCCAACCCGCCCCGATTGGCCGCTAACTGACCGGATGCATGCGGGCCGGCGTCGATAAACTGCCGCCATGACTGGAGAACTGTTCCTCCAGTTCTCGGATCAAGTCGTCCTTGGTCAGCGGTTTTTTGAGATAGCCGTCCATGCCCGAGGCCAGATAGCGCTCCCGGTCGCCGGCCATCGCATTGGCGGTGAGGGCAATCACGGTCGCCCGACGCCCGTCGACGCGCTCCCGTTCACGAATCCGTTGGGTCGCCTCGATGCCATCGAGTTTGGGCATGTTGATGTCCATCAGGATCAGGTCGTAGTTGTCTGATGAATACATCGAGACCGCTTCCTGTCCATTCTTGGCGAACGCCGCGGGGATGCCCAGCCGTTTAAGAATCTTGCGCACCAACAAGGTGTTCACCGGGTTGTCCTCCGCCACCAGGGCCCGTAATTTGGGCAGGCTGTCCGTCAGGCTGGAAGCCAAGGTCAGGTCGCCCGACGCTGAAGTGGTGGGTTTGGGCGCATCCAGCAGTTGCTTCAACAGCGCCTCGACGTTGCCCCGGGTGACCGGCCGATGCAAAACCTCATCGACCATCACGGGCACACCATCGGCCGCCAGCGTCTCGTTCTCCCCCAAGCGTCGGCATACGACAAACGGAACCGTCTGCAAGGCAAGCTCCCCCTTCAGTCCGGCCCAGGTGGCCGAATCCCATTCCGCCACGGTCAAAGCGTCGCTGACAACCGCCAACGGCAGGGTTTCGATGTGCCCCAACTCTGCCGAAATCTCCACGGGAGCCCCATGGACGCGGATGCGCCACCCCCACTTGCCCAGCAGGTGACGCAGGCTCTGGCAAATGATGTTGTTCTCCATCAGCAGCCAAATCTCCCCAACGGGAACCAGGGCAGTTACGCGCGGTTCCCCAAGCTCCAGTTCGTGAGCGTCAGCCGCCGGTAAAATCACATCAAAAAAGAAGCACGACCCTCCGGCCGGACGGGACTCGACTCCGATGCTGCCCCCCATCACTTCCACCAGTCGACGACAAATCGGCAGCCCCAGGCCAGTGCCACCGTAGCGGCGTGTCGTGGACTCATCCTCCTGCGTAAACGCTTCGAAGATCTCGGCCTGTTTCTCCGGCCTCACGCCAATGCCGGTGTCCAGCACGGCGAAACAGAGACGACTCGAACCGAGATTCGAGTCGCACTCCACGCGGATTTCCACCGAACCCGCCTTGGTGAATTTGACCGCGTTGGAAACCAGGTTGTTCAGCACCTGCTGCAAGCGAACCGGGTCACCTCGCAAAACCCGCGGGACGTCCTCAGCCAGGAGGAAACCCACTACGATCGGCCGCGCCCCTACCCGCGTGCCTGCCAAGGTCACCGTTTCCTCCAGCAACGCCTCCAGCTCGAAGGGTATGTTTTCGAGCTGGACCCGATCGGCTTCAAGTTTTGAAAAATCCAGCACCTCATCGATGAGGGTGGAGAGAATGCGGCCGGACTTAAGAATCGCATCGGCGACTTCCTTGCCTTCGCGATTCATCGGCACGTCGGCCAGCAACGAACTCATGCCAATCACCCCGTTGAGCGGTGTTCGCAGCTCATGGCTGACGTTCGCCAAAAATCGCGACTTCGCATTCGAAGCTTCCACGGCCTCGTCACGTGCCTTGGCCAATTCACCATTGGTGCGCAGCAACTCCGTCCGGGTGGTTTGCAGGTGCGCCCACATCTGGTTCAGGCTGTGTTGCAGCTCTCCCACCTCGGAGCGCGTGGTGATCTTCATGGGGGCAGAGGGCCGGTCCAAAGCAATGCGTTCCGCCATCGCGGTCGCCGCCAGAACCGGCCGCGAAACCCACCGCTGCAAACACCAAATGAGCAGACAGAACCCGATCATCAGCATGATCAGGATGGTGGTCGTCGTGCGTTCGATAAGTTGCCGCTGGGCAGACTCCTGGGCCGCCCGGGCGACCGCGCTCTCCTCATCCAGGATGCGGAGCATGAGCAGGAAGAGCTCAGCCGGTTCACGATCGATTCCCCGCACCATGCGGTCAATGGCGAAGGGATCCGTGCGTTGCAGCGTATCAAAAACCTTCAGCCCTTCTCGATAACGTCGGGTCACCTCGGCGTGCGACTGCAAAAACTGCGTCGCCACCGGCCGAACATTGGAATCCGTTGGCACCGCATCGATGAGTTTCTGCACCAAATCCCTGGTGAGGTGCTGCTGGCGGTTGAAATCCGCAAAGTAGACCTCGTAGTCGACATGATCCCCGCCCCGCAGGAGGATGTTTTTCCACTCCTGCACCTGGGTTTTGAATGCCGCCTGGGCACGGAGGGCCAGCACCTTGGAACGTTCCGTGCGGGAGTGTTGCGCCACCCTCTCTCGGGCCAGATCCTGCAGCACGTGGTAACCGCGTATCGCCACCAACGATACGAAGAGGGTGAAGACCCCCGTTGCCAAAAGTATCCGCGGTCCCAGTCTCATGTGGTCGTGACACAAAACCGGCGATGAACCGTTCTCACACCGTCGGCAACCAGCGCAACCAGACGAGCCGACGAAGGAGATACAGTCCCCCACGGGTCCTGCTTCCCTCCGTAAATCGTCGCGAACCGAAACTACTGGCGTAACAAGTCGGTTACGAACCGGTAACAACCAAGCCTTGCTCCCGACCAGGGCGTGTCAACAGGTGCCACCCGGATACCGCGATTGAATCACTCCCAAAAAACCTGTACCGCCAATAGCCGTCGCTTTCCGAACTATTCCGAACCTCTGGAAACCTGGACCGAGTCGGGTGAGGTTCGAGACTCACTCAGATGCGGAAATTGCTTCAGCAAAGCCGCAATCAAATCGTCCTTGGTAAGAGGCTTGCGCAGGTAATCGTCCATCCCCAGAGCGAGATAGTGCTCTCGATCACCTTCCCTGACGTTGGCAGTGAGCACAATGATCCGGGGTTGGCGGCCGATGCCTGAGGCAAGCTTGCGAATCTCGTTGGCCGCCTGCTCACCATCCAGCCTCGGCATATTGATATCCATCAGGATCAGGTCGAAGGGTTCTTTCTCGTAAGCCTCGATAGCCGCGACTCCATCGGGAGCACAAACCGGGTCGATTCCCATTTTCCGGAGTATTTTCTGCACCAGCAAGGTGTTCACCGGGTTGTCCTCAGCTACGAGGGTCCGCAGCGATGAAAACGGTTTGCCCTCCGCGACAGGGGACGCACCTCCTTTATCCTGGTCGTGAGGCTTTTCTCGGGGTGACGACAGATATTGCAATAATGCCGCAAGGCCCAATCGGGTCACGGGCTGGAACAGCGTGCGATCCGGGACAGCCGGGATCTGATCCACCGTGACCGGGTCCTTCCGTCCCATTCGCCGACAAATCACCAACACCATGATTTGCCGGTCGGCCGCCCGGCGCAGGATCGCCCACGCGGTGGAGTTCATGCGCTCTATCAAAACCTCGTCACAAATCAACACCGCCGGGCTTTTGGACGGAGTGCTGAGATTCTCCTCTGTCCGCGCAACGACCAAGTCGGGGTTGTCACTCGCCCAAGGCTCCCATCCCCACCGATTCAACAGGCCCGCGGTGCTTCTCCGCACGATGGTGTTCTCCATCAACAACCAAACTCTTCGGGTCTGACCCAAGGCGGGCCGCACCATTGGACCGGGAGAAACCTGGACCGAACTCGCTGCCGGAAACTTGACATCAAAATAGAAACAAGAACCCCGAGGTGAGCGGGGTTTGACGTCGATGCGACCACCCATGATCTCGACCAGCTTGCGGCAAATGGGCAGTCCCAATCCAGTACCACCAAATCGGCGCGTGGTGGAATCGTCTTCCTGGGTAAACAAGTCGAAAATCGCTTCCTCTTTCTCCGGACTTATTCCGATACCGGTATCCAACACCGAAAACTGCAGGTGCCCCCGGTCGTCTGCCGACAGCCGGTCAACATGGATTTCGACAGCTCCGTCCGGGGTGAACTTCACCGCATTGGAAACGAGGTTATTGAGAATCTGCTGCAATCTGACCCGATCCCCCGTCACCACCGGTAGAACGTCCGGTGAAATCCAAAACCCGAAATAAAGGTTGTCGACCGGTGATCGGCTGGCAGCCAAGGCCATGACCTCTTCCAGTAGGCTCTCCAATTCGAAGGGAATATTTTCCAGGACCATGCGATCCGCCTCAAGCTTGGAAAAGTCCAACACGTCGTTGATCAACTTCGAAAGCAGTCGACCCGACTTCAGGATTGTATCGGCGATCTCCCGGGCTTCGTCATCCAAAGGCACGTCCATCAGCAACGAACTCATGCCGATCACCCCGTTCAAAGGCGTGCGCAACTCATGGCTTACATTGGCCAGAAAGCGTGACTTCGCTGCCGAAGCCGCCAGGGCCTCGTCGCGCGCCGCACTGAGCTCACGGTTGGCCCGTAAAAGTTCGTCCCGGGTTTCGCGCAGATGCGCTTGCATCTGATTGAGGCTGGATTGCAGCTCTCCAAGCTCCGAGCTCGTCGTGACCTTCATCAAAGTGGACAGTTTATCGGAGGCGATTTCGCGGGCCATCTCGGTTGCTGCCAGCACCGGCAACGAAATCCACCGCTGCAAGCACCATACCAGGATGCCAAATCCCAGCAACACCATGCCGACTATCATCGCCAAAGTGCGGGTGAAGAAGGCCTTTTGCTCTCTTGCCATGGCCTGCAGGGCCTCGTCGCTTTCCCGATCAATGATCGTCAACATCTGGAGAAACAATTCCGTCGGCTCCCGGTCGATCCCCCGCACCATTTTGTCGATCGCAAACGGGTCGGTCCGTCCCGCTCCTTCGAATGCGGTCAGACCCTCCTGATATCTTTTCGCCAAGTCCCGATGACTCTCCAGGAACCGCAGAGCCACGTCCCGCGCCTGCGAGTCCGGGGGCACGGTTTCACCTAGTTGCCGCACAAGCTCTTGAGTCAAGTCCTGCTGCGCGAGGAACTGCTCCAAGTAGCGCCGATAGTCAGCGGCATCGCTGCCCCGCAGCAAAACGTTCTTCCACTCCTGCACCTGGGTTTTGAAAGCGACCTGAGCTTTCATGGCGAGCAGCTTGGCCCACTCGGTGCGCTCGAGCAGGGCAACCCGTTCCCGGCCCAAGTCTCCGAACACTTGGTAGCCCCGGAAGGCAGCCAGCGAGACGAACACGGTGAAAATACCAGTGATCAACAAAATACGGGGACCGAGCCTCATTTCTGGTTTCCTGAACAATTTACACCGCGAGCCGGGGCACGGATTAGGAAACCAAAAGGCATGCCGAGAATGACTCTCAAATGGGTGGTTTTGTGGCGTAAAACCGGCCGGGATCGTGGGGACTCTCCTCCCGAAAGCGACCTAAATCCGATGACAAAAAGATGACAATTGGTTCCTGAGTGAGGTAACCTCCCTATAATTGAATCGAATTACGTAATCCTATGTTGCTAGAAGAGTTGCCCGCCGGACGGTCCGGCCTAACTCCTAACCCATGCCAACCGTGCTCCAACTTGAAGAGGTCCTGCCGGAACTGACGGCCATCCGCAGAGACCTGCACCAACACCCTGAGCTTCTGTTCGATACCCATCGAACCTCAGAAATCGTCGCCGACAAACTGCGCGAGTTCGGTTGTGACGAGGTCGTTACCGGCATCGGCCGCACCGGCGTCGTCGGCGTCATCAAAGGCAAGATACAAAACTCCGGCAAAGTCATCGGCCTGCGCGCCGACATGGACGCCCTGCCGATCAAGGAAGCCACCGGACTACCCTACGCCTCCAAGAACGCGGGCACCATGCATGCCTGCGGCCACGACGGACACACCACCATGCTTCTCGCCGGTGCCCAACACCTTGCCGCCACCCGGAACTTTGATGGGACGGCCATTGTAATTTTTCAGCCCGCCGAAGAAGGCGGCGGCGGTGGCCGCGAGATGTGTGCCGACGGCCTGATGGAGCGTTTCGGCATCCAGGAAGTCTA
The DNA here is from genome assembly GCA_028280945.1 of Opitutaceae bacterium. GTDB lineage: Bacteria > Verrucomicrobiota > Verrucomicrobiia > Opitutales > Opitutaceae > Actomonas. The sequence continues at coordinate 51,348 of JANQKV010000033.1, forward strand.
CGGGATGCACAACATGCCGGGCTACCCGGTCGGACAATTCGCCATCAAACCCGGTGCCTTCTTTGCGTCCACCGACGAGTTTGATATCACGATCCACGGCGTTGGGGGACATGCCGCCCGGCCTCACGACGCGGTCGACCCCACTGTGGCCGCTTCTCACCTGGTGATCGCGCTGCAGTCCATCGCCTCCCGCAACGCCGACCCCATGAACCCGATCGTGGTCTCGGTCACCAGCTTCGAAACCTCGTCCACGGCCTTCAACGTGATTCCCGCCTCCGTGCGGCTGAAAGGCACCGTGCGCACCATGGATGCCGATACTCGGGAACTGGCCGAACGCCGTATCCGCGAAATCACCGAAAGCCTGGTGCCGGGGTTCGGCGCGACCGCAGACCTGTTGTATCACCACAATTATCCGGTCATGGCCAACACCCCGACGGAGACCGAATTCGCCACCGCAGTCGCCCGCGACGTCGTGGGCACCGACAACGTTTTGATCAACGCCCCCGCGATCATGGGCGGCGAGGACTTTGCCTACATGCTCGAGGAGCGGCCCGGCGCCTATATCCTCTGCGGCAACGGTGACACGGCCATGGTCCATCATCCCAAATACGATTTCGACGACCGGGCCATTCCGATCGGGGCGTCCTACTGGGTGCGTCTGATCGAGATGCGCATGCCCTTTGCTGGCTGATACCAGCACGACTGTAGGATTCTCACCTCACTAACTGATGAAATTTAGTTAGGGGGAGAATTACTTTCGTTATCGTAACCGATTTGGGTAACATTTCTCGCCCAAGCGTGACGTCTCCGACCGGCTTAAGTCACATATCTCGTTAAATCTGAACGCCGCATCTCCGGAAACGACTGCATCATGATAAGCGATGGTTCAAATGGGCAATCCTGCCCGGACAAACCCCAGCAGACACCGCTTCACTGAGTACCCTCTACGACGAGGGGCTTTTCTGTTTCCGGCAGTTCTTCCCCCCAAAGGCAGTCACCCGGAATTTGGTTGCGATGCCAAGCCGCCCGGAGCGTGGTTCTCGCAGACATGAGACCCCGCCTACCACGAATGCTCGCGAGCAGCCGGATTTGGGTCTTCGTGTTTTTCGGGTCCTTGTTTGGGCTCGGGGTTAAGATAACACCCGACTACGGAGTCTACATTGACGAGTTCACCAATCACATTTTCGGACTCACTTGGTATGACTACGCCCGTGGCGTGATCCTGCAAGGAGAGCCCATCGCGCCACAACACGAGCTCATCGATCACGATGTGGTCCACGGTCCCGTGTTTGAGATGGCCGTGGGATGGTTCGGCCGGGAAATCCTGGAGCTCCGCAGCTTGGCCGCATGGGTGCTCTACCGGCACTACGCCACCTGGGGGATATTTTACCTTAGCGTTGTTGTGGTGTTTTTGCTGGGACGAGGACTGGGAGCCAGCACACCGATCGCCTTGTTGGGAAGCCTGTTCCTCGTCATTCATCCACGGATTTTTTCCCACTCGTTCTACGATTCGGTCGATATCTCATTTCTGGCTTTTTACGTCTGCAGCGTATTCACATTGGTGCGCTACTTAGACCGGCGTTCCCTTGGCGCGTTGAGCTTGCATGCCATGATGTGCGCCATGGCGATAGGGGTGCGTTCGATCGGCGGAATAATTCCAGCGATCACCATGGTGGTGTTGGTCGTTGAGCTCGCCGTCCCTCGAAACGGCATCCGAAGTTGGGCCAAAGGTCTGGGTCGCTTGGTTTGGTTCCCGACACTGGTGGCCTTCACCACGTTCGCCACGTGGCCCTTTCTCTGGAACCATCCCATCGAACGTATCCAGGAGATCATCCGCCTCACTCCTCAGGTCGGCTGGGGAGGAACGGTATTGTATCGCGGGGAAACGATTTTGGCAGCCGAAGTGCCTTGGCACTACCTGCCAACCTGGATCGGTATTACCACACCCTTGGTGATCATCGTGTTTTTTCTGATGGGACTGGTAAGTCTGGTCGCCCTGATCTGTCGAAACCCCCTCACGGTATGGCAGGAACGTTCCCCCGAATTGGTGGTGTTCGCCGCGACCTTTGCTCCCATTGCCTTGGTCATTCTTATGAGTGCGGAAATCTATGATGGATGGAGGCATCTGTTCTTCATCTATCCGACTTTCGCGTTGATCGCGATGATGGGGTTGCAGCAATGCATTTCCTGGATCGACACCCTTTCGTCTCACCGCGCCCAAGTGATCGTCAAAGCCACCGGTGTTGTCTGGCTTGCTCCGAGCCTTATGCATCTTGGTTGGACGATGATCGAGCTTCATCCCTACCAAAACGTATACTTCAACCGATTGGCAGGAAAAGACCTGGTGGACATCAAACCTCGTTTCGAAGCGGATTTTTGGGGCCTGTCCTATATCGAAGGCCTGCGTCACTTGGTGAAGACACATCCGACTGGCCCCATCAAAATCTACCATGGCCAACATTCACTCCTGGCCATCAATCGTCTGGTCCTGCCCGAGGCGGACCAAGCGCGCATCGAACAGGTTGAGTTCGAAGACGCCGACTTCGTGCTGACCATCTATCGAACCCACCGACAAGGGTTTCCTGAACTTGAAGAAATCTACTCTGTTGAGCGCGACGGAGCAAAAATCATGTCGGTCTATCGAACCGGCCGATCGGAGTCGCCATGAGGAGAGATGTGGCACGTTGGGTCGGACAGGAAACTGCTCCCAGGCTCTTCCGGGCGAGCTTAACGATCTAAGGGCCATCGGCTTTCCAGACCGGCGGCGGGTTTGCCAGCATTCCGTTTTGACGATGAAAGCCACCTCACTTTCCCCGACTCTCCTGCTGTGTGCGGCCCTGGTCTTGTCCCTTGAGGCTGACAACGACCCTCACCCCAAGCGATTCTTCTCCGACGATAGTTTTTGGAACCAACCCATTCCCGCTGATGCTGAAGTCGATCCCCGGAGCGATTTCTGGATCTCGCTGCTCAAACAGGACAGCTACGGCAACAATTTCGGCCCCAACGTGGGCGGCTACACCACGCCCATTTACGAGGTCGATGCCGACACCCCCCGGCATACCGTGCTGGAGCGCGAATTCACCGACGAAGAGTGGGCCGTGGTTGGTTTCGAGGGCGGTTGGTTCGACAGAGGAGAAATCTTTCATCATGGCCCCGGCTTCGGCCAAGACGTTCCGATCCCCGACCACGCCAGACCCGACCCCGAGAGCGATGCCCACTTCGCGTTGGTCGACTATGCCACCGGTATCGTTTGGGACATGTGGGGCGCCACCTACCGGGACGGCCAGTGGCGGTCCTACACCGGCATGAAATACAAGCTCAAGGGCGACGGTGTTTTCGACGAACACAGGTTTGTGATCAAGACCGGCGAAAGCATCCACCATTACGGACCAGGCACCGCCGCCGGTATTCCGGTCATCGCGGGCGTGATCCGCTACGACGACGTCAAGAGAGGTCGCATCGAACACAAGCTTTCCGGCGCGGTCCGCTACGCCGCTCTTCAGGAGTTCGTTTATCCGGCAATTTGGACCGACGGCATCTATGCCGGAGGCATCCCCCAGGGCGCAGTCATTCAACTTGATCCGAATCTCGACCTTACAGAATTCGACCTCAATTCCTACGAAACTGCGGTCGCTGTCGCCATGCAGGAATACGGCATCGTTATCCGCGACCTCGCGCTCGGCAACGTGCTCTATCCCGAGGGACTGTTCAATCATCCCGGCAAGAGTTGGGAGGGCGTACTCCGCGGTTGGGACGAACCCGGTGGCATCAAGACCATCCCGTTGGATCACTATCGCGTGCTCAGAGTCGGACCGACCACCAAGGGCGGCGACAACGACCGCCCGGACTTCCACCGCGTTTTCTGAGTTGTCCGCACGCCGGGCGAATTGAGTTGCTCGCCGTCGGTTTGGGGGCATGTGATCGGGACAGATGACGTCCCGTCTTGCGCAGCTCCTCGGTGACAATCGACTTCTGCTCGGCCTGTTTTTCGGCGGGTTTTTGCTGCTCAGTGTAAGTATCACCCCGGACTATGGGGTTTACATAGACGTGTTCAACAATCACTCCTTCGGGCAAAGATGGTATGACTACGTCCGCGAGGTGATTGTGGCCGGGGAGCCCATCGGCCCTGTGGACAATCCCATCGATCATGATGTGGTGCATGGTCCGATATTCGAGATGACATTGGCTTGGTTTGGCCGAGAAGTGCTGAAGTTGGAGGAGTTGGCGGACTGGGTGTTGTTTCAAAACTACGCCACATGGGCTACGTTTTACCTGAGCGTGGTGGTAGTCTATTGGCTTGCGCGCCGACTCGGGGCAAGTTCCCGGATGGCGCTGCTGGCGTGTGTTTTTGCAGTCCTGCAACCCCGCATCTTTTCCCACTCGTTCTACGACTCTGTAGATATTTCTTTCCTGGCATTCTACGTGGGTAGCGTGCTGACCCTCGTCCGCTACGTTGATCGCCGCAGCATGACTGCACTCAGCCTTCATGCGGTGATTTGTGCAATGGCCATCGGCGTAAGATCAATTGGCGGGATTATTCCAGTCATCACGATGATCATCCTCGCCGGAGAGTTCTTCACCCAGACTTCGACCAAGAAGCATATCTTAAAATGCTTGCTACGGTTAATCTGGTTTCCCGCCATGGTCGCAGTCACCACCTTCGCCACTTGGCCTTTCCTCTGGTACGAACCCTGGAATCGAGTGATGGAAATCATTCGATTGACCCCTCAGGTCGGCTGGGGGGGCACCGTGCTCTACATGGGCGATATGATTCTGGCGACAGAGCTACCTTGGCACTACCTGCCCAAGTGGATTCTCATCACCACTCCCGTCGCAATCACGGTGCTGTTCGTTCTGAGCTTGATTGAGTTGCTGATCGCCATCGTGCGCCATCCGACCAAGGTTTGCCGCACGCGTTCGATTGAATTGATTGTCGCGGCGGCAACGCTCGCGCCACTCGGGCTCGTGATCGCGATGGATGCAGAGGTTTACGACAGTTGGCGGCATCTGTTCTTCATTTACCCGACCATGGCCCTTACCGCGATGCTTGGGTGGCGCAGGTTGTGGTCAGGAATGGACACATGGGTGCCCGGTGCTCCGGCTCGAATCATCAAGGGACTTGGTGGAGCAGCCCTGGGTTTGCATCTCATTGGCGTCGGCTGGGTGATGAGCCAACTGCACCCCTACCAAAACGTCTACTTCAACCGGATTGCCGGCCCCGACTTGGCCACAATCAAACCTCAGTTCGAGTTGGACTTTTGGGGACTGTCTTACATCGAAGGTCTGAAGTTTCTGGTGGCCCATCAACCGGAAGGACCATTGCGAATCTTTCACGGTGGGTATGGTCTGTTGGTCATCAACCGACATGTCCTTTCACCGGCCGATCGGGCCCGCATCGAGTCGGTTGATTTCGAAGAGGCTGATTACGTGCTCACCATCTTCCGCACTGCTCGGCAAGGCTTTCCCCATCTGCACGAGATCTATGCCGTGGAACGGGACGGAGCAAAAATCATGGCCGTCTACACGACTTCCAAGCCGAGGCAAAATTAACCCCATTTCTCAAACGTATCACCCGGCGAGCGCCCGGGCCACACGCTGTAACGTGGCGACAAGTTCCACCTCGATTTGTGCGAAGGGAACCTCTCCACAAATCAGTGGCACAAACTCACCGGCATAACCCGGGTGTCCGGGCGCATCCGCGGGCGGAGCATAGCCGATGCCTCCAACCAAACTCACCGGCCAGACGAGTTCGGGAGATACCGCTTCCATAACTGCTCGCCCCGATTTCTGGTAGATCTCCAGTCCGCAGCCCGCGACTACCACCGAACCGATTCGCAACCCATGAACGGTGACGGGCGGGTTGGGTACGCGACTTCCCCGGTAATCACCCATGATTTTTCGCAAGCCTTCCAGCCGAGCCATCTCCATGCCCCGGGTAAACAGGCCACCACGTTCACCGATGTGCGGGAAGTCGGTAACGTTCGGCCGGCGCAAAGCTGTCTCAATTTCCTGGATACGCCTCGCGACCTGAGCCCGGCCCCAATCCTCTCGGGCAAAGCGGACCAACCGGCGAACCGAGGCCAGCCCCTTCCCCGCCATCGGCTCAGCGCTCAGGAGTCCCCGCTGGATCGCCGCGAAATACTGCCGGCCGATCGCGTGGAGTGCCCGGCGGCTTTCCCGGGGATTGCGATGATTGAGCTTCGGATTGATGTCACCCAGCGCCCCCGGCAGGAAGACTGCCACCGCCCCGGGGTGCTTCTGCTCCAGTCGGTCGCAGGCATTGCCGACAAAGTCTCCGTGGATCGCGTGGGTCTTTTCACCGTAGACCACGGGATGGCATCCGAAATGGTGCAGCAGCCCGCATAACTCACCGTCCGCAAAGGCCGCCAACACCCGCACCGTCGGATCAGTGTGTTCTGGCCGCTCCGGTCGCCAACCCGTTTTGATGCGCGTGGCAAAATCCGCGTTGAGCGCAAAACCCGCATCCGTCTCCCGGTTTACGGCAATGCCCTCGGCCGGAACGGCAGCTTCGCGCCACTCCATCGACACCGCGTTCCGCTTCGCCTCCCGTGCCGCCGGGACAACTCGAGCGGGCAACGTTTCGACATAAAGCGGATCGGCTTCACCCCAGCCGAACATGCCACCCACCGACGGCGCGCTGTGGGTGTGGGTCACCGACAGGAACACCTTCTGAGGATCGAGCCGCACTGCCCGGCCCACCGCTTCGCGGATCCGCTGATCCAGTTCCCGAGTCAGGCCGCAAAGTTCAAGGCTGACAATCAGTGCCCGACTGCAGCCGGATTGCAGCCAAACCGCCCGGGCCTTGAGTGGAGCGAGCACCTCCCGGGCTTCCCGATTCCGGTAAGGGCCATAGCCCGCAAGCTGGACCCCGAATCGAGGCGTGATGTCGCTGCGTCCGAAGCCAGCCTTCATGCCACGAGGCTAGGACGCGTTTTGCGACTTGGCAAAGTCGCGCAACGCACCGATGTGGGCTTCGACCTTCAGAATGATCTCCACCGTTCGATCGATCATCGGCTCCTGATCGTCGATGTAGTCAAACCGCATTTCGATCGAGTTGGCGATCCGGTGCCGGCAATTCGGCAGGTCCAAGTTACGATAATCTACTCCCGCCTGCTCCAGCGCGGACAGCCACGAAACCCGCGGTCCGGCATAATCCTGCCAATGCAGTCGCTTCCAGTCCGGGATCGGCGACGGCACGTAGCCGAAGGCATGCAGCCCCTCTTCCTGTAGGGCCTTCATGAATACATCGCGCGAAACACCCGCCGCCGCCGCGTCAAAATTCATGGTCATGAGATGGTAGACCGGCAGCACCCCCTCCGCATAGTCCGGCATGCGCAGGTATTTGGCCCCGGCCAGCTTTTCACGCAACATATCCGCGTGCCGACGGCGCTCGGCGACCCAGCTTTCGATCCGACCAAACTGTTCGGTGAGTAGCACCGCGTTCAGTGGGGTCACGCGGTAGGTGTAGACGAGCGAATCCACCCAGGGCTTCAACTTGTCGGGAAAATCCGGCTCGGGCGAGCGCCCCATATGTTGGCCAATCATGGCCGCTTTCCAGAAAACCTCTTCGTGCGGTGTCACCAGATATCCGGCCTCCGTCGTCGGGAGCACCTTGCCGCCCATGCAGGAAAAACCCGCGGCATCCCCCACCTCTCCCACCCGCACGCCGTTGGTCCGGGCCCCGTGCGCCTGGCTGCCGTCCTCAATCAGCGCGATGCCGTGTTTGTCAGCAATCGCGCGCAGACGTTGGAGGTTTGCGGGTTGGCCAAAGATGTGGACGGCGAGGATCGCCCTGGTGCACGGTGTGATCGCTGCTTCGATCAGCTCGGGATCAATCAGTCCGGTGTCGCGCTCGACATCAACGAACACCGGAACCGCATTTTGGTGCAGGATGCACGACGTCGATGCGCCCCACGTGTAAGGCGTCGTGATCACCTCGTCGCCACCGCATATTTCCAACCCCGCCAACGCGCCCTGCAGCGCTGCGTGCCCTGAACTGCAGGCCAGTACGTGGCGGTCACCGTGGTATTCGGAGATGGTTTTCTCCGCCTCCGCGATCTCCGGCGAATGAAAGCGACCGAGTCCTATCGCCTTGCCTTCACGAAGCACTTGAGCGGCCCGTGCAATTGCCGCCTCGGTGAACTGGGGATAGCGCGAATAGGCCACGTCGCCAACCGGGATGCCACCAGTGAGCGCAAGCGAGGAAGCAGTTTGAGGTAACGTCACTGAAGCCATGCGCCGAGATTATCATGCGGCACGGCCAACCGCCAATGGCGAGGCTTACGATTTGATGGCGAAACTTACGTGACCTGCTGCTCCACCCACCGGCTGGGGGCAAGGCCCGTCTGACTCTTAAAGGCCCGGCTGAAAGCATATGCATCAGGAAACCCTAGTTCGAGGGCCACCTGCTTCACGCCTGGGTTGTTCTCACGCAGCATCAACTGGGCACGGGCAATGCGCTCCTGCATAATGAACCGCCCCAGCGAAACTCCCAGAATATCGCGAAACAGTGTTGTCAGGTAATTCGGAGACACCCCGATCGCCTGCGCCACCTGGCCCAGAGTCAGCGGCTCCCCCGCCCGCTCCTGCACCCACTGGGCCGCGCGCCGCACGAGAACTTCGCGACGATCGACCTCGGTGCCCTTGCTCTCCAACCCCCGTCGGTAGGCTACCAGCGCCAATGTCAGCAAGGCTTCCTTGGCGACCTCGACGGCAGGCATGTGACGCGCTTCCACCCACTCGCGCAGTTTCCGCAACGCCTGCCGGGCCTCTATTGATACGTTCTTCAGCGACAAGCCAAAGGGCATCGTGTATCCCCGGCGCCGGGTGTAGCGCATGACATGCAGGCTTGGATCACCCGGCGACAAGCCGATCCAAACCGAACTATAATTCTGGCCTGCAGACCGGCGGGCCTCCGCATGCACGACGTGAGCAGGACAGGCCACCAGATCACCCGCCCGCAGCAACGCTCCCTCACCACGCAAACTGAAACGACAATTGCCCGCCAAAATCAGGCACAACTCCGCATGGTCGTGGGCATGGTTCGCATCGTAGAGCTCCGGCACAAAGGCCCGACGGGGTCTTTTCTCTGCCGGCAAACAACCCGACCAAGGACCCAGGATGCGGTCGGAATCCAATTCCCCCAAAGCGATGATTAAATCCCTGCCCAGCACGTCGCGAACTTCACTCGCATCAGTCTGGGGAACGGCAAGGGACAAAGGCATGGCGGGGTTCGATATGAAAAGTAACGCTTAATCAAACCAACCTCGAACCACGACTCGAGCCTGCGTTTCCCTCAGGGCTCGCCCTCAAAAGCCAAGGCCAAATGACATCGGTCGGCCTTGACAATATGATGCAATTTTATGCAACTATAATCCAATCCCTTTCCCCAACCATGAGCCGCTTTCTCATTCTCCTTCTCCCTGTGATCGGTCTGTCCGGCTGCCAAAAAGCAGCTGAGTATTCCTCGCCAACGGAAATCCCGGCCCCTCCCGGCTGGAAACTCGTCTGGCACGACGAGTTTGACGGTGAGGGCATTCCTGATCCGACCAAGTGGACCTACGCGGTGGGTGGTCATGGCTGGGGCAACAAGGAAAAACAATTCTACACCGAAGCCCGGGTGGAAAATGCGAACCAGCGGGACGGCAAACTCCACGTCATCGCCCGGAAGGAATCCTGGGAAGGCAATGACTACACCTCCGCCCGCATCATCTCCCGAGGATTGGGCGATTTCCAATACGGCCGGTTCGAGATCCGTGCCAAAGTGCCACCGGCCCGGGGAACATGGTCCGCCATCTGGATGATGCCCTCCGATTGGCAGTTCAGCGACGGTGGTTGGCCGGACGTCGGCGAAATCGACATCATGGAGCACGTGGGCCACGACCGGGGAGTGATCCACGCCTCAGCCCACTCCCGCGATTACCAGTGGCAAAAAGGCACCCAGAAAACCGGCGTGATCGAAATCCCCACCGCCACGGAGGAATTCCACAGCTACATCCTGGAATGGTCCGAGGAACGGCTCGCGGCCTACGTCGACGACCAGCTTTATTTCGAATACCTCAACGAAGGCGAAGGCGTCGGCAAGTGGCCCTACAACAAGCCATTTTATTTGATCATGAACATCGCCGTGGGCGGCGAATGGGTTGCCGCTGCCGGCATCGATGACGACGCTCTCCCCCAAGTCATGGAAGTCGACTACGTCCGCGTCTACCAACGCCCCGAGTAACCCTGGGGCACCGATTTTCTGAACCATGAATCGCACGACCATCAATACGTCGACGGGCCAAGCTCCAGTGCGTCAGCCCTTCGTGTCCTCGGTGTTCTTCGTGGTTAAAAAAACGTTCTGCCAGCCTCCAAGCCCACGTACCCTACGAACTTGACCGGTTGATCAACAATCTCACTTGTCGCGGAGGGCATTTGACGCTCTGGGTATCTTTTACTCATGAGCGAACCTACCGTAGAAAACGTCGTCATCATCGGCACCGGCTGTGCCGGACTCACTGCCGCCATCTACACCGCCCGCGCCAACCTCAACCCGTTGGTGTTGGAGGGCTCCCAGCCCGGCGGCCAGTTGACCACCACGTCCGAAGTGGAAAACTTCCCCGGCTTTCCGGAGGGCGTCGACGGCTTCATGCTCATGGACAACTTGCGCAAGCAGGCCTCCAAATTCGGCACCCGCTTTCAGCAGGCCTTGGTGACGGAAGTCGATTTCACCAGCAGCCCACGCAAACTCATCAGCGGGGACAAGACCATCCTCGCCCACTCCGTGATCATCGCCACCGGGGCGTCTCCGCGCATGACCGGCATCCCGGGGGAGAAGGAATTGTTCGGCGGCAAGGGAGTGACCACCTGCGCCACCTGCGACGGCGCCTTCTACCGCAACATGGATGTAGCCGTGATCGGCGGCGGCGACAGCGCCGCCGAGGAGGCGCTCTTCCTCACTCGTTTCTGCAGCAAGGTTTATCTGGTGCACCGTCGTGACGAGCTGCGCGCGTCGAAGATCATGGCCGATCGCGTGCTCGCCCACGAAAAGATCGAGATGGTCTGGGACAGCGTCCCGGTCGCCGTCGAAGGTGTCGATGACGACGCCGTGAGCGGCCTGCGCATCAGGAACGTGAAGACCGACGCCGAAAGCGTGCTGCCGATCAAGGGGCTGTTTGTGGCCATCGGCCACATTCCAAACACCGGTCCCTTCGCGCCGCCGCTTGAGACCGATGAGAACGGTTACTTTAAGCCGGCCGACGGGTCGCAGGTGCAAACCAACATTCCCGGCGTGTATGTCGCGGGTGACTGTGCCGACCACGTTTATCGTCAGGCCATCACCGCCGCCGGCATGGGCTGCCAAGCCGCCATCGAAGCCGAACGCTGGCTCGCCGATCAGGAGTAAATCCTGAACCAGTTTTCTCCGTTACGCCGCCCCTGGCCGGGCGGCGTTTTTATTTTCAGAATCTTTCAACTTGCGAGTAGGGAAGCTGATGCGCCCCTTGGGGCATGTTCGGTTCATCCTCAGAAAGCGGCGTCGATTGGGGGCGCTACGAGCGCCTGCTGCCTCGTGAGATTGAGGCCATCAAGGCCGCGCGCTCAATCGCTTACCTGCCATGGGGAGCGCTGGAGTATCATGGCACGCACGCCGCCGTGGGGCTCGACGGGCTGAAGGCCCACGGCCTGTGTTGCGCCTTGGCCGCCCAGGAGGGCGGGCTGGTTCTGCCGCCGGTTTATGTCGCCGCCAACACCATCAAAACCGCGCCCGATCTCAGCTTCCCCCAACATTCATTGGACTTCGCCGAGTCCACGCTCATTCAGTTGGCCAAGGAGTATTTTGAACAGCTGGCCGACGAAGGCTTCAAGGTGGTGTTCACACTCTGTGGCCATGTCGGCCAGCCACATTACGACCTGCTCAAAGCCGTGGCGGCGGAGGCCAACCAGCATTACGCCGACACCCATTTCATCGCGACCTCCGAGACCGACCTTGTGCCCGAGGACCTGTTCATTGTGAACCACGCGGCGCTGGGCGAAGTCGCCCTGCTCATGGCCACCGACCCGGACTGCGTGAAGCTTGATCGTCTGCCTGCCGACCGCACGCCCACGCTGGAGGACGACGCGGTCTGGGGACCCGATCCCCGCACGGCAAGCGCGGATCTTGGCCAGAAATTCATCGCCGGCTTCATCACCGGCGCCCGCGAACGCATTCACGCCGTTTACCCACCCTCCCCCTGACTCTTCCCTTCTCATGAAATACCGTACCCTCGGACGCACCGGCATCGAAACCAGCGAAGTAGGCTTTGGCACCTGGGCTCTGGGTTCGCCCGTCTACGGCAACGTGGCCAGCGGCGATGCCCATGACGCCGTGCGCGGCGCACTCGATGCCGGTATCACTTTTTTTGATACGGCACCACTCTACGGCACCAAGGAGGAGGACGGCATCGCCGAGCGTGTCCTGGGCCAGGGCCTGGGTTCGGACCGCGATCGCGTGACCATCGCCACCAAGTTCGGCCGCTTCCCCACGCGTGGACACCTCAATACGTTCTTCTCCGCCAGCGGCGTGACCGAATCAGTTGAAGCCAGCCTGACCCGGCTCGGCACCGACCGGATCGACGTGTTGTTTTTCCATTCCCCCTTTGGCCCCGACCAGATCGAGGACGACGTCTGGGAGGGATTGGAACGCCTCAAAGCAAGTGGCAAGGTGCGATTTGTCGGGCATTCGATTTCCTTGTTCGACGACACGCAGCACATGGCCCGGGAATGGGCCGCAGCAGGCAAGATCGATGTCGTGCAGCTGGTCTACAGTCTGATGAACCGGGAGACCGCACAACTCATCGCCGACCTCTCAGCCGAAGGTGTCGGCGTGGTGGCCCGCGAATCTCTCGCCAACGGTTACCTGTCGGGGGCGTTCACCCACGAGACCACGTTTCCCGAGGGCCATATCAATGCCCGGCATTCCCGCGAGGAGATCATCGAACGTGTCGACACCGCCAATGCCTACAAGGACCTGTTGGTGCATCCGCCCGTATCCTCCCTGCCACAGGCCGCCCTGCGCTGGGTGCTCGACGACCCCGGCACAAGCCTCGTCCTAGCCGGATCACGCCATCTCAACGAGATCCTTGACTGCGCCGGAGCCTCGGACCTGCCCGCCTTTGATCCCGCGGTGCGCGAAGCTGCACAAAAGCTCCACATCAAGGATTTTGCTCCCGCTTAAGTGTCTAACTTGAATTTTCATTCTCGTAACTCACTGGAAATGAGTCAGTAAAAATTAAATTAGAATTATTCTAATTCCGATTTGCGAATTAGAATTATTCCAATTGGATGATGGGTTCCTACTCGCCCATGTCCACCTCGACCCATTTTCACAACTCCAAGGCGATTGCTGACATCCTGTCGCACAACGGGGTTCGACCGACTTCGCAGCGCGAAACGGTTTACGCCAGTCTGCTGGAAAAACGCGATCATCCTACCGCCGATGAAGTCTTTGCCCGCGTTCGGGAGAAATCGCCCTCCATCTCCCTGGCCACCGTTTATAACTGCCTCGATGTATTCGTGCAGCAAAAGCTGGTGAAGGCCGTCAATTTCGAACGCGCCCCCACCCAATACTGCGCCAACCTCGCGCAGCACGCCCACTTCCATGACGAAACCGGGCGCACGCTCGATATCGATATGCCGCCGCAACTGATCAATGAGTTGCGCAACCTTTTACCCAGCGATTTCGACGTGAAACACATCGAAGTGAATTTTCACGGCAATGCGCCGAAATCCTGACTTCCGCACCACTTCAAGTCTCCACACCAACGCTTCCCTGCTTCTCTTCACTATGAAATCCCTCGAAATCCGCAATCTCACCATTGCTTTGGCCGACTCCCTCGAGGAGCCCATCGTTAAAGGTCTCAACCTGACCATCAACACGGGTGAGGTTCACGCCATCATGGGGCCCAACGGCACCGGCAAGTCCACCCTGTCCAAGGCCATCGCCGGACACCCCGATTACGAAATCACCGAAGGTGATGTGCTGATCGACGGCGAGTCCATCCTTGAAATGGAGCCCGACGAACGGGCCCGCGCCGGCATCTTCCTCGCTTTCCAGTATCCCGCGGAGATTCCGGGGGTTTCCATTGCCAACTTCCTGCGTGCCGCCGAGCAGGCCCGCCTTGATGAGGGGGAGAACGTCGACGCCGCCGCCTACTACAAGCGCCTCTACGAGAAGATGGACGATCTCAAAATCGACCGCAAATTCACCGCCCGGGCCGTGAACGAAGGCTTCTCCGGCGGCGAGAAGAAACGCTGCGAAATCCTGCAGATGGCCATGCTTGAGCCGACCTTCGCCCTCATGGATGAAACCGACTCCGGCCTCGACATCGACGCCCTCAAGGTTGTGGCCGACGGCGTCAACCGCCTGCGGGGGGAAAACCTCGGCGTGATGCTGATCACTCACTACCAGCGCCTGCTGAACTACATCCAGCCCGACTATGTCCACGTCATGTATGACGGCCGCATCGTGAAGAGCGGCGATAAGAACCTCGCCATTGAACTCGAGGAGAAGGGCTACGACTGGGTCAAGAACGAGCTCGCCGCCCCGGCGACCGCGTGACTCCGGCAATCCCTCAATTTGTAAGTCTTAAATCTGAATTTGTAATTTCAAATGAAGCCTCCTGCTGAATTAGCCACTCCTCCCGCTCCTGAAAAAATCGACGACCCCGTGATGGAAAATCCCGCGGAGGGCATCGACCAGTCCGCCGGCGATTTCACCTACGACGTCCAATACGACTACGATGCCGGGGCGGGTCTCACCGAAAACACGATCCGCTATATCAGCGACGTGAAAAAGGAGGACGACTGGATCCGCGAATTCCGCCTGAAAGCCCTGAAGGTTTTCGAGGACAAGCCCATGCCGACCCATTGGGCCACCGACGACCTCAACAACATCGAGTTCGACAAAATCCGCTACTACCTCGCCCAAGGCCAGAAGCCGAAGCGCACCTGGGACGAGGTGCCGGACGACATCAAGGAAACCTTCGAACGCCTCGGCATCCCCGAGCAGGAGCGCAAGTTCCTCGCCGGTGTGGAAGCCCAGTTCGACTCCGAGGCCGCCTACTCCAACGTGAAGGAGATCGTTGCCAAGCAGGGGGTGATCTTCATGGGCTCGACCGAAGCCCTCAAAGAACACCCGGAAATTTTCCGCCGTTGGTTCGGCAAGGTCATCCCGACTTCCGACAACAAATTCTCCGCCCTCAACAGCGCGGTGTTCTCCGGCGGATCCTTCATCTACGTGCCTCCGGGCGTGAAGGTGTCTCAACCGCTCCAAGCCTATTTCCGCATCAACGCGGAAAACTTCGGGCAGTTCGAACGCACCCTTATCATCGTCGATGAGGGCGCCGAAGTAACCTACATGGAAGGTTGCACTGCGCCCAAGTTCTCCACCGCCACCCTCCACTCCGCCGTCGTGGAGCTCGTGGCGATGAAGAACGCCAAGATCCAATACATCACCGTGCAGAACTGGGCCGCCAACGTCTACAATCTCGTGACCAAGCGCGGCCTCGCCCACGAAGGTGCGGAGATCAAGTGGATCGACTGCAATATTGGCTCCCGTCTCACCATGAAATACCCGGGTGTGGTCCTGAAGGGCAAAGGCGCCCGCGGTGAAGTCGTCTCCGTCGCCCTGGCCAACGATGGCCAGCACCAGGACACCGGCGCGAAGATGATCCACGCCGCGGACGACACCACCTCGACCATCGTTTCGAAGTCCATCTCGGTCGGCCAGGGTCGCGCCACGTATCGCGGGGTGGTGCACATCCCGAAACACCTGCAGGGCTGCAAGAACAATACCGAGTGCGACGCCCTCCTGATTAATTCCAACTCCCGCACCGACACCTACCCGGCCATTACCGTGCGCGGCGACGACCACGCCGTGCAGCATGAAGCCTCCGTGTCCAAGGTGAGCGAGGAAATGATCTTCTACATGCAGCAGCGCGGCCTGAGCGAGGCCCAAGCCATGAGCCTCGCTGTAAACGGCTTCGTCAACGACCTCGTGCGCCAGTTCCCGATGGAATACAGCGTCGAGCTCAAGCGCCTTATCGATCTCGA
This sequence comes from Opitutaceae bacterium, assembly GCA_028280945.1. Classification (GTDB taxonomy): domain Bacteria; phylum Verrucomicrobiota; class Verrucomicrobiia; order Opitutales; family Opitutaceae; genus Actomonas. Next base: position 67,440 of record JANQKV010000033.1, read on the forward strand.
GATGGAAGGATCGGTGGGCTGATGCCCACATTTACGAATGACGATACACGAGGGATGATTCGTTCCTTCGTCGGCGCGTCATTCGAAATTCGTAAATCGTAAATCGTAATTTCCATGTCTTCTTCTGTTTCCGCTTCACCTTTCACCGGTCTCGACGCCGAACGCTTCGCCACTCACCTCGCCCAGCGCAGCTACCTCCCCGCCTGGTGGATCGCCGCCAAGCAGGAGGCTTGGAACGAGTTTACTTCGTTGCCCATGCCGGCGCGCAAGGATGAGAACTGGCGCTTCGCCAACCTCAAGGGCCTGTCGCTCGACGACTTCATCGTGCCTGAGGAACACTCGTCCCTCGTCCCGCATCTGCCCAACTTTCCACACGCGTCGGAGATCATCTTCTCCAATCGCCAGACGGTCGGGCGCTCCGGTCTGCCGAAGGAACTCGCCGACCAAGGCGTGATCTTCGCCCCGCTCGACGAAGCCCTGCGCGATCATGGTGACCTTGTTCGCAACTACTTCCAGCAGCATCCTGTCAACCTCGGCAGCGAAAAGTTCATCGCACTCAACATCGCTTTCGCCGCCTGCGGCACTTTCCTCTACGTGCCCAAGGGCGTGAAGGTCGACCTGCCGTTTGTGGTCCAGCACACCATCTCGGGTGACAAGCAGTCCATCTTCCCGCACACCATCGTTGCGTTGGAAGAAAGCTCCGAAGCCTCCCTGGTTGAGTTTTTTGTTTCCGGTGACACCGCGTCGCACCTTGCTTCCGGCGTAAACGACCTGCATGCAGGCCAAAATGCCAAGCTCACTTACGTCGGAGCGCAGAACTGGTCGGAAGACACTCTTTCCTTCCAAGCCAACAGCATCCACGCAGCCCGCGACGCTCGGGTGCAATGCCTTAACGTGCACCTCGGTGGCCGCCAAGCCCGCCACGAATCGCACTCCCGTTTAGCCGGTCCCGGCGCCCACTGCGACATGCTCGCGCTGACCGTCGCCAAGGGATCCCAGGAGTTCGACCAGCGCACGCTGCAAACGCATCAGGCTCCCCACACCACTTCGGACCTGCTCTACAAGAACGCGCTGATCGACACCGCCAAGACCATCTTCTCCGGCCTTATTGTGGTCGATCCTGACGCCCAGCAGACGGACGCCTACCAGACCAATCGCAACCTCTTGCTCTCCGACAAGGCCGAGGCCAACAGCCTGCCCGGTCTGGAAATTCAAGCCAACGACGTGAAGTGCTCACATGGCTCGACCTCCGGCCGCGTGCCGCCGGAGCAGGAGTTTTATCTGCAGTCCCGCGGCATTGACCCGGTCAAGGCCCACGAGCTCATCGTTTTTGGTTTCTTCGAAGAAGTGCTCAATCGTCTCGAGGACGAACACCTTCATGCTGTTCTCTCCGAACTGATTCAGTCTAAGTTCAAGAAATCATGAGCAGCCCGATGAAAGACCGAGATCGCACGCTCGCGCGCGACGTCACCGCCATTCAGATCCCCTCCGGAGATCAACATACGCTCTCCGCCGGATCCAAGGTCTTCATCCATCAGGTGCTCGGCGGCAGCTATACCATCCAGACCGATGTCGGGCTCTACAAACTCGACAGCAAGGACGCTGATGCGATCGGCGAAGAGGTTGTGGTCGAGACGGTCGAAGCCAAGACCACTGCCGACGGCGCCCCCGATCCCGATGCCGTATGGGACCAACTAAAGAAGGTTTTCGATCCAGAGATTCCGGTCAACATCGTCGACCTCGGACTTGTTTACTCGATGGACATCGTGAAGCTCGACGACGATCAAGGTTACAAAACCGAGATCGCCATGACCCTGACCGCCCCCGGCTGTGGCATGGGTCCGGCCATCGCGGAAGACGCCAAGAGCAAAGTCCTGCTCGTGCCCGGCTTGAGCCAAGCCGAAGTAAACCTCGTGTGGGAACCGGCCTGGACCCAGTCCATGATCAGCGAAGAGGGCAAAATGGTCCTAGGACTGATCTGATCGTCTGCGATTCGAAATGTCACCCATTTATCGCAACATTGTTGCGATGTAGTCTCTCATTTTGACCAGAATTCGTCTATGCAAGGCTCTGTGCTAGATGGATCGTCCCACCTCTGACTCGACTCCCAACGACCGATCATCACTTCAACGTTCTTATGCCGAACGGTTTAGTGAACATGTTGGCATTCCTCAGGAAAGATTTGCCTCATATCTGTTGGGAAGGTCGCTGCACGCACCGTTTCGGTGGTTTTGGCCTGTGCTTGGTTGGGCACTCAGGCCCCATCTCGAAATGGACGAGCAGTGCCTCGAAGTTGCGGGGCAACAGATTTCGCGGTCCGCGCTCCACACAAAGTTGGACGAGTTCAGCTATGACTCGCGCAACCTGAGTTTCCTGCGCCGACGCCTGCGTCTGCGCATTTCGACGCGCCGCGTCCTCAAATCCCTTCGTGGCCTACCCCGCTAGGGACGCTGTTTCAGAAAATCGCCGAAAGGATCAAAGCTTCGATCAAACCCAGGACTGAGATCACGGAAAGCAGAACCGACCATGTCTTGAATGTCGTTTTGGCATCCCAACCACAAAGGCGGCTGACCAACCAGAATCCCGAGTCGTTGGCCCAGGAAAGAAACAGGCCGCCGTAACCGATGGCCAAAAACACCCAGACCGGATTCACTCCCCAGCCGGTTTCGCTCGCGGCCGCTGTAAGAATACCGGTCGCAGTAATCATGGCGACCGTGGTCGACCCTTGGGCGACGCGCACCAGTGCAGTGATCAGCCAGGCCAGCAGGACATAGTTGATCTCCCTGCCCGCCGCCAGGGCTGTGACAGCCTCCCCGATTCCCGCATCACGCAACATGGCTCCGAACGCTCCACCCGCGGCCGTGATCAGGATGATGGGACCCGCCAACTCCAGTGGTTTCCCCAGCAGACTGCCCAGGTTTTCAGAACGCCCTCCCGCGCTGGTGAGGGCCAAAACCAACGCAGCCAGCATACCGGCAGCGAGGGCAACATGCTTGTCGCCCAAAAATCCGATCAGTTGCGGCACTTCCCCTTGGCTCGCCAGCCCCCACACAGAGGCCAGGCCAATCAAGATCAGTGGTAGAACCACCGGAACAATCGATGCTCCCAACGAGGGCAATTCGACCAACGCATCAGCCGATTGATCAACGGGCCGAGTTGGCTGCATCACTGGAACCTTCAGGTCCAGCCACCGCGCCAACATCAGGGCCCCGCCAGCCGGAATCAGAGCGCACAGCAATCCACCGCCGATGGCGACGGCGAGCGACAGCTGCAATTCCTCCGCGACGAGAAGCGGCCCCGGGGTCGGCGGAATTGAGCTGTGGGCGATCACGCCGCCCGCACACAAGGCCATGACATAGAACAGATAGTTCTTGCCTGTCCGAATCGCCAGCACCCGCGCAATGGGAAGGAGCAAGAGAAACACAGTGTCGAAAAACACCGGAATCGCCAAAACCAGACCGGCCACAATGAGGGCCAAGCCCGCCCGCTTTTCCCCCCAGAAACTCAATAACGAATTCACTACCCGCTCAGCCCCGCCGCTGACGGTCAGGCACTCCCCAATCACTGCCGCCATCGCGATGATCAACGCGATCTTGCCGGCCGAACTGCCGAGGGCGGTTGCCGCGTCGCTTACGGCCCCAAGGGGATCACCCGACCCCCAGCCGCCGAGCGCGGTTACCAGACCCACTGCCACCGCCGCGGCCATCAACGCGAAAAACGGATGCACCTTCCACTTCGCGATGCCGAACACCACCACAACCACGCCGACCAAAAGGGCCATAAGAGGCCCGACTACGGGCACGTCCGCAATCATTGCAGTCTCATTCATGGCAAGGCTGATTCCCTAAGAACGGGTTCGAGATGAGGCGCGACCAACAACGGGCCGGAACTGGGTCAAAGTAACGGGAGATCATGGGGCAATGGGGCAGACTGAGCTGGTCGGTCAGCAAACGCCTCATTCCGGCCTTCGCCAACCCCAATTCAGGTTAAACCTTTAAACCTTAACTATTCCGGGTGGCACCGGACGACCGGGCCACTCGCCTCGTAAACGATTTCATCCCCTTGCCGAACCCGGGCGACGGCTCCCCGGAGATCTATCCTTCATCCCTATCTTTCCAGTTTCCAGTCGGCCCTTTCCCGACCGCTTCCTCCTTGATACCGCCAAGGTCCGGACTAGGCCAAAACAACGTTCTGAGGCAAAATCAGATCCGGCAACCGGCGCACCTCCCATTCGGGCTGGCTATCATTTCTTGCCTTGCAGACACTGTGCGCAGCCCTCGAATGAGCGCTATGACACTTATCGGCGCATGAGCGAACGTTCCGACACATTGCCCGGTTTTGCAAACCGTCGACTCGCCGCCGTGATGTTCACCGACGTGGTGGGTTACTCTTCCCGCGTTCAGGCCGACGAGACCGGCACGCTTGAACAGGTGCAGCTCGACTTCGAACGCATGCGCGGGATTTGTGCCGCTCACGCGGGGGAGATTCGAAACTCCATGGGCGACGGTTTGCTTGTGACCTTCGACAGCGCCTTGCAAGCCGTCACTTGCGGATTGGCCATCCAAGGGGCGTTGGCGAATCGAGGACCCGGCGCTTTGGCTCACCGCATCGGCATCCATTTGGGAGACATCTTTCAGCAGGAAGGGCAGGTGTTGGGCGACGGGGTCAACATTGCCGCCCGCCTGGAAAGCTGCTCGCGACCGGGCACCATTTGTCTGAGCCAAACGGTGTGGGACACGGTGCGTGATAAAATGGATTTGGAAGCCGAGTTCCTCGGCACCCGGCAACTCAAGGGCATCGGCCACCCGGTTCCCGCCTGGCTCGTGGCACCCGCCAATCAGGGAATCAGCCCGGGGGGACGTCCCCGACGAAGGAGACCTGCCGCCCTGCTGGGTGCGGCGGCCCTTGTCGTGGCAGTGGGCGCCGGTTTGGTCATCGGATTCGCACCCCGTGACTCCGAACGAACGACCTCTGCCGACCCGGAGGATGGTCTTTCCCTCGCTGTGCTGCCCTTCGAGGATCGAACCGCCGAGACCGAAGACCACTATCTGGTGACAGGAATTCAGGAGGGATTGATCAATCGCCTGGCCCGAATCCATTCCCTGAGAGTGACGTCGCGGACCTCCACCCTGCAATTCCCCCCCGGACAACGGCCGGCCAATGCCGAGATTGCGGACTCGCTCAACGTCGCCTTGTTGCTCGATGGCTCCGCTCAGAAAGTCGGTGACCGGGTGCTTGTCCGAGCGCAACTGATTGATTCGCGCTCCGACCAAACCTTGTGGGGCGACGATTTTGACCGCGAAGTCAGCGACATTCTGAATCTGCAGACCGAGGTGACGCGCTCGATCGCCGAACAGATCGAGATTGAGCTTACCGGCGAAGAGCAACGGTATTTAAACGCCGCTTCGTCCGTAAATCCCGGCGCTTATGAAGCCGTGATCAAGGCCAACGAAATGCGCGATCAAATGACTGCGGCGAGTTTGGCCCAGGCCGAACAACTCTACAACACCGCGCTGACCATGGCTCCAGACTATGGGGTGGCGGAAGCTGGTTTGGCCTCGGTCTGGATCTTCCGCCAACAGCTGGGCCTGGCTAATCCGGACGAAGCCGGCCCCGCCGCCGTCGCTGCCGCCACTCGTGCCCTGGCCCTTGATCCCGGATTGGCCGAAGCCCACGGCGCGCTGGCCCGGGTGGCCGCCTTTTCCCACTGGGACTGGCAAGCAGCCGAGTCCGCCTATCAACGGGCACTGTCCCTGAATCCAAGTCTCGCCGTGGCCTCGACCGAATATGCCATCATGCTCGATGCCTTGGGCCGCGAGGAGGAGTCCCGCCAGCAGATTGCCGCCGCCCGCCGGGTCGATCCGCTTAATCCTTTTGTCGCCGTTACCGACGCTTCGCTTATGATCAATCGCCGCGAGCCCGAGCAGGCGCTGGAAATCCTGGATGAATTGAACCGACATTTGCCGCAAAATACCGCGGTCACATCCGCTCGTTGGAGCGCCCATGCTCTGCGCGGAGATGCCACCGCCGCCACGGACAATGCCCTGGCCTTTTTTCAGTCTCTGAACCTGTCGATCGAGCCCGGGCCGGTGCAGTCGGCCCTTCTCGAATCAGGCTACCAGGCCGCCATGATGGAACTGGCCGATCAGCTCGACCGGACGGAGAATACGGCAATCGTTTCCCCACTGGCCCGCGCTCGAGTCCACGTCCATGCCGGTCAGACGATGGCAGCAATCCGGGATTTGGAATCCGCCTACACCATGCGTGACGCCAATCTTCCAGGAATCGGAAATACCCGTGATTTTGACTCGCTCCGGGAGATTCCCGCCTTTCGTGATCTGCTACGCCGTTTAAATCTTCGCACCGACCAAGCGGACTGAGAGATTGTGACTCCGACCGGTGTGGGCCGCCATCAGAGGAAAACCGGGCCGAAACAGACTGGAATCGCCGCCCCGATCGCCGGCCCGGTGACCGGTATGGCAACCCTCGCCGCCGTCCTACCGTTCACTTCGATTCCCCTCCTCCTTCCCTCATGCGAACGCCGGACGAACCATTTCCTCCACTTGCCAAACCACCAACAGGGACTCACGGTGGTCCTTCGCATGCATTTTTCCAATCTCCAGTCTTCCCTTTCCCAACCTCTCCCCCGACTCGACGAAGACGAGGACGACGACGAAGCGTCCCCGACCAAGGGTCCGGCTCCCGTTGCCGCGCTCATCCAAAAGAAGTTTCTCGATCAACGAAAAATCTTTCTGTGGGGAGCGGTGACCGATGAGTCCGCCAAGGAACTCACGGAAAAACTGCTCTACCTCGAAGCCACTGATCCCGGAAAGCCGATTACGTTTTACATCAACAGCCCCGGCGGGTCGATCACGGCGGGCATGGCGGTCTACGATACGATGAAACTCATCAGTTCACCGATCACGGTTGTCGTGACCGGCATGGCTGCCTCGATGGGCTCGATTCTCCTGTCTGGCGCCCCCAAGGGAAATCGCCTGCTCTATCCGCATTCCCGTGTGCTGATCCACCAGCCCCTCATTTCCGGACGTTTCGTCGGCCCCGCCACCGATATCAACATCCAAGCTCAGGAAATGGAAAAACTCCGCGCTGAGTTGAACCAGATCCTGGCCGACGCTTCCGGCCAACCCCTCGAGCGCATCAATCAGGACACCGATCGTGATTTCTACCTGAACGCCCAGGAAGCGATCGAATATGGCTTGGCCGACAAAATCGTGGATAACTTCTGATTCGCCAAACCCACTTCCTCCACTGGAAAGCCCGGGACGACCACCCGGGCTTTTTTTGTGAGCCATTTCGCGAGAAGAGGGTAGGCTAATTGCCCTCCGCGTCCATGACTGAAGTCAGCGTGCTCAACGCCCGCTCCCAACTCACCACATCAGTGAAGTCGCCTGCCGCCCGGGCAGCCTCGATGGCCGGAGGCAGCCAACGCTTTTGAGCCACTTCTGAAAGCGGTTGATTGAGGAGCATTTTCCACACTTTCGCCGCCGATTTATGGTCTTCCCATTCGGTCAGTTGATTGGCGATTTGCGCAACCAATCCCCACTCGTCGACTCGGATGCGACTCAGGTAGCCCGCCATGCCGAGCTGCGTGACAGCCCCCGCCTTGTCGCCGGCACGTTCTTTCATGCGAGCAGCCTGCCAAGCCAAGGCCAGGGTTGGGTAATCTCCAAAAAGGTTGCCCGCCGTCCGGCTTTCCTCAGGGGTCACCTCGGCTTCGGCATCAGCGAGTTTCACCTCCAAATGGCGGGCGACCAAGTAAGACGCCCAACGCCGCGGCAGTTCGTCCAGGCGCTCCATTTGCAACGCCGCCGGAGTTCGGGTGGGTCGATACAACGGATCGCCGATGGCGATGCACTGCCAGGATAATGCCGGCAGGGAGAAGTAGGCCGCTTCGCCAAACGTCGCCCCCGCCATCATCGCCCCAATCAACATCTGGGGGTGGTGGGTAAACTCCAGGAAAGGCTCATATACGTTGCCCACCGTCGCGGCGACGCCGCGGGCCACAAACGGCCCTGACCATCCCCCGCCGTTGACCAACCGCAGGGACGCAGCCGAATAACTGTGCAGGTGCAGGGCAATGGCCCCCGGCGCGAACTGGTAGCCTTTTTCCACGAAGGGTCCGTTGATGGTGCCTGCATACCATCCCAAATAAATCGCGACTCCATCCGCCCGAGCCGATGGTGGCAAAGTGGAACGTTCCTCATCGACCTGCGGAACCCACCCCAAACCATCCAAAATCTTCGCCGACTCCCGAAACCAGTTATCCCCGCGCTTGTGCGGACCGCCGATGTCCACAATCGCCCGCCCTACCAAACCATGGGCTTCGGCCTCCAGGGCAGACTCGATCATCCGTCGTACCATCGGATAGGTCGGACCATCGAGCCGCGACACCCGCACCACCGCATCCGCCTCAAACATCCCCGGAGCCGACTTGCCGAAGATCGGGTTGCGCACCAATCCATCGCGCAACGGGGCGTTTTGGTTGATCAATGCGAGCTCCGAATCAACAGCCGCCCGATGTGTTTTCAGGTTATCACTCAAGCCTTCCGGAGCATCCGCCGGGATGTCCTTGGTCTGGCGGATTTTGAGCGGCACTCCGCGGCACGTGACCAAATAGGAAATCCGATGACCCGCGGTCGAAACCTTGCGGCGACCGATGTCGTCGACCAAGTCCATCTCGATCGCCTCCAACCATCCTTCTTCGATCAACCATTTCTGCAGTGGCTGGTAGAGTCGGTCGCGAAATTGAATCCAGTCCATCTCCTCTCCCGCGGGCAAATCGAGGGCGATGATGTTGTTTCGCGAAATCTCTCGTCGATCGGCATAAAACCGCGCCAACTCAACCGACTCAGGATCATTTTTATTGGCCACGATCACTACGCGAGCGGCCTCATCCTCGACCACGGGAAACTCCACCGCATGCGCCGCCAACGCTGTGAGGCAGCCAACAAACACCAAAGCAAAGAATCGTGGGGTAAACATGTGCAGCGAATCAGACTCTACCCAAACGCCAGCCAAGCCAGGTGGCGGCCAGACAAATCGCCACCGATACCGCGACGTGGATCAGCGCCGCTCCAAGCTGGCCTTGTCGAATTTGCTCCAGCGTCTGCCAACTGAAACTCGAGAAGGTCGTGAACCCGCCACAAAAACCGAGGGCGAGAAACGCCTGCCAATGTGAGGACTCCCTGCCCGGTGCCCCCAGCTTCGCGAGCACGATCCCAATGACCAGCGATCCGGCGACATTGGCCGCCATCGTGCCCCAAGGTAACTTTCCAACCGGCGTAATCTCGGCCACCAGCACCCGCAGGATGGAACCCAAGCCTCCACCAAGACCAATCAACAGGAGGTGGGACAGGGAGATCATGGGGACGGCGAGAGTGACAGAACCAAATCAACGTAGTCCACGATGCCATCAGCAATCGACTCCGCAATCTCGCGACGACGGTCCACCGACGCAATCTCCTGCGCCTCGGCTTCGTGCGAAAGAAACCCCGCCTCGATCAAAACGGCAGGCACATCCGTGAGGCGAAGCACGGCGAAACGGGCGCGCTTCAGCCCCCGGTCAACCGTGCCGAGCCGCTTGATCATGGCGTCGTGGACCGCAAAGCCCAGCAACGCGTTCCACGGGTCCGTGGTATTGCCGAGTTCGACCGGATAATCCCCGGCGGACGGGCTGCGATCACTGGTTGACGGCTGGCCGGCCGGGGTCAGCGCATAAACCTCGGTGCCGCGAGCCTCCGGATTTCCCGCGGCGTTAAAATGAATGCTCACCAAAAGATCCGCCGCCCGACTCATTTCGCCGCGATCGCCAATATCGACATAGACATCCTCGGTGCGCGTGTGCCGAACCTCAAAACCCTGCGCCGAAAGAATCTTCCCAAGGCGCAGCGACACATCCAGGGCGATGTGTTTCTCGCTCAACGCCAGCGGATCACTGTGCGCGCCACGATCCCGACCGCCGTGCCCCGCATCGATCCAGATGATTTGCACGGGCCGGGCCGATCCTGCAAACGCCCGAGGACGGACGATCGGACGCAAAAGCTTCTCCACATCCACGCGACTCAACCACAGCTCACCCGTTTGGGCATGAACCCCTTCACCCAGAAAAACCCGGCGGCCATCGATCAATACCTCACGCGAATCGTGCCGGAAATCGATTTGTCGCCAAGTGTTGGCGAAGGTCTGTTCCCCTTCCGGAGTCATGCGGGCGGAGGGTCTCAAGCCCAGTTCACGCAGTGCGTCGTTCACCCTGACATAGTGCCCCGGCAAAGGCACGCCAGTCGCCTTCGGGTCGTCGGCAAACCCGGTCCAGGGATAACCGATCCCGAACAATCCCAAGGCCAAGCGGAGCCAGCCCCATGTGGCGAAGCCGACCGCCGCCTTCGGTCGCTTCATGTGGGTCAGGATGCTTTGCCCGCAACGGGCTTTTTGCTCTCTTCCGAGCTTCCCTTCGGCTTCTCGCCTTCGGTCTTGGGCGGGGCGGGCTTGGGGTGGAAATATTTCAACTTCCGCTTGTTGGCGGGATGCGGAGTGATCATCACATGGATCTGGCGACCATTGAGCTTGGGCTCGGCTTCGGCGTGACCCATGCCCTCGATCTCCGCAATCGCCCGTTGCATGACCTCAAATCCAATCTCGGTGTGGGCCATCTCGCGGCCACGGAACTTGAGGCGCATTTTCACCTTCGCACCTTCGTTGAGGAACTCCTCGGCATGGCGCAGCTTGGTCTCCAAGTCGTGCTGATCGATACGTGGCGAGAGTTCCACTTCCTTGATCTTGCTGGCCGTGGCCTTGGCGTGGGACGACTTCTTCGACTCCTCGTAGACATACTTGCCAAAGTCCATGATGCGACAAACGGGAGGCGTCGCCTGCGCCGCGACCTCAACGAGGTCCAGACCAAATTGCTGAGCCAACTGGAGCGCCTTTTCCGTTTCCATGACTCCGAGCTGTTTGCCTTCGGGAGAGATGACCCTGATCTTCGGGACCCGGATACGCTGGTTGCGTCGGATGTGGTAGTAGGGATCGTTATTTCGGCGGTAATTGCGTCCGCCACCGCGACGTTTGCCGCCGCCAAAGGATAAGGATGTAGCCATTCAGTAGGTGTTCAACTCGGTATAGATCGTATCGGTTTTCGCTCCCTCCGCTCCGGAACACAACCCATAAGTCGCCGGTAGTCCGGATCTGCCCTCGGCGCCTGCCGGGCCCGATTTCGCCTCAAACATTAAAACTCTCGCCACACGAACAGCTCGCTTTGGCGTTGGGGTTCGAAAACTTAAAACCACCCGCGATCAGCTTGGCCGAGTAGTCGATCTCGGTGCCCTTCAGGTAGAGCGCGGTTTTGGGATCAACGATGACGCCCACTCCGGCGGACTGCACAAGGATGTCGCCCCGGCGCGTCTTGCTGGTGAAACGCAATTTGTAACTCAAGCCGTTGCAACCGCCGCCGGTGATCGCGACCCGGAGAAATTCTCCGGCCTGCTCCCGTTCGATGAGAGCATGCACCTTCGTTCCCGCCGCCTCCGTGAGGCGCACAAGCTTCTCGTTGCCTTGGCGAACCCCTTCAGGGACGCTGGCAGCAGGTGGCGGAGCTATTGTTTCGGAAGACATTTTGAGCCCCCCACTATCGCCCCAAACTCCCCCAGATCAAGTGTCGTCAGCCGGGAAACCTCCCCACCGCCGACTGCGGTTGGCTTTTTTTGTAAGAAACCTGCCGGTCTTTGCGCCTCATAGGGCAACATAATGAATCGCACCGAACAAACCGCTTGTTTTGAGCAATGGATGCAGGAACACCCCGGCATCCCCCAAAAGGTCGCACGTTCATTCTGTGCGGTGGATGCGGACCGCGAGGACCTGCTGCAAGAGATCCGAGTCGCCATCTGGCTGGCAATCCCCGCCTATGACAGCCGGAGCAAAGTGTCGTCCTATCTCTACCGCATCAGTCTGAATCGGGCGATCTCCTGGCGCCGGCGCCCCCAAAACCGGTCGGGGCATCTCGATTCGCTGGAAGAGCATCCCGACATGGCGGCCGCACCTGCGAACCACGACCCGCGACTCGAAATCGTTTATCACGCGATTCGCAACCTGCCCGCTGCCGAGCGGGCGCTCATACTTCTTCAACTGGATGGATTCAGCTACCGCGAAATCGCCGGCACGCTTGGACTCACGGAGTCCAATGTCGGTGTCCGCCTGAACCGCATCCGCACCAAACTCGCCGAACAACTGAAAGGAAAAAAACCATGAGCCTCGATGAAATGGAACAAACTTGGAATGAACAGCAACTGCCCTCGGATCCGGCTGCCAAACCCGTGCAAAAAGCTGCCAACAGTCTCTCCCGAACCCTGCTATTAGCCTGGGCCATGCTCGCCGTCATGGTTTTCGCACTGGCTCTCAAAGTGCATGAAGTCTGGGTCGAACCCGAGCGCACCTTCGCCAACTCGTTCTGGAATCTCTCCATCGCCGCAGCCAGCGTGGCCTGCGGTGGATTCGGGGTGGTTTGGGCACGACGTTTCGTCAGTGAATTCCGCACCCTTGCCCACGATACCGTGCGTTGCCTCGATCTGCTGATCTATAATGTGGAATGGGAGATCAGGTCCATTCGCCGTGACCTCCCGCTCATGATGCTGGGGTTTCTGATTCTGTTTGTCCTCGCCAAAGGCCAGTCCATCTCCGCCGGCTTTGAGTCATCGGTCGAGTGGAACTACATCTGGTTTGTGCTCGTAGTTTTTGGTATCACGGGTGCCGTGATGTATCATCGGGTGCAGGCATTCCTGCGGCCTCGCCTTGAAGAGTTGCGGGCCGTGCGCCGCCAATTCGACCCAACTCCCTGAGCTAGCGACTGAGGCGTTCTGCAAGTTCGATCGCTCGGCCGAGACTGACCGCGCTCGCGCCCCCCCGGCCGGCGATATCGAAACCCGTCCCATGGTCGGGACTGGTGCGCACGAAGGGCAGGCCCAGGGTAAGGTTGACGGCGTTGTCGAAATCGACGGTCTTGAGCGGCCCGAGCCCCTGGTCGTGGTAGAGCGCCACGACCGCATCAAACTCCCCTTGTAGTGATCGACTGAATACAGTGTCAGCCGGCAGGGTGTGCGAGAGTCCGGGTGTCTTTTTCCGCAGGCGGTCGAGCAGTGGGTCAATCAGATCGCGCTCCTCGAAACCCAGCAGTCCATCTTCCCCGGCGTGGGGGTTGAGGCCACAGACCGCAATCCGCGGAGCGGCGATTTCATCCACTTCCGCCAACCGCACTGCCGCATTGATTGCCCGCTCAATGCCACCTGCCGACAGAGCAAGCGGCACTTCGGCCAGCGGCAGGTGCCACGTCGCAAGAGCCACTCTTAATCTCAATCCATGGAACGCCATGACCGGGTCTCCGCCCCACTCCGCCGCGAAGAATTCTGTCTGACCCAAATTTTCAAATCCCACGGCAGCCAGGCGCGCCTTGCTGACCGGCCCGGTCACCACCGCGCGGTAGCGTTGTTCACGGCATCCCGCTGCCGCCACCCGCATCGCGTCCCACGCCACCCGGGCTCCGGCATCGTCCGGTGCTCCGGGGATCGCCCGATAATCCGCGGGGCCCACCACGCGGGACCGCGTTGCGGACGGCAACTCATCCAACCAACGTCCCGGACCGATTACCTCGACGGCCGAGTGAAGCTGCGGATGCGCCTCGAGCCAGGCAGCGATGATTTCCGGCCCCACCCCGGCCGGGTCTCCACAGGTCAAAGCTAGGGGCAAGGTGCTCATCCGGCGCCGCGAGCGGACGGACGTGCAATCGGTCGTTTGCTGTCCGCGAAAAACGTGAGAAAGGTGCGCGCCGCGTCAGATTCGACCTCCGGCAACAATGCCGCCGCCCGCGGTTTCGGATTACCCGGCTCCCCAAACACATGGTGATAGCAGTCCTTGATTTCCCGGATCACCTCCCGGGGCCACTCGCGGCGTTTGAGTCCCACCAGATTCAACCCCACCAACTCATCACGCTCAGCCGACATGCAAAAGGGCGCGACGTCCTGGGTGATACGGGCCACGCCGGCAATCATCGCCCCTTCGCCGATCCGGCAGAACTGGTGGACGCCGGCCCCGCCCCCTACAAACGCCTTCATTCCCACCGTCACGTGCCCCCCGAGCATCGCGTTGTTCGCCAGAACCACGTCATCGGCGACTTCACAATCATGTCCGGCATGGCTGCACGCCATGAAAAAACAACGGGCCCCCAGAACCGTGGCTTTCCCCTCATACATCGACCGGTTGAGCGTGACCGATTCGCGCAGCACCGAACCCGCCCCCACCTCCACGTAGGAAGGCGTGGCGGCATCAAAACCCAGATATTGCGGATCGCCTCCCACCACGGCGCCCGGATGCACGATCACACCATCGCCCATCCTCGCCCATTTCGTGACCACCGCATGGGGGCCAACTTCGACGTCGACGCCGAGTTGGGCTTCCGGTTCAACGATAGCCTGCGGGTGGATGCGGGTGGGCATGGCGTCAGGAAGACTTCGAACGGCGATCCGTCGACAGCAAATCCAACTGACCATCCCGCAACAGGTCGTAGTTCTTCAAAATCCGAATGACCTGCAGGGTATCACTTTTGCGGTAGTTGCGGTTGACTTCGACCTTGTCGATCAGGTCGAGCAACATTGCACGAAACGAGATGATGCCGTCGACACCCCGCTCCTTGAGCAGGGACACGCTTTGGGAACGATAAGGCTCCTGGGTGGGCAGACCGGGCAGCACCAGGATTTTGCTGGGTTGCTCGCCGGCACCACCCTCCGCGGTGTCGTCGGGAAAGAGTTTGCTGGCCGCCTGCAGCACCTCCTCTTCCAGAAACCGCAGGATCTCCGGGGACCCCTTGATCGTCGCCGCGGAGAATACGCCGGTATGCCACGGTTTTACCGCAACGACCGCGCGGTGCAAAAAAGGCAACTCGGACGAGAACAAGAAGAAATCAGGCTTGCGGGCACCTCGCTGCCAGCCCGGGTTGTAGACCAACAGATCAATTTCCTCATCGGAGTGCTTGCGGCGCGACTGCACCTGGTATTTGCGCACCTGCCGCACCAGAAAACCGTTTTGTTCAAAAAACTCCCGGACAATGCCTTCGTCGATCGCGGACATGATTAACAGACTACTCCACCCCGACCTCGCGCCAAACGGATTCGACGATTTCGCGCGGCACATCCTCGCGGGTGGCGGCTCGACCCACCGCCTCCATCACCACAAAGCGCAGCCGGCCTGCACGTACTTTTTTATCGCTGGCCATGGCCTCCATCAGCGGTCCCAACTCCAATCCTCCGCGAAGGCGGGTGGGCAAGGCATGAGCCGCCAATACGCGTTCAACGCGCCGAACCAGCGTATCATCGATTAGCTCCAGATCCCGCGAAAGGCGGGCTGCTGCCGCCAACCCAATTGCCACTGCTTCGCCGTGCAGGTACACGCTGTAACCAGCAACTTTCTCAATGGCATGGGCAAAGGTGTGACCCAGATTGAGCAATGCCCGTCCATCGCTGGCCGCGGTCTCAAACTCGTCGGCCTCAACAATGCGGGCCTTGGCCGCACAACAGCGCCGCACCACCGCCGCCAGGTTTGCAGTCTCCGGCTTGAGGGTTTCGCGCTCAAGTTGAGTAAAGAGCGTTTCGTCCCCCAGCAGGCCATACTTGATGACCTCCGCCAAGCCGGCGGCAAATTCACGTGGCGGCAAGGTCTGCAAAAACCCCGTGTCAATAAAGACCGCCCGAGGCTGGTGAAATGCCCCAACCAGGTTTTTGCCGGCTGCGAGATTGATGCCGGTTTTGCCACCCACGGAACTGTCAACCATCGCCAACAGGGTCGTGGGGATCTGAATGAAGCTCACTCCGCGCAAAAAACTTGCCGCCGCGAAGCTCCCCAGATCGCCCACCACTCCGCCACCGATGACCAGCACGACACCGCCGCGGTCCATTTTCTGCGCCGCCAAAAAGTCCCATGCCTCCACCAACTGCTGACTCGACTTCGACGTCTCCCCCGCCGGGACAATCAACCGCGGCGTCTCCCCCATCATCGCATCGAGCCGACGGCCCTGGCAGTCCATCAGAGAGGCATCGGCCAGAGCCACTGTCTTGGCTCCTCGCGCCCTGAGCCCGGCCAACTCCGCGGCCACAGCGGAAGCCAGATTTTCGCCAAAGTGAATCGGATAGCTGCGATCCCCAAGATTTACCACGAGGTCCTCGACCATATCCGGGTTAAACGGCGCGGGCTCTGCCAGGTCAACCCACGCCTGAAGTCGATTGGGCAACGTCAGCCCTTTCTTCCAGCTCTGACTCCCTGCAGAAAGCCGCGCTGGTAAAAAACTAGGTCTTGTTTTTGCTAGACAATGGCAACTAGGGTGAATTTTACGCTTTTTGCTCTCGCCCGCGGGTCTCGTTTTTCCCTTCCACCACCTCCCAGACCTCCCTCTCGGTTTTCCCATCAGAATGTTCAAACCAGTGCGAAATGTCGGGTGCGCAGCTTTCACACTTGTGCTTTGCTGTTGGAGTCAGGCCCAAACAACTGGAGTCGAGACCAGCAACAACGGCAGTAGTTTCGAATGGACGATTGGCAGCTGGACCCTGGGAGTGCCGACACTTTTTGATACTGCTTATATTCTGGGAGGAACTGTTACCGTTGGCGGAAATGTGACCACGGGAAGGCTTCGAATGACCGGGGGGAAACTCACAAGCAAGACCGATGCATCCACCGATTCACTCAAGCTGGAGGGCACGGGAACTGACTCTATCTGGACAGGTGGTTCGATCGAAAATCTGACAATCTTTATCGACGACAGTGACGCTGGTTTGGATATCGCTGACTCGGGGGGAAATTTCTGGAACGGAACCACCTTCATCAACGATGGGCACATCAACTGGATCATCGGAGATCTCGCTGGTGGAAACGGCTCGACCATCACCAACAACGCCAACTTCAACGACTCGGCCGACGCCCGCTTCTACAACTTCAGCGGCGGCACTGCCCCGGTCTTCACCAACGCCTCCACCGGCACCTACAACAAAACCGGTTCCGGCACCACCGAGTTCGACTCCACTTTCGACAACTCCGGCACGGTCAACGTCAATGCCGGCATCCTTAAACTCGACGGCGGCGGCACCACCTCA
>JANQKV010000052.1 GCA_028280945.1 Opitutaceae bacterium
TTCGGCGGGATGTAGTCCGGATTTGCGGAGTGACGTTCGGCGATCTCCGCATTTGCCCGAGCAGTGAGGCCGAATGGGAGCTTTACGGTGACTGCAGCAAATAGGCGGTCGTCCTCAAGAAAGGCCTGCTTTTGCTCGTAGGCCTTGTCCTCCGACAAACCGGCAATCCGCACGGCAGCGACGTCACCAATCATGGCGTTGTAGCGCATGGAGTAGCGGGTGGTGCCATATTGGTCGGTTTCGAAACGCACCCGACCGCGGTTGCCGAGAAAGTCGGCGCGGATGGTGGAGGCGTTCACGATACCACCGGGGCTACCCAAACCGAAGAGGGCGGAGTTTGCACCACGCTGAACGTCGACACGGTCGGTATTGAACGTGTCGAACGGAATGTTCGTGATGAAGTAATCACGCGTCAGGTCAGCACTGGCCAGACCCCGGACACGGGTGAGACCTCCGCTGGGGTCGTCACGTTGTTGCTCGGGAATCGGATTGGCTCCGGTAGAGCCTGAGTGGTTACCGCCCAAACCACCGATTTCGGTATTCGGGGTGAAGATCAGGACGTCTTCGAGGTTCTGGGATCCGGTGTCTTCCAGGAATTCCTCATTCACGATGGAAATGGAGGAGCCGATATCGCGCAGGTTTGTGCGCAGACGGGTGCCAGCGAGGGTTGAGGTCGCCAGATACCCGACGTCGTCGTCGCCTGTCACTTCAAACGGGGAAAGCATGATGATGTCTTCATCATCGGTGGCATCTTCCGTGGTCGCTTGAGCGAACAGGCCGAGGGGAGCAATCATAAGCCACGGCATAAATCGCCATGGTTTGATGGAACTAGTTTTCATAGCCTTGGTGTGTTCGTTTGGGGTGCGTGAGAATTCTGGTTTAGCGCCGTCATTCTCAAATTGGGGGGAAACAGATCGACCGCCTTGAGAGGTCGATCTGGCAATAAAGGGGTGGGTTTCAGTCGAGGGCTGGCCGAAGGGTCGGCGAGACCTTGATGCCCATTCGCCCCACGCTGGCCGGGTTGTCGATCCGCCAGACGAGGTGGTCGATGACCTTGTGGATCAGCGTGGATAAATTGATGTCGAGTGCAGCAGGGTGGTGTTCTAGGTTATTGTATATCAGGGGGTTGAAGTTTCCGAGGATGACCTCGAAGTCTTTGTTTCGCTGTAGGCCAGCGTTGCGAAGAGCACGAAAGAAAGCCCCGGCGAAATGATCGACGGGAATGTAAAGTCCGCTGGGGCGCGGGTTTTGCTCAGTCAGCAGACGAACCAACATCTCGGTTTCGCTGTTGAGCGGCGCGATTTCCAAGTAACTGATGCCCGGATCCTCTTTGCCGAGAATTTGATGGGCTATCAGCCCCAATTCCTTCGCGCGGTCCATGAAAGCATGTACGCGGCGAATGTTGGCACTGTAACCTGGGTCGGTGGTCAGGACTGCCACATTGGTGTGGCCCTGGCGGGCGAGATAATCGGCAGCCATCCGACCGTTCTCCTCGTTGTTCGGCTCGACATAGTCGCCCGGGAACTCTTCGGAGCGCCGGGTCATGAACCAGACGCAGGGAAGGTTGCTCAACTTCGCCATGACCTCGGCTCCGGGTTCCTGACCCTGGATGATAATACCATCGAGCTTTTCGGTGGTAAGCGCCCGGGGAAGTTCGTTGGCGGAATTGGAAAACAGCATCTGCAGCTCCACTCGACTGCGCGGGTTCCGCTCCTGCAGTTCCGTGATGCGCTCTTGGAACCAGTTGAGACTGGGATTACCTGCTTTCGCTCCCACGAACCAAACTCCCAAACGAAGCGTGACAGGCTTGCGTGTTTTGGGGCCACGACGACGGTTGAGGGGGGCAGGGGTATAATCGTGCTTCTTCATCACCGCGCGGATTCGCGCGAGACTCTCAGGAGCTACGATCTCGGGTTGGTTGATGGCCCGAGAGACAGTCGAGGGGGATACACTCGCCTGCTTTGCGATCTCAGAAATTAGCATGGGGTACGAAATGAAATTTCAATGCAAATTAGGTGAAAGGCTTGTGAAAAGGTCAAGACGTTTTCATCACATCAATGAACCAATGTTCGACAAAGCATAGGGAATCGAAGACGTCTGTCTGTGGCCGTCGGAGGGAAAGGCCGGAAAACAGGCTTAGGCAGGGGTGTAGGATTTTGGGGCGATTGGGGGTTTGTCTAAGAAGGGAATTTCAAGAAAATATCATGAAATAACATGAAATAGTTGCTAGATGATGACAGAGTTGCAAATCTTCGAGTCTCTTTTTTGAAAGATTTTTCAGACAATTTCGGTGTTTGTTTCACTGGAATCATGAACCCCCTTCAACCCCGTGTCTGCCTCTTCTCCCTGTCCTTCCCTCCCGTTTTCCGGCGAATCCCATTGGATTTGGTCCCCCGAAGGGACTCATGCTGAAGCGGCTCCAGAAGCACGGTCGCCCTCTCATTATCAAGTCAGGCGATTCCGATTGAGGTTCGACCTGGGCAGTTCGACGGATTCGGCAGGTCTTGTTCATGTTACGGCGGACAGTCGTTTCCTGTTCTATTGTAATGGTGCGTTCGTGGGGCGGGGGCCGGCGAAAGGGGATGTTGATCACCATTTCTACGACACCTATGACCTGGGTCCTTACCTCAAAGCCGGCCCCAATACCCTGGCTGCGCTGGTTTTCGACATGTCGAAGGTGGCCCATCGGCCCACCGATCTGGGACCTCCTTGTTCAGTGATCACCTATGCCGGCGGGTTTCTGTTGTCCGGAATTGTCCGGACCGAACGGGACGAGGTTGTTCTGCACACGGGAAACGCAGACTGGGAGGTGTCGGTTGATCACGACCACCGCTTTCAAAACGACGGCACCCGGTTTGAGGGGTACCACGGATATTTCGAAGACCGGGTCGACTCCGCCTCGTCGAGAGGATGGTTGACCGGAGAGGACCAGATTCCGGATTGGCAACCTGCCCGCCCGCTCTATGCGGCGGAGCGATTGGAGGAGCGGCGCGATCCCGCCAGCCCATACGGCCTCATTCCGCGAATCATCCCGCCCTTGATCGAAGGTGAGCAGCAGAGCTTTGCGGAAGTTTTTGCTCCGGGAGGGAATGCACCAGGGGAATCCTGGCAACAGCTGTTGGCAGGCACAGGCGAGGTCACGTTATCGGCCCATGAAGAGGTCGATTTGATTTTAGATGTGGGGGAACTCACTTCGGGTTATCCGGTTGTCCGGATCAACGCCGCGGACGGGGTGGATTTTCGACTCACCTACGCGGAGGCTTTGCGGCTGCCGTGGGACACCTCGAGAGCCGTGATGTTGGGCGAGAAACAGCCGCTCGAAAATCTGGCCTCCCACTTTGCTGACGAGGATACCGGTTGGACGTTTGATCGTCGTGGCAAGATCACCGGGTGGAGTGACCACTGGCGACCCTGCGGCGGGGAAAGCATGTTTGAGCCGTGGCACTGGCGCGCTTTTCGGTTTGTGGGCGTGCGCGTGAAGGCCGGTCCCGGGCCGCTTACGATCCGCTCGCTCGGTTTCCGTTACTCGGCTTACCCCTACCATCCCAAAGCGTCATTCACGTGCAGCGATTCTTCATGGGACCGAATTTGGGCGGCAGGGGTTCGGACCATGCAGCTTTGCTCGCATGAGACGTTTGAAGACTGTCCGCATTACGAGCAGATGCAGTATGCCGGTGACACCATGATCACGTCGCATCTTGGGATGCTGACATCAGGGGAATACCGCCTGAGCAAACAAGCGATATTGCAGTTCGACTGGTCCCGAGGGCCGGACGGGCTCACCCAGAGCCGATTTCCCTCGCGACTCCGTCAGGTCATCCCTTCGTGGTCGCTGCACTGGATCACGGCGGTGCGGGACTATGGCCTCTGCACCGGCGATCTCACCACCGTGGAGGAAGTTCGGCCAGGGTTGTTGGCGGTTCTCGATTGGTTCCGGCGCCATCGGGATGAAACCGGCCTGCCCGCGCGCCTGCCTTATTGGAATGTCACCGACTGGTGCCCGTGGTGGCCGCGGGGCGTGGTGCACGGAGCGGACTCGGGGCCCACCTGCATTATATCCAGTCAATGGATACAAGCCTTGGACGAGGTCGCGCAGATCTGCCGGTGGTTGGGCCGGGTGGACGAGGCGGATGTCTTGGCCGCGGAGGCGGAGGCCACCCGCGAAATCCTGCACCGGACATTTTGGTCGGAGAAGGAGGGACTGTATTTCGATCGTCCCGGTGGTCCTGAAGTCAGCCAATACGGCAATGCCTGGGCGGTTGCCTGCGGTGCGGCTGATGCAGCGACAGGCAACCGCATGCGGGAACGCTTTCCTCATGATGCCCGGCTCGCCCCGGGATCGTTTTTTGCCTGGCACACCATTTGGAGGGCGATGCGGATCATGGGCACTTACGACGAGGGGATGCCGGCCACGCTCGGTCCTTGGCATGAATCGATCGATCTCGGCCTCGATACCTTCGTCGAGGAAAACAGCTACTGGCGATCCCTGTGCCACGCCTGGAGTGCGCACCCGGTCCTGGAGTTCCACCGCGAGGTGCTGGGAGTGCAGCCGACGTCGCCCGGGTTCACCTCGATTCGGGTTCAGCCGAAAACGCTCGGTTTGGAACATGCCGAGGGAAGCGTTTGCACTCCCCGGGGGCAGGTGGAGGTGGCGTGGAAAATCCAAGCCGAAGGATTCCAACTCACGGTGCAGTCCCCTTTGGATACCCCGACCGAGATTTGTCTGCCCAATGGATCCCGGCACCAGACGATGGGCGGCAATTGGGCCGGCCAATCCCCCCTTTCCCTTCATGAGTACTGATCTTCGCTTTCTGGATGCACCACCTGGTGCCGTGGTGGTTGGCCTCGCGGATGACCGTCCGCTTTGGCGTTATGTTTTTGCGCCTGATGCTTCCCCGAACGAATCCCCCCGGCCATTTCTGCATCCGTTGTATTCAATTGATGGAGACGTCCTGACCAATCTCCGTCCCAACGATCATCCGTGGCACCACGGGGTGAGCTTCATGCTTACCTCGGTCGATGAAATCAACTTCTGGGGAGGGCCTTCGCACCGGGCTGAAGATGGCTATCAGTGGCGGCAGGACCATGGCTGCCAGCGCCACGTCGCTTGGACGGACCGGACGCCCGACCGGATGGTCGAGCAGTTGGATTGGCTCAATCCGCAGAACAACGACGCCTTGATCCTGCGCGAGGAGCGGGAACTCCTGACTCAAGTCGACCGCGAGGGTTGGAGCCTCGAATGGATCAGCCGGCTGACCAATCCTCACGACCGCGATCTGACCTGCCACAATTACCACAGTCTCGGCGGACTCGACGGGTCGCATTACACGGGCCTGCAGTTTCGCGGCGCCCGGGGGTTGCTCGATGAACACGGCGACGCCTCCATCGGCCTACGGGGGGAAGGCGGGACCAGCGAACTGAGTGCCTTGCATGGACGAGTCGCCTCAGCTCTCGAATGGCACGTCCAGGCCGACACTTCGCTGCGGCGCGGTGTCATCAAATTCGAGTCACCGCAGGCCCCGATCCCTTGGTTTGTCCGGCCGGAGAACCCGCTGGTCGCATTTGCCTCCCATCGCGATCAACCCCTGATTTTGCCGGCGGGCACGACCTCCGAATTTCATCACCGTATTCACTTTTTGCGCGCACCAGCATGAAGCGGAAAACTTTCCTCCAAAGTCTGGGCCTGGGCCTGACCGCCGCCGGTGCCTCTCGGCTGATGGCGGGGCAGCTCAGTCTGCCGGAGTTCAATTCCACCCGGCCCGACGACTACTGGCAGGCGCTCAAGGCCGGTTTTGATCTTCAGCCGGGCTATCGTTATTTCAACGCGGGCGGATTGGGACCAAGTTTGCGCGCCGTGCGGGAAGTCGGGAGCGTGGTCGCAGCCGAACTGGAGGCCATTGTCGATACGGGACACGACCGGCAGGGTCCGGTGCGCGAGCGGGCGGCTGTTTTTTTGGGCTGCACTCCCGAGGAGGTTGCATTCGTGCGTAATGCCACCGAAGCCAATGGCATTGTAGCCGGAGGTTTGCCGCTGCAAGCCGGAGACGAGGTGATCTTCGAATCACATGCGCACCCGGGCGGGTCCTTTCCCTGGATGCTGCAGGCGGAGCGCCGGGGAGTGGCGGTGCGTTTGTTTGAACCCGACATCAAAAACCCGGCGGGCAACCTGGAGCGTATCCAAGCTTTGGTTACGGATCGCACCCGCGTGGTGCAGATTTCACATGTGACCGCTCCCACCGGCGTGCACCTGCCGGCAGAGGAAATCGCCCGGTTTTGTCGTGACCGTGGCCTCTGGTTTCATATCGACGGCGCGCAGTCGGCCGGGATGATACCGGTCAATTTTTCCTCCTTGGGCTGCGATTCCTATGCGACCAGCGGGCACAAGTGGTTGGGCGCGCCCCGCGAGACCGGTTTGTTGCTCGTGAAACGAGACCGACAGGAGAGCCTGCGCTCCACCATGGCCGGTGCCTACTCGGGTGACCTCTTTGATCTGCCCGGTCCGATTGCCTACTATCCGGGCGCGATGCGTTACGAATACGGCACCCGGGACAATGCCCGCATTGTCGGCTTGGGGGCGGCGATGGACTGGCAGGATCGGATTGGCCGGGAGCGCATCGAAGCCCATGGCCGCCGTCTGGCCGCCCGGGTTCATGCGGGTCTGGAATCCATCCCTGATACTGAAGTGCTGTCCCCCACGGAGCCGAGCCTGCGCACGGCGATGGTGTCGTTTCGCACGCCGAAGATGACCTATGAAGACATGTTCAGTGCCCTGCGCAGAAATCACGGCTGCCGTTGTCGTCCTGTGTCCGAACGGGGACTGGATGCCGTGCGCATCTCCTGCCATGTTTTTAACACCGCCGATGACATCGACTTCCTGCTCGCCGCGATCGAGCAGGAAGTGAAATCCGCTTAGAACCATGGCAGCCGCGGCGCTATTCCACTTCCACGATCATTGCGATCTCGACCGAGACGCCGAGGGGAAGCGAACCCGCTCCAATCGCCATCCGCGCATGGCGGCCCTTGTCTCCGAAGATTTCCACCAACAAATCGGAGCAACCGTTGATCACCAGCGAATGACTCGTGAAATCAGGGGTTGCGTTCACAAAACCCTCGACTCGGACGATGCGTTTTACCCGGTCGATCGAGCCGATCTCGCGCTTCAGGGTGCCGAGCAAAGCCAATGCCGTCCGCCGCGCCGCTTCCTGTGCTTCCTCAAGCGAGACGTCCTGCCCAAGTTTGCCCTTCATGAGATCCCCCGCTTCTGTGCGGGGCAGATGCCCGGCGAGGAAAACCAGATTTCCCACGCGCACCGCTGGCACGTAGTTCGCGACCGGTGCGTCCGGCTTCTGCAGCGTGATGCCCAACTCCGCCAGCCGTTCCGTTGGCGTGGACACTGCCATCGCGACCGTCGCTAACCAACTTACCATCAGTCCGATAAAGAGGTGACGAAATTTCATCGCTCCAACCAACCGTCCCCATGCCACCCCGCAACCCCATAACTCGCTCCCGTGGGCACTTTTTGGCGCTCACCCTGACCCTGTTGACGCCCGTCGTGTGGGCCGAACCGGCCTATGACTTTTTCATCTGTGCGAACATCAACCGCAACTATGTGATTGGTTCGACCATCGTCACGACCAACGGTCTGTTCGAGCGCGACCATGCCACTCAGGAATGGCGTCACTTCGGTTACAACGACACGACGTTGTCCGCAGTCGCGGTTGATCCCCGTGACCACGATACCATCTACACCACATCGCTTAACGGCATCTGGGTAAGCTACGATGGCGGTGAGTCGTGGAAGATGACCAACAGCTGGGACATGACGGAGGGACGCGATGTAGCGGTTGATCCCCACTCGCCTGATACGGTTTACCTCGCTTTGCCGGACGGCATCGCGGTGTCCACTGATCGCGGCCAGACGTGGGAGCGGCGCGAACGCGGCCTGCCGGACCGCGGCAAGTTCACCCAAACGATCGCGGTCGATCGCAGTCAAAAGGCCCGGGTGCTCGCGGGCTGCGAAGAGGGAATCTTCCTCACGGTGACCGCCGGATCCACTTGGCGGCGCGTGCTGCCCACCAGCACTCAGGTCAACGACCTTGAGCAATCGCCGCATGATCCGTTGCGGTGGCTGGCCGTGACCGACACGCACGGTGCCTGGCATTCCCGTGACGGCGGCGAGACGTGGTCCGCGATTGCCGGGCTGCCCGATGATCGGGCGATCTATAACGTCACCTTTGACGCTACCGACGAGGTTCGGCTGGCTGTTGCCAGTTGGGCCTACGGGGTTTGGACGAGCGAGGATGGCGGCGAGTCCTGGACCGAGCGCAACGCCGGTCTCCCGGACGGTGTCCGGGCTTGGCGGGTTGGTGTCGATCCCAACACCGGCCGCCTCTACGCCAGTATCTTTCAGGAGACCCTCTACTACTCCGACGACTTTGGCCGCACCTGGCAGCCGGATGCTCTCGAAGGGTCCCTCGTCAACGCCTTCCTCGCGATTCCCCGCGTTCAACCCTGATTTGCCATGCAATTCTTAAAGCTGAATTCGCTCCGCTCCATCGGTTGCCTGGCGGCGTTTGCGGTGGCACTGCAACTGCCTGCCCAACCGGCATTCACCGAGCCGTTTTCCCGCGAGGTGGTCGAATCCGTCGACGAACGCCGCGCCCAATACCTGGACCGCATCAAACAGATGCAGGATTTTCGCATTGGCCGCTATGCCGCTGAGAACTTCACCAAAATGGACAATTCGGCCATTTCCATGCTGCTTACGCGCGGCGAGGAGATCGAGGCGTGCAACCGCCGGGTGATTGAGCTCATGGAAACCCCCGGCACCGGGCCGTTCTGGATGTTCCCCGTCACCATGGTCGCCTACACCGGTCGCGACCGGCTGTCAGCGGAAGCACGGCAAGCGATTCGCGATGCCTGGCGCACGACACGCCAGCTGCGCGGCGATACCGAAAATCACTGGGTGATGTATCACACGGCCATGTATCTCATGGCTCAGATGTATCCCGATGAGCCCGGTTCGGAATGGTGGAACGGCCTGAGCTCGGAGGAGAACTTCGTTGAGGGGCGCGACTGGTTGCTCGATTGGATGAATATCACCACCACCATCGGGCAGGGGGAATACAACGCCACCCACTACATCGGCGAATACGCCATCCCGCTTATCATGCTCTACGTGTGGGCGGAGGATCCGGCGATGCGCCAACGCGCCCACATCATGCTGGACTGGCTCTTCGCTGAGCTCGCCACGATCACGCTCGACGGCATGCCGCGCGGACCCAATTCACGCACCGATGACTACTCGGTGGTTGAGCGCTGGTATGCATTGGCGACTTACTTTTCCTGGCAGCTGTTTGGCAACGTGCCGGCGGGCGAAGGCTACCGTGGCTGGGGCTGGGGCAATTACTTCGCCGTGCTGGCGGAGCACTACCATGTGCCCGAGGTCATCTACCGTATCGCGGTCGATCGCGACCACGACATCCTGCAAAAAGACCGCGCGCGGTCGCGCCGGATCTGGCGTTACAGCGACGAACACATGCGTCCGATTCATAAGACACAGTATCTGCGCGACCAATACGCCGTGGGGTCGCACCAAGGCGGACTGAGCGATCCCATCCAATCGCACGTGTGGGATGTGACATGGACCGTCGACGACCCGCGGGACGTGCACAATACGATGTTCTCCCTGCATCCGCACTCCTCGGGCCGCGTGCAGCAGATGTTTTTCTGCACCTTTCCCGAGCCGATGCCGCCGGGAGTGACCTGGGAGGGCAAGCCCTCTTACAATTCGGCCAACAAGGTTTTGGGCTGTTCGCCTTACGAGCAGGTCATGCAGGACCTCGACACGGTCATTGCCCTCTACGACATTCCCCCGGAAGAGGATTTTCCCCAGGTGAATGGGTTTTTCTCCCGCGATCTCACCGACCTGGTCGAACACGAGTCCGGATGGATCTTTGCCCGCGGGGGCACCACCTACTTGGCCTACCGGCCGTTGGCAGACTATCGCTGGGAACCGCACATTCGCTACGTCAACAGCCGCGACCCGACCGTGTTTGAGGAAAGTGGGAGCAAGGTGCTGGTCAGTCCGCATGTGAAAAACGGTACGATCCTGCAGGCCGCGGACGGTTCGGAGTTTGCCAGCATGGCAGACTTCCAGGCGGCGATTCTGAATTTGCCGCTGGAGTATTCGCTGGAGCCAACGCCCAGCGTGAGTTTCACCTCGCTGCGCGGCAAGAAGCTGTCGATGACGTTTGGACTCAACCCGAGGGTGGAGGGTGAACCCATAGATTACGACGGGTGGAAGCTCTTCGAGGGTCCCCACTTGAACAGCGAATTGCACAGTCGCGTGCTGACCATTTCGCATGGCGATCTCCGCCGGGTGCTCGATTACAACACGCTTTCCATCACGGACCGAGTGGTCCGCTGACCCCGATCCCATGCCCACTCCCACCGCCTTTCCCCTCAACGCGATCCGCTTTACCGACGGTGTGCTCGGAGAGCGCATCGAACGCGTCGGCACGACCACATTGCTGCGCCAGTGGGATGCGATCAACGACCGCATTCCGGGCGCACTGCCGAGCCACGCGGTGCGCAACCTGCGGATTGCGGCCGGCGACGTGGAGGGCGAGTTTGATGGCTTGTGTTTTCAGGATTCGGACGTCGCCAAATGGCTGGAGGCGGCCTGCTACCGGATTCAGTTCGCTCCCGACCCCAAACTCTCCGCCGCCATCAACGAACTGGTCGACCTCTACGAGCGCGCACCGGACGACGACGGCTACCTGCACACCTACACCCAGCTTAAGCCGGAGGCGAAGCGGTGGGAGAACCTGCGCGACCTGCATGAGCTCTACTGTGCCGGGCACTTCATCGAGGCGGCGGTGGCCCACTTTGATGCGACCGGATCAACGCGTCTCCTGACGGTGGCGCGCAATCTTGCGGACCTGCTTGATCGGACGTTTGGCGAGGGACCGGACCAGATTCGGGCCTATCCCGGACATCCTGAACTGGAGTTGGCCCTGGTTAAACTCGCGCGGGCCAGCGGTGAAATTCGTTACCAAAATCTGGCCGAATTCTTCGTGCGGGAGAGGGGGCGCAGTCCGCACTACTTTGTGGAGGAGGCCAACCGGCGACAGGAAAAGCAGCCGCCGGTGTGGGCGTATTTCGACGGGCAGGCTTATTGGCAGGCCCATGTGCCCGTGACGGAGCAGACTGAGCCGGGCGGCCATGCAGTGCGGGCGATGTATCTCTATGCGGCGATGGCGGATTTGGCCCGCGAGACCGGTGCCGTCGACCTGAAGCGGAGTTGCCAGCGCCTGTGGGACGAGATGGTGGCGCGCCACCTCTATATCATTGGCGGGGTGGGGGCGGACGGACCGGGCGGAGAGAATTTTTCCGAACCCTACGATTTGCCGGATGACCGGTCGTATGCGGAAACCTGTGCCGCCATCGGACTCATGATGTGGGCGCGGCGTATGTTGGATTTGTCATTGGATTCTCAATACGCCGATGTGATGGAACTGGCGCTGTATAACAACGTGCTCGCCGGTTTGTCCCAGGATGGCTGCCACTATTTCTACGTAAACCCGTTGGCGGTGAATCCCGGAGAAACCCGCAGACGGTATGACTGCAGGATGGTCAAGACCCAGCGCGTGCCCTGGTTTGGCTGTGCGTGCTGTCCGCCCAACGTGGCGCGGCTGTTGTCCTCGCTCGGCCATTATGCGGTGAGCAAGTCGTCCGTCGGACTGGCCCTGCATCTGTTCGCCCCGATGACGATCAAGCACGGGGACTGGGCCCTGCGGGTCGAAACGCGGTATCCGTGGGAAGGGGAGGTGAAGATCACAGTTGAGGCCGCGCCTGAGGGCGAAGCGGAATTGGCGATTCGGCAGGCTCGCGCCGACTGGACGGTGAACGGCACAGCGGCGGGTGAGGCGGTCATGGGTTACCTTCGCCTGCTGCGAGTCTGGCAACCGGGCGACGTGATCGCGGCGGAGATTCCCTTGCCGGTTGAACGCATCCGGGCGCATCCCCGGGTGACCTCGGCGGCCGGGCGGGTGGCGCTGGCCCGGGGCCCGATTGTCTATGCGGTAGAGGAGGTGGATCACGGTGGCGGACTACCCAGTTTTGGTATCACCCGGGACGCTGCCCTCAGTCCGCGCTGGGAAGCCGACGCCTGGGGAGGAGTCACCACCATCGTTGGCCAAGCCGTGCGGGAGCTCCCGCCGGAGACTTTGTATGAAACCAACCTGAACCTGCCGCGGGAAACCGTGCCGCTGCGCGCCGTTCCCTATGCCTGGTGGGGCAATCGCGGCGAGGGAGAAATGAGAATCTGGATACGGGACTACGAATCATGAAAACGATGAAAACATGTGCATTCCTCCTCGCGGTCGGTTTGGCCGGCAGCGCCCAATCCTTGGTTGGCCTCACGCCGGCCGAGGCCGAAGCCCGGGTAAAGTCAGACGATGCCACCGTCACTTTCCTCGAGCATCTGTGCGATGATCATGGAGGAAGGCTTTCGGGCTCGGCAGCCAACGAGGCGGCCCTGGCGGATCTCGAAGCGGAATTGCGCAGTCTTGGTCTCGAGCCGACCCGCGAAACGTTTTCGATGCCAGGTTGGGTGCGTCATGAAGACACTCTGACTATGATCGCGCCCGTGCACCGCAAAATGCGGGCGTTGGGCTTGAGCTATATGCAGCCGACGGGTCCGTTGAATGGCCCGGTGGTGGACCTGGGACGGGGGGCTCCAGAGGATTTTCAACAAGAGATCCCCGAGGGTGCGATCGGGTTGTTTGGACCCAGTGCCCGAGGTCGGGCGGGTGACGTCGGGAAGCAGGCCTTGGAGCACAACATGGCGGGCCTCATGTTCATCAACCGGATGAATGGTGGCCAGTTGTTGGCGCGCACCGGCGGTTTTCACGGTGAGCCGCTTCCGCTGCCGATTTTTACGATCACGCAGGAGGAAGGATTCTGGATGCGTCGACTGATTGCGCGAGATGTGCCGGTGGAAGTGGGATTACACGCTCGTTCGTTCAACAAGCCGGTTGAGGTCGACAACCTGCGTGTCCGGATTCCCGGTCGCACCGATGAAACCGTCATGGTGGGCGGGCATTTTGACAGTTGGGAGAATGGCCAGGGCGCCATCGATAACGGATTGGGTGTCGCGCAATTACTCGCCTTGGCGCGGGTGCTGCGGGATGCGAATTTGGAGCGCACCGTGGAACTCGTCTGGTATAACGGCGAGGAGCAGGGCCTGTGGGGATCTCGCCACGCCGTCGCCCAAGGTGCGGATGCCCAAAACCCACCAGCCGTCATGCTCAATCTCGACATGGTGGGCGTGCCGATCGGGGTGAATGCCATGGGGCATGACGATTTGGTTCCCTTACTTGATTGGTGGAACGAGGCGCGCGGAGAGGGCCGTCTCGAACAGGGGGTCACCAACAAGACCTGGATGGCCAGCGATCACACCCCGTATCAAGTCAACGGCGTGCGGGTCATCACCTTCTACGCTCCCATCCCTCCGGAGTCGGTGCGTTACTACCACGATTTTGCCGACACCTTCGACAAGCTCACCCCTGAATTGATCAAGGATTCGGCGGGGATCATTGCTTCGTTGGTGGTGGAACTGGCGAATGCGCCGGATCTGCCGAGTGGCAAACTGCCCGACGAAGAGGTCAAGGCCTTGATGCAGGGAGCCAAACTGGAGGAGCGCCTCCGGGGGGTCGGACTTTGGAAGTTCTAGGCGCTGAACTCGTAGACCAGTTCCCAGGTTCGGGCCTCTCCCGCTGCCAACTCCAATTTCTGGTAGGGCTCGATGGAGAAGGTGAAGCCGTTCATCCAGATCGGACATTCTGAAGGTATGAAGTCGGTGCGGAAACGAATCCCGCGGCTCAGCCGCGGGTGTGAGATCGTGACCGCAAGGAAGGACTCCGTTACTCCTTCGAGCAGGGTGAACGCACCGTCCTCCGGACCGAGGTAGCGTCGGGCGGGCTTGAGTATTCGATTTTTTAATACGAATCCCGAGTCGGGTGGAAGGGCAGCCGTGGCGGGAAGTTCGACCGTCATCGCTCCGAGCTCGTCCAGGGCGAAAAACGGATGCGCGAACCACTCCAGTTCCATCCTGCCGGTTCCATGATTGATCAGCTCGCTGTGGCTTCGCAGCGTGCGCCCGTTCAGGTCGAGGATGCGCACCAGTTCGGCCTCATGGCCGGCGGCCTGATGGCGGCTGCGAAATTCGGCGCGGGTCGGGCCGATGTCGAGGTGCCAGGTTGCCGGCGCGGTGATGATCACGCCATCCGTTCCCCGGCTAAGGGTCCCAACCCCGGGCGCGAATCCCTCGTCCTCCTGCCAAAGCCAGTGATGGCCGGACCGCGAGCGATCCCGGCACGCCTCGGGCAGTCCGTGGCCATTGAACGGATCGGGCCGAGGTTCGGGTCCCTCGGGCCCACTCAACAGAGGCCCGGCTCGATGATCGTGCACTTGCCAGACATACCCCCCGGCACAAAAACGCGGCCCGAGCAGTTCGGCGTCGCGCGTGGGATCGAGCACATCGATCCGCAGCTCATCGTTGGCGAGTTGCAGCATTTTCGCAGCGTCTACCGGTCCCCGGAGATCTTTTGGTAATAGGGGTCGCCTTCGGTGATCGAGCCGCGCGCGATGGGTTGGTTGGTGAAGGCGGATTTGTAAAGGGAAGTCAGGAACTCGATGGTGCGCCGGGCTTCCGCTCCGGAGGTATGGGGGCATTCGCCCCGATCCATGTCCTGGACGAAGGCGCGTAATTGGGCGCCGTGGGTGGACCCGACGTCGGGCGGGAAGCTTTGCCAGGCCTGTTGCAGGGCATCGTCCTGAGCGGGCGGAGTCAGCGTGAGCTTCCAGTCGTCCCGCGTGTAACCGTAAAGGTGGCTCAATTCCACCGTGGCCCGTTGGTAGTCCAAGCGAAGGTAGGTTTCCTGCCGGGGGCTGAGGGCGCTGTTGACGATCGACCCCATCGCGCCGTTGGCGAACCGAACCAGGGCCATCGAAACGTCTTCCACTTCGATGTCCCGATCGAGGGTGCCCGCCATGGCACGCACTTCCTCCCAATCGCCGAAGATGTCCAGAAAATGATCCATCGCGTGGATGCCCAGTCCCATGGTGGGCCCGCCCAGCTCGGTTTCCCAACGCCCGCGCCACGGCACCGCGTAGTAAGCTTCGTCGCGATACCAAAGCGTGTTGCATACTCCAACCAGGGGTTTGCCCAGTTGGCCGGAGGCGGCGAGGCGTTTCAGGTGCAGGTTGGAGGAGGCAAAACGCATCTGGAAAACACAACCGGTGTAACAACCCGTGCTTTGTTCCGCTTCACGGATACGATCCAGCTCAGCGAGCGAGCCGCACAACGGTTTTTCGCACAGGACCCAGGCTCCTTTCTCCATCGCCTTGACGCTCATCTCCGCGTGGGTGCTGGGCGGGGTGGCGACCAGCACCAAATCCGGACCGACCGTATCAAGCATTTCATCGAAGTCGGTGAACGCCTCGGGAACATTGGCCCGTTCAACAAAGTTCTGGACCCGGGTGGCGTCGATATCGACCGCAGCGACCAATTGGACCCGGTCGTTGATCGATTCCACCGCCCGAAGGTGGGCGTCGCAGATCGAACCGGTGCCAACCAGAACGGCGCGATAAATTTTACTCATGATGTTTTGTCAGTTGATGGACTAACCGTGAATACGGTGAGACCCGACAGCTTTCGCTGCGGAGCTGGAAATGCGTAGGACGCGAGGAACCCGACGATCATGCAAGTGGCAACTGCGGCCGGGTTAAGCAGAATGGGACTGATGACCGGGCGCAGCAGCAGGGCCACCGCGATGCTGGCGGCGGTGCCGCACAGCGCGCCCTGCCAATTCGCCCGCTTGGTGAACAGGCCGAGCGCATAGGTGCCGGCAAAGCCACCTCCCAGGACCGCCGTCAGTTGCAGCATGGCATCGAACATCGATTTGATGTCGAAGAAGGAAAAGAGCACGGCCACCGCGGTGCTGATAATACCTGACGCAATGGTGACGAAATAAGCGAGTTTGAGGCTTTTTTCCGGGGAGGCTTTCTTGGAGAGCCGCTCGTAGAAGTCCACCGAGGTGAGAGTCGCCACACTGTTGAGGCCGCTGGAGAGCGTTGACATCGACGCCGCAAAGAGGCCTGCGATGATCAGTCCGGTAATGCCGATCGGCAACTCGGCCGCGATAAACACGGGAAAGGTGGCATCGGTGTCGATCAGGGGATTCAGGCGTTCGGGATTTGATTTGTAGAAGGCGTAGAGGGCGGTGCCGATTCCGTAGAAGATGAAACTGCCGGGAATGATGGCGGCCGCCAGGGTCAGCACCGAAGACCGGGCTTCCTTATCGTTACGTGTGGCCAGCACCCGCTGCATCATGATCTGCTCCTTGGGCCAGGTGGGAATATCCGTCAGCACAACCAAAATGATGGCCCAAACCGTCGGTGTGGCAAAGTCCCACGTAAAATCGAACAGGTGGGCTTTGTTGTCGGTCTGCGTGATGTCGATGATGCCTCCCAGGCCACCGTCCACTCCGGCGATGATGTAGCCGATCGCGAACAGGGCGCCTCCGAACATTACGAACACCTGAATCACGTCGGTCCATATCACCGCTTTCATGCCGCCGACCAGGGTATAGAGTGTGGTCACGACGCCCATGAGCACGATGCACATCACCACATCCGCACCCGTGACGCTCGCTATCGCGAGGGCTGGAAGGTAAAGCACCACGCTGAGCCGACCGACGAGTTGAAACAAAATGGTGAGTCCACTGCTCATCAACCGAATCGACGGATGGAAACGGATTTCCAGATAGTGGTAGATGGAGATCAGATCCAGTCGCCGAATGACCGGAATGATTTTGTAGGCCACGATCAGCAGGCCAAAGATACCAATGCACTGTTGGGAGAGGTAGAGCCAGTCGGTGCGGAAGGAAAGAGCGGGAATCGCAATGAAGCTGATGGCACTCGTGCCGGTCGCATACAGGCTGAGGCCGGCCGCCCACCAAGGTATGTCACGACCCGCCAGGAAGTAGTCGGTCGTCGACCCCGCGTTGCGCTTCTCTCGATTGTAGCAATACCATCCGACCCACAGCATGCCGAGCAAGTAGGCTACGATCAGCACCCAGTCGAAGAGCGGCAGAGAGGCATCGTTGGGTATGATTTCCACCGCCTGATCACCCGCGCTGGTGCGCACCAAAAAACCGCGATCGATGGGCAGGACCTCGGTCGGTGGGGCATCGAGTTCGACGGCTCCGGCCTTCACCCAGGTATCGGTGATGGCATGGTAGGTGTAGATGGCAAATTCGCCGTCCTCTG
Organism: Opitutaceae bacterium; assembly: GCA_028280945.1. Classification (GTDB taxonomy): domain Bacteria; phylum Verrucomicrobiota; class Verrucomicrobiia; order Opitutales; family Opitutaceae; genus Actomonas. The sequence goes on from JANQKV010000052.1 coordinate 17,338, forward strand.
TCTCACTCAAGCCCAGAATGAACGCTTGGCCCGAGGCGCTGGTGACATCGCCCAAGAGAGGGCGAGGCGAGGCACTGTGGCCCTCTGGCAAAGGCGTGGGCTCGGTCACCAATTCGGCCGATTCGGCCGGATCGATCGCACGGCTGGCGACCGATACCATCTCGTTTTCGGCTCGACCCGTCGACGCCAAGAGCGCGCCAAAGAGCAGCCAGGGTAGGAAGCGAAGGGGGGTAAGACGAGGCATGAAAACCTAGGGGGAAGGGCTGGAACGAATCATCGTCGGGGAGACGAAAACGGACCTGGGACATCGTGATCAGCATTTCTGAAATTACGAGGCTTGAGCTCACTTTTATTCATGAAATTTCATGGATTGTTTCAGCCGTGTTCTGGGCGGAGCCAAAAATGAAAAAGCGACACCGAGGTGTCGCTTCGAGGAAACATCGGCAGTCCGGCCGACGGGAACAGGCTCGCAGAAATCAGGCGAACATCGCCGCGATTTTTTCGCCGGTCAGGCGCTGTTCAGGCGAAAGCTGGTGCGGGGTCTTGCCACCGTGGATTTCGGCCATCTTGGCAAAGTTGGCCTGGGTGGCTTTGACGAACTCCTCGACCGGCTCGGTATGGCCGCAGAGCTTCATGATCTCGGGCAGCCACTGGTGACCGTAGCGCACGTGGTTCTGTTCATCGTTGCGGTCAAAGGCGAGGAGCGTGTCGGCTTCAAAGTCGTTGAGTTCGCGCACACGGTCCATGATGAGCGCCTTGGTGGGAAAGCTGCCGGCTTCAAATTCCATGGTCATCATCGCGTAGCGCTCCGCAGGCGGCATTTGGACCAGAATGTTATAGAGATCCAATGAGTGTTCGAGAGTCATGAGGTCCACGCCGTGCTTCGGCAACTGGCGGAAGCCGAACTGGCTGTGGCGTGACTCATCCCAAAGATGGCGGGCGAGGTCGTGATGCAGATCAAATGGGGCCTCGAGCGTGTCGATGAAGACGGTCGAAAGGTAGTCGACCGCATCAAGTTCCATCATCAACCAGACGTAGATGAGCACGCGGATGATGCGGGCGTCGGTGTTCGGGTCCTCAAGCCAGGCGCGGACGATCGGCGTTTCTTTGGGATCCTCGCTGAACACGCTGGAACAGACCGGATAGGGAGCCCGGTTACACGTGTCGGGATGGGAGTAAGGCTGCTCGCTTTGCAGCCAAACGAAGTCGGTGGGAAGGGGAGTCACAGCCTGACCGTCCGGACGGCCGAGCGTGCCGACGGTCAGGGTCAGATGACTGCACCACGCCTCAATTTCCGGGCTGGTTTTGAGCCAGGGCTCGATCTCGGTCTGGGCGCGTTCTTCGTCGCCAATGAACTCCTCAACCAAACGGCGTGACGGCCAGTCCGCAAGGTGGTGAGTGGCCTCCAGGTAATGGCGATACGAGTCGAGGATATAGGGTTTGATCACGCGGTAAAAGCCGGCGACCAAGGCATCGGGATCACTGGCCAAGGTGGCCTCGTGAAAGGCCCGCCAAATCTCAGGCCGAATGGTGTCGGATTTGCCAAACCCGGTCATCTCCCGGCCGCGTTCGCGCAGAAAACGACCGTGGCTGGCGCTTTCCCAAACATGCTGGCAAATCAGGTATTTCAGTTCCGGTTCACCCACACGCGGAACGGCGGTGGTGGCGCTGGCGATGAAGGCGCGCTCAAGTTCAAAGAGCAGTCGTTGCAAGCCGGCCATTTGTTGCACGGCGGCCGTGCGAAGTCCGGCTTTTGAAGTGGATTTTTGGGAGGGTGTTTGGGTTGCAACCATGGTGAGGCGGTTTGGGAGTTGCGGGTATCGAATGGGAGGCGACTCGCATCAACAGATGCGACCGCGCTTGCCGGCGAGGGCGTGGCCGGGAGGGTTCGGGCCGACCCAGCGTTCGTCGATTGGTTCGGAGGCGCGCTGGTAGCGGCAATCGCTGGAGATGCGCAGTTGGTTTTCGGTCTGGTTGTCGAGCGAGGCGTGCACGAGAAACATGCCAAAAGTGAGGAAGTCGCCGGCTTCGAATTCGGTGGTGAGCCAGCGGCCGCCGAACTTGTTGCGCACGATGGGCGGGTTGTGCGAAAGGGTGCCGGTGAAGGTCCAGCCGCCGTCCTTGGCGCGGGCCACTTGCTCGGGTTTGTTCTCGCAGTAGCCGTCGACGTCGCGGAACACGTAGTTCTCGAGCAGATCCATGCGCTTGTTGGAACCTTCGAGAATCATCAGGCCGCCGAGTTCAAAAGAGATGTCGCCGTAGGGGACCCACGCTGTCATGTGGCGGTGAGTGCCGCGACCCATGTAGGGCAGATCGCAGTGGGGATTGGTTCCTTTGCCCGGCGGCATGGCGCGTAGCCAGGTGAAATCGTAGTGCCGCACGTCTTCACCGTAGAAACTGCGGTAGAAGCCGGCGAGGCGGTCGCCATAGAGCAGATCCTGCAGTGGTGCGTTGTCCTGCGAAAGCTCCGGGCGAAAGGCGGCATCGTAGTCGTCGGCCATGATGCCATCCATGGCCGGATGATCCGGATGCAGGGCTCCGGCGGCAGCCAGACGGTCGGTGATCTCGCGGCGGGCTTCGAGCACGTTGTCGCGGCCAAGGTAACCCTTCATGTAGAGGTAGCCGTCCTCGTCGAAGCGGCGGCGCAGCTCATCGAAGTTGGTGGCGGCGCCGGAAGAGTCGCGCAGGAAGCCAACTTTGTCTTCGGCCATGTCGAGATCGTGGCCATAGGAACGCAGTTGGGGAATGGCAGGGGCGAGAGTGCTCATGTCAGGATGGGTGGGGGAAAAGGGGATGGGAAAGCACGCAGAAGCGCGTGCTGATCAAGTTACACGCGATGACGGGCGACGAACATGGTTGAAATGGGATAAGATATGTATAATTTGGTAGATTATGGCGGACATAAGCACATTTCGCGACGAGCCTTGGTTGACGCAGTCATTATCAGTTGGTGAAACCACCATCCTGGCGGCAGGAGAGGTGCGGAATGTCCGAGCCATTGACCCGGAGGCGATGCGAATTTTGGGATCGTTTGGCTTCATCTACATGGTGAATGTCGATGGTTACTACGTGGACGAGTTGGGCCATGCGTGCGATTTGCAATCGGGTGATGTGGTGTGGATCCAGCCGAACATCGCCCATGCCTACGGGCCCAAAAAGGGTCGGCAATGGACCCAGATTTACGTGGTGCTGGCGGGAGCGCAATGGGAGCAGTGGGCGAAGGCGGGGATATTGGACTCAAAACGCCCCGTCACCCGGGCAACTCCGGTCGAGTTTTGGCGGGAGCGTTTGCACGCGACCTTTCCCAGTGATCCCGCGCCTACGCCAGCCGCGGCGATGAGAACCCTGGGCGGCACGCTGCAGGTCATGCTTGATTTGCTGGCGGCGGAATCGGAATCCCGCGAATCACCGGATGAGGCGTGGTTGGTACGCAGCCAGCGACTTTTGAGTGGGCGGCTGGGTGAGCGCAGCCCGACCCCGCAAGCGGTGGCCCGAGAGGTCGGTTTGAGTTACGAGAGCTTTCGCAAAAAATTTGGCGAGCGGACGGGGGAGTCGCCGGGCCGATACCAGAAACGCCGGCGGATTGAGCAGGCGTGTGCGGCGATTTATCAGGGCAGCCACAGTTTCAAGGGATTGGCGGACGAGCTCGGTTTCTGCGATGTGTTTCACTTCTCCAAAACCTTTCGTCAGGTTGTTGGAGAAACTCCCTCCGACTTCCGGCGCCGCGCCCGGGGAGAATGATGACACCGTGAAACGGGAGCTCAGTTCGAGCGGAGAGCAATGGTTGGGTCAACGCGGCAGGCGCGTCGCGTGGGGAGGTAAGCTGACAGGATCGTGACCACCACCAGCACCGTTGCCACAGTTATCAGAGTGCCGCTGTCGTGGGGTTCGATGCCGTGCAACATGCTTTCAAGAAGCCGGGAGAGAGCGAGAACCCCGGCCATACCAATCACCAGCCCGATGGCCACCAGGCGGGCGGCGTTGGAGAGCACCAAACCGGCGATGTCCTTCGATTGGGCACCCAGGGCGATCCGCACGCCGATCTCCGTGCGGCGTTGGTTCACGTTGTGCGACATGACCCCGTATACTCCCAACACTGCCAAGAGCAATGCGACGCTTGAAAACGCGGTCAGCAGGACGAACGAAAATCTCTGGATCGCGATCGAATTGCTGTCGTAGCGGGAAAGCGGCACCGACTCCAATTCGATCGGCAATTGGCCGTCGACAGAATGTACCGCCTTCGCGATCAGTGGCCCGGGATTGCGCGCACCCGGGCGCACTCGCACGACAACCTTGGGATTGGGGCCGGTCAGGTGTTGGCGATAGGGGACAAAGATCACGGCCGCAGGATCATCCAACATGCCTCGCCAGCGAATGTCACGGGTCACGCCCACGATCTCTCGCCATTCGCGCTCGTCGCCACCACCCACGGCCACTCTTTCACCGATGGGGTCGCTGTCCGGAAAATGCTGCCTCGCAAACTGCTCGCTGATGATCGCCACCATCGGCGTATCCTCGCGGTCTCGCTCGTCAAAATAGCGACCTTTGATCAGGCGATTTCCGATCGTGTTGAAGTAGTCATTGGTCACCGAAGAGAGCCTTACTCGAGACAGTTGGTCGGGATCTGCGTTGGGGCGGGATTCCAACTGCAACACATAATTAAACGAACCCCAGTAGGGCACGCCACTCGCGAACGCTGCGTGGAGAATCTCGAGCTCCTGTTCCAAATAAGGCAGAGTTCGATAAGCCATATCGATGCGCGATTGATTGTCCGGGTAGTCCTGGGGCAGCAGACGGATTCTATCCACATAGACGACGTCGCCATCGTAACCCATTTCCGTTTCGCGCAGGTTCATGAAGGTCTGCATGAGCAGGCCTGCTCCCGCCAAGAGGATCAGCGCGAGAGAGATTTCGGAGACCACGAGCGCATTGCGGACGCGGACGCTGCTTCGGTTCTGTCCTGATCCTGATGAACCATCTTTCAAAGCTTCTGTGAGATCGACCCGGCGTGCCTGCAACGCCGGCAGAATCCCAAAGCCGATGCCGGTGAACAACGTGATGGCGGCGCTCACCCCCAACGCCAACCCGTGGATTCCGATTTCGTTCAGGCGGGGCAAGTCCACCGGTGCCAGACTCACCAAAAAATCCAAACCGACGAACGCCAAACCGATGCCCACGATCCCTCCGATCAGGGCGATAATCATGCTTTCAGTGAGGAGTTGCTGAAAGAGTCGCTCGGAGCTCGCCCCCAAGGCCGATTTCAGCGCGATTTCTCTTTGGCGAGTATTGGCCCGGGTGAGCATGAGATTGGCGATATTCACGCACGCCACCATCAGGAGAAATCCGACGGCCCCCACCAGCGTGAGCAGCGTGGTTTTTATATGACCGACTTCAGACTCGAGCAGGGGAGTGAGGCTGATCTTCAACCCCTCCCATTGCCCGGGGTCAAAGGCGGCCAGGGAATTTGATATCAGGCCGGTCTCTTGCACCGCCTGAGCCAAGGTGGCGTCCGGGCTCAAGCGGCCCACCGCCCGAAACAAGAACTGCGGTGTTCGGCCAAGGCTTGTCTCTGTCAAGGGGGCGAAGGCTTCGGGTTGACCGGCCCCGGGCCGAAAGTCCGGCGGCATGACCCCGATGATTGTGAAGGGTTGCAGGTTGAAGTTCACCTGCCGGCCCAGAACGTCCGTATCGCTCTCGAATTTGTTCACCCAAAGCTGATGCGTCAGGATCATCACCCGGGCTTCGGTATCCGAGTATTCCGAAGCCAGGAATGGCCGCCCGAGCATGGGTTCGACCCCCAGAAGGGAGAAGTAGTTTTCCGTTACGGCGTTGCCGTAAATCCGCTCCGGTTGTCCCGCTCCGGTGAGGTTGCCAATCCATCCGGTGTAGCCGGCCATCTCAGTGAGCGAATTTGAACGCTCGGCCAAGGCATGAAGGGTGGCGAGATTGGGAGCGAATTGGTTTTGGGCGTTGGCCCTTATCTGGCGGATGTCGACCAGCTTGCCGGAATCACGGTAGGACAGCGGTTGCAGCACCACGCTGTGAAGGATGCTAAAAATTGAAGTGCTGGCAGCGATGGCGACGGCCAGGGTTCCGACCGTCACGAAGGTGAAGCCGGGAGACTTGGTGAGTTGGCGAAGTGTTTGGCGGGCGTCGTGGAAAACTTCTGAAAGCAGTTGGGTTCCCCAAGACTCCCGGGATTCTTCTGCATACCGATCGACTCCTCCGAACTTCATCACAGCGGCACGACGGGCTTCAGCCGGGGACATGCCGCGGGCAATGTTTTCAGCGACCATGAACTCGAGGTGCTGCTCCAGCTCGGTGTTGAGCTCACGGGAAAGCCTTTTGCTGTGGAAAAGGGCCTTCAACCAGTGGCCGAGTTCCTTTATCCATCGCAGGCTCATGACAGGTCGTTTCGCGTCGGGGCACTAAGCCTCATTAATGACGGTGTTCACTGCTGCTGAAGCCAGTTTCCAGTGCGCGATCTCTTCCTCGAGCTGGCGCGCCCCGTCCTTGGTGAGTGAATACATCTTGATGGGCTTGTTGGAATCGCCCGTTTCCCACTTGGATTGGATGAAGGCCTTTTTTTCCAGCCGGTGCAGGGCGGGGTAGAGCGACCCTTGCTGCACGTTGAGGATGTTATCGCTGATCTGCTCGATCCGGCGGGCGATGCCATATCCGTGTTTGGGTTCGTGGGAGATCACCCGTAGGATCAACAGGTCCAGAGTGCCCAAGAGGGTATCTTTGGTTTTAGTCGGGGCCATATTTAGTAAGATATCTATGTATGTAGATAACTTACTAAATAAGTCAACGACCATCTTGATGATGAGCAGGCCGACGTCCTCGCAAGCGGACGGTCCCGGCGGCTTGGATCAAGCTCGCCGAGCCGCCGCCCGTTGTAGGTTGGGTTGCGTTGTTTTGTCTCGCGGATGAATGCCAGACGAGGAGGGGAGTGGAGGGGGCGCACTATTCCGCTCGCAAGGCTACCATTGGGTCTACCCGGCACGCTCTACGGGCGGGAAGATAAGCGGAAAGGGCACTTACGAAAATCAGCCCGAGTCCCATCACTCCGATGGTTCTGAGGTCGTGAGGATCGACGCCGAAAAGCACGGATTCCAGAAGTTGCGTCAGGGCCAATGAAGAAAGGGTGCCGATGATCAATCCGACTGTCACCAGTTTTGCCGTATGCAAGAACACGATCTTAAAAACATCGCCGGCGCTCGCTCCCAGGGCGATGCGCACCCCGAATTCATTGGTGCGTTGACTGACGGTGTATGACATCACGCCAAAGATGCCCAGCGCGGCCAGCAGCAGGGCGATGGTCGAGAAAACGCTGAAGAGAAACAGCATGAACTTTTGGGTGCCGATAGAGTTTCCATCGAAGACCTTGATATGCGACATCTCATGGGTCATCGGCATGCCGTCATCCACCGCCTGAATGGCGGCTGCCACCATGGGACCGGGGTTGGCTGCGCCCGGACGCACCCTCACCACGGCTTGAGGGTGGCCCGTCGTTGCGTATTGGACATAGGGGACAAACACGATCGACGCAGGCTTGGGGGCGATGCCCGTCCATTTCATGTCGTTGGTGATCCCCACGATCTCCCGCCACTCGCGGGACTCGTTTTCCACCAACGCCACCTGTTGTCCGATGGGGTCCTGATCCGGAAAATGCCGACGGACGAATTCCTCGGTGACCACCGCCACCGGCTGTCCGTCTTGGCGATCATGGTCGTCGAAATGACGTCCCCGCAGCAGGGTGTTCCCCAAGGTACGGAAGTAGTCCGGGGTCACTGAAACGACCCGCACAAAAGGAAGTTCGTCAGCATCGGGATTCGAGCGGGACTCGATGTCCAATCGAGCGCCTCGCGACCCGTAGTAGGGCAGTCCACTACTGAATGCTGCGGAAAGGATCTCGGGTTTGGTGGCGATTTGGTCCAAGGCTCGAAGGGCAAATTCGATGCGCGAGTCATTGTCCGGATATTTGTCCGGCAGGTGCATGACGCGTTCGGCGTAGAGGTCATCACCATTGTAGCCGAGATCGGTGCTCATGAGGTTGGTGAACGTGCGCAGCAGGAGGCCGGAACCGATGAGCAAGGTCAGAGCGAGGGCGATTTCGGTGATCACCAAGCCATTGCGGAGCCGAGTGCTTCTTCGTCCACCGCCACCGGTCCGGCCCCCGTCTTTCAGCGCGGTGTGGAGATCGACTTTGCTCGCTTGCAGTGCGGGCACCAGGCCGAAGCCAATGCCGGTTAAAATGGTCAGCAAGCTGCTGAACAACAGGGCGAAGCCGTCCAGCTTGATTTCATCAACCCGGGGCAAGTTTACCGGAGCAAATGAAAGCAGCACGCTCATTGTTCCGTAGGCGAGTAGGATGCCGGAGATGCCCCCAAGCGACGCCAGAAAAACGGACTCGGTCAGCAGCTGGCGAATGACCCGTCTGCGATCAGCTCCCAAGGCAGTGCGCAGCGCAATTTCCCGCTGGCGGGAGCTCGTGCGGGCCAAGAGCAGGTTGGCGACATTCACGCATGCGATAAGCAGTAGAAAGCCAACCGCGCCCAACAGCAGGAAAAGCGTCGGACGAGTATCGCCGACTTGATAATCCAGCATGGGAACCGCCCGGAGTTTGAGGTCTTTCCAAAGTTCCGAATCAGTGGCCTGCAAACTTTGGGAGAGGACATCCAATTCGGCCTGGGCCTGTTCCACTGTTTGCCCGGGCTTGAGCCGGGCGATGACGGAACGCAGGTAGCGTTGGAAGGTCACGATAGGGTTTGTCACCAACGGCGTGAATGCCTTCGGGCTGCCGGGTTCCGTGCGAAATCCCTCCGGCATCACGCCGACGATCGTGTAGGGCCGACCGTTTATGAAGACGGTGGTGTTGATCACCGCCGGATCGGCGTTGAAGTGGTCGCGCCAGAACGCGTGATTCAGGATGATCACGTCGGATTTGCCCTCGATGCCCTCTTCGGGAAGAAAGTCACGCCCGAGCATGGGCTTTACCCCCAGAGCAGAAAAATAGTTTAGCGTGACGGAGTTCCCAAAAACGCGGACCGGGATGCCTACGCCGGTCATGTTGCCGTGCAAAGAGCCGTAGCCCGCGACTTCACTGAATACGGCCGCGCGCTCCTGCAGTTCTTCCATGGTAACCCGCAACGGAGTGACTCCATTGCGGCGGTCCGGCCACTCTTGGCGAATTTCGACGAGTTGTTCCGGGTTGGCATAGCCCAACGGCTGAAACGCCACACTGTTGACGATACTGAAGATTGCCGTGCTCGCCCCAATCCCCACCGCCACCGTCAGGATAACAATGAGGGTGAACGAAGGCGCTTTCCGGAACTGGCGAAAAGAATAACGGAGATCATGCAGGATATCTCGCAGAAACGAGGGGCGCCATGAGTCGCGCACTTCCTCAATATATTGATCCATGCCACCAAACTCCTTGATCGCCTGCTCACGGGCCTCGGCCGGGGCCATGCCGTCCGCCATCTTCTCTGCGACCAACTGATCGAGGTGGAATTGGACCTCACGGCGGAGCTCGTCCTCTTTCACCCGGGGGCGAAACAAACTCCGCCACCTTAGGCGCAGCCAGCGGGTGAGTTCGGAGCTCATTGTTCCTCCTCCATTTCGAGCACGTTGGCCATGGCTTGGGCAAAGGCGTTCCACTCGGTCCGTTCGACTGCCAGGTGCTTTCTCCCCGCTCGCGTGAGGCGGTAGAACTTTGCGCTGCGGCCGGCCTCGGAGACCCCCCATTCTGCCTCAATCAACCCTTTGTTTTCCAGCCGATGCAAAGCAGGGTAGAGGGAACCCTGCTTCAGGGTCAGGCGATCGCTCGATACAATCGCGATTCGCTTGGCGATATCCCACCCGTGAAGTTGTGCGGTCGAAAGGGTCTTCAAGATCAGGAGATCCAGCGTTCCCTGCAGGAGATCGGTGCGCAGCGATTTCATGGTTTAAGTTCTATGCTGTCGCATGCCTACAACAGGCAAGATTATATTGTAGACAAGCGACAACAAAGAGGCAGCCTTTGTACAAACGGCCCGACCGGTGCATGCCTCGATGAAATTTCAGCGTTTGGCGGTCGCCATTCTGTTTGCTGGATGGTGGAGCGGAGCCGTTCATGCGCAGGGCCATGACCTGTTTGTGTGTGCGAGTCTCGATGTGAACTTTGTGGTTGGCTCGAACCAGAATCCACAGAACGGGGTCTTCAAATTGGAGCATGACGGGTCTTGGACTCATCTTGGGATTAACGATCCTTACTCAACTGCCATCACGTTTGATCCTCGGGACTCGAACGTATTTTACACGGCAACTCTGAATGGCGTGTTGCGTACGTTGGATGGTGGGTCGACTTGGCGGGAAATGACAAGTTGGGACATGGCGCAGCCCCAGGACGTTGAGGTGGATCCGAATGAGCCCGATACGCTTTATTTAGCGCTGCGGGAGGGCATGGCGGCTTCCTTTAATGGAGGCATGAGCTGGTCGTTCCGACAGACCGGACTTCCCGAGCAGGGCCGCTACGCGCAGGTGGTTGCGGTGGACCGCACTCAAGCCGGGAGGGTGTTGGCCGGATGCGAAATTGGCATCTACCTATCCGAGGACCGGGCGGCCTCGTGGGCGCGGGTATTGGCGACGGCGGAAACAGTGAATGATGTCCAACAGTCGCCGCACGATCCAACCCAGTGGCTTGCCGTAACCCAGAGTGCAGGTGTCTGGATGTCGGGAGATGGAGGGACATCATGGACTCAACTGGCCGGGGTGCCCTCCAACGCGACCCTCTACAATGTCGCCTTCGATCCAACCAATCCGTTGCGGATGGCTGTTGGCAGTTGGACCCATGGTGTCCATACCTCTGAAGACGGGGGCCAAACTTGGCAGACGCGCAATGCCGGGTTGCCGGCGGGTCACCATGTTTGGCGGGTTGCGGTCCACCCCGACACTGGTCGTCTCTACGCGGGGGTGGTGGAGAGCGACCTCTTCGTCTCCGATGATTTTGGCCGGACTTGGGTGGGCGCCAACTTCACCGGCTCACAGATCTCTGAATTCGAGTTTGTGCCACGAAATTGAAGATGGCCGTGCCTGCGTTGAAATTCACCGTCTTCGTCACTTTGGCAGTCAGTTTGGTGCCGCTCGCTCGGGTGGTGGCCCAGCCTTCCTTCGTGGCTCCCGCGCCTGATGGCACGGTGGTGGAGGATGCGGCGTTGAGACGTTCGCAGTATCTGGATCGCGTTAATGAGGTCATTGATTGGCGCATTGCGTTCGCCAATCAGAATTTGGCCAACATGGACCTGCGTTCGGTGGGAGCGATGTTGGTCCGGGACCAGAACCTGAGCCTCTGTTCACAGCGGGTGATCGACCTCATGCTGACGCACACAAACGGGCCGTTCGGAATGTTGAGTGCGGCGCAGATTGCCTATCTGGGCCGCAATAAACTCAGCCCCGCGGCCCAGGCCGCAATACGTGAGCCCTGGCGGTCGACGTATCAACAACGTGGAGACACCGAAAATCACTTTGTGCTCTACTACACGGCGATGTATTTGATGTGCCAACTCTACCCCGACGAAGCCGGGAGCGAGTGGTTTAATGGCAAGAGCTCGGCGGAGAATTTTGCCGAAGCCGAGGAGTTCCTGCTCCATTGGATGGACGTCACCACTTCGATCGGGAGCGGGGAGTTCAACTCGACCACCTACATTGCCGAGTATGCAGCGCCGATGCTTTATCTGGTGAGTTGGGCGGATGATTCAGACATGCGGCAAAGAGCGCGCATGATGCTCGATTGGCTGTTTGCTGACCTTGCGGTCAATATCCTTGACGGCATGTTGCGCGGTCCCAATTCGCGCACCGACGATGCGGCCGTGGTGGAGCGGTGGAACACGTCCAACAGTTCCCAGTTTGCGTGGCTGAACTTCAACGCTTGTCCGCCTCGTCAGAATTTTGGCGCCTTTGGCTATTCCTATGCCTACGTGGCGGCCAACTATGAAGTGCCCGAGATCATCTATCGCATAGCGATGGATCGGGCGGGACCGGTGAGGCAACACGACGCGAAGCGGTCGGGAGTTCGATTTCGGGGGCCCGATGCCGGTATTGCCCCAGTCTACAAGACCAACTATATCACCGACGACTATGCCGTTGGCTCCTATCAGGGAGGATTGGGGGGGCGGATTCAGGAACATGTTTGGGATGTCACGTGGACCGTGCCTGATCCCCGCGGGGTGCATAATGCGATGTTCTCGAATCATCCGTTCTCCTCGGCGCGGGCATTGCAGGCCTTCTTTGCGGTTTATCCCGATACCTTTGTTGAGCTGCTTTCCCGTGGCGGGAAACCCTCCTATGATGCACCGGACAAGTTGTTGAGCTCGTCGCCCTATGAACGGGTTTTTCAACACAAGGATACGATTATCGCGCTCTATGACATCCCTGTGGGAACGCGTTTTCCGCAGGTCAACGGATTCTTTTCGAAAGACCTGATCAACCTCACCGAAGATTCGTCGGGTTGGATCTTTGCGCAGGGTGGAGATACCTACCTCGCCTATCGCCCCCTGGCGGGTTATCACTGGATTTCCCACCGTGGTTATCGTCGGATCCCGTCGACTACCCCGGGAGCCGCATATGAGCGATTCGACACGGGGAGTCAGGTATTGGTCAGTTCGCATTTGCGAAACGGCACCATAGTGCAGGCCGCGTCGGCGTCGGAGTTTGAGGATTTTGCAAGCTTCAAGAATGTGATGAGGGCCCTTCCACTGGACTATTCGCTGGATCCTAAGCCCACGGTGCGTTTTCGGACGTTGCGGGGAGAGCAGATCACGTTCGCTTACGATGAAGCTCCGGAAGTGAACGGGCGGATAATCGATTATGACGACTGGAAACTGTTTGAAGGCCCCTATCTGAATGCGGAGCGGAATGCGCGCAGGCTGGTTTTGACCCATGGTCATCTGCGGCGGGTGGTCGATTTTAATACCCTCACATTGGAGGACACAGCAGCAGATGCGGTCATCACTCCGTCGGGGGGCGATTACCCGAATCGTGCCGTGGTAGAGCTCTCCGGGTCGGATCCTCAGGCAGTGGTGCGTTACACTACCGATGGGTCGGATCCGGGAGTGGGCTCACCTCAGTATTCGGAGCCGATTACTTTGACTGCCTCGACTACCCTCAAGGCACGCACCTTTGTGCCGGGGCTGCCGCCTGGCGATGTGGTGAAGGCGGATTTTGAGATTTGGCCGTCTGCCACCGAGCAAGTGGAGGCTATTGGCGGTGTGCAGGCCGTAACTTTGGATGTGGAGGATTTGTGGACTGCGGAGACGGAGAACGACTGGATTGAGATAAGCACAGGGAGTGGAACGGCCGGTCGGCATGCGTTTGAATTTCGAGTCAGCCCCAGCAATCAGATTGGGGGGAGGACGGGGCGAATTCTGATCCGATCGAGTGCGGGCCCTGTCCGTTGGGTCACCGTCAAGCAAGGCGGGGCAGCGGGCGCCACGCCGATCAATATGTCGACGCGGGCCAACGTGGGCAGTGGGGCGAACATTTTGGTATCGGGAATGGTGTTGGCGGGCCCGGGTCGCACGCAGTTGCTGATTCGTGGGATCGGTCCGGGATTGCAGCCCTTCGGGGTGCAGGGCACGTTGCCGGATCCGGCCCTTACCTTGTATCAAGGCACCGCTCCTGTGGTGTTGAATGGAGACTGGCGGGAAGCCCCCGAGGAGTTGAGGGCTTACTTTAATCAGGTTGGTGCATTCGCCTTGGCGGACACTTCCAAGGACGCGGCCGTTCTGGTTGAGCTGGAACCGGGGGCTTACACCGTGCATCTGGCGGATGCCACGGGACAGCAGGGGGTCGGATTGAGCGAAGTTTACGTGATCGCGCCCCAGGCCTCGGGATCGGGATTGGTAAATCTTTCGGCCCGGGCGGAAGTCGGCTCGGGGGCTCGAGTTTTGGTGCCTGGTTTTGTGATCGGAGGCACCGCCGCGCGTCGGGTTTTAATTCGAGGCATTGGGCCCGGATTGGAGCCCTTTGGGGTCACAAACTTTTTGCCGGATCCCGAGATCGAGGTTTATGCGGGCACGGATTCACTTGCGCGCAATCTCGATTGGTCGGATGAGGGGCAGGCGTTGCTCGCCCAAGCGTTTGTTGAGGCGGGTGCTCAGCAACTGGAGGAGGGGTCCAAGGATGCCGCGATTTTGATGGAGTTGGCCCCGGGAGCCTACACGGCTCACATCCGCAGCTCCGATGGGACGTTGGGTGTGGCGTTGTTGGAGGTATTCTTTCTGCACTAAGGGCCTGTCGAGCATCAACAAGTCCCCCGGAGATCGCCGCAAACTGGGGTGATCTCCGGGGGTGGTTCTTGGATACTAACTACTCCAATTAAGTTTGTGCCACCCAACCTTCCGGCCAATGGGTGCCGGGGACCGGGCGCCACAGGATATCGCCGTCGATGCGCGGCTTGTGATGGCGGTATTCGGCGGTCAGGCGGAGACGATTGCGCAACAGGTCGGGAAGATCCTCACCGTAAAAGTAGGTGTGGTTGCCCGCGGCGGAAACGACCATGAACTCGGTGTCGGTGCCTTCAATGAGCTCCAACAGGCCAGCGGTGTTTTCCAGATCAAGATCGATAGCTTCCTGGAGTCGCTGTTCGTGGGCGGCGCGTTCGTTGTCGTCGTCCGTTTCAAGGTAGCCATAAACCGTCGCGCACCACGTGCACACGTTGCGCAGACCGACAACCCAATGCTGGAAGGCCTGGATGCGATCCCGCAGGTCACCGAACACGCGGATGGCGGTGGCATCCCGGTCGGCTTCCATCGATGCGATGGTGCCGGCGAGTTTTTCGAGCAGGGCGCGCACCCGCGGCAGGACTTCGGTATCCATGTCACGGCCCATTTTGTCGCCTTGTTCCCGGGTGATCAGATCGAAGAGCACGTCCTTGCCCAGGTCGTTCACCCCCGGGTTGTTGTGTTGGAAGCACCCATGCTTTTCGTAATAGCGGCGCTCGTGCTGGGGAATGGCCTCGATGTCGGGCACAAAAGGTCGATCCCACGTGCGCTGCCAGCAATAGCCGAAGGCGCTGTAGAGACCCACCAGGGGCTGCCAAATGATGGCAGCTTCGAACTCCGACCAAGCGGCGTCCAATTTCGCGGCATGCGCCGGTCCGACCAGGTCGGTGGCAAAGCTCAGCAGGATGTCATCGATTGACTCCCCGGATAGGAACTGGGCGGCTTGAATGGCCACGGGATTGGGCCAGAACGGCGTGGCCTCGGCATGGGCCAGGCCTCCAAAGCAACTCACCCGGTTGGCGCCGATATCACGCAGGGCGGAAATCTTTCGATGGAGCATGCGGGGGAACGGCAGTCCCAGCAGAGGTTCGTGATTCATCAGGCCGCACCCGGAGTAGTTCAGCACGGGGTCAACGTCGGCGGATTGGGAGGCGGCCAGCGCGGGGGCTTCGGTCTCATCCATCGTGGTGTGCAGGAGTGAGCCCGCCACGCCCATGTTCTCGGGGTATTTGGGATGTGGATACGGCAGCGAGTAGCCCTTGACCAGCATGGACGGCCCTTCCCAGGTGAGGTGTCCACCCAGGCCGGCCTTGATGGTGTCGTGTTCCATTTTGAAGGGCTCCAGGCGAAGGATCACGTCGAAGTCCGGGTTCTTTTTCGCCGCGGCCTGCTGCAGGTTGTCCATGTAAGCCACGATTGATTTACCAGCGGCCTGCGCGATTTTTTCATGGTTGCGCCACTCGCGGATCATGTAGGGGCCGCCGTTGCGGCCGACGTAGAGTGAGGAGGTGTGTTCAAACCCGGCCCCGCTGTCGTTCGACCAGACCGATAGATAGGACAGCTCGGGCACGGCATCCATCAGCTTCTCCATCACTTCGCGGTAGTGCCTTTGTGTAACGGGATGGTCCTGGGCAAGGCAGTAGCGGGGCAGGCGGGAACGGAAAGGGTGGTCTACCCGGGCGCCGCGCAGGGTGGGGTATTTGACAAAAAACTTCTCCGGCATGTTGCGGGGTTCGAACATCAGCAGTCCGGGCTTCAGTCCGTAGCGCTTGGCCAAACCAGCGAGGTGTTTCAGACGGTTGAGATTTGCCTCGAGGTAGTGCTCCGGCCAAAGCCCTTCGGTAAGCTTGCTGTTCACGAAGTGGTTGAAACCCGCGCAGTAAGTATAGAACTGAGGGTAAAATTCCGATTCGATCGATTCTTCGTAAGGGAAGTGGGCCTGCAGGGAATTCACTTCGCAGTGGGTGAATCCTGTCTCCGCCAGCTTGCGCACGTAAGCTTCATCCTCAAAACCGCGGGCGGACCGCCAGTATTGGGTCAGGCAGGCGTCGTAATGGGGGCGGTGGAACGAGAAGGAAGCGGGCAACAACACTCCCTTGGACAATTGTTCACGGGCGGTTGAGGGGAGACCTTGCTCGAGCAAGTTCAAACCTGTGAACAGGAAACTCCCCTGACTGGCAATCAGCTCACCGGTGCCGTCCGCCTTCTGGCGCAGCCAGATCCATGGCTTTTGGGCGGGAGCAGCATCGGGCTGGATCCAGTCCTGCTCTGCGAGGGCGATGTTAAAACCCGGTCCTGGCTGGTCGGATGCAAAGACCGGGGCCGACGTGCGATCGGCGAGCACGGCGGCAGCTTGTTGTTCGGCTAGGGTGGCCGTGGCGGGAATGGTGATTTGATTCATGGTCTTCAAGAAAGGGTGAGCAGGGCGACGGACTTGGCCGGCAGCTCAAATGCCAAGGCGCCGTCGGAGTCGACTTGAGGATCAGGGACCATTGCAGGTGTCACCTGGTCGGGCTGATCGAACGTATTGTGAGCGTCGCACTCGCCGGCGGTCAGGACACGTGCCCGACACGTCTTGTCGACCGGGGAGAATCCGGGAATTTTGATCGCCAGCGAACGAGGGCTCCCGGGATCGAAGTTGATCAGGGAGAGGTTGAGTGAACCGTCGGTCGAGCGGGAAGCCGACACGTCGACGGCCGGCAGCGATTGGCCGGCGTGGGTGTATTGAGGAAGTGGTGACAAGTCGACAGGCAGGAAGGTGGCATCCTGATGCACCTTCAGCATTTCAAACACATGATAGGTGGGCGTGCGCAGGATGCGCGGTCCATCGGTCAGAATCATGGCCTGCAAGACGTTCACGGTTTGGGCGATGTTGGCCATGCGCACCCGCGCCCGATGGCGATGAAAGATGTGCAGGTGCTGGGCGGCGACCAGCGCATCACGCAGCGTGTTCTGCTGGTAAAGAAAGCGCGGATTGGTGCCGGCTTCGGCATTATACCAAGTGCCCCATTCGTCCACGATCAGGGCGACGCGCCTGGCGGGATCGAACTCATCCATGATGGCACTGTGGCGAACGATGAGTTCGTCCATGTGCCTGGCTCGATTGAACATGCCGAACCAGTCGGCTTCACCGAAACCCGTGGCATCCCCCTTGTCCTGCCAGTCGCCGGTTGGGAGGCAGTAGTAGTGCAGGGAGAGACCGTCCATGTGTTCCGCCGCCCTATCCATCAGCACCTCTGTCCAGCGAAAATCGTCGGCGTTGGGGCCGCAGGCGATCCGTTGGATGCGGTTTTCCGGATCGTGGTGCCGCACGTAGGTTTGGTAGCGGCGGTATTCGTCAGCGTAGTATTCGGGACGCATGTGCCCGCCGCATACCCAGTTCTCGTTGCCGACGCCAAAGAAACGAACCCGCCAGGGATCCCGGCGTCCGTGGGAACGGCGCAGTTGCACCATGGAGGAGTCGACGTTCGCAGTCAGGTATTCGATCCACTCCTGCATTTCCCGGATGGTGCCGCTGCCGACATTGCCGGCCACGTAAGCGTCGCAGCCCAAGAGCTCCACCAGGTCCATGAACTCATGGGTTCCGAAATGATTGGGTTCCACCACGCTGCCCCAATGATTGTTGACCATGGGCTTGCGCTGATCAAGCGGCCCCACTCCGTCGCGCCAGTGGTATTCATCCGCAAAACAGCCGCCCGGCCAACGCAGCACAGGGATGGAGAGCTGTTGCAGGGCTTCGAGGACGTCGTTGCGAATCCCCCGGGTGTTGGGAATTTCGGATCTCTCACCGACCCAGATTCCTTCGTAGATGCAGCGGCCAAGGTGCTCGGCAAAGTGGCCGTAGAGTTCACGAGGGATTTGTCCGGCTGGTTTTTCGGCTGCGACTTGGAGAGTAACGGGGGCAGGGGGAGAGGTCACGTCGAGTCAGGGTTTTTTAGAAAAGGCGTCAGCATGCCATAACTTGGGAAGCATCGCTTGGCGGTGGGGGAGATTTAAACTGGCATATTGGGCGATACTGGCGAAATTGAACCATGCTTAACTCTGAGCCGGTGCAGATCTCGGTGCCTGACGACGGGGTTTATTTCGCCGAGAGTTTTCATGCGCGCGACTTCGAGATGCCGCAACGGGCCGACCCGTTTCACAAGATCATCTTCGTGCAGCGCGGTCGGCTGGAGTTGGTGTCCCAGCAGGGTCGCCGTTCATCGGTTGTGATGGGGCCGGAGCGCACCCTGCTCGCCGTCCCGGCGGGAGTGCGGCATCGTCTGCTGGATCACGAGCCTTCTGTCATTTTGGTGCTGGCGTTGGGCGACAGGTTCATCCGGCGGGACCGCGATATCTGGGAGATTTGGCAACGCCTGCTGGTGCACCCCGTGGATGGTCGCATGATGCGAAGTGGATTCGCGGGATGGTGGCGCCGGGCGGTTTTGGAGCAAACCCTGCGGGGGCCCGGTTATGCGGTCACGGTGAGGGCGATGGCGATGCAGGTGTTGGTGGCGGCTGACCGGCACGTGGCGGACGCGGCGGAGGATCCGACGGAGGAAAGAGTGCGGATGGTGGTGCAACGCATGCAGGAGACATTCTTCGAGAATTGGACGATTGATGGCGCGGCCGCGCGGGCAGGGCTTTCTCGACGCCAGTTCACCCTCAGATTCAAGCAGGTTGTGGGAACCACCTTTGTCGATCACCTCACCGGTCTGCGCCTCGCCCATGCCGAGCGGTTACTGCAGAGTCGAGGGCACAGTGTCACGGGAGCGGCTTTCTCCGCCGGATTTGAAGACCTGTCCCATTTTTACCGGCTCTTTCGGCAGCGGCATGGCATGCCGCCTCGGAAGTGGCTTGAGAGGAGCACCTGAATCAGTGGTAAATCGGGCGGGGGAGCGGCAGAAGCCCGCTGCCGGCCTAGCGCAGCAGACACTCGCCCGTGACCCCATCAAACACGGTGGTGGAACGCGGATCCAGGGTGGTTTGGATTACGGGGCCTTCCGGCCACTGCAGCTTTCGCGGACCTCCGTCAATGGTGTGTGGAATGATCAAACCATCGCCGATCAAGGTGGTCTCAGGATGACTGTTGAATGCGTGGCAACCTGCTCGCAAGGCGAGGGCGCGAAGGATCGATGAATCCGAGGGAGGAACCACCATGACATGCCAGGTTGCCTTGTCCGTGGATCGACAGACCGCGGCAGGAGAGCCGTCCTGCCATCGTGCGATGACAGCGTCCGGGTTGTTCTCAAAAACCGGCAGTTCGACGGATCGGTCCAGCTTGATGGTTTCCTGATGCTCCTCGAAATCGAAAGAGAGCTCTGCTGATTGAGGGCGGAGAAGTTCGGTCGGGATTCCGGAAACTTCACCGGCCAGTTTGCCCGAGACACAATCCCCGTCGCTCCAACCCGCGAACCCCAACATCATCACATGTCGTCCCGCAACCGCGACGCGGTCGCGGATGATCCGCCGGTCATGCTGAGTCAACACGGGAGTGGTTGCGAAAATGATCAGACGGAACGGTGCAAGGTCGAGTTCAGCGAGTTCACTGAGGAGTGCTTCATCGAAGGCCAGACCCGTTGCAAGAAGCCCCTGTGCCAGTTCGTCCACCAACTTGGAGCTGATCGGATTGGCGGCGCTGAACGGGAGTTGGCCGAACTCAGCCGGAGGATGACGATGGCTTACCGTATGGCAAAACGACATGGGATCGTGGACGACCAGAATATCGGCCGGACGTCGAAAGGGCTGGTTTTGCCTTGCCGCGACGATGTCACGAATAGCCGCGACCTCCTGCTGCAGGCGGGGAGAATCCCACCAGCCACAGTTTCCGTAGCGCTCGAATTGGGGAGTTCCGGCGATGGGACCAAAATCATACCACCATTGCCCGCCGCCACGGGTGACGGGTTGAAGCACATTGCGACGATGGATCGCGACGTCGTCGTTCAGGTTGCTTTTGAATTCCGGCTCCCAAGGACACCCCACGGCGCTGGTGGCCGTGTCCATTTCGTCCAGCCACAGCTTCCCGGCCCGACGCACCACGCCAATCAGCCCGCGGGAGCTTCCGGCGCCGCCAAAGGACCGGGCACCGTTGGCGTAAGACTGGGGAGAGCACCAACAATCGAGGTCAGGTGATTTCAGGGCCGCTTCGACGGCAAGCTGTGCTCCTGCCGCTTCGCGACCAAACAAGCTGTAGAAGTAGCCAAAAAACGCCGCCGTGACGATCGGCCTCGGCCAGCTCCGTTTAACCGCCCGACCGAACCCGAGAATGGTGGCGGTGAGCTCTTCGTGGAGGAATTCGAAATAGTCGACCACCTGTCGCTGGGTCTTGGGATCGCGGAGAACACCATGGGCGGCCTTTTCGCGAGCGGCCGAGTCAGGCGGAATGACGCTGGCCCAAGTTGCGCCGGGACGTCCCCACACTCGGGCCAAATCGGTCTCGGTCGCGTAGCGCTTGCGCAGCCACGATCGCCAGGCCTCCGTTGCCGCTGGCCCAGTATCAGGGTCGTGGTGAAGGAATCCAAACTGATGCCACTCTCCATAAACCCCGTAGGCGACCTGCAGGGCGCACACGGCGTCGCCCGCCCGTGTAGAGGAAAATTGAATACAAAAGTCCTTCAGCCGGGCATGGGCCCACTCCTGCCAGCGCCGGGAATAAAAACTGGCGCGCAGCGGGCGGAGTCCGTCGCCGACGAGTGGGCGGGGGAGACCCGGTGCGTTGTCCTCATCGGGGTCGGCATCGGCGTAGCCGACACATTCCGCTCGGTGATCACGGCACCAGGAATCCGTTGGATTGAGGTGCAGTCGCATCATGATTGCCGCGTCGGGCGCCACGGCGGTTATCCCGTCGACTTGGCGGCAGGCCAGCTCCAGCTCGAGCCCGCCCTCGGCGGTCAACAGGTCGCGAAGCCAAAGGTCCACCTGGAAGACTCTTATCCCCTGCTGGTAGAACAGAGCCACATTTCGCTGGGGAACCTCCTCCCATGCATAACGGGCGCCGGGACAATCCGAGAGGGCATAGATCAGGGGGGGATGGGGGGCGCCGTTGATTAAGAGAGTGGGACGACCAGCTATGGGTTTGACCTCGGCAGAAAGCACTCGGGACATGCCCTCAAGCTCGGGGTGTTGCAGGGTTTTAGGGAAGCTGAAAGCCGATGAAAGTTTCGTCTCCCTAAACCGTCATGCCAACGAACACTGTCCCGATTCGATGCTGGAAGGCAGTTCAGGCGGGGCACTTTTCGGCTCATCGAATGTCTGTGAAGAATACGTGACAAACCCCGTCGTAGATTTTCGAAAGCGTAGCATTCCCCCCTAACCCTCTGGACTTAAAGCCCATGGTGAACGATTAATTTCATTAAGTTAACATTCAAAACCGCTGACGCTGATTTCCCGATTTACTGAGCTTTTATTGTTTCCACCTACATTGGTGGCGTTGTTCTTTCGAGAGCGAGGTCACTGATCCTCCCCCCCGAATGACCAACCCCCCATTTA
>JANQKV010000055.1 GCA_028280945.1 Opitutaceae bacterium
GCATCGAGCCGCAGGCGAGCATCACGGATGGCTCCGCCCGTCTTCTTCAACTGCGACTGCGCGAGCTTGATTTCCTCGGGCCGCACGTGGTCGTTGAGTTTGGCCAGTTCCGCCAAGCGCTGGATATCCGCCCCGAGGACCTCGCGGGCCTGTTCTTCCGCCGCGGCTTTGATTGGCCGGGCGGTGGCTTCCGCCTGTTCGGTCGCTCGCTCCACCAGGTTTTTCATCAGTTCGGCGTTGAACTCCGGCCGCTCCAGAAACGGTGCAATCGGAGTCTCATTGATCAGCTCATTGGCGGTTTGTTCATCCCACTCGGTAGTCAGGTTTTGTCCGCGGATATCAACGACCACCCGCACCGGTTGAGCGGGCAAAAACTGCTCCACGTGCCACCGCGAGTCAGCGATCGTCTCGAGCACAAAAATTGCCTCCATGAGGAGGTTGGGCTCATCCGCCTCCACCAAGCCAAAAGCCGTGGTGCCGCTCGGCGAGTTCACCAGCAGGTCAATCGTGTCCGTGACAACCGCATGGTCGGCGGTGAGCAAACGAATATCCTCCCGCACGATCGCCCGGGAACGGTCCCACGTCGCCAACATGCCGTCGCGCGGCACGGAAGGAAATCCCTCCACGTAGGCATGATCCGCATCAATGAACAATTCGCCTTCCTCGTAATCCTTTACGCGCACGCCAAAATGATCGAAGAGCTCCGCCAGCAAACGACGGACCGTAAGATCGGCGTCCGCTTCCCGCACCTGGGCGAGGACCTGCTCCGCAATCTTGGCGTCAAACGAGTTGAGCTCCAGCAACCGGTCCCTGCCCTTGTGCAGCCGCTCCAGCAGTTGCTCACGGAAGGCAATGGTTTCCTGAATCAGTCGCTCGAAGGCAGAGGCATCCCGGCCGGCGCCGGATGCAACAGCGATCTCCCGCACGCGATCGGCAAACGTGCGTTCGAACTCGTTGCCTCCATGCAGGGGCTGGGCAAATGCATCCAATCCCTCGTCATACCACCGCACCACCACTTCTTCGGCACTGTCTTTCACGTAGGGCACGTGGATGCGAATGGTCTCGGACTGGCCAATGCGGTCGAGCCGGCCAATGCGTTGCTCGACCAAACCCGGATTCAGCGGCACGTCGAACAGCACCAGGTGGTGGGCAAACTGGAAGTTCCTGCCCTCACTCCCGATCTCCGAGCAGATCAGCAACTGGGCTCCATTGTCCTCGGCAAAATAGGCCGCGTTGCGATCACGATGGACCAGTTGCAGGCCTTCGTGAAACACCGCCGCTTTCGCCGTCATGCGCTCGCGCAGGGCCGCCTCGATGGCCAACACCTTGCGCTGGGTGCGACAGATCAAGAGGACCTTCCTCTGCGGGTCGGCGAGGAGAAACTCCGCCAGCCAAAGAATGCGGGGATCGTCCCGGAAGTTGTAACGAATCTCGCGATCATGTCCGGTCTCCTCCGCCTCAAGTTCGCGGGCGATGCGTTTCAACAAGGCCTGGTTATCGGTTTCCAAGGCCACCGGACGGAACTGTCGTTGAGGAAACCCACTCATGGCGGCGCGGGTATTGCGGAAGACCACCCGGCCCGTGCCGTGTTGGTCGAGCAATGAGCGGAGGAGTCGCTGGCGGGCACCGGGTTTATCGGCCGCCAAGTCGGCCAGGTAGTTTTCCAAATCCTCCTCATCTTTGTTGAAGATGTGGTGGAGCTTGGCGTCGTCGCCCGCGTCCAGCTGTTGGCCATCCACTATCTTGTTGGCCACCTCGGCGACTTCCCCAAAGAGCGACGCCTCCTCCATGAAGGTATCCAGGTCTCGGTAGCGATTGGGGTCGAGCAGGCGCAGGCGGGCAAAGTGTCCCGCCAATCCAAGCTGAGTTGGCGTGGCCGTCAGGAGAAGCAGACCCCGGCTTCGCGCGGCCAAAGCTTCGACCAAGTTGTATTCAGGACTCACGTCGTCCTCCTGAGGCGACCACTCCAGATGGTGCGCTTCATCAACGACCACCATATCCCACCCCGCGGCAACGATTTGCTCAAAACGTGCTTCGTCACGGGCGGGAAAGCTTACACTGCAAAGGGCCAGTTGATCAGTCTGGAAAGGGTTCGTCTCAGGATCACTGTTCTCCGCATCGACACAGCGTTGTTCATCAAAGATGCTGAACCACAGGTTAAATCGCCGCAGGAGTTCGACGAACCACTGGTGGGTAAGCGACTCGGGCACGAGGATGAGCGCACGCCGCACTTTTCCGACCGTGATCAGCCGTTGCAGGATCAAACACGCCTCGATCGTCTTGCCCAACCCCACCTCGTCGGCCAACAGCACGCGTGGCAGCTGGCGCTTGGCCACCTCGTGCAGGATGTAGAACTGGTGCGGAATGAGCTGGAGCCGCCCACCGAGAAACCCGCGCACCGGCGAAGCTTGAATCGCCGCTTGCACGCGGCGGGTGCGGTGGCGGAGAGCAAAAATCCCCCCCTCATCCGTCTGGCCCGCGAGCAACCGGTCGAGGGGCCCCGTCGCCCCCGCCACGTCGCTCACATCCCTTTCATCGACCCGGACTCCTCCGCCCAGGTAAACCATCAACCCGTCTTCCTCCTCAACCGATTCGATCACAAAAACCTGCCCTGCGCGCGTAGCGACTTTCTGTCCTTCACGAAATTGCACCCGTTTGAGCACCGTGGCGCCTTGGCCATAGAGCCGCTGCTCGCCCGCGGCAGGAAACGAGACGCCGATACGACCATGTTCCAGGCTCACCACCTCGCCCAAGCCCAACTCCGGCTCGGGCTCGCTCACACAGCGCTGACCAATTCGATTAAGTTCCACCTGGCGAGAACGACTCGTTCCTCGCCGAGTTTCAAAGGCAAAGTCGATTCTACTCCGCCGGGATCTCGTAGATCTCAATCAAACCTTGGCCGATCTGGCCGGCCTTGCCTTTCAACTGCACCGTGTAAATGCCGGGTTCGACTTCGATCACCAAGGAGGCATCGGCCGAATCAGGCGTGAGCGCAAAGGCTCCCAACTGCGTGAACAGGGCCGGCAAATCTCCCTCGGCGGAACCCCAGTCGTCGTTTGAAGCGATGACCTCACCGCCCACATTGAAGACCTCCAATCCAGGGTCCTCCAACACCCCGTGCACCCCATGGGTTGCCAATTCGGGGCCCACGCCCCGAATCAGCAACCTGATGGTGCCCTCGCCGGCTACAACAAAACCAGCGGTCAAAAAAGTATCGTTCAGGCCCACCTGCGAACGCGTGGAAAGATTCACCAGCCGCCCGGCGTCATCAATCGAATCGGCATCGTAAACCTCTACCAAAACTTGCCCCTGCTGATTGTCACGGTCTTCCACCGAGGCAGTGTAGGCGCCCGGTTGAGGATTTGCGATGAGCGCTGAATCGAGGGAACTGCTGAATTCAAAGGCCCCCAGATCTGAACCCAGGGCCACAATTCGATCATAGTCAGCCGAGAATAACCAGTCGTCGTTGCTGGCGATCTCTTCGCCATCGGATCCCAGCCAAGCCAGTGTTGCATCGTTGATGTGGTCATTAATGCCAAACTCCGCGAGACTGCGTCCCGCCGCCCGCAGGAGGAGATCTTTCTCAGCGCCAGCTGTGACGAATCCCATCACGAGCGGACCGAACTCACCACTCGCGCCCGTGCGGACGGAAAGATTGGTAAGCTTGGCCGCGGCCACGGCATTCGGGTCAAAAGAATCAAAGTCGATGTCGACCGTGTAGTCACCGATATCGAAGCTCAGCCAACTCAACACCACGAAGTAATAGGTTCCGGGCTCCAAAAGTTCGCTTTGGATTGATGGTCGTCGGGTCGGCCAGGCAAAACCCTCCATCTCCAAGATTTCCTCCGTGCTGTCATGCAATGCCGCAGAAAGCATGATGTCGCCATTGACCGCCAAAGAGAGGCGCCCCGGTTCAGCAAGGTCGATACGGTAGGTGTCGACATCAAACGTGTAATCCAACCGGCCCTCCAAGGTGCCATGGGGTGCAATCAGTTCAGATCCCTTAAACGCGTTGCTGGCGGTGTCGCCATTGCTGGGGTCAGCCAACAACTTCACGTCCAAATCATACTGCCCTTCGGTTCCGCCATAAAATGCCTCGACCGCGACATAAAAGGTTTCGCCGGCGGATGCCGGTATAATCAGCTGCAGGTTATCGCCTTCCCCCGACTGATCATTGAAGGCCATGGCGGCGCCGGTGGAGTAATTCAGGTAGCCAAACGTGTCCGTGGAACCCGTCGTTTTAACCTGCAACGCGCCTTCCCGGGACGCGGTGATTTTAAAAATATCCCGGTCCCAATCCTGCAAAACCCCCGGGGTGACGGAATCGACAGCCACCTCTGTTGCCGTGGTAAACAGTCCTCCGTGGTCATCGCTGTCACCGACACCGCCTTTGGTGCCGAGTCCACCGTAGAGGTAAAGCATGCCGCGCACGTCGTCTTCAAGAAGCCCCGCCGTATCGGAAATTGTCGAGTTCATGACCGCCTCGACCTCTTGGAACTCCTCATCCGGATGCCCCAGCCCCAGCAGGTGGCCGAATTCATGGAAAAGGACTCGCCGGAGATCGTAGACGTCGTTGACCAAGTCCCCCCGATACGAATCCCAATCGTAGGCTGTGTTTACGATGATGTCCGACTCTTCTTTGTAGATGCCGACCGGCTTGTATCCATACGTGACGGCCAAAGCACCGTTGAACGAGCGCCCGGCAATGGTGCTATTAAAGTAGACGTCGTTCTTTTGGTTAAAGTAGTGGAATGCTTCTTCGGGAGCTACTTCATGCACGAGTTTGGACCGGGTCATGAAGAGATTCCATTTCTCGATCACCCAAAACCCCACCGCATCGTAAGACGCTGATCCGTCGGCCAACGACTCCGGAGGGTCTCCGAGACGCAGATACACTTTGATGTCACCATCCGGCCAGACGGACCGGTGAGAGACATAGCCCAACAGGACCGGCACCAATCCGGCCAGCAGGATGAGACCGGTGAAGAATGAAAACCTGCGGCTATTCATCACGGCCTCCTTTGCTCCAAGCGCTCCGGATTGCTGTTTTAAAAGCGACCAACGTCATCGGCTCGCCCTTCGCTTCGGCGGCATGGACATCATTCACGTGGTGAAACAGAGGCTCGCTGACCTGAGCCACCGTTCGCAGCAGGGTGCGATCCGCCCGACTCACCTGCGGGAACGCCCCGTCCGCTTCCCGGGCCACCCGATATTGGCCATACTGCCATGAGACCAACGGACACACGGTCCGCCCGTTGCCACGTTCGAACAGAATCACTTCGTCGCCCGCCACAAACTTCGGCATGCCGTCGATGCGCATTATCAGGCCGCCTGCCCGGCCGCCCAGAAACTCAAGCACCACTTTCTCGCCGGCGGGTTCCCCGGCGATGGTTTCGATGACTTCGACCGTCACATCCGTTCGCACGAAGGGCTGGCCTTCAAACGAGTCTTGAAATGACTCCTGGCCAATAACCCGGGCATGCAATACGCGATCAGCACGTAAAACCAAGGTTTCAAAGGTGGGAGGTAGAATCGTGGTGCCGCTCAACGATGCGGTGCCGATGAGGAGCAAACAGGGACCCAACCAACGGCCCCAAGACCCAACCAGGAAGGATTTCATAGCAATGGATGTTCGTTAATCGCGGTGTAACTACGCGGGGGCCAGACCACGGGGTGCAAGCCCAACCTTGGCCGACTGCGCGCCCGGCGACGAGCGGAATGGGTCCCTGGCCAACATGTGCCCAAACTTGGCCAAGCTACGCCCTAGTAGTTCGCCTTAACTTGTCAGCAGCGATCTCATGGGCCTCCGTAAGGGATGGAACAGCGACGACTGGGTAAATCCGGGGTTTCCGTAAGCAACCTGTGCTGCGGCACCATGACGTTCGGCAGCAAAAACACCGAGGAAGAGGCCTGCGCCATTCTCGATCGTGCCTTCGAGGCCGGCATTGATTTCTTCGATACCGCCGAAGTCTACCCCGTGCCGCCGGATGTCAGCCACGTTTTTCGCACCGAGGAGATTTTGGGCCGTTGGCTTAAAACCAAGCCTCGCGATGCGATCGTCATCGCCACCAAGGTCGTGGGGCCGTCCGCCGCATGGTTCAAGGCACCCGTCCGCCACGGCAAGGGTGCGCTGGACCGCCACCATGTTCGCCGCGCCATCGAAGGCAGCCTGCAACGGTTGCAAACCGACTATGTCGATCTTTACCAAACGCATTGGCCCGACCACGACGCCGGCTTCGAAGAAACTCTGGAAGTTCTGACGGAGCTGAAAGAGGAAGGGCTCGTCCGTGTGATTGGCTCCAGCAACGAAAACGCTTGGGGCACCATGAAAGCCCAGGCGGTATCTGCCGCCCACGGGCTCGCCCGTTACGACTCGATTCAAAACAACTACTCCGTTCTCAACCGACGTTTCGAAGACGATCTGGCCGAAATCTGCCGTCGGGAAAAAATCAGCCTCCTGCCCTACTCCCCCTTGGGTGCCGGGGTCTGCACCGGCAAGTATCTCGATGGGCAGTTTCCCGCCAACGCGCGATTCACCCACTACCGCGCCGGCGGACCGCGCCAACAGAAGATGGTGCAACGTTTCCTCAACGAGAAGAGCATCGCGACCGTGACAGCCCTGAGGACCCTGGCCGACGAGGCGGGCCTCAGCCTCGCTGCCATGTGTCTCGCATGGTCGCAACAAAACGACTTTGTCACCTCCACCATTTTTGGTGCCACATCCGTCGAGCAGCTGGAGGAAATCCTCCCCGCGCACGACCTGAAGCTGAGCGATGACGTGATGACCAAGATCGACGAAATTACGAAAAAATACCCCTACCCCCTGGGTTGATGGTTTTTACAAAAGGAAACGAAGAGAACAAAGACCACTCCGCCGGTTCGTTTCACGGGAGGGAACGGAGGGAAGCAGACTTCTTCGAGAAGACCCGCCCGCGAACGGCTTTGTGTTATCCGGGTGACCTCCACGCATCCGGCGACGAAAAAAACATCCTTTGCTGAATCTTGGCGGCCTTGGCAGGCTTCTCGTATGTTCGGCAGGCTGGCGGCTCGGCTCCTCTCCGCGTTCTCCTGTGAAATATAATCCTGCCCTCAGCGCACCGAACCGACCACACACACCACCCGGAAACCGATGACGCTGCTACGTTTGCCACCTTCTAAACGAAAAGCGTGGGATGCGAGCATGAAGTCATCGTCGTCGTTGAACGAAGCCCCCCGTATGCCGTTGGTTCTGCCTTCGACCCTTTCCCAGACGTTACCACCCAAGTCATAAATGCTGTGTTGGTTTGCGTTGAAAGACCCCACCGGGGCGGTCGCGTGATGGCCGTCACCGTAGCTGGAAGTGATGGATCCTGGTTGATAGGCCGCATCCCGGCCGTAGTTGCCCGCTCCCCGCGGAGGTGGCCATGCGTCGCCCCACGGAAACCTTGTTTTGCCCACCGCCGCATCCCATTCCGCATCCGTGGGCAGGCGGTATTCCTGATATGATGCCAGTCGACCAGCCGCTTGTTCTCGCTTCGTCAGCCAAGCGCAAAACGCCTTCGCGTCCGCCTCGTTAATCTTCACTACGGGATGAGTCGGTCCTTGGGGGAACCCAGGATCTTCCGCCCAATCATAATCCGTCTCCTTCACAAACGCTGCAAAATCCCGCACCCGGGTCTCCCAGATCGAAAACAGCACGTCGCTTCCCAGCACCGGCACAAATTTCATGCCCAATGTATTTTCAAATGGCTCGCTCGGTCGAGGGGCAAGAATCTCCTCCAATGTCGCCGCGATCGAAGTCGTTTCGCGCGTCCGCACCTGCCCTTGCCGAGTGGTGGTTTGGTGGTCGGCCAAACGAAACTCCAGTTCGAATCGACCGGGCATGAGATCATTAAAATCCAACGGCGTAATGCCCAGGCGCCGCCCTTCCGCCCACACTTCTGCACCGCTTGGCGTCGAAGTGATGGACAGTCTGCCCCCAATGAATTCGGCCAGTCCGAATGCGGTATCGTTGCGCACGACCCTGACCTCTTTCGTCTGGTCCGGCCAGTTCTCCCGCCGGTAGGTCAGCGTGTAGCCGCCCGTTGGTAACTCATCCAACCTCGCCGGGGTCTGCACGGTCTGCGTGCGCCCACCGACGCCCGGGGCCGGCTCCACGGTGACCTCCAAACCCGGAGGATTGGAGGCGATCGACAGCGCCCCGGTGCTGCGCACCAGCTCCAGATTGAGAGTGGCAAACTCGTTCTCCATCACCTCCGTCTCCAGCCGTTGCTCCTCGTATCCATCGAGAGTCACCACCACCGGATACGTGCCCAACCGCACGTCCATCAGTGTCACCGGCGTTTTTTCCCGCGCGAAGCCGCCCACCAAGACATCCGCGCCCGCTGGTTCTGTCGTGATAATGATGCCGCCGCGGGCGTTGGCGATGCGCGCTGCTTCTGCCTCGGCCTCGGCCAGTTCCCTAGCCAATCGGGCAGCCTCCGCCTCGGCCGCAGCACGTGCTGCCGCAACCCGCTCGGCTTCCAGCGCCGCGCGGCGGGGCTGCTCGAAGCCAAACCACCAGCCAGCGGTTGCCAGCACGGCTCCCGCCACCGTGATACCCAGCATCAAAGGGATTTTGGATTTCGGAAAAGGGGCGTTGCTTGTCGACGCCCGTCGCGTCTCGCTGGCACCCCGAGCTTCGCGGGCGTTATCAAGCGACGCTCCTACCCGGTCGGCCCGGCGGTGCGACCCTGCCTTTTCCTGCTTCGTGTCCTGGGAATTTCCTGCGAGCTCTGTGTTACCTGCGACTGAACCTCCCTCCATGTCCGCCATAACCTCAGCAACAGCGGGCTTCTCAATCTGGGTCGTCCCCGGACCTTCGACCTTCGTCTTCGGACTTGGGACTGCGGCGCCCAACAATCGCTCCGCGACCTCCCGCGCCATCTGCGGCCGATCCCCCGGCTCCTTCGCCAGACACACCGCAATCGTCTCCTCCCACCCCTTAGGCACAATGTTCGTATTACGAACATTCAGCTCCGCCCGGCGCTCGGCGATGCCGGGCGCGGTTTTCTGCATCACCTGCAACTGCACCTGCCCGCTGTAGAACGGTGGCTTGCCGGTGAGCAGCTCATAGAGCGTCGCGCCCAAGGCATAAATGTCATCGGTCACCGCCGGTTTTTCGCCCATCATTTGCTGCGGGCTCATGTAAAACGGCATGCCGCTGGCCCCCGTCTGCTTGCTCACCCGTTTGGTTGAGTCGCTGAGGATCGCCGAAATGCCAAAGTCGGTGATCTTCAAATCGCCGCCGACATCAATCATGAGGTTGGCAGGTCTGAGATCGCGGTGCATGACCTTGGCTTTGGTGTGAGCATACTCCAAGGCCGAACACAGCTGCGCCACCCACGGCGTGAGCTGTTCCAGCGGAAACACCCGATCCTCGTAGTCGAGAACCAGTTTGGAAAGCGAAGGGCCATCAACCCATTCCATGGCGATGGCCGCAGACTGGGCATCGTCCACAAAGTCATGGATGCGCACGATGTGCGGGTGCGTCAGGTTGAGCACGCGCCCCGTCTCCCGCTTGAGATCATCGACCGCCCGCTGGTCCAGCGCGACCAACCCAGGCAAAAACTTGAGCGCCACGTCCCGCTCGAGCTTTTCGTCGTGGGCCAGCCACACCCAACCCATGCCTCCCCGGCCGAGAGTCTTGGTGAGGGTGTAGCGGTCGAAGACGCGCTGGCCGGCCGTCAGGCCTCTGAGCGCAGCGCCAAAGTCCAGATCATCGGCTCCGGACGAAGGGGTATCCGCGATCTCGCGGCGGGTCGGATCATGATCGAGGGAATCGTCGTCGGCCATGGAGAAAGTGGCGGCAAGGGGTCAGTTGACGCAGAGGGAGCTAGGCGCTTGTGCCCGGTAATTGCAATCCTGCCGACATGCCCTGTGCCAACGCGGCGCGATATCAAGCTGACAGCGACGAGATCACTCAAAAGTATCCCTACCCCCTGGACTGATTTATCCACTCCGCTGCTATTTAGTCACGGAGGACACAGCAAAGACACGGAGGACACTGAGGGGCTGTGCAGGCTGATGGCTCTGCGTTCTCGGTGTGACCTCCGTGTCCTCTGTGACAAGAAAACTTCTGCCTCTTAGTCTTCCTCGCCCTTGCTTGGCTCCCGCGGGTGGAACTCGGTATCACGTTAAACCCGACCGCTCTTCCCACCAGGCCGGCAGGTCGGCAATGGAATCGAGGATAGTGTCGGGAACGATGTCGCCCTGCAGGTCCGCCGGTCGGAACTTGCCGGTCCGCACGAGCAGGCCGCGCAAACCGGCAGCCTGCGCACCCTTCACGTCGCCCTTGATGTCATCGCCAATCATCACCGTTTCGGCCGCGGCTCCGCCCAGGCGTGCGACAGCGGTGGCAAAGAACTCGACCGAGGGCTTGCCCAATACCACCACCCGACAGCCCGTGGCGTATTCGAACGCCTTGGCAAACGAACCGACATCCAGTCGCAAACCGTCCGGTGCGCGCCAATACCGGGTCATGCCCATGGCGAGCAAAGGCGGACGGGCATCCGACATCAAGGCGTTCAGCACCCGGTTCATGGTGGCAAAGTCCCATGCTTCCCCCAAGTCGCCCAGCACCACCGCCGACAAATCAACCGCGCGTTCCGGCGCGGACGCCGGCAGGTCCTCCTTGGTGGCGCCCGGCACAAAAAGCGCAGGGAGCCCCGCTCCACCCTCGGTCCGCAACCACTCCCGGACCGCCACCGCCGGGGTCAGGAAACTGTCCGGGGCCGACGGTATGCCCAGGCGGGCCAGTTTCTCCATCAAGGCGGCAATCGGACGTGACGTGGTGTTGGTTAAAAACAGGTGCGGAATACCTCGCTGCTCCAGCCATATCACGGCCTCGCGAGCCCCGGGCACCGGCTCGTCGCCCTGGTAAATCACCCCATCGAGATCGATCAGGATTTGGCGCATCATCAAATCGCGGTGCGTTTCACCGCGCTCATTTGTCCAACCTAACCCATTGACCGCCTGCGGCAATGACTGAACCGACTAATTCGCGGAATCACGCAGTTTTCGAGGATGGAACTTCGCGTGATGGTCGAGCAGGCGCTTTTGCTCGACCGCCGTGTAGATTTGCGTGGTCCCGATGTCCGCGTGGCCGAGCATCTCCTGAATGGCCCGCAGATCGGCGCCACCGCTGAGCAGATGGGTGGCAAACGAATGGCGCAGCAGGTGGGGTTTCACCGGCTTGGTCACGCCCGCCCTCCGTGTATAGTCCTTCACGAGCACCCAGACCATTTTGCGGGAGATCGCCGACCCCCGCTTGCTCAGAAAAAACGCACTGCCCGTCTTGGGTTTCACAAAGTGGGGTCGCCCTGAGTCCAGGTAGCTTTGCAGGGCGGCCGAGGCCTGTTCCCCCAACGGCACGACCCGTTCCTTGGAACCCTTGCCGATGACACGGACGAAGTCCCGCTCGAGATCAACCCGTTGCAGGGTCAGGTCGCACAATTCGGAAACGCGCAGTCCACTCGAATAAAAGAGCTCCAAGATTGCCCGGTCACGCAGTCCAAATGCATCGCCTGCCGTGGGTGCGGCCAGGATTCGAGACACCTCCTCTTCGGTCAGCGTTTCGGGCAGTTTACGGCGCAGCTTTGGCCCGGTCACCAGCTCCGTAAAATCGTCGGGACGCTCCCCCTCATGCACCAGGTGCCGTGCCAGCATCCGCAGGGCCGACAGCTTCCGAGCCGCACTCGACGACGCCAGGCCGTGGTCACTCAAACTCTGAGCCCATGCCGCTGCATCGTCTCGTTTGACTTGCCGCCATGACTTGCGGCCTCGCTGGGACATGAATACCGCGGCTTGATTCAAATCACTCCCGTATGCTTCGACCGTCTTCGGCGAACGACCCCGCTCCAGTTCCAGTGAAGTCACGAAATCCTTCACCGTTTCCTCCAAAGCAACCGGCAGCTCAGGGACGGGAGGGGATGAACGCGACATGCGCGAGAATTGCGTTGATCCCCCGCTTCACGCAAGGCCGGGCGTCAATCGGCCAAGACCGCGAATCAGCGGCGACGGCCGCCGCCCGGGCGCCGTTTGAATCCGCCCGGAGGCGGCGTGCGCATGCGATAAGTGATGCGCGCCTTTTCCAGATCATAGGGACTCATCTCCATCTTCACCATGTCGCCCGCGGCAATCTTGATGAAGTGCTTGCGCAGTTTACCCGAGATGTGCGCCAGCACTTGATGGCCGTTGGCCAATTCCACTCTGAACATCGTGCCGGGGAGAACGGCCACGATTTTGCCCTCCACTTCAATCGAGTCTCCGTCAGGCATAAGGTGCGGCCACGTGGCCAAAGGTCAGGTAGAACATCATGCAGATATAGGTGCGCAAAAGCCACTTGTAAGCCAAGAGGGGGCCTCCTTAGTCAAGGCTATTACTCATTGCCATGGTTTCGCCGTCCGCCCCGCAACCTCCACCCTGCCCGTTTGAGAAGCGTTTCCCTTCCCAACTGGTGCGGGATGATGTGTTCTACATGAGCCTTGCTTACAACCAGGCCATCGAGGCTTGGCGGGCCGATGAGGTGCCCATCGGTTGCGTGATCGAGCGCGATGGCGAAGTCATCGCCGCGGCCCACAATCAAGTCGAACACAGCGATGATCCCACTGCCCACGCCGAAATCCTGGCGATGACCCAGGCGGCCGCGGCCGTGGGGGACTGGCGCCTCGAGAACTGCACCCTCTACGTTACCAAGGAGCCTTGTCCGATGTGTTCCGGCGCCTGTATCATGTCACGGGTGCAGCGCGTGGTGTTTGCCTTGCCCGACCCCAAGATGGGCTGCCTCGGGGGTGCGACCAATTTGAGTGAACTTCCTCGGGTGAATCACCGCTGCGAAATCACAGCCGGGGGCGTGTTGGAAGACGAGTGCCGCGATTTGATTCAGGCCTATTTCCAGCTGAAGCGCAGTGGTCCAGAGACAGAATAGCCTTGGTCACAGAGATCACGGAGCGAAGAGAAAACCATTATGAACCCCAGCGCCGAGCAGGTCTCTGTGCTCTCCGTGTCACCTCTTTTTCTCTGTGACAAAATAACGACGGAATGGATCACCGCTTGCTGACACGTGCTTCCCTCCCTGCCCGGATGAGTTGACTAATTGGTCGGTGCCGTTGACGGAGGACGGCCATCAGAGCATAGTCCCCCTCCTCTTTCCACTAACCCTCCAAAACAACCAAAGTTATGGCATACGAACTCCCTGCTCTTCCCTACGCTGCCGATGCGCTCGAACCACATTTCGACGCCCGCACGATGGAGATCCATCACGGCAAGCACCACGCAACTTACATCGCCAAACTCAATGGCGCCCTCGAAGGTCACGACGACCTCGCCGCCAAGGGCATCAATGACCTGATCGCCGATCTCGCTTCGGTGCCCGACGGCATTCGCGGGGCCGTGCGCAACAATGGCGGTGGCCACGCCAACCATGCGTTCTTCTGGACCATCCTCGGCCCCGGCAAGGGAGGCGCTCCGACGGGCGACCTCGCCGCCGCCATTGACGAAACGTTCGGCTCCTTCGACGCGATGAAGGAAAAATTCGCCGCCGCCGGCGTGGGTCGATTCGGTTCCGGCTGGGCCTGGCTTTATGTTGATGCCGACGGCAAACTCGCCATCGGATCCACCGCCAATCAGGACACCCCGCTCATGGGTGCCGCGGTGGCCGGTATCGCCGGCACCCCGGTCATCGGCCTGGACGTGTGGGAACACGCCTACTACCTCAACTACCAGAACCGCCGTCCCGACTACATCGCTGCCTTCTGGAATGTGGTTGATTGGGACGCCGCCGCAGCCAACTACGCCGCGGCCAAGTCCTAAGATAGTTTGTCACCAAACCGGCGGTTGACATGAAACCGCCCAACTTTTCAGCCGCTCCGCACCGGAGCGGCTTTCTTATTTGCGGTTGGCGGAAAATAAGAAATTCGAATTTATGAACAACTGACAATCTACGGTATCGAAGATGATCGAGGCTGCGGTTTTAATATAGAGTTCTCCAATCAGCTCATAAACAGGCTGAACTCCATTACCCCACCCCCCTCAATTCGCATTCGGTGCCCATGCCACGGGACCCAAAGACAGAAGCCAATCGCCGGCCAGAGCCACACTCCCCGGCAAAACTGGTAATCGAAGGGAACAGGAGACGAAACGCCCGGCTCCAGCACCGGTTCCAAGCATGGGTTTCCCTGATCGACGAACTGGGATGGGCGATCGTTTGGCAAGACTCCACCGACTCAACGACTGAAAACGAAAATGCCAGGCGAGATCTGGCTCAATCGGGTCAGGATGCCAACCGACCTGAAACAGTCAGTGCACTCACCCAGATGCTGGCTTCGAACGGCAGAGGCCTCGATTTTGTCGTCAGGGCTGATGATTTGTTAATCTGGCGGCCCTTGGGTTCAACCATTTCCCCAAAGGATTCGGCCCCTCTCACCAAGCGAGAAAGCGTGGTTTTGGCTTGGTTGAAGTCCGGCAAGACGCCAGCTGAAATCGCGTCGATCCTTGGGGTAAGTCGACGCACCGTCGAAAAGCACCAACAGCATCTTTACCGGAAGCTGCGGGTGAACAGTGCCGCCCAAGCAGTGGTGGGCAGTTGAAGATGAACGCTGATCGATTGCCCAATCTGACAACGCGGGATATCCGGGCGGTCAATGGCTTGACCCGGAAACTCGCCCGGACGGCGGATCGAAAGCAATTCGCCCGGACCTACATCGAAGGTGTGGATCGAATGATACCGGGCGAGATAAACGTGTGGGATGAGGCCTCGCTGGATCCGGCCAACATAGTCGGGTTCGCCGCCGCCAGCCCGGGAGGCTTGGCACAATTGGGTCGAGTTTTGGATGCGATTGTCGAACACCTTCCCCGCCATCCCGTGCTGCGATCGGTGGGGTGGTCCGGCGCCCGGAAACAACCCCGACGGTTGTCCGATTTTTGCTCCCGGCGAAAATTTCGCGAAAATCCTCTTTATCGCGAGGCCTATCGAAAAGTGGGCTTCGATTGCCAGATTGCCTTCAGCCTGGGCTTGGTCGGCGATGGATTCATTTCCCTCACCTTAAATCGCACCGGATCGGACTATTCAGACCGGGAATTGGAAATCTTTTGGCTGATTGCCACCGGGGTGGGTAAGTTACTTCGCCTTGCTCAACAGCGGCAGGTATTGGAGCGCAGGATCAGAGCCATCGAGCAGGCGTTTCGTTTTGCGCCGGCCACAATATCCGAGCTGACCACCGGCGAACTACGCCTGCTGGGTAAAATCGTCGCGCGGGCGACCAACCCCGAAAGATACCCCCGGGTGAACGATACCGAACGGAAATCACGCTACGCGGTGATTGAGAAGCTGCACCTGGAGTCAAACTCCCAACTGTTGGCCACGCTGGTCCGGCACCGGACACAAGCCTGTGAATGGAAAAATTCGTAATTCCGGGGGGCGACCGGAACGACGAGATCATGTAGGCTGGACGGGTTGTTGTTACCCCTCCCGCCATGACAGCTCGCCTTTCTCAATCGAAATGCTCCACCTACGGTGCCCTTATGTGTATGTTCGCATTCGCACTTCGCGGACAGGTGGTCGACTCCGCGGTCCCCGGGATCATGGACACAGGCGGCACCTCCGGCAGTCCCGCCACCTACATCATCGGTGATACCTCCGGCTACAACTGGGCCCTTTCCGATACCGGCGATTCTGTTGTCCGGGTGGGAAACACCACGGACTACAATCAACTCACGATTCAGAACGGCGCGACCGCCAATTTCGAAAACGCCGCAACTCGCATCGGAAGCGCCAGTGGTTCCGACCACAATTCGATCACCGTCACGGGAGTAGGCACTTCATTAACGAATGGAGGAGAGTTTATCGTTGGCAGTTCCGGATCCAATAACTCTCTGACAGTGTCGGCTAGCGCTACGGCTGCGACAGCGGAGATCTATATTGGGGTTGGGTCGGGCACCTCGGACAACTCCCTCCTCGTAACCGGATCGGGTTCCGATCTGAGCTCAAGCAACGCCATCAACGTTGGCTTCCGCGGCACCTCTCATTCACTCACCATTTCCTCGGGAGGAACTGTCTCTTCCGCCAACGGCCACGAACTGACACTGGGATGGAGCGATGGAAGTGCCTCCGTCGTCGTTACAGGGAGTGGATCTACCCTAACCATTGGGTCTTATATTCGAGTAGGCCAAGCTGGAGGTGGAAACAACTCCATTTCCGTTCTGGATGGTGGCAGTCTGAGCCTCGGAAGTGATTTGGCCATGCA
The DNA here is from genome assembly GCA_028280945.1 of Opitutaceae bacterium. Taxonomy (GTDB): domain Bacteria; phylum Verrucomicrobiota; class Verrucomicrobiia; order Opitutales; family Opitutaceae; genus Actomonas. The sequence continues at coordinate 16,263 of JANQKV010000055.1, forward strand.
CGACACAGCCAACAATTCGCTGTTGATTAATGGTTCTTCCTCAAGCGTGAACCTCAGCGGCATCCAACTGGGAACGGTTTCCACTGCCGGCAATACAATCACAGTATCCGATGGTGGCATATTGCAGAACACCCACACAACTTTCACAGTAGCAAGTGGAAGTTTCCTTCGGATCGACGATGGTTACATCGCCTGGTCAGGCGATCATGAGTCCGACTTCGCTTCCTTCATCAGCGGAAGCTCGATTCAAATTTCGGACGGCGCAGGGGGTTGGATGACAGCCACTTCCGAAGACCTTTTCTATGACTATTTCAACGGAGATGATACCGCCGCCCAAGCGTTCTCCGGCTACTCCAACCTGGGCAACTTCACCATCATCGGGCTCGCGACTGCAGTGCCCGAACCTTCTGCTTGCGCGACGGCCCTGGGCGGAATTGCGCTGGCCATGGGGATGATCCGACGGAAACGTGAATCTGCCAAAGCCTGATCTATTCTGCCGCTAAGCTGAAAAAGAGACGGACCGTTTTCGAAAAAACCGAATAAGCATTATCTCTCCATGATGGAAGCCGCTCCACCCGTGAGCGGCTTTTTGTCCATCGGAAGGGTTCAGGACTGTGCCGGTGCGGTTGAGTCCGGAGGCGCCTTCGCTGCATCGGGCTTCGCCTTGGCGTATTCACCTTTATCATACACCCAGGCGAAGAACTTGCGGACATCGTCGAAGATCAGCGTCATCGTCGGGATCAGCAGCAGGGTGATCGCCGTCGCGAAGACAATGCCCCAGCCCAGCGATATCGCCATGGGGATCAGGAACATCGCCTGCACACTTGTCTCAAACATGAGCGGCAGCAGGCCGGCAAAGGTCGTCAGCGACGTGAGCAGGATCGGGCGGAATCGTTTCACCCCCGCCAGACGCACGGCCTCACCCAGGGGCATGCCTTCCCGCACCCGACGATTGATGAAATCCACCATCACCAACGAGTCATTGATGACGACCCCCGAGAGCGCCAGAATTCCCAGCAAGGACAACATGGTGACCGAAGCCGCCGGATTGTTGGCCGCGCCGATGAGCCCATACACACCGTCCATGATCCGGTGGCCCAGCACTGCTCCGACAATGCCGAAGGGAATGGCCGACATCACAATGAAAGGCTGGAAGTAGCTTTTGAATGGAATGGCCAGCAAGACGTAAACCGCGATCAGCACGAAAATGCAGCCGTAAAGAAATTCCTCGTTGTTGTCGCGGGTCTCCTGGGCCCGTCCCTGCAGGCTGTATTGCACCCCCGGGTGATCGCGCAGGATCTCCGGCACCACAAAACTGGCCATCTCCACCTCAATCGCCCCCAAGTCGACCTGATCAGGATCACCTTCCGCAGTCACCCGCACAATCCGGTTGCGATCCACCCGTCGAATCGCCGGCAGGGCTTTGCCCGGCACGACTTCCGCCACCTCTTCAAACGGCACTTCGGTGCCATCCTGGGTGCGGATCATCATGCGATTGAGCGCCGCTAACGAGCGTCGCGATTCGAGCGGATAACGCACCATGACCCGCACGTCATCGCGGCCACGTTGAATGCGCTGCGCCTCCGCTCCAAAAAACGCCTGCCGCACCTGCGAAGCCAGGTTTTGAGCGGTGAGGCCCAGGTTCGTGGCCTGCGGTTTCAGCTCGAGCTCCAGCTCCTGGTTGGCCGACTCAAACGAATCCTGAATGTCATAGAGCCCGGGATACTCTGCGAGCTTGCGCTGAATCTTTTTCGAGACCTCCACCAATTCGTCGATTCGCGGGCCGACCAACTGCAGGGAAAGGGCGCCGGTTGAGCCCCGGGCAAACGTGAAGTTGAGCTGCTCGGCCTCGGGCACCGGACCCACTCGTCGCCGCAAATCAATGGTCACTTCCCGGCTGCTGAGCGGGAAGGTTCCATCCTCATCGGTCATCAACTCCACCACAACCTCCCCCTGCTCGGCTACGCCGGTCTGGGCACGCCCGCGGCGAAAACCCGCCCCGAAGGGCTGTCCGCCGGAGGTGGCAAAAATATTGGCAATGATTTCCTGGCCATATTCCTCCCGTAGATCCGCCTTCATCGCCAGGGCTTGGCGCTCGATGTGACGGATGATTTCATCGGTCTGCTCTATGTTGGTGCCGACCGGCATCTGCAGGGTGATGGCAACCTGGTCCCGGGGGATGCTCGGAAAGGGCGTCCACCGAATCCAACCGGTGAAAATGGCTCCCGTGAAAATGACAAACAGTCCCAAAAACGTCGCGAGACTTGCGTAGCGGAATCGCAGGACCCGATCCAGAAACGGCCGGTAGAAACGCAGGATAAACCGTTCCAATCCCTCCGCGAAAAAACGCTGCCCACGCATCAGCCAGTTCTGTGAACCGGCCTGGGACAGGCTTTGCGAGTGCTTGAGGTGGGCCGGCAGAATCAGCTTCGACTCGACCAATGAAAACATCAGCACAGGGATTACGACGATCGGGATCTGTTTGAAGAAATTGCCCCGGAATCCGCTCATCACCGACAACGGGTAGAACGCAACCATCGTGGTCAGCACCCCGAAGACCACCGGCACCGCAACCTCCTGCGTACCCTTGATCGAGGCCGTGAGTGAATCCTCCCCGGCCTGCATGTGCTGGTAGACGTTTTCCCCCGTGACGATCGCGTCGTCGACCACGATGCCGAGCACCAGAATGAACGCGAACATCGTGATCAGGTTCAGCGTCACGCCCCACAGGGGCAGCAGGAAAAAAGCCCCGCAAAACGCAATGGGCACCCCCAACGCCACCCAAAAGGCGAGGGAGGGCCGCAGAAACATCGAAAGCACCACCAGCACCAGGCAAAAGCCCATGATCGCGCTGTCCGTGAGGGTATCGAGCCGGGCCTGGATTCGCTCCGAATCGTCCTGCCAATAATCGAGGGTGATGCCCGGCGGCAGGGTTTCCGCTTTTGCCGCGATGAACGATTTCACCGCGTCACCAATCTCGAGGATGTTTTGGTTGCCGGTCCGGAACACGTCGATGGCCACGGCCCGCTCGCCGTTGAACTGGGGATACACCGGAATCTCGTCAAAGCCGTCGGTCACGGTGGCCACATCCGCCAACGTCAGGCGGGTCCCGTCCTCGGTTGTGATAATCGTGACCGCTTCATACTCTTCCTGCGTGTAAGCCTGCTGGGAAGTGCGCAGCAGCACGTTGCCGCCTTCGGAGCGGATGCTGCCAGCCGACAAGTCAATCGAATGGGTCCTGATCGCCCGCACCATCTGGTCAAACGTGAGCCCATACTTGCGCAGATCGCTCTCCTGCACTTCCACGGAAATCTCGTAGGGACGCACCGCCTTGAGGGAGGCGATGGTGACCTCCGGCAGGCCCGAAATCTCATCCCGCAGGTCTTCGCCCAGGCGCTTCAACTCCCGTTCACTTAAGTCCGCCGCCACCACCACCGTGATCACCCGTTCCCGGCGGTCGGCAATGTTGATCTGCGGTCGTTCCGCCTCGGTGGGAAACGTTCGGATCGTCGCCACCCGGTTGGTCACATCGTCCAGTGCCTCGCCCAGGTCATACCCGTCGTCGATTTCCAGGTTCACCGTGCCGCCGCTGGCCGTGGCGCGGCTCTCCATCTCCTTGAGGCCCTCAAGATCGAACAATACTTCCTCCAAGCGCACAACAATCGCCTCTTCCACTTCCGTTGGGGTGGAGCCGCGATACTGGACCGACACACTTATGATCCGGGAGGGATAATCCGGAAACTCCTGCAGGATCATCTTGCTCCAAAGCGAATAGGCCCCGGAGCCAATGACCGCCGCCATCAGGATGTTGGCCGCCACCCCGTTGCGCGTGAACCACTCGATGATTTTATTCATGGGATTGATGGGTCAGGGACTAGTTGCGTCCGGGCAGGTCGATATCGTTGGCCGCCGCCCAGGCCCGCAGTTCCTGCATCGCCGGACGCATCTGCGAGCGATCGCCGCTTTGGGCCGCTGCCATGGCGGCATCGATCCTGGTCTTCAACTCCGCCGGGAGCGGCTTCTCCGCGGGAATCGCCGCCAGGACTGTCGCCATAAATCCTCCCGGTCCCCCGCCTGCGCCACCCGCAGTCCGGGGAGGACCCCGGCGCTCAACCGGCGCCGCCTGCACCTCTGCTTCAGCCAGCGCCGTGCTCTCCGCGACAGCCTGGACGGGATATTCCTCCAAGGCCAGGGGGACCTGCGTGAGACACAGCATGTCACCAACCTCCAGGCCCTCGCCAATTACGGCGACTTCGTCCGTTTCCCAGACCAAGGTCACATCGCGCCTTCGCAGCACGTCACCCTCCCCGTTCGAGTCCACCAGCAGGACATAGGAGTTCTCGCGGATCAGATTGCGCGGCACCACAAAAACATCCTCCAACACCCGGCCGGTGATCTCCGCCTCGACAAACGAGCCCACCTTCAGCGGGGGTCGGCCGGACTCGGTGCGCCCGTAGGGGTTGCGCACTTGGGCGACAACAAACAGTTGCCGACTCCGCACGTCGACCGCCCCTTCGCTGCGCACAATGCGCCCGCGCCAGCGGTGGGTGTCCCCCGCCACCGTCCACGACAACCGCACCGGAGGGCCTTCGGTGTAGTTGGGATTCTCCCCCCGGTAGATGGCCGGCAGGTCCAAATAGGAAAACTGGGTGGCCGTCAGGGGCAGCCGCACCTCGGCAAAATCAACCGCGTAGATGCGCGCCAGTTGGTTGCCCGGGGACACGAATTGCCCGACATCAACGCTTTTCGACAACACGCGCCCGGCAAACGGAGCCCGAATTGACGTGCGGTCGAGATTGACCTGGGCCGTGCGCAGGCGGGCTTCGGCGGATGCCGCCGCAGCCGCAGCCTGGCGCAATTGCGGCTCGCGCAGGGTCAAACGCGTGGCGGGCTGGCCGGGATTGAGGCGTTCCCAGTCCCGCTTGGCCTGGTCCGCCCGCGCCTGCTCCTCGGCGAGACGAAGCTCGGCCTGGGCGTAGTTGGCTTCAGCTACGATCAGCTCGGTTTCATAGTCACTCCGGTCGATCTGCCCGAGCACATCACCCTCTTCGAAAAACCCGCCTTCCCTAAAGTTGGGACTGATGGCCACAATCCGTCCTCGAACTTCCGGAATCAGCGTGCTGGTGGTGCGGGCCCGCACCGTGCCCTGCGAGGAGAGCAGGATCTGATAGTCTTCCCGCTGGAGTTCGCGCACGACCACCGAGCGCGGCGGGGCTTGGAATTCGCGCCTCGGTGGTTCCTTGCGAAAGATGATCATCAAGGCCGTGATGCCGACGGCGACACCAAGAATCACGATGGGCAGGAGAATCTGCAGGGCTCGTTTCATACGGAAAAATCAGCGGGCTTCAGCGTTCTCGACGGTGAAACCACCGCCGAGGGCCAGGTAGAGGTTTATGCGGCTCTGGATGCGCCGGTTGGTGACTTGAATCAGGGTGCGCTGGGCGTTGATCGACCGCCGGTCGGCGTCCAGCGCGGTGGTGATGTCCGCCAGGCCGGACTCATATCGCTCCCAGGCCAAATCTCCGGCCGCGATGGATTCCTCGGCGGAAATGCGGGCGGCTGCCAGTTCACGTTCGAACGACCCCTGCTCCTCAAGCGTGTCCTCGACTTCACTGAACGCCTGCAGAACAACGTTGGTATAATTGGCCACGGCCTGACGCTCGAGGGCCTCGGTGCGGGCCGCGCCGGCGCGAAGGCGCCCGCCTTGGAAAAGGGGCTGGGAAACACTCCAAACCCGCGACCAAACGCGTCGCGAATCCAGGTCCAGCAGGTCGCCAATGTCGGTGGAGTTGGTGCCGCGCGTGAGCGTGACTTCGAAGTTCGGCAGCATGGCCTTCCGGGCCTCGTATTTGCGCTGCTGGGCGGCAGCCAGGTCCCGCTCAGCCGCGACCACGTCCGGCCGGCGCAACAACAGGTCCACGGGCAATCCCGCCGGCACCGTCGAATCAAGGTCGGGCCAGGTGTGGGTTAACTCCAGTTCGGCGGCCGGGTAACGTCCCAGCAACAATTCCATCGCGCGCAGGGCATCCTGCCGTTGCCGCAGGGCCGCTTCGTAGCTGCTGCGGGCGCCCGCCACATTGGCCCGAATCAGGCGAACCTCGAGGGCGCCGCCAATGCCCCGTTCGAACCCTTCCTCCACCGTGCGCTGGTTCGCCAAAAACGCCTCCAGGGTCCGTTCCGACAATTCCAAAACCGCCTGGGCTTCAAGGGCCTGATACCAAGCCTGGGCCGTCCTCCCAGCGATGGAAAGGCGTGTGGCCTCAAAATCAGCCAGCGCCGCCTCGGCGTCAGCCAGGTCTCCCCGATAGCCGTTGCGCAGCTTGCCCCAGAGATCGATTTCCCAATTGAACCGTCCGTTGAGCCCGAAGGTCCGCGCTGTAGGGGTTTGCTGGATACCCTGGGCGGCGTTGCGACGGGATTCGTTTTTCGAGGCGGAGAGACCCAGGGTCGGCCAGATTTCCGCTTGGCCCAACCGGGTGCCGGCCAAGTCGGCGTCGCGCCGGGCCGCCGCCGCCAGCAGGGAAAAATTATGCTCGAGAGCCTCCGCCAGGATGGCCTCCAGCTTCGGGTCGGAAAAGTCCGCCATCCAGGACTGCGGTTCAAATGCGCTTCCGGCGGCGGCGTTTGCCCAGCGCGCCGGCACCTCGATGCCGATCTGGTCCTGCTGGGATTCGGGGGAGGAGACACAGCCCGCCAACAGCGAGAAGACGACGAGGCCGGACACGGTGACAACCCGTCGGCTCTTGAGGGGTGGGATGAATTCGATCACGCGGAAGTTGGGAGTCGTTGGACCAGAACAAAGACGTGTAACCACGGTGCCCGGTAACGCAAAAGTGTATTCCACGGGAGATACTTGTCCGTCCCGCCCCCAAGTCCGTTGTGATCGCGGGATACATGGATTGGCAATGGACCTCGCGTCGGCCGGTTCTATGGTGAATTGCCCCATTTCACATACTCCATGCCCCGCCTCCCGTTTCTGCTTCTTATGGCCCTGTCCTTCCCGGTCTCTGCCCAGCCTCCAGCTCCCATGGAACTCACCGTCAGTGAAGGTTTCCGCAATCCCTTGGGATACCATGATGCTCTCCCTACTTTCTCATGGAAACTTGCCGATGAACGCCCCGGAGCTCGACAAACCGCCTATCACATCACCGCCACCGACGGTGCCGACACAGTGCTTTGGGACAGCGGAAAAGTCGAATCCGACCAATCCGTCTACCTGCCCTGGGGCGGAACCGCACTGAAGTCCCGCAACCGGGTCGAATGGTCGGTCCGCTACTGGGACCAGGATGGGGTTGAATCCCCGCCAAGCGCTTTCGCTCACTTCGAGATGGGCCTGTTGGACAATGCGGACTGGCAGGCGAAGTGGATCCATCCGCCGCTGCTGGACGACGCGGAGGCCACGCTCGACCCCGTGCCGTGTTTCCGCCGCGAATTCTCGCTGGAGCATGATGTGGCCGAAGCCCGGGTCTACGTGACGGCTCGCGGCATCTTTGAGCTTACCATCAACGGTCATCGCGTCGGCGACGATCACTTCGCGCCGGGCTGGACCAACTATGACAAAAAGATCGAGACCCTGACCTACGATGTGACGGACCTGCTGCAAAGTGGGCCCAATGTCATCGGCGCCCGGGTGGCGCGCGGCTGGTATGCCAGCGGGATGATGAACGGAGCCTGGGGCCAGGTGCCCCAATTGTTGCTGCAGCTCGAGGTCCGCAGTCCGGCAGGAGCCGTGACGACCGTGGCCTCCGATGAGAAGTGGTCGGTCTCTCTTGCCGGCCCCATCACATACGCCACGATCTACGGGGGAGAAGACTATGACGCCCGACAAGAACTGGCGGGCTGGAACCTGATCGGGGGCGACGGGCGCAGCTTCGAACCGGTTTCGGTCTCCCCCATCGGCGACACGCCTCTGCTGCGGCCCAAGCGCTTTCGCACCGTGCGCCGGACGGAGTTCCTGCCATCGGTCTCGGTGCGTGAAGTCGAACCGGGCCGCGCGATCTTTGACCTTGGTCAGAACATGGTCGGCGTGCCGGAGATCAGTTTGCCGGGCCTCGCCGACCAACAGATCACCGTCTCCGTCGCGGAAATGCTGAATCCAGACGGCTCGCTCTACCGTGACAACTACCGAAGCGCACGATCACTGGCTTACTACCTGCCGGCTGAAGACGGTGGTATCAGCTATGCACCCGCATTTACGTTTTTTGGATTTCGTTACGTTGAAGTTTCCGGCTACGACCCGTCCTTCCCGCCGGAGCTGTCGTGGGTTCGGGGCCACGTTTGGCACACCGATTTTCCGGCAACCGGCACGTTCACTTCATCGCACGAAACGCTTAACCAGTTGAATCAAAACATCCGCTGGGGACTGCGCGGGAATTTCCTCGAGATTCCCACTGACTGTCCGCAGCGCAATGAGCGGCTGGGCTGGACGGGCGATGCCCAGGTCTTTGCCCCGGTCGCACTTTTTCACTATGACACCCACGCGTTTTGGGCGAGTTGGCTGGAATCGATGCGCATCGACCAGCACGAGGATGGCTCAGTGCCGCACGTGATCCCGGCCGGACCACGCTTCGCCGATTGGGTCAACTCGCCCGGCTGGGGCGACGCCATGTTCATCATCCCATGGCAAGTCTATGTCGCGACCGGTGACCGGCGGCTGCTGGCCGAGAACTACGACGCCATGAAGCTGCGGTTCGATTGGTATCACTCCCGCGCCGACAACCACCTGCAGACGATGGACCGGGGGTTTGGTGATTGGCTGCAACCCGTAATGTATCATGGCGAGGACCGGCTTGTCGGCGAAGACACCCGTTGGGGCGAAACGACACGTGATTTCCTGGCGACCTGCTATTACGGCTACGGCGCGCGGATCATGGCCAATGCCGCGGCCGTGCTGGAGAGAAATGATGAAGCGAGGTATTTCGATCGGGTCCATCAGGACGTGCGCGCAGCCGTCACAGTGGCCTACTTCGATGCTGAGGGAAAACTCACCCTGCCCGTTGAAACCCAAACCGGCTACGTGCTGCCCGTGGCATTTGACCTGATCGATTCTTTGGAAATGCAGACAAAGGTCACCAACGCCTTCGTCGACCGCCTCGCCCGCGACGGCAACCGGCTCAATACCGGTTTCCTTGGCACCTCGATGTTGACGACGGCGCTCCATGTCATGGGCCGGCCCGATCTCGCCAATCACCTGGTGTTTTCCCGCGAGTATCCGGGCTGGATGTTCTCCATCGACCAAGGCGCCACCACCATCTGGGAACGTTGGAACAGCTACACCCACGCCGACGGATTTGGCGACGCCAGCATGAATTCTTTTAACCACTACGCCTATGGCGCGGTTGGCCAGTATCTCTACGAGCGTTTTGCGGGCATACGTCCCGATCCGGCATCACCGGGTTATCGGCATGTCGTCATTAATCCCGTTTTCACCGACCACCCTCTGACCGAAGCCTCCGCCCAACTTGAGACCCGCTACGGCTTGGTCAGCAACACCTGGGAACGTGACGGCGATGACATCGTCATGACGACCCGCATTCCCCCCAATGCGTCCGGGACGATCGTGCTTCCGTTCGGCACCGAGCCCATCGTCGAACAGGGGACCTGCGAATTCCAAACGTTGAAATCAACCGGCACGTCCGCCGCCGTGCCCGCTGGCATTTACCGTCTGCGGTTTCAGGTCCCATAGGCGGAGTGCCGCTCGAATACCAAACGACATTTTTCAAAAAAAACGCTCCGGTCCGCAATCAAGCGTCCGCCAAGCTCGTTGTGGCGGACGATGAACAACAACTCTTCTTCGACCCTTTCGGCCGCGCCTGTCCTTCGACGCGGGATATCCTCTTCCGTTAAACTCACCCTCACCGGAGCCTTGCTCGGCTTGGCTGCGGCGGCTTCCGCCGTGCAGGTTGCGGTGACCGTGCGCAATGCCGCTCCGGACAACGGCATCTGGGCCGTCAATCCTTGGCTGGGAGTGCACGATGGCACCTTCGATGGTTTTGACGTCGGCAGCACCGCCTCTGCCGCCGTGGAATCAGCCGCCGAAGACGGTAATGGTTCGCTGCTCGCCGCCGCATTCGCCGCCAGCCAGCCCAACGGCGTGGGGGCCGTCATCGCCGGTCCGATCGCTCCCGGCAATACCCACACGCAGATCTTCGATCTTGATCCGGCCAACCCCGACCATCGTTTCCTCAGCTACTTCGCGATGGTGATTCCCAGCAACGATGCGTTCTGGGCCAACGACAATCCGAGCGCCTACCCGATCTTCGACGGCGCCGGAAACTTCATCCCCCGCAGCTTCCGTATCTACGGTTCGGCCATCTACGACGCCGGCACCGAGGTCAACGACGAGATCCCCGCCAATACCGCGTTCCTCGCCCAGGCCGCTCCGAACACGGGTACAACCGAAAACGGGGTGATTGCCGCCCACCCGGGTTTTCTCGCCGCGGGCCAAGGCGGCATCCTGGACCAGGCGCTCGATCGTTTCGGTCGCACGCTGACCTTCACCGGGGCCGACTTTACCCAGCCCATGTATCCGGTCGCCGAGATTACCATTTCGTTGGTCAACGCTCCTTCCTCCCGTCTGCTCAACCTATCCTCCCGCGGCACCGCCGGCACCGGGGATGAAACCCAAATCGTTGGTTTTGTCGTGAGTTCCGGAGCCGACAAGCAGGTCCTGGTCCGGGCGGTGGGTCCGGGCCTCGCAGACTTTGGTGTCGACGGCGCCCTCGCTGACCCGGGTCTCACCATTTTTGATGTGGACGGCAATGTGATGGGCACCAACGACGACTGGGTGGCGGCTGACGTCGCGGAGGCAACCAGCGCCGTGGGGGCTTTTGCCTTCGCTGACGGCAGTGCGGATGCCGCCATCCTCATGACGCTTCCCGCCGGGGCCTACACCGCCCAAGTCGACAACGACAGCGGTGTAGAAGGCGTGGTGTTGGTCGAGATCTACGAAGTTTCCAACTAGGCCGTTCCTGGTTTCATAAGTGCACGATGCCGCCCGGTTTTGGGCGGCATCTTTTTTGCAGAGGAAGGAGCGCCGCTACCCTTCCCTTTCTCACGCGAGGGACATGATTGTGGTCGAGCAATCAGCTCTCGGTCAACCGGCCGGCCAACGCACTGAACCGCTCATGATCGACCGGTGAGCCGGCGATATAGACGACGTCGCCTTGGGCCCATGTGGCGAAACTCCATTCGCCTTGCCGGGAAACTTGCACCGGGGCTCCGATCTGCGGTGCCCCCACAAAACGATCCCGCGGCACGCTCACCAAGTGCATGAGGGCGGCGGGTTTCTTCATCATCGGCGCCGGTGAGTCCGATGATTCGCCGCCGGGCTCAGCTGCTGGTTCGGCCGAAGCCATCATCGGTTTCTTGCCCGGCATGGGCACACCGGCAGCGTCAACCGGAGCCCCATCCAGATAAAAGCAAAGCACGTAAACCTGCTGATCACCGATCGAAATGATCTCACAGCCCAAGTTGTCCAAGCCTTCCATCACTGCCGGCACAACCAAGGCAGGAGCCCCCTGCTGCCGCAACCAACCCACGAGTTGATCCTGATCCAGCGAGACCTGGTCCAGTTCGTAATCGGGTCGGGAGAAAAAGGCGACGAGCTCCTCCTGCACATTGGCCAGCGAAACACCTTCCGCTGCAGCGATCGCCACCGGCGGAGTTGTGGCCGGCCCCCGCAGGCCGACCCAGGCCAGTCCGCATACGACGGAAACACCGGCGGCGATACCGAGGGTCCGCCACATCATCTTCTGCCGACGATGCCGGGCGGCCAGTCGTCGTCCCTCGGCCAGAATCGCAGCCGACTTTTCCGGCGCCAGCGATTGGCGACGATAGAATTCAACGAGCTTTTCTTCAGGGGATTCCACGGGACCAAAGTCTAACCGGACGACGGCGAAGGATTGGGATCGGATTCAGGAGCGGGCTCAACCAAGGATCGCAATTTTTGCAGCCCGCGCCGCATCAGGCTGAGCACGGTATTGCGGGGTTGGGCCGTCATTCGGCCGATTTCCTCCGCGGTATGGCCTTCGATATAGTGTAAAAACAATGCTTCCCGCTCGCCTTCACGCAACGTGCCCAGCAGCGATTCAACATCCGCCGCGTTGCCCGGGGCGGCCTGCTCGGGACCGGGCGTATCATCGATCGCCTCGCCCGATTCGAACGACACGATTTTGCCGCGACGATAGCGGTCAATCACGAGGTTCTTGATGGCGGTAAACAGCACGGATCGGGAGGCGACTTTGCCATAGCGGCGGTTGAGGTTGAGCCAAGCCTCCTGGGCCAGATCTTCGGCGTCCTGACGGTGGTGCACCAAGGCCATGGCGTAGCGAAACCCGCAATCGAGGAGTTCGGCATCGTCCAGCGGGGAATCTGAGGCAGGGGCGTCCAAGCAATCCTTGGGAAGGCTGGGAACACGATTTATTCCCGGCCGAAAAGAAATCGTCCGGTTTTCCGCCGATCGCGGCGGCTGACTGGTCAAGATGAGGCATCACCCGCATCAACGAACGAAACCGTCCGTTGATTGCACCCCCTGCGCCAAATCAACCAGTGGCGCTTTAGGGCAAAACGGGCGAGGCCTGGGAAACCGCCCCGAGGGAGCGCGGACTGAGCTGGGTGGCCTTGCCACTCTCGGTGTCGAGAATCCAAATGCTGCGCTGATTGGCCGAACGCGCGGTGTAGAGCAGATGGCGGCCATCGGCCAACCAAGCCGGCTCCACCGCGTCGCGCGGCGCGCGGGAAACCTGCTTCGCCGCCTCACGCGTGGACCGGTCGTAAAGCCCGATTTGGAAGCCGCGGCCAATACGCATGGAAAAGGCGATCTTATTGGGGTCAGCCACGCTCCAATCGGGTTCCGCGCAATAGCGGCTGATGTTGGTGGGCAGGCGACTCATGCGGCCGCCCGTGATGGACATCACGTAGAGCTGGGGGCCTCCCGCCACGTCCGAGGTGAACAGCACCTGGCGGCCGTCCGGCGAAAACACCGGGGAGGACTCCACGCTGCTGGTGCGCGTCAGGCGGCGCACTCCCCGCCCTTGGGCATTGGCAATGTAAAGTTCCGGGTTGCCATGACCACTCAGAACCATGGCAACCTGACTGCCATCCCGGTTGAATCGTGCCGCTTGGTTGGTGCCCTTGAACCTGACAAACGGCGTGCGTTGCATCGAACGCAGGTCGATTTGATACAGGTCCGCGGCGTTGGAACGATGGAAGCTGGTGTAGATGATCCGGGAGCCATCCGGCGACCATCGCGGCGACATGGCCAGGGCCCGATCCGATGTGATTTGGCGCACGCCTCCGAAAAACAAATCCCCGGTGTAGACTTCGGTCTGACCCGTGCGGTTGCCAATGAAGGCGAGCTGTGAAGCAAAGAATCCGTTCAGGTCACTGGTCGCTTCAACAACCAGGTCAGCGGCCTGAAGCAACGCATTGCGAAGCGAGCTACCGGTCACCGCCCGACTCAACACCCGGGTGGAACCGCGGGAAACATCAGCCTGCACCCGATTGCCTGCCACGGCCGTAAACCGGATGTCAAAAACCGGATCGCTGCTCACCCGTTGATAACGGCCATGGACCTCAAAGGCGAAATTAGCCAACCGATCGAGCTCCTCCGGGCTCGCGGATACGCGCACCGGCACGGTTTTGACGCCGGTCACCACCGTAACATCACCAAGGTCGGTCTGGCTGACACCCGGGACCGCGCTAAAAACAACCAAGAGGGGAAAAAAGAGACGGGAAAAGATTCGATGCATGACTTCAGAGGGGAAAGAGCGGAAACCCGCCATTCGTATTTACAGGCTGGGCGCTCTCGACAACGTTAAACCCTTTGCGAGGCATATTCGTTCCTAATCATTTTTTCCATCGTGACTCCCGAAGCCATCAAAGAACACCTCAAGCAGGTCAAATATCCTGGGTTTAGCCGCGACATCGTGTCGTTCGGCCTTGTGCGTTCCGCCGCGTTCGTTGACGGCACGGCGAAGATTTCGTTGGCCATTACAACCAACGATCCGAAGACCCCGCTGCAGTTGAAGAAGGACGTCGAGGCGTGTCTGCAAGCCGTGCCCGAGATCAACGACACCATCATCGACATCGCGGTCTCGGCTCCCAAGGCACCCGCCCCGGCCGCAGCCGGCGGCAATCTCGCCGGCAACGCCGCCAATACCGAACACGCCAAGATCAAGCATGCCGTCGCCATTGCGTCAGGCAAAGGCGGTGTGGGCAAAAGCACGTTTGCCGTCAACCTGGCCTGCGCGCTCGCCCGTTCGTTGTCCGAGGCCGGACGCCCGGGCCGGGTCGGTCTGATGGACTGCGACATCTACGGACCCAGTGTGCCGTTGATGATCGGTTTGGAGGGCCGTCCGCCAATTGAGAACGAGCTGCTAGTCCCGATGGAATCCAATGGCGTGAAGGTGATGAGCATGGGTTTCCTGATCGATGACAATACCCCGGTGGTATGGCGCGGTCCCATGATCATGAAGACCGTGCAGCAATTCGTCCAAAACGTGAAGTGGGGTGAACTCGACATTCTGTTGATCGACCTGCCGCCGGGAACTGGCGACGCCCAGCTCTCCCTGGTGCAAACGATCCCCCTGGATGGAGCGGTTCTGGTGACCACCCCGCAAGCCGCCGCCACCAACATTGCCCGCAAAGGCGGATTGATGTTCCAAAAGGTCAATGTGCCCCTGTTGGGGGTTGCCGAAAACATGAGCCACTTCACCGATCCGGCCGGCAACAAGCACCACCTCTTCGGCGAGGGCGGCGGCCAGCAAACCGCGGAAGTCCTGGGCACCTCCCTGCTTGGCCAGGTGCCGCTGATTCCCGCCATCCGCGCGGGTGGCGACGCCGGGCAACCCATTGTGGTGTCCGAGCCGCAAAGCGAGGCCAGCGGGGTGTTTGCCTCCATCGGCGATGCCCTCCTCCATCGTCTCGCCCAAAAAACAGGCCCGAAGGAGTAGGCTCCCGCGCCCTGATTGCAAATTACCGTAACCTCGGTCCCCGAAAGCGCCGCCATTGACACCGGGTAGGCGTTGGGCAGGGTGGACCATGACCTAACCCGAATCGTGGTATCCATGAGCAAATCAGCGGCGGCAACAAGTAGTTCCCAGGCCCGGGAATTCGTTAAAAATTCTTCCCTCTACCAGGAGTTTCTGGCGGAGCGGGAAGAAATTCTTCGCCACAAATGGTTGGAGTCGGAGCGTCTTGGCTACGATATCGGCTTTGAACGCGCCCTCCTGGACTGGATTCGCAAGCACCGTGAGGACTGGCGGGGCGCCCGCCGCAGCGGCAAGGCCTGAAGCTCGGGGCACAAAAAAGCCGAAGCGGTCAAGCTTCGGCGAAAAATGCGCTTAAGCGCTGGGTCAGAGGAAATTACTTGATCTCGCGATGCACGGTGTGACGGCGCAGCGCAGGATTGTATTTCTTCTTTTCGATGCGCTCCGTGACCGTCTTCTTGTTGCGGGTCGTCAGGTATTTGGACGCATACTTGCCCTCCTTGCGGGCCTCCGTGCACTCGATGATAACTTGTTCTTGCATGGCTGAAAATTGGGTGAAGGGAGAGCACAACGGGGATAAGTCGGCCGCGGCAAGCGCAATTTTGGCTCCAGATCAATCGGGACTGAACATGCACTGCCTGTCAGCTTGTGTCCCCCAAGCACTTCGATGCCAGCTAGGCGATTGCATGAAAGCCCACCTCCTACTCTGCCTGGCTGCTTTGGCTGTCTCCTCTCCGGCATCCGATCGCCCGAACATCATTTTCTTCATCGCGGATGACATGCTGCCCCGGCATTTCAACTGCCTGCCGGAGGGCGAGGGCCGCAATTTGACTCCCAATATCGACCGGTTGGCTCGCGAAGGCACCCTGCTTACCGAACAGCACGTAGCGTCACCCGTATGCACGCCTAGCCGCTACAATGTGTTGACCGGAAATTACGCCAGCCGGGCCCGCAACCCGGAGTTCCTCCGCCGCACCACCCGGGAGGGGCAATCCGTCATCGATTTTAATACCCACATTCTACCCGACGACATCACCCTGCCCAAGCTGTTGCAGCAGGCCGGCTACACCACCGGCATGGTGGGAAAAAACCATGTGGTTGAGGTCAACGGGCTGCACCAGTTTCCGGATTTTGACGCCGACGTGCGCAACCCTGAAAACCGGGCGCACCTGGTCGCCAACCATGAAAAGGTTCGCCGGGCCATGCAGCAGGCCGGTTTCGGCCATGCCGATCGCGTATATCACAACAACCCCAACTTTCTCGGTCTGCGCGATGTGGCGGTGCAGAACATGGAGTGGATCACGGAAGGTGGTGTTAACTTTATCGCCCAGGATCACAACCGACCCTTTTTTCTCTATTTCGCCACCACCGTGCCGCACGGCCCCACCGACAAACCCCGTTCCTGGGATGCTGATCCCCTGATGTCTGCGGTAGGCGTGCTCGACAAAGCGCCCGATGTGCAGCCCGCCCGGGAAACCATTCCCACCCGCCTTGCCGCCGCCGGCCTGCCGGTCGACGATCACACCGCCAACCTGCTCTGGCTCGATGACGCCGTGGGCGCTCTGCTCAACCAGCTCGAGGCCTCAGGCCATCTCGACAATACCATCATATTCTTTTTTAGCGACCATGGCCAGATGGCCAAGGGCACCGTGTATCAAGGCGGGGTCCACAATCCCAGCATCGTCTGGCGGGCCGGAGGCTTTCCCACCGGCGCTCGCAACTCTTCCCTCATCCACATTGTGGATTTCGCTCCCACCATCCTCGACATGGCCGGGGTTGCCGACCACGCCACCAGCTTCGATGGCGAGAGCTTTTTGCCCTACTTGAACGGACAATCCCAAGACCCCGGCCGGGCGCTCTACTTCGAACTCGGCTACGCCCGTGGCCTCCGCATCGGCGATTGGAAATACCTGGCGATACGTTATCCGGAGCATGCGGCAAACATGTCGCTGGAGGAGCGCCGTTCCACCCTGGAGGCCTACAATGCGGATCGCCGATTCCGGCACATGGATATTGTGACCGAGGATCCCACCGAACCCTTCAGCCATTTCAGTGCGGTGCCCGGAGGCACCCTCACGGAAGCCCGTTCCACCGGAGCCTACCCCGCCTACTACGACGCCGACCAACTTTACAACCTAGCCGCCGATCCTGCCGAACATCACAACCTCGCGGACGATCCGGACCACGCGGAGAAGTTGGCTTTCATGAGAACGGAACTTCAGCGTCGGTTGGATGACCTTCCAGGGGGTTTTGCGCTCTGACGTCGGGACGATTCCGGTTCACCCCACCAAGGTGATGGGGGCATTTGACCTTCCCGAAATTCGAGCCCCCCTTTCCGAGGCTCGTTTACCTGAACTTCTGTCCCCTCGACCAACATGTCCATACTCGCCCGTCTCGTTTGCGGGGTGACCCTTGGAGTCGCTCCTACTCTCGCTTCTTTCCCCCTCTACGTCGATGTCAGCGCACAGGCTTTGCCCCTGAACGCCACGGAGCGCCGTTCCATGGACGTTGAAATGGCCGATTTCGACGACGATGGTGACCTCGATATTCTAGTCGCCATGGAGTTCTCGAAGAACTTGCTGCTGATCAATCAAGGCGACGGGACGTTTGTCGACGGCAGTGATCACCTCCCCGAGCCGGTGCACGATTCCGAGGACATTGCCGTGGCGGATTTCGACGCAGATGGTGACCTGGACGCTGTGGTTGTCGCCGAAGACGACCGCGTTGACCTCTATTATCAAAACGACGGCACCGGCCACTTTGCCAACCTTCCGCTCCCCCCTGCGGAAGTTACCAATGGTGTCGCCCATGGGGACATCGACGGGGACGGCGATGAAGATATTATCACCGGCAACGCCGGGTCCAACTTCGCTTGGGTGAACGCCGGCGGCAAATTCACCATCAAATCAGATGCCGTGCCCGCTAAGACCCTGGTCTCCCAAGATGTGCAGTTGGGTGACCTCGATGGCGATGGCGACCTTGATCTTGTCGAAGCCAATGAAGGGGCCAACCGGATACTGCTGAACGATGGCCAAGGAAGATTTGAGGTCATCGCGTCCGCATTCGGCGATGTGATTGCCCGGGAATCCCGGCAGGCAGCCCTCGGTGATGTCGATGGCGACGGCGATCTCGATATCGCCATCGGCAATGTTTCCCTGGGATACTACCGCCGTCAGGCGGAAGCCGGCTCCAACATTGGATATGCCAACCGGCTTTTTCTCAACGAAGGCGATGCCAGGTTTACGCTGAGCGCGAAGTTCCCCGAGCTCGAACTGCAGAGCCCCCACATCGATTTGATCGACCTCGACCATGACGGGGATCTGGACATCCTGGCCGTGGTGGTGGAGAGCTTTCGCGAACCGGGCGACGGGCGGGTGCGCGCCTATCTCAACGACGGCAAGGGCGGCTTCTCCGACCACACCGACGCCATGTTTCCCGACACCTTCCGCGGTAATGGCTGGGACACGGCGGTGGGTGATGTAAACGGCGACGGCAAACCGGATATCTACCTCGCCAACCGGATCGGAGAAGACCGTTTGCTGCTGGCGCAGTGACGTTACCGCCAGCAACCGCCTGTCAGTTGGGATCCGGAATCACTTTCTTTTCCGTGAGCGGCAGCATGACACCCTTACGGAAGAGCGTGACCTGACCCGTGCTCGCCGAAACCACCACCGCGATGCACGGTGTTTCCAAGGTGATGGCGGCAGCGGCGGCGTGCCGGCTGCCCAGTCCGCTCGGCAGCAGATGATCCGCGTCGGTCGCCTGAATGAGCGTCCCCGCCGAAAGCACCACGCCGTCACCCTTGATGACAAAAGCCCCGTCGATGGTGGAGAACTCCTTCACCGTTTCATCCATGAACGGATTGAGGATGTTGCGGTCCTCGTCCTTGTATCCATAAAATGGATTCAACACCAAGGGCTTGGTGTATTTCTCCACCTGCGAGGTGGCTCCGATCACAAACAGGCATCCCACCGGCTTGCCCTCACGTCCCTCCACGCCCAACTCCGTCGCCACCGCAATGACGCGTTCGAATACCTCCGGTTTCACGTCATCGGGCAACAGGTCGGATTGGCCGGTGAGCAGAGTCTGGAACTCCCGCTCCACATCGACGACGCAAACGGTGTCGAACTGGTTGCTGCCGAGCACCCCGCCGATGCAACAGAGCCGGTCGGTGAAGGAAATGATGCCGCGGGTCAGTGCCACCAGCACGGCACTGCGCACCTGGGCCAGACGCTGCGGGGAAAAGGACCGCACCTGAATGACCTCGGCAAACGTCGTAAACACGTCGGAGCCATCGGGCGCGTTGTTGGTGACCAGGATCGATTTCATCTTCGGGCTCCATCGCGTCACGTCGATGCCTCCCGAAAACGTGTCCCCCATCACCATGATGGCATCGCAGTCCGCGCCCTTGGCGACGTGTTCCGCCTCCCGCACCATCAAGCGGTTCATCTTGCTCTGCTTGGAGGGAATCCGCCGCACCTGCATCCCGCTCAGCCCCGCCAGCAGTCGTTCGTAAAGCTGGTCAACATCCTCGGCTTCGATCAGGCCGCGCACCAACTCGGGTTCCTTCACCAGCCGCGCAATCGAGGCCAATACCTGCAGATAATCGCGGGACCGCTCATCCGCGAGCAACATGATCACGAGGTTGGCCCGCTCTTCTTCGCCTCCGTCGATTTTGACGCCGGAGCGACTGCGGCCGATTGCCATCAGGTAACGCCGACCGAGCTTGGCCCGCACATGCGGCAGCGATACCCCGTGACCGAGGTAGGTTGTCATCGTGGTCTCACGGGCGAGCAATCCGCGCAGCAAGGGTTCCTTTTTGAGGTCGGCAAACCGGCTCGCGCAGACGTCCAGCATCTCGCCGAGCACCGACTTCATCGTCGAGCCCCGCAACTCAATGATGCGGCTTCGGGCGATGAGTTTTTCGAGCCGCATGGGGTGGGTTAAATCCTGGTTTGCCCGCTACGGTTTATTTCTCCCACTCCAAGGCACCTTTCTTGACCTCGTAGACGAGTCCCAGCACCAGCACAAAAAGGAAGAACATCATGGGGGCCAAAATCGGGATGTTGTTGGCCAAAAAGTCGCGGTATACGAACGTCCATGGAATCAGGAACACCACCTCGATGTCGAAGAGCAGGAACAACATCGCCGTGATGTAGAACTTCACCGAGAAGCGGGTATGCACGATGCCTTCTCCCTTCACGCCGCACTCGTAGGGAGTATCCTTGATGGGGCTTTTTTGGCGGACGCGTTGGCCGGCGAAGTGGTTCGCCAACAGGATCACAACGCCCACGCCGATGGCGAGAACGAGTTGGACCAGTAAAGGGAGATACGCAGCAGACGTCATGAACAGCCCCCATACAGGGGTCACGGCCCACCGCCTGACAAGGCGTTTTTACAATCGGACGCTTTAACCGTCCACCGGGACGAGTCTTTCATCCAAATTTGACCGGCTGCCCACGTTTAAAACCTCGGCGAATTCCAGGGTCCGAATCTCTTCGGACACGATAGGGAAGCCCCATCGCTGCCGATGGCGGTTGATCCGCTCCAGCATCAGAGTGTCGAGAGCCACGGGGTCCGCACTGAGCAGGATCTCACGGTCGGAGACCGTGTAGAGGGAGTTGTAGGCAGGCCCGCCGATAAACTGGTAGTGCTGCAGACTCGCGATGCTGAACAGCCAAGTCTGGCGGAGTTCGGGAATGGCGCTCATCTCCGCCACGGCCGCGGGGGCATTGGCCGGGCTGGTGAGGAAGCGGGCGGTATTCGAGGCGTTCCAGAGGGTCGCGTTTACAAGCGCGCCGTTCACCCCGAGGGTCGGATGGTCGGTGTAGACCGGCAGGTTGATCCAAAAATCGGCCTCCAGAAAAAGGGGCGTGGCCAGGAAACTCCGACGGTTGGCTTCCAACCGGTCCTCCGGCTCATTCGGACGATCGGCCAGGAACACGGGATCAAACCGGGAGGGCAGCGGGCTGTCATAGAACCAGCCTGGATCGTAGAATTCACCGGACTCCAAGATGAAGACCGGGTGGCCTTCGAAGGGAGTGCGCCCGGTGATCAGCGACGGGAGAAACCCCGTAAAGCGAAGCCGGAGCGTGTTGAGGCCCACCAAAAAGATGTCCTCCCGTTCGTAACCCCGCTCCATCAGCGCATGAATCACCCCCTGCACCAGGGGAATCGGCGTAGCCAGGCCCGGGCCGCTGTCGGAGTAGATTTTCAAACCGACCTTGCCTTTTTCACCCGGGATAAGTCGTTGGCCAAGAGCATCCTCAAACTGTCGGATGAGCCCTTCCACCTCAGCCCGATAGGCGGAATCTGAGAACTGGGTCAAGTTCGCTGACCAGACCGTTCCCGGCAGCTGCGGTCCCTCGGGAATCCCGAAGTCATCCTGAGCCGGTAAAATCGCCGTCATGGCAATGAAAAGGACGGCGAATAGCGCGGAGCGAAAGCGTGGCATGGTGGGGTATGACGTGCGTTGCGACAGGATCGTTCCCAGGAATCGGCGGGAACCTTGACAGAGCACAGGCCGGGGCAAATGTCCAACTCCCCTCGCCCCCTGCTTCGCCTTTTCCGCCATGCCACTCGTCAAGCCCTCCTGCGTCCGCGAATTGCGCGACCGAGTGAACATTGTCGATGTCATCTCGCGCAGCGTTACATTGAAGAAAGCGGGCAACCGATTTAAAGGATTGTGTCCGTTCCATCAGGAGAAGACCCCGTCCTTTCACGTCAATCCGGACATGGGGGTCTACAAATGCTTCGGTTGTGGGAAGTCGGGCGACCTGATTACCTTCGTGCGCGAGACGGAGGGGCTCAATTTCGTCGAAGCCATTGAAGCGCTCGGCCAACGCTTCAACGTCGCCATCGAATACGAGTCCGGCGCAGGTCCCACGCGGGAGGAACGCTCGCTTCGCCAGGAGCTTTTCGAACTGCACGACGTGGCGGCGCAGCATTTCCACGACGTCTTTCGCGAAAACAACAAAACCGGGGAATGGATGCGCTCGTATTGGCAGGACGATCGGAGATTTCCCCTCGAACTGGCCGACGAGTTTAAAATCGGCGCGGCCGATGCCGACGGCAGCGGCCTTGGAGGTCTGCTGCTGCAGCGCAAGTTTTCCGAGGCGGCCCTGCGCCAATGCGGCCTCTTCTTCATCTACGATGATGCCGCCATTACCTTGCGCTCCCTGCGACCCCGTTTCAGGGGAAGACTGATGATCCCGATCCGCGATCATCAGGGCCGGGTGGTGGCGTTTACCGCCCGACAGACAGATCTCACCCCGGAAAATGACCCGGCGAAGGAAGCCAAATACGTCAATTCACCCGAGACCCCGATTTTCACGAAGAGTCACCTCCTGTTCAATTTGGACCGCGCCCGCACGGCTGCCGGTGAAAAGCATTCTTTTGTTTTGGTGGAGGGACAGCTCGACGCGTTGCGTTGCTGGAGTGTGGGCTTAAAAACCGCCGTCGCCCCCCAAGGCACCTCGATCACCGACGGACAACTCGCACTGATGCGACGCTACCATCATCAGGTCGAGTGCTTCTTCGACGGAGACAGCGCCGGCCAAAAGGCCGCCCTGCGCTTCCTGCCCATGGCATTGAAGGCCGGACTGGACGTGAAATTCATCACCGGTGAGCCCGGACAAAAAATCGATCCCGACGACGTGCTGCGTGACCAGGGCATCGACGGTTATGAAACCCTGCGCCAGCGCTCGCTCTCCGCCATGGGTTTTGCCGGCCAAAGCTTGCTCCCCGCGGGACGCACGGCGTCGGCAGAGCAAAAGACCGCCGCGCTCAAACCCTTGTTCGAGATTGTGATCAGCGCCGAATCTGAGGTCGCCCGCTCCGAGTTCCTGAAGGAAGCGGCCTCCCTGATGGGCCTGGATCCGGGTGCGATGAGCGCAGACTTCGATCGATTTCGTCGTCAATCCACCCGCTGGGCTCCCGCTGGCAGCCCCAACGAACCGTCTGCTGTCTCCGCTTCGCATGCTGCGGATGCTCCGCAAGCCGTTCCTCCCGAGGAGCATCTGCTGCTGATCTGCCTGCATTTTGAGGATCTGGGGCCCGCGCTTTCACAAGCTCTTCCGGTCGAGTGGATTGACACGAATCACCCCGCTGGCGTCCTCCTCAACCGGGTTTTGGCCGAATTCGAACAAGATGCCTGGCCCGGGACAGCGGAACTGGCGGACAGCGGCTTGCTCGAGTCTGCCGAGGAAAAGGCTTTGGTCGCGTCACTCTTGTTCGACACTCCGCAAATGGATGATCCCAACAAGGTGGCCGAGGAGGGACTCCACAAACTCCGCCTCCGCGCGTTGCAGCCGCGGCTAAAGCAAATAGAACTTGCTTTGTCTCAAACCACTCCGGACAGTGATTCTGACGCAATTTCCTTATTGAAAGAGCGTTCAAACATTCAAAGACAGCTTCGCCAACCCGTTAAGTTGGTGGGAGTTGTCTAGTTTCTGTATCTCTCCATGCCGCGTAAAGCCAAGTCCGCCTCATCTTCTTCCGCTCAGTCCGACGCCGTCGAAACCGCCCTACGACAAACCAAGGGCCAGGGTTCGGCGACCGTTGATTCTATGTCGAGTGGGGTTAACGAGCGTATTCGTCTGCTCATTCGCCTCTCCAAGGAACAGGGTTACCTGACTTGGGACGATATCAACGAAGCCCTGCCCGAATCCGTCGAAAACCAGGACGAGTTCGATAACATCATTTCCATCCTCCAGAATCTGGAGATCGAGATTCTCGAGCCTGACCAGGTCGAAGACTACAAAGCCCGCATGGAGGAGGCCGAGGAAGAGGCCACCCGCACCTCCCAAAATGATATTCTCGATGATCCGGTGCGGATGTATCTCAAGCAGATGGGCCAGGTGCCGCTGCTGACCCGCGAACAGGAGGTTGAGATCTCGAAGCGCATCGAAACCGCCGAGTTAAAGGCTCAGGAGGCCCTTTTCGAAGCCACCATCGTCGGCGGCTACATCGGCGATCTCGGCAACAAGCTGCTCACCCGGGAAGAGCGGTTCGACCGCATTGTCATCGACAAGAAAATCGAAAGCCGCGACGCCTATTTCAAAACCCTGCCGAAGCTCGTGGAGACCACGATTCGATCGGAGGACCTTGTCGCTCAGTCCTGGGTCGAGCTCAGCAAGGCCCGGGGTGAAGCCGCCCGGAAAAAGGTGGGCACCAAGCACAAGGCCCGGGAAACCAAGCTGCGGAAGTGCTTCCCCAAGTTCTTTTTCAAACTGAAGGTCTACGAGGAGTGGCTGCTCAGCAAGGAGCCGATCATCAACGAGATCGAACAAGGTCTCGCCAAAATCCAGCGAGCCAAGAAACCGCGCACCAAGCGCGACGCTGCGATTGACCCGAAAGCGATCAGAGCACGGTTCAAGGAGATGGAGTCCGAGCTGCGGGTCAGCGCCCAGGACTTCCTGCGCATTGTGCGCCAGACCCAGGTGCATGTGCGCGAGGCCCATCAGGCGAAAACCGAGATGGTGGAAGCCAACCTCCGCCTCGTGATCTCCATCGCCAAAAAATACACCAATCGCGGCCTGTCCTTCCTCGATCTCATTCAGGAAGGCAACATGGGCCTGATGAAGGCGGTGGAAAAATTTGAGTATCGCCGCGGCTACAAGTTCTCGACCTACGCCACCTGGTGGATTCGTCAGGCCATCACCCGCTCCATCGCCGACCAAGCCCGCACCATCCGCATCCCGGTGCACATGATCGAGACCCTCAACAAGGTGATGCAGGTGCAGAAGCAGCTGCTGCAGGAATTCGGCCATGAGCCGACGCCGGAGGAGGTTGCCGACGAAATGAACCTGCCCGTCGAGCGCGTGCAGCAGATCATGAAGATGGCCCAGCAGCCGATTTCGCTGCAATCGCCCGTGGGCGACGGCGACGACACAAGCTTTGGTGACTTCATCGAGGACAAATCGGCCGAAAACCCCTACGACATGACGGCGTATTCACTCTTGCGCGACAAGATCGTCGACGTGCTCGATTCGCTGACCGAACGCGAACGCCGCGTGCTCTCCCTGCGCTTCGGTTTGGTCGACGGCTACAGCCGCACCCTCGAGGAGGTCGGCAAGCAGTTTAAGGTCACCCGCGAACGCATCCGGCAGATTGAGGCCAAGGCCCTGCGCAAGATGCGCCACCCCACCCGCATCCGACAGCTGCACGGTTTCTTCGATGCCGAGCAGTTGGACAACGCGCAAAACCTCATGAAACTCGCCGTAAAACCCGGCACTGCCCAGAATATGGGCCGTCCGAAGTAAGTCCGGTTCTGCGATTGCTCCCTTGCTCCGCGGCCTTTCGTCCGCTTAACTGCTTTCATCATGAACGATTCGCTCATCTTCGCATGGACCCTCGGTGGCCCGGAAATCCTCCTGCTCTTCCTGGTGGTCGTGCTGCTCTTCGGTGCCAAAAAACTGCCGGAACTCGCCCGCGGTCTCGGCAAAGCCAAGAGCGAGTTTCAAAAGGCCACCGATGAAGCCGAGAAGGAGATCAACAAAGTTGATCCGACCACTCCGACCCAAAAGAAGGAGTCCGAGACCGTCCCGCCTCCCGGCAACAATTAGGCGTCCATCGTCCCTGTATCCAGTTTCTCAACGCGCCGCCTTTTTCGCGGCGCGTTTTTCATTTCCGGCAACTCCGCCCGCAACGCATTCGCCATAAGCGGTTTTCCGCTTTGACAGGCACGATTCCGGCAGATTGTTTTCCGACGGCGGAAACGCGACTGAAATGGCCCTGAAGCTTCTATCCCACTTCTCCAACGACATCGGAATCGACCTCGGCACCGCCAACACCTTGGTCTACCTGAAAGACCGAGGCATCGTTTTGCGGGAGCCATCCGTGGTCGCCCTCGACTCCAATTCACGTAAAGTTCGCGCCGTCGGTGCCGATGCCAAACGCATGCTTGGACGCACCCCGGGCAACATCACCGCCATTCGGCCGATGAAGGACGGTGTGATTGCCGACTTCGATGTGACCGAGGCGATGCTGCGCTATTTCATCAAAAAGGTGAACAGCAACAGCTTTGGAGTCAGCCCGCGCGTCGTCATTGCGATTCCGTCCGGCATCACCGAAGTCGAAAAACGTGCCGTGCAGGATTCCGCCATGCACGCCGGCGCCCGCGATGTGCACATGATTCAGGAACCCATGGCCGCGGCCATCGGAGTGGGGCTGCCGATCGACGAACCGGCGGCAAACATGATCGTGGATATCGGCGGCGGCACGACCGAGATCGCAATCATTTCCCTAGCAGGAGTGGTCTTCTGCAAATCCATCCGCGTCGCCGGCGACGAAATCGACACCGCCATCGTCAACTACATGAAGCGCGCCTACAATCTGCTGATTGGCGAACGCACGGCGGAAGAGATCAAATTGCGCGTCGGTTCAGCTTACCCGCTGGACGAAGAAATCACCATGGAAGTGAAGGGCCGGGACTCCGTTGCCGGATTGCCCAAGACCATCCACATCACTTCACAGGAAATTCGGGAGGCCCTCAGTGACACCATGGCGGCGATCGTTGATGCCGTGCGCGCCGCCCTCGAACGTTGTCCGCCGGAGCTCTCCGCCGATTTGGTTGACCGTGGTTTTGTGCTCGCCGGCGGCGGGGCCTTGATTCGCGGTATCGACCGCTTGTTGAGCGAAAAGACAGGCCTGCCCGTCACTATCGCCGACGATCCGCTTTCCGCCGTAGCGAACGGCACCGGAGCCGTGCTCAGCGACCTGACCTGGCTCGTGAGCCACAGTTAAACACGGTGGCGGCAGCACCGGGCTTGTCACCGGGCTCCTGCATGCTCAACGGTGTAGGGTCTTTTCCCGCTTGTGCCCCCTGAACGTTTCGACACCTCCCGGCCATTTATCGTTCTCGGGCTGGTTGTGCTCATCTGGCTGTTGGTGCCGGCGATCATAAAACGTTGGACGCAGGTGGGATTCTACGAATTGCAGGCTCCCGTCGAAGTCTCAGCGTCCTACGTCCGTGAGTTGCAGGATTACTGGGCTTGGCGAACCCGGTCCAAGACGGAGATCTACTCGGCTTACCAGGACCTCGCCGGGGTGGCGGCGCAATATGCCCACGCTGCGGAGGAAAACGCGACCTTGCGACGGGAGATCGAAAGATTGGAGAATCTCCTCCGGCTACCGACGTTTGACCGCTATCGCACCGAAGCTGCCCGGGTGGTCAGCCGCGACCTCAACGCTTGGTGGCAGCAGTTGGTCATCCGCAAAGGATTGAACCACGGCATCACGGAAGGCTCCCCGGTGATCTTTTCCGGAGGGGTCGTCGGGCGCGTCTCTGAAGTGCACCTGAACACGTCGGTGGTCGATATGATCAGCAGCCCGCGCGTGCGGCTGGCCGCGTCCTTCGAGGGCGATGATCGGCCGGTAAGTTACCAGGGAGGGATCAACCCTCCCCTTTCCCGGCCCGAAGCCACGGTGGAGTTTGTCCCGCTTGACCTCTACGCCGATGCCACGGAGCCCAAGGCCCTGATTACCTCCGGTCTCGGCGGTGTCTTCCCGCGGGGATTGCGCCTCGGCACCGTGATCCTGCTGGAACCAAGTCCCGATGGGCTTTTTAAAACCGGCGAGGTCTGGCTTGACCCGCGTTTGAACAAACTGACCGAGGTCGCAGTCTTGGTGCCTCTGGAGCCATTGTGAAACTGACCGACAGCCAGCGCCGCCTTATTGTGATCCTCGCCACGGGTTGGGTCCTGCTGTGGCTCTCCCGGCAGGCAAACCACCTGCTGGCCCCGGTCGGGATTTCACTTTGGCTGACGAGTTTGCTCATCACCCTGCCGGCGCTGCGTCTCAACTTCCGCACCGGGTTGGTCGGCAGCTTTGTGCTCGGACTGGCCATGGACGCCTGGTCGCCCGTGCCGTTTGGCACCCACGCCATTCTATTGGCTTTCGCCCATGTTGTTGTTTTTCGGATACGAAACCGCATCGAAACCACCGAGGTCACCATCGCGGTGATCGTCGCGTTGATCACAAACCTCGCGCTCTTTGTGGCGCTGACGATGTTGATCCTCAGCCACCCCGGCGGAGTGATGGTTTCCAGTCTGCGCCTGCTGACGGATCTCGTCGTATCCCAGATTACCCTCGCGCTGATCGCCCCTTGGTTCTTCGCGTTGCAAGAGCGGGGTCTGGAATTGATCTTTCGGGTGCCGTGGTTGACCGCCCGCACCCGCATTGGCTGAGCCATGGCAAATCCGCTCACTTCCACCGCCACCGGCCAAGGCATTCGGGCAAGCAATCCCCGCCTGCAGTTTTTTTATCTGCCCCTCATCCTCGGCGGCATCGCCCTCGCGCTCGGGTTGGTCTACCAGCAGCTCTTCCGATCGGATCTGGCCCGGGAGAAAGAGGAGGTGCAAAGCCAGCGTCGCATCATCGTGCCCGGGCCGCGCGGCAACATCTACGATCGGGACGGCCATATCCTCGTCGGCAACCGACCGCGCTTTGCCGTGATCCTGAATTTGGACGAACTCAGCTCCGAGTTTTTCCGTGAATACATCGAAATTCGCAAAGCCTACCGCGAGAACGACGACATCGATTTGCCAACGGCAACGGAGATGCGGCAGATCGCTCGCTTCAGCGTCGTGCAGCGCTACCTCGACCGCGTTGATCGCGCCTTGGATCGGAAAACCGAGCTCGATGCCCGCAAACTCAACCGCCACTTTAACGCCCAGCGGCTCCTGCCTTACGCGCTGATCGAGGATCTGTCGGGAGATGAATACGCCCGGCTACTGGAACAGCTTCCGGTAAATTCCCCCCTCCAAGTCTACACGACCAGCACGCGCTACTATCCGCATGGCGCGACGGCCGCCCACGCCCTCGGTTACGTTTCCAGCAATACCGACATTGATATCGACGCTGACTTCCCCGGCGGAGACCTGATGACCTTCAAAATGGCCGGCGCCCAGGGCCGCAACGGCCTGGAGCGCCGCTACGAGCAACACCTCCAAGGTGAGGCCGGCGGCACAATCTACCGCGTCGACCCCGGGGGCTATCGGGTGGAATCGTTGCTCCGCCGCCAACCCGTGCAGGGTGACAACCTGATCACCAGCCTCGACCTCGATCTGCAACTTGCAGCGGAGTCGCGAATGCGGGACTACGAAATGGCCGGTGCGGCCGTCGCCCTCGATGTCAACACCGGCGAAGTCCTGGTGATGGCCAGCATTCCGGACTACGACTTGAACGATTTCTCCCCCCGGCTAAGCCAACGGGTTGCCAATGACATCAACGAGCGTGGTGCCTGGCTCAACCGCCCGATTCAGGGCCTCTATCCGCCCGGCTCGGCCTTCAAGGTTTTGGTCACCCTCGCGGGACTGCGGTCCGGGGCCATCAGTCCCGAAACCACGACGCGTTGCGGCGGCTACTACCGCGTTGGAAACCGCCTGTTCCCGTGTCACGACGGGCATGCCCATGGGGAAATCCCGTTGCGCACCGCCATCGCAAAGAGCTGCAACGTGTTCTACTACGAGCACGGCCTGGAGATCACTGCCGACGTGATTGCCCGGGAGGCCCGGCGGCTGGGATTCGGGGAACGCACGGGCATTGACCTGCCGCACGAAAGTGGTCGCACCCTGGTTCCCGACCCGGCGTGGAAACGTGAACGCTTTGGCTCCGGTTGGGTGCCGGGGGACACCGCCAACTTTTCCATCGGCCAAGGCTACATGCTGGTCACCCCGCTGCAGATGGCGACATTCACCGCATCGCTCGCCCGCGGCCAAACCACCACCATCCCTTATCTGATCCACGATCCCAACCGCCCGGTGCAACAGACACCACTCCTCGAGCTGTCGCCCGGAGACTACGCCGCGGTCATGGAAGGCATGGAGGAGGTCACCATTTCCGGAACCGCACGCACATCGTTCACCACGATTCCTTCCATGCGCATTCCCGGCCTGCGCGTGGCCGGTAAAACCGGCACCGCTCAAAAACGCACGCCGGAAGGCACCGTTAACTTTGCGTGGTTCATTGCGTTCGCCCCCATCGAACAGCCCCAGGTTGCCATCGCGGTCATGATCGAGGGGGATACTCCCGGAGAAGAGACCGGGGGAGGCACGTTTGCGGCGCCCGTGGCGCGTGACATCCTCCGGGTCTGGGCCGAGAAACATCCCGAGCTCATCCCCGAGCCCCCGCCCCCACCCGAAGAAGCTGAACAAGTCGCACTAAACTGAAGCTGCGGTTGGCGTCGCCCCCAGTGCGTTGAGTCTGCTGATGGCTTCAAGGGCAGCGCGCGAATTGTGGTAGGGACACTTCCAAAAACCCGCTTTCTCGAACGTCGTGATCACCTCACCCTGCCGGGTCACCCCGCGAAACCACTCACCACCCACCGGATCGATGATTTTGGTTTCGATAAAGTCCCACAACTTGAGCGCGGCATCCAGATGATGCTCTTCGCCGGATAGCTGGGCCGCGTTGAGGAATCCCACCATCGCCTCGGCCTGTGGCCACCACTCTTTGACATCATCCCGAATTCCGTCAGGCCCGCCTTCATTGAACACGGCGCCGTCGGCATCGAGTCCTTCAGCCAGCGTGACATCGGCGATTTTTAACACCACCGACAGGAGGCGGTGTTTGAGCTCAGGATCATTCACCGCCATGCCGGCCTCCCACAGCAACCAGCTCGCCTCGATGTCGTGACCATACGAATACGCATCCGACGTGGGGCTCCAGTCGCGGGCGAAAAACAAGCCGAGATGAAACGTGTCCGCGTCGACAACCCGATCGAGCATCGTTTCGACAAGACGGCGGAGGGCATCCCGCACGCGCGCATCAGGCCATATCCGCAGAAGGTTGGTGTAGGCCTCCATCACATGCAGCAGCGTGTTCTGCGATTTGGGATCGTTTTGGTCCACTTCGCTCAACCGCATGTCTTCAATCGGCGACCAATCCCGCGCAAAAGCTTCAAGATATCCGCCGTGGTCGGGATCGCTCCCTCGCTTTTCGACCAAGTCAAACAACTCCTGGGCGCGGGTGAGCGCGGCATCATTGCCGGTCGCCCAATGAAACTCGCTCAACGCATAGATCGCGAAGGCCTGGCCATATACCTGTTTGCGATCACGCTTCCATGAACCATCGGGATGGACCGACCAAACGTAGCCCCCCTGGTCCGCATCCCAGAAGCGCTCTTCAAGGTCACGATAGGCCAGCTCCGCCATGCGCAAATACTCCGGCTCCGAAAAAACCCGATACGCCGCCGAGTAGGTCCACAGGATCCGGGACGTAAGCAGACTCCCCCGCGGCTGCGAGTCGTCCACCTCTCCCTCGTGCGTAAGTTTGGCATAAAAGGTCTGCTGCTCCTGGTTCACCATCCGTTTCACCCAAAATGGGAGCACGTTTTCCCGTAGGTCGGCTTCGATCCGATCGCGATAATCAGCAAGACGGTTGGGGTCCATGTCCCCATGCAACGGTGGTCCGGCCTCCGAATCAGCGCCAAAGCGCACCTGGTCTGCTGAATGTGAATCAGGTCGACGCGAAGATCCTCGAATCCGCCGGCCTAGAGCCCCTGCAGGAACGCAAAACTGAGGTCGTCCTCATCGGGCAGACCCTCGTGCCCATAATCGGGATAGAGCTTCATCGACTTGGGCCCGCCCAACTTGTTGTAGGCGGCAAACTGGGAACTCGGCGGACAGATCTGGTCCATCAGACCGGTAAACATCAGCACCTCCGCCCGAATCCGCGGGGCCAGGTGCTGCACGTCGATGTAGCCCAACTTGGTGAAGATCTCATGGGCGCGCTCATGCCGCGGATCGAATCGGCGCAGGAAGTAGCGCAGCTCCTCGTAAGCATCCTTGGCCAAGTCCATTTCCCACACCCGTTGGTAATCGCACAGAAACGGAAACACGGACGAAGTGCGTTTTATCTCCGGCACCAGGGCCGCACATGCCAAAGCCAGCGCCCCGCCCTGGGATCCCCCCATCGAACCCATCCGTTCAGCATCCACCTCCGCGAATCCCATCACGATTCTGGCCAGCAAAGTGGTGTCCAAAAAGATCGATCGATAAAGCAACTTGGTCGGATCCGGATCATCTAATCCCCGCACAATTGCCCCTCGCAATGTCGTGCCGCGAACACCTCCGACATCTTCCGAACGCCCGCCCTGCCCGCGACAGTCCAGCGCCGCCATCGCAAAACCGGCACTCGCGTAGCCCGCCAGCTCCATCCAGTCGCCGCTGTAGTGTGAATACCCATGAAACCGCAGCACCGCGGGAAGCAATCCCTGCACCTTCCGCGGCCGTACATACTTGGCATATACCCGCGCCCCGCCCACACCGGTAAACCACAAGTCAAACCCCTCCACGGTGGGATGATTCATCGCATCGTTGGGCACCAGTTCGACCCGCGGGTCCAGGTCCTCGAGTTCGGCAATCGCCGCATCCCAATAGGCGTCAAAATCGGCCGGACGCGGATTCGTGCCGGTGTAGTGCTCCAGTTCAGACAAAGGTAGATCGAAGGCTGGCATAACAAAATTGAACTACACCGCTCTCTCCAAACACTGCCATTTCAATTTCAACCGATCCCACGCATGCGCTCATTATTCACTGTTTTTGTCCTCCTCGGAGCCTTGATTGCTTCCGCTGAACCCAAGCCGGCTGCCCTCGTCTTCCAATCCGATTTCGGTGAAAAAGATGGCGCCGTCGCCTCCATGCGCGGGGTCGCCTACGGCGTGTCGCCCGGCCTGCCCATGTTTGATCTCACCCACGAAATCCCGACCTTCGACATCTGGGCCGCCGCCTATCGCCTCAACCAAGTCGCCAGCTATTGGCCGGCCGGCACGGTGTTCGTGTCCGTCGTTGATCCCGGCGTCGGCACGGACCGCAAATCCGTCGTCCTGCAAACCGAGTCCGGCCACTACTTCGTGACCCCGGACAACGGTACCCTCACCCTGGTCGCCGATGAGCTCGGGGTTGCCGCCGTCCGTGAAATCGATGAGGCGGTCAACCGCCTCAAAGACTCTGAAAAATCCTACACCTTCCACGGCGCGACGTCTACGCCTACACCGGTGCGCGCCTCGCCGCCGGCGTGATCTCCTTCGCTGAAGTGGGCCGCGAACTCGAACCGTCCGTCAAGCGCCTGCCCTACGCTCAACCGACTCGCGATGGCGAAGTCATCCTTGGCAACATCCCCATCCTCGACGTGCACTATGGCAACGTCTGGACCAACATTCCGCGGTCGCTCCTCATGACACTCAAGCCCAAGGTGCTGGAGGAGTTCATGGTCACCATTCGCCACGGCGAAGAGATCATCTACGCTCAGAGTATCCCTTTCGTGAATACGTTTGGCCAGGTTGAACTGGGGCAGCCGGTCATCTACATCAACGACCTGTTGAATGTCGCCTTCGCCCTTAACCAAGCCGACTTTGCCGCCGCGCACGGTGTCTCCAGCGGCCCCGACTGGAACGTAACCCTTTCGCGCCCCTAGCCTGCGCCCATGCTGATCAGAACCGCTGCTCTGGAAGACGAGGACTCCCTCCGCAACGTTTACCGTGCGGCGTTTGCGGCCGACCAGTGGGAGCCGATTGCCGCCTTGGCGGTGGATCTGCTCCGCGAAACAACCGTCCCGGAGGTCATCAAGCTCATCGCGGAGCAGGACGGGCGGATTATCGGGCATGTGGCCTTCAGTCCCGTGAGTTTGGCGTCCACCGGCAACCCACTGGGTTATATCCTCGCTCCGCTGGCGGTGGAACCGGCCGCGCAAAGATCAGGAGTGGGATCGAAACTCGTGCACGAAGGTCTACAGCAAATCACAGACTCGGCGGGCGGCATCGTGTTTGTTTACGGTGATCCCAACTACTATGGCCGTTTTGGGTTTGTGCCGGTCTCGCCCGAGCAACACCAGCCACCTTTCCCTCTCGAATTCCCCGATGGCTGGAACGCTTGGGACAGTCAAACCGGCCAGCCCCCTACAAGCGACTCGGGTCCAATCAGGTGCGTCGGATCGCTGAACAAACCCGAACTCTGGTAAGCCTCGGAACAAGCCACCGGGCAGCGGTCGGAATCAGAAGACACGGACAGTGGAGCGTTGGCCGGCATCGATGCCTGCTGTCATAAAGTCGGCCCAACTACTACTCTGCCTCCAGTAATCAGTTTTTCACAGAGCGAGCAGGTTGAAAAACTTGCGATTAAAGTGAGCCAAGTTTTTTCAAGCACGCGTATCCCAGTCTCCAAGCACAATCCGGCCTACGTTTTTCCATTACTCAGGTGAGGATTTGAGCAGCTGGCCTGTCGTAACCCAACAGTATACTGTTATGTCGACCGTTTCCCGTATCATCTATCATTTGGAACGAGATGGGGCTGCGGACGACGAGTGGGTGGTTTTATCGGGTTGGATTTTTGCCCGATCTCCTTACCGGTGCGAAGGAGTACGAGGATGGATAAATGGGCGGTCATGGGAAGCGAGCTACGGATTGTGGCGCCCTGATGTAGCGGCGGAACATCCTCTCGAGGACACGGCGATTTATAGTGGTTTTCAGCTGGATATTGCCCCATGGGGCCAAGGCACGCTGAATTTGCATTGGTTGGATGCAGCAGGGAAATGGCACCCTTTTGCGAAGTGTAACAGGCCGGAAGGGCCGGCACGGACAAACGAGCTTTCGGTGCCCACATTGTCAGAGAATCAACAGGCGTCGCTTTTCGACATCTGGGCCAATGAGCTTTCGGGAGAAACCTGGCGAAATGTCAGAGGCGTGATGAAGGATTGGGCGGATCGAGTTAGTTGCCCAATCACCCCCGCGTCCGAAGATCAAAATTTAGAACTGCACCTCGATGATCCAACCGACGGTAGTTTCAATAAACGGAACATAACGCTGACAGGGTGGGTTACGAGCCGAATGGTCCCGATCAAGCGCCTCTCGGTAAGAACCGAGCCGGTCGGAGAGGTGCACTTGGCCTTCCCCATCACCAGGCCCGATGTGGAAGCGGCTTTTCCCGAGATACCTGTTGGTCAAAGCGGAGGTTTTCAAGGTATGGTTCATTTTCGACAGCCACCGCCAGTCTGCGTCAGGTTGCGATTTTACGCAGAACTTGCCGGGGAACGGATTGTCTTGGTGGGAACCCGGAGGCTCTTTGTCCGGCGACAGCCTTCACCTTGGCGCATGTCTTGGTGGAAAGTGTATGGCGTTGTAAACAGATCGTACCAGCCCGTTTCTTGGCCCCGCTGGCTCCGATCCTTGGGGACGGCAATATGGCCAAGTTTCAAGACTCAGCTTGCTTTGCCTGCTCAGCCAGCCGTGCAATGCCGATCGGTTTTCACCGGGAAGAAGTTCCGATCTGCGCAAGGCAACGAAGATGAAGCTGGGCCACTCATAAGCCTGCTTGTGCCCGTGTTTAATCCACCGGAGTCCTATTTGCGTGAATTGATCGAGAGTGTGCTGGCTCAATCCTATGCCAATTGGGAACTATGTGCCGCGGATGATGCTTCCACCAAAGCCCATGTGAGGCGGATGCTGAATTCTTATGCCAAAAAAGATCAACGGATTCGGCTGACTTTTAGAGAGACAAATGGCCACATTCCTGCGGCCACCAACACAGCCTTGGCACAATCCCAAGGCGATTTTGTGGCATTGGTGGATCACGATGACTTACTTCCGCCTGACGCGCTTTCCCATGTAGCTGAAGCTATCCTCAAGCACCCCGAAGCCGTATTTTTCTATACCGACCGCGACAAAATTGACGATACGGGGCGGCATTTCGACCAAGAACGTCGGGGGGGGTGGAACCCCGCAATGGCGGCCACTCACAATTATTTGCACCATTTGACAGTGGTGGCTCGAGATTTGGTTCAGCGGGCGGGGGCACTAAGACCAGGTTACCAAGGGGCGCAGGATCTGGATCTTTACTTGCGGTGTCACGAGTTATTGGAGGCCAAACAGATTGTCTATGTGCCGGTTGTCGGCTATCATTGGCGTGCTCACGCTGGGAGCACCGCAAGTCGGGGCGACCAAAAAGACTACACGTTCGATTCCGCTCGTCGGGCAATTGAGGACGCAATGCGACGGCGAAGTTGGCCGGCTCGACCGTTCCTGCCCAGTTTCGGGCCGATCTACGGCATGAATCTGCACCAGTTGCGCTGGTCTCCAGAAGTGCTCAAGGAAAACCCCGTAAGCATTGTAGTAGCAGCCACGTCCAGTCACCGGATTCCGCAGGGATACAGTTGGGCCAGTCTCAAGGAAACACTGCCCGCTGGCCAAGCACAGTTGATCGTGGTTCAGGCGGGAGAAAATGATATTGGCCCTCTCCCCGAAGCACGAGAAGGGGTGGACGTATGCAAGGGTGGCGGAATCGAAGCTGGCTTGGCTGAACTCTTCAACCGGGGAGCGAAACTAGCCAAACATGAGGCTGTTCTTTTTCTGGATGCAGGTTTGGTCCCAGGCATCGATGGATGGCTGGAAGACATGTCTGGCTGGTTAAGCTTGCCGGATGTGGCAGTCGTGGGCCCCAAACTGGTAACCGCAAACGGGTGCTTGGTGAGTGCTGGGTGGACGACTGACCCTTGCCGAAAAACACCCCTGCCTATGTGCGAAGGAATGGCCACTAATTTTCTGGATCCTCCCTTCCTGTCCCAATCCTCCCGGGATGCCTGGCTGCTCGACCCTCGCTGTGTGCTGACAAAAATGGCAACGTTTCGGGCCCTGGGAGGCTTTGATTTTCAATCATATCCTTCACGTAATTTTGTGGCTGACTATTGCCTGAGAGTCCGGGCCCAAGGCCAGCGGTGTGTCTATAGTCCGCAAGCGGTCATGGAGGTGCGCGAATCGGCGCGGGTGGCAGGTCTGCCCAATGCAACGGATGAGGATCTGGTATTTCTTGGCCATCACCCCAACGCGATAGATCCGTGGGTCGTGCCCCCCGGCAGGACACCCATGGGCATGCCCAGAGAAGCACGGCAGTTTCCAGGAGGTTGGTTTCATTTGGAGCAACCAGAAACCGGGCAGGAAATACAATCAGGCCACCAGATTTTAGCGGGATGGTGCATGGCTGACTCATGCGAGGCGATTGCAGACCTTCGAGTGAAAGTGGGCGGTCAGCTTTGGGCAGCGGAATATGGACACCCTCGACCCGATTTAACAACACTTGTACGGGATACAAGGGATGCGATAGTGCCTGCGGGTTTTGTCCTGGAACTGGCCTTGCCGAAAGGCCGGGCACGACTTGAGTTCGAGGCGCTGGGTTCTGGAGGTAATTGGCAACCTGTTGCTTTGGTGGACCTGGTGATCCGGGGAGAGCTTGCCTCCACGAGACCGCAACCGGAGACGTCAGTAACGTGGGACCATTACCGGAAATCACTGGATCTGCTCGTGCAACGACGAGCCGTCCATAGCCATGTGCCTTTAAATCAACTGGCCGGGCAATTTGCTAACCGAGTCGTGAGGCATCGAAACCGGCGCGAGCCGCTGGGATCCTTTCATGGCTGGTTGGACCAGCCAGAACCCGACGCGGTGCCGCTTTATCACGAGCTGAACGTTTGGGGATGGCTGTTTCATGAAAGCCGTTCGATCCATCGTCTGCTGGCGTCGTTTAATCTGATCGATTTCGTGGAACTTGAGGCCAATCGTTGCGAACCCACTGTTCCGGCGGCTTATGATGTTCGACCTGGGTCACCTGGGTTTGGAATATTCGGCACGCTACCTGTCCCCGCCAATTTGCCCAGACCGTTAATTTTGCGGATCTGGGCAGAGTTGGACGATGGTCAATGGCATCTGGTGTTTGTGGTTCATGTGCAGGCGCATGCGGGCGAATTGGTCGCTCCCAGCATCATACACGGGGTAAGCACGAGAGCCTTGGTGAAGGCCGCTTGGGCCTTGGGACATGCTTACCGGCGGCAAAGCTATCTTAGTCCCGGTTGGCTGAAAATAGCAGAAGCAGTCCGGGTAGTGCGCAGCCAGTTTCCGATACCCGCCTCCCCAAGCCCGAAGTCAGGCCCAACAGATTGTCTGACGACCAAGAAAGTCCCCCTCCTCTGCTTAGTTTCACACAACCTTAATCGCGAGGGAGCCCCCATGTTCTTGCTCGAACTGGCCCGGTTCCTCCACCCCAAAACAAGTGCCCGCATTACGGTGGTGTCGCCATCCGACGGGTCTCTGCGAAATGAGTTTGAGCAATTGGGCATCGAGGTCTTCCTGGTGGACCGGGCTCACCTCTGGACGGCGTCGACAAAGGAGGAAGTCACGCGGGCAGTGTCACAACTGGGTGCTCAGATGGGGGTGGGGGACGTGAGTTTGATCGTAGCGAACACGATTGAGAGTTTTTGGGCAGTAGAGGTGGCCCGATCAGCAGGAATCCCGTCGTTGTTCTATGTTCACGAGCCGGGGGTTTTGGGCCGTCATTATTTATCGGAAGTGAGTGCACCAGTGCGCCGGCTCGCAGTGTTAGCGTTGGCTCAGGCCACTCGGGTTTCTTTTCTTAACCGAGCCACACGCTCGTATTACGAAACGTTTTCGGATGGAAGGAATTATTGTATTCAGCCCGGTTGGACCGATCACTCACCCGGCCTTTTGACCTCGGCAAGCCGACGACACTTGCGAACGAAAATGGGATATGCCTCCACGGAACGCATCGTGATCAATGTAGGAACGGTGTGCCCGCGCAAGGGGCAGTGGTTTTTCGTGCAAGCCATCGAACAATTATGGCGAATGCAACCTGAGGTCGCGGCCAGCTGCCGCTTCCTTATGATAGGATCCCACCATGGGGCTTATGGCAGAGCATTAGGCAAGGAGGTTGAGCGCTTGGGTCGGCCCAATCTGCATTTGGTTCCACCCACTAAACAGATTCGCAACTACTATGGCGCGGCCGATCTGTTTGTAATATCCAGTTTTGAGGAAGGGTTTTCACGGGTCCTGCTTGAAGCAATGAGCTTTGGACTCCCGATCATAAATACAGACATTCATGGCCTTGCCGAGATTGCGCGCCCCGGGAAAGAGGCGCACTTGGTGCGAGCGGCAGACACGCCGGCGATGACTGCAGCGTTGCTGCGACTATTAACTGATCCCATATATGCCAAGGATTTGGGCCAACGGGCACTGCAGAGGTTAGAGGCAACCTTTGTTTCGTCCCGAGTATTGCCAAGACATTGGGACACACTCAAAGAACTTGCCCCCGATTTGGCGGTGGCCCAGCCAGCTCTAAGCCGATTACCTTCGAGCGATTCGACTCAGGCCGCGCTATGAGTCGCGAGGTGAGG
Source organism: Opitutaceae bacterium (assembly GCA_028280945.1). GTDB lineage: Bacteria > Verrucomicrobiota > Verrucomicrobiia > Opitutales > Opitutaceae > Actomonas. The sequence goes on from JANQKV010000055.1 coordinate 55,427, forward strand.
GCATTACGTAAAAACGATCAGCGCCGGGTAATCTTTTCCGCCCACAACTTAGCCAATTGAACGATTCCAGATTCGGAGAAATGGACGCCATCCACATAGCATTCCCCCCCAAGGCCAATCGGTTCCACCAAGTTGTCTTGAATGCCGCACCTCTCGCATTCTTTTCGTATCGCTTGATTAAATACGCGAATGCGTTCGACGCATTTCGAATCATAAGGCGATGCCAGCGAAGCCCCCACCAACAAGTCAGGCACGAGGGCGGGAAAGATCATCGCGTTTGCAACCTTAAGCCGGTCAAGAATCTGGCCATAGAGCATCTGAAAAACAACCGGATCGGTTTGCAGGGTGCTCTTGGCATCATTGGTGCCGATCAGCAGGGTGCAAAAAGTGGTCCCCTGCCATTGCCAAGGCTTCTGATCCATCCGGCGCAACAGGTGAAGCACGGTGTCCCCATTGTTGGCTTCACAACGAAACAACCAACGTTTGTTGGTCGATTGATTCAACAAATCCGAAAGGCCTTCCGCGAGCCCATATTGGGACCGCGCTCCGGTGGTCAGACTGTCACCCAGGCAAACTCCGTGTTCGAAAAGCATCGTGGTCAAAGGGAAGTGATCTATCGAGAAGGTGCTGCTCATCTTTTTTTAGAGAGCAAGACGCCTCCTATCCCGGGCCATTCCGTGAAGTCGTTCAAGCGCGCTTTGCGTGCTCAGCCTGAGGCGAAGGAACCATCGAGGCGAAGGGCCTCCTTTCAACGAAAGCGGTGGCACGAATGCTCTCAACAAAGGGCGCCTGTTCCATATTACTGAGACGTCCTGCTATGCGCATACTGTCTCTTGCTGGAACCCGTCCCGAGGCTCTTAAAATTGCTCCCATCCTGCAGGTGCTTTCCGAAACTCCGGGCGTGACATCAATCATTGGCACCACGGGACAACACCGCTCGGTCGTCACCCGAGCACTGAAGCACTTTGAACTCACGCCTGATTTCGAACTGCCTTCTCAGCGGGTTGGGCGAGGGCTTGACGAATTGTTGGGCAAAATGTTGATGCACTTGGGCTCCAAAGTCCGGCGCATTAAACCGGATTGGATTGTGGCCGTGGGTGATACCACCACCGTTTTAGCGGCGAGTTTGGCGGCAGTGCATCATCAGGTACGCTTTGCTCATGTGGAGGCGGGATTACGCAGTGGTTGCAATACCGCTCCATATCCGGAGGAGCTTTATCGTAAGCTTGTCAGTTCAGTAGCCGATCTGCATCTCGCCCCCACTCCGCTTGCCCGTCGGAATCTCCGACGTGAAAACGTGCCTTCCGATCGTATTGTTGTAACAGGAAACTCAATCATCGATGCCGTGCGCTACTTCCGTCACCGACCACCGCCTGCGGGCATTGGGGGATTGTGGCGACGATTGGGGCTCATAAAGGAGTCCTCTTCAAAAAGGCGTTTGGTGGTCACAACATTCCATCGTCGGGAAAACTTGGGGAAACCGTTGCAGGAGTATTGTGCCGCCATGCGGGAACTGGTTCAGCATTTTCCCGACAAGCTAGGCGTGCTTTGTTTGGTCCATCCGAATCCAGTCGTCAGCGAACTGATTAAACGGGAGTTGGGCGGCATCAGCCAGATTGTGCTTTCCTCACCATTGGCTTATCCTGCTTTCATGGCAGTTCTCCGTCGTGCGTATCTCGTGTTGACAGATTCCGGGGGCTTGGAGGAGGAGGCAGCCTACCTAGGCGTGCCTGTTTTGGTCATGCGAAATCACACTGAGCGAAAGGAGGGAGTGGCCGCAGGAGTAGCGAAAGAGGTTGGGGTAACCCGGCAAGGCATTGTGACAGCTGTCAAACTATTGCTGGATGATCCCGAGGAACACCAACGAATGGCCCGGGGATTTAGGGGCTACGGAAGAGGCCGGGCAGCTGAGCATATAGTCCAGGCATTGTTACGTTTTAGCCAACCGCCTGCGCCCAGCTCCAGTTGAGGACGCATCCGAGGGTGTTTATGTGGCAAAAGTTGGAAGTAGTCGTGCTGTCAAAAGAGGGAATGCAGTCTGGCGACTAAAAAACCCGCACAGTGGAGCGTTGGCCGGCATCGATGCCACCCACGTCCTTGGGCAAGGGAAGTTGACCGATAAGGTTGCCTTGGAGGTCGAACTCACCGAGATGCTCGCGACCAGCCAGCGGCACGTAGAGACGGCTGCGGTTGCTGTCGTAGGCCAGACTGAAGGGATCCACCGCCTCGTGTAGTGCCACCGTGCGCTGGAGTTGCCAGTCCCGCCGCGCATACCATGAGACCTCACCACCGTCCGCCCAGAGCACCAGCAGGGAATCGCCCGCCTGATCCCAGGCGAGTCCCCCGATTTCCCGGCCTGATTCCGAGAGCGGATGCTCCCCCAGGATCTCACCGTAGCGGGTGATCTCAGCCACCCGTCCACCCGAGAGCGCGGCGTAGACCATGCGATTGAACGCACGCACTGCCAGGTCGGCCGATCGGTCGGCCGGGACCATGAAGGTGTCGGGCAAGGTGTAGTCATACCAGAATTCCTCCTCGTGCCGTTTGATGACCACCAGCCGGTTGCCGGGCGCCAGGCGCAGCCAGACGTAATCGGTGTTGAATTCGTAGCCCAAGCCGATCACCCGATCGCCCGGCTGCAGGCCGCCGTCGTATTCCGTGTGTTGCCCCGACTCCAGCGCGATTTCCTGCACGGCCTGCGTGGCCTCGCCGGCAAGGTAGAGCGACGTGGGACCGGGCGTGGCACATCCCGCAAGAAAAACACTGGCGATAAGCAAAAGCGTAACGGGTTTTGGCATTGTCTTGAGCGGGCAGTCAGCGGTTAGTCGGAAGCGATGAAAGTAGCGTTTATCAGCGGCACGAGCATAGTGAAGTCCGACCTGTTCGCCAGTTGGGAGGTAAAGACAATCGAGACCACCCACGGCAACGTCACCTACAAGACGCAGGGCGACCACGTGCTGATCAACCGTCACGGCTACGAGTTTCCCCTGCCACCCCACTCCATCAATTACCGCGCCAATATCCGGGCGCTGGCCGACCTCGGCTACCGGGACGTGATTTCGCTCAATTCGGTCGGATCGCTCGATTCCGCGCTGCCGCCCGGCACCTTCGTTTCGTGCTCCGACTACGTTTGCCTGCAGGAGGGACCAAAGACGTTTTTCGACCAGGAGCTCAAGGGCGGCCCTCCCGGCATCGCCAACAACCTCATCCCCGGCCTGCTCGCTCAACTCGCCCCCGAATTCGATATCAAGGCCGACAAGACCTACGTGCAGATGCGGGGCCCGCGTTTTGAAACCAAGGCCGAGATCCGCGTGGTCAAGGACTGGGGCGACGTCATCGGCATGACGGCGGCGTTTGAAGCCGACCTGTGCACCGAGGCCGGGCTCAACTACAACAGCCTCGGTCTCATCGATAACTACGCCAACGGCCTCGAAGGCACCGAAATCGATTTCGAGAAATTCCACGAGCTGGTCAAAGAGAACCAGGCCAAGGTGAACCGCCTCTTCACCCGCATGCTCGAAATCTTCGCCTGAGCCATGAGCACCAATTCACCTTCCACCGTGGGGATTCTTGGCCTCGGCATCATTGGGAAAATCTGGGCGCAACACTATCACGCCGCCGGCATCTTGACCGGAACATGGAATCGCACGGCGAAGCCGGATTTTCCGCATTGGCAGGATGACCCTGCGGCGGTGGCGCGGACTGCTGACATCACTCAGATCGTTGTGGCGGACCCGGCGGCCGTGGGCTCGGTGTTGGAACGCATTTTGCCCGAGCTCGGCCCGAACAAGATCGTGGTCCAGTCCAGCACGATCGATCCGGCAAGCAGCGAGGCGTTTCGCGAACAGGTGTCGGCAACGGGCGCCCGCTATCTGGAAGCTCCCTTTACGGGCAGCAAACCCGCCGCCGAAGCCAAACAGACCGTCTTTTACCTCGGTGGGGAAGCAGAACTTGTGGCGGAAGTGGCACCCACGCTTGAGGTCATTTCCGCCCACCGCCGACACATCGGAGATCATCGGCAGGCTTGCGCCCTCAAGTTGGCGATGAACCTCAACATTTCTGCGCAAATGCAGGGACTGACCGAAGCACTGGCGATCAGCCGTCGGGCCGGCATCGATGACGATGTCTTTGCCGGAGCCTTGGAGCTCAACATTTCCAACTCCGGCGTGGTGAAACTCAAACTGCCCCAGATTCGCCAGGAGGACTACGCACCGTTGTTTTCGGTCAAGCACATGCACAAGGACATGCGATTGGCGGCCGGCATGGATATCGCCGCCGACCTGCGCCTGCTCGACCTGCTGCGGGACCGCCTTCGTGAGGCGGAGCATCGCGGCTGGGGCGACGAGGATTTCGCCGCCCTGTTCAAACTGCCTAACTCGAACTAAGAAATTCGACGGCGAAATCTGCCACGGCGCTGTGGCAGTCGTCAGGATCCGGCACAAAATCGTAGGGCAACGAGATCAGATCGGTCGCCGGATTAAACTCCGTGACCACCAGGTTTTAGGCGTTGCCCGGCGCTGAAAAGTCCCCAAATCGGCCGGTGGGCTAGGTGCACCTGCCATTTGACCATTCCGAGGGAGCCGCCCACGTTTTAAGCACCATGAGTGACTTTGTAGCGGCTTCCACCATCGCCGACGCCAAGGCAGCCATCGACAAGCTGCGCGCCAACATGCAGCGCACCATCAAGGGCAAGGACGACGTCATCGAGCGCACCATCATCTGCATGCTCGCCCGCGGCCACCTGCTGATCGAGGACCTGCCAGGCGTGGGCAAAACCACCCTCGCCTACTCGCTCGCCCGCTCGCTCGACACGGCGTTCTCACGCATCCAGTTCACCAGCGACCTGCTGCCCAGCGATGTGACCGGAGTCGCCATCTACGACGAGACCACCAAGGAGTTCATTTTCAAAAAAGGCCCGGTGTTTGCGTCCATTGTGCTCGCCGACGAGATCAACCGTGCCACCCCCAAGACCCAGTCCGCACTGCTCGAGGTCATGGACCGCGGCCGCGTGACGGTCGACGGCGAAAGCCACCCGGTCGACCACCCGTTCATGGTGTTTGCGACCCAGAACCCCGTGGACTACGAAGGCACCTTCCCCCTGCCCGAAAGCCAAATGGACCGCTTTCTCATGCGCATCCAGATGGGTTATCCGGCGGGGAAGGATGAACTCGACATCCTGCGGGCGGAAAGCTCGTCCTACGATGACATTGTCCTGGACCCCGCACTGACCCGCACCGAGGTCTCCCAGCTGCAGCAAATCGCCACCCAGGTCTTCGTCGAGGACAGTGTGCTCGACTACGTCCTCCGGGTCATCACCGCAACGCGCACGGAGTCCGAATTTAAATCCGGCATCAGTGTGCGCGGGGGGCTCGCTCTCAAAAGCGCCGCCCAGGCCCTCGCCTTGGTCCGCGGGCGCGATTTTGTCATTCCCGATGACGTGACCGATCTCATCGCGCCCACCCTTGGACACCGCCTGAGCCTGACCCGTCCCACCAGCGATGCCTTGGAAGAGCGCCGGGCAATTGGAGCGGTGCTCAAGCGCATTGTGGAGGCCCTGCCGGAACCGCAATAGGGCGGCCCGGGTCGGCTCCTTCCAGGTCATGGTTTCCACCGCCGCAGAATCTCCCTCCGCCCCGGACTGGCACGGTCCGGGGTCCGACCGCAAGACCCTGCGGCAGCTTTGGCGGGAACTGACATGGGCCAAGGTTCTGTGGAGCTATCTTTACCCGCGTCGCGGCCAACGCATTATGCCGACCGTCTCGGGGGTGTTGCTCATCTCGGTGGCCATGGGCATCGGCAGCGCGGCCTACAACACCTCCAACAACATCCTCTTCATCACCCTGTCTTTGCTGCTCGCGTGCCTGATCCTGAGCGGGGTGCTTTCGACGCTCAACTTCGCCAAGGTTTCCTGGCGCCTGCACGCGACCGGGCCCTACCGGGTAGGTCAAAGCGGCTCGATTGGCATCGAGCTGCGCAACACCAAAAAGATCCTGCCCACCTATGGCCTGTGGTTTGACGTGCAGCCGCAATCGACGGAGAACTCACAACGCCTGGTGCTGCGGGAGCGGCTCGATCCCCAGGGCGGCAGTGCCCGGTTGGACTGGACGTGGCAACCCACCCGCCGGGGCCGGGAACGGATCAATCTTGGCGCCATCGGTTCGCTTTTTCCGTTTGGGTTTTTGCGCAAGGTCCTCGTGAGCGACCTCACCACCGAGGTGCTGATCTGGCCGGCTCCCGTCGAATACCAACGCTTCTCCACCCTCTCACCCTCCCGCCGCCAAAGCGGACACGCGGTCAACCGCGTCGGCCACAACGGCGACCTGCTCGCCCTGCGGCGCTACGCCCAAGGCGACTCCCATCGGCTCATTCACTGGAAGGCCAGTGCCCGTCTGCAACATCTCATGGTGCGACAGTTTTCGACGGAGCAGCAGGAGGGATACTCGCTACACCTCGACTCGTCCTCGGACCTCTGGCCGGACGATGAACAATTTGAACTGCTCTGCAGCTTCGTCGCCACGCTCGCCGAGGACCTGTTTACCTCGGGTCGCCTCGGCACGGTGGCCATCGACCAAACCCCGCCCCGGCCCGTGCGATCCGTGCGTGACCTGGAAGCGTTTTTTGACGCCCTGGCCAATCTCGAGCGTCGCCAGTCCACCGGCCGGCCATCACGAGCTCCGTTTCCCATCAACGAGGGTGAAACCACCCGCCTTCGGAATGGATCGGCCAATACGATCACCCTGACCTTTGCCCCCGAGGGGCACCGCGGCGTCGCCGCCTTTGTCAATGGAGAGAAAGCGGCCGCAGCTTAACGCCGACGACCTCGGCCGCCTGCGCTGGGGACTGGGCGCCCTCATGGCCCTGTTGTCCGTGGTGACGGTGTTCTTCATGGACATCGATGCTTGGTTGTTGATGCCGGTGGTCGCGGTCGCGGCGATTGCGGCGCTGGTGCGTCCTACCTGGCCGTCCAAGCTGCCCGGCTTCGTACACCGCCTGGCCTTCCCGTTTATCGCGCTGGCCTTCGTCTACGATCTGACCTCGTCGCAGGAACCGCTGCCCGCGCTCATCCGCCTCGCACTGTTGCTGATTCTTTACCGCGTCATCACCTATCGCCAACGCCGCGATGACCTGCAACTCGTATTGCTGGGTCTGTTTTTGGTGATTGTCGCCGGGGTGATCACCGTCTCGTTGTCGTTTGCGGTGCAGTTGCTGGCCTTCACCAGCTGCGCGTTGGTCATGTTGTTGGCGGTGACGCTGGAGCACGCGGACGGCCGGTCCCCGAAGGCCTATGCGCCGGGGGTGGTGCCGAGCTGGACGCGCGGCAGCTGGCGAACGCACCTGGCGAAACTGCGAATGGCGACCGACTGGCGGCTGGCGGCACTCGGCGCCGCGGCTTTCGGCGGCCTGGTGGTGCTCTCCGGCCTGCTCTTCCTCGCCATCCCCCGCTTTGACATTCAAAGCAGCCTCTTCATCGACCGGTTGATTTCCCGGACAACCAAATCGGGGTTTTCCGAGGACATTCGTTTTGGTGAAGTCACCGCCATCACCCAGGACAACAGCCTGGCGTTTTCGGTGGACATTGAGGACCCGGGGTTGATGCCGGCGGTGCCCTATTGGCGCATGGTGGTGCTGGACGAATACACCGGCGAAGGATTCCGGGTATCGTCGCAGTTCCGGCGCGATCTGAACCTGGGATCGATCGCCCGCTCACGGGTGAACGGCACCCGGTTGCGACCCGACTACGGCGCACCAACCTGGACCTTTTACATGGAACCGGGCATCAGCCGCTATCTGCCCCTGCTGGGCGACTTCTATACGATGTCGTTCACCGAGCCCCAATCGTTCGGTTTCCTTGAACAACTGCGGGTGGTGGCCCTGCGCCGCGAGCCACCAAAGATGTTTGCCTATCGGACCTGGAACATGGGCACGGCGGCCAACATGCTGGACGCCACCTTCGCCCTCGACCTGCGGGGAAACCCCGCCCTGGCTGAACCTTTTCTGCACTTGCCGGACGATCCCACGGATCTCGCCCGCCTCGATCGTGTGCTGGAAAAGATCAGTCCCGCTCCACCGGTGAGTGCGGCGGCCTTCAGCGTGGCAGCGATCAACTGGCTCGAGCAGGAACACCCGTATGCCCTGGCCAGCGCCGTGCCCGAAGGTGAAGGCGACGCGTTGATCCGCTGGCTCGATTCCGAGGCTTCGGGCCACTGCGAATTCTTCGCGGGGTCCTTTGTGCTCCTCGCCCGCGCCGCGGGTTTTCCGGCGCGAATCGTGACCGGATTCCGCGGCGGCACCTGGAATGAATTCAGCGGCAGCTTCATGGTGCGCAACTCCAACGCCCACGCCTGGGTGGAGATTTTCGACAACGCATCCAATTCCTGGATACGCTACGACCCCACCCCCGGGCACGAAGCGATTGCGGCCCGGGCCGCCGCCGCCTCGGAAACCGCCCTGGCCTCGCTGCGCGATGGCAGTTGGAACGCCCGGCTCGAGAGCCTGCGGGTCTTCTGGTATCGACGCATCGTCAATTTTGATATCGAAACCCAGGAGGCCATGGTCACCTCGACCAAGGAGTTTCTGCAAAACAAGTCGCGGGAGCTGGTGGCCTGGACGGACTCGCGTCTGGCGGCCTTGCGGGCCTGGGCAACCCAGCCGTGGAACCTCGATCGATTCGCTTGGATCGGTGGAATCCTCCTGGGATTCGGCTTGTTGAGCCTGGCGTGGCGAAAGGCCGGCCAGCGCTGGTGGCTGCAACTGCGGCGCAGCACGATCCGGCGCGCCGACCAGGACCCCGTGCGCCGGGAGGCCGCGCGATGGTTGCGGCGGGGACGCAGACTCGAAGCCTTCGTCTGGCCGCCGGACACCGAGGCCGCGTTGTTGCGGCTGCGGTTTGGCAACGACCAATCCTGGCCCGACCCGACGGATGTCTTCCGCGCAGCGCGGCAGGCGTGGCGGGGCCGGGATTAACGGCGAACCGAAACCCTCAATCGCTGCAGCGCGCGGTAGATTCTGGTTTCAACACCGCGTGGAGAGCAGCCCACGACGGCTGCTATCTCCCGCACGCCCATGCCTTCGTAATGGTGCAGCAAAACCGCGGTCTTTTGATCATGGGGCAATGCCATGACCGAGGCCTTCAGGTTTTGGAGATCCTCACGATGCGCCGCCGCATCAGCGGGGTCTTCCCCCGTATCCGCCAATTGAGAGAGCCAGGGACGAGGAGACTGTAGCGTGTCGGTCGCAGCTTCAATCGAATCCTCAGGGTGGCGACGCTGCCAACGATGGCGCGAGCGGCAAAGATTCGCGGCAATCGTGAAAAGCCACGGGGTGAATGCCCGGTTCATATCAAATTTTTTCCCCTGGGTCAGGACCCGCACAAACGTCTCCTGCACGATGTCGCCGGTGATATGCCGGTCCTGGGTGTAACGAAAAACAAAACTCTGCAACCGCTTCTCCCACCGCTCAATCAAGGGGCGGATCGCCTCGGCGTCGCCGGCCCGAAGCAATTCCATGCATTCGAGGTCAGTCACCTCATCTTTAAGTTCGGGGAACGAGGAGGGAGTCACGTTCGCTTTCGGTTGAAGGGGTGGACTCAAGCAATTCGAGCAACCGGTGGCGTTGTTCGGCAGAGACGATGCGGGACACCCGGGAGACATATTCCGACGTGGACCGGGAGGACTCGGCCTCGAGTTGGCGGAAGGTTTCCAGCACCCGGAAAACCTCCATGAAATCAACCAGTTCGCGCTGCCGCCGCAGGGCTTCGAAATCCTGCACCCTGTCCTCCGTTGTTCGCAGATCCTCGAAAAGGCGGGCAAACACGAGGTCGTATTCCCGGTGCAAGGCACGCAACCGGTCAAACTGGGCCTGGTCCAGACCCAACTCACGCCGGAGCCAGTGGAGTGAACCGTCAACACTGCCGGCATCGATTTGATGCTGAACAGACGTGACCTCCGCAGGGGGGTTGAGACGGTAGAGCGGGTCGATCACAAGCCGATACTCGACCGAACGCGCCGGATTTTCGTGGTCTGAAACCAAATTCAGCAACAGCAGCGTCCCCACGCCACCCAGGAGCAGAAACAGCACTGCAAAAGCACCGGCAAATCCGGGCTGTTGCAGCAGGCGGGTCAGCCAGCCGAGCAAGGGCGAGTCGGGTGACGGCGATGTGGTCTGGTCGTGGCGTTGGCGACGTTCACCTTCCGCAATGACCCGATCAGCCAAAAGGGGATCCGGCCGCGGTTCGAATGTCCAAGCGTCAAGCCGGCGGTGCACGTCGTTCGAATCGTCGGAGGAAGGTCTCATGGGGGCTGGCATCGAGAGGTTGCGACTCGGTGATGGAAGAAATATACGCCAGAAACCGAAAAACTACGTCATAAAAAAATCTGACGTATTTTTCTTCGCCGAGGCGTAAATCGAAATAACCGCCAACCACAACCGGGGACCTGTCATGAACATTCGATCACTCACCTCACTCATCGCGATCACCATCGTAACCGTGCTTCCCTCGCTGGCGGAAGAATCAATCCATGGCGAGTCAACCCCGGTGGGCGTAAAGGTGACCATGCGGCCGCAATTCCCGTTCAGCCTGTCCAACTCCGGTCTGACCGAAGGCCGCGCTTCCTTTCTTGTTGTGGTCGACCAGCAAGGCACTCGGCGCGACCACCTGCTCATCGAATGCTCGCACCTCGAGTTTGCCAAGGAAGTGGAAGCGGTGTTGCCGGAATGGGAGTTCACCGCCGCGATAATCGAAGGTCAGCGGGTCAATGCCGTCACCCGGATTGACGTCAACTTCCGCCAGACCGGCACCCTGATCTCCTTGTCCGGTGGGCAAACCCTGACCGGCATGTTCATCGACCAACTCGTAACCAATGCTGCCAACAATGCGTATCGCGTCTCTGACCTGAGCGAATTGGACCGGCTGCCGGAACCGATTCAGATCGTGGAACCATCCGTTCCCAGCTCTCCCGACATGAATCCGGCGGGCCTGCGAGTCGTGTATCACTTCTTCATCGACCAGACCGGACGGGTGCGCATCCCCCACCTGCGGGAGCGTGAGGTCATGCACATTGGAGAGCCCGTGTTGGACGCGCTCTACGATGCCTTGATGCAATGGGAGTTCACTCCCCCGACCATTGACGGGGTTCCGGTGGTAAGCCGGGCATCTCAACCGTTTTGGATTCGGCCCGCCGGCCAGGAAGAATTAGCCGAACACCAGGACTAGACAAAGGCCGCGCGGAGATATCGGCTCAAGCGCCACCGAGGACCGTTTCAAAAGCTGCCGCGAGCGCGGTGTCTTTCGCCGTGATCTTGCCGCCGGCGCTGTGGGTGTTGAGCCGCACGTCCACGCGGTTGTAGACGTTGGTCCACTCCGGATGATGATCGTGGGCTTCCGCCTCGAATCCGGCTCGCACCAGGAAACCCATCGCCGCCCGGAAGTCGGTAAACGTGTAAGTCTTGGCCAAGGCGTCACCGTCACGGGTCCAGCCCGGCAGGCCGGCCAGGGCGGTTTCGATTTCTTGGTCACTCAGAAGGGCGTCAGACATGGGCTGAGTTTATGTTGCCCTTCCGTGCCGTCAAAACGGGCCGGCATTTTCAGTAAACCGCGCGACCGGTTGCGGCCTTGTAAAAGTCGTTCGTCCCTTGCTTACTGGCGATCTCCTTTCGCATGGCCGAACCTACTTTCGCACACGTTCCTCGTCACGTTGCCATCATCATGGATGGCAACGGTCGTTGGGCCAAATCCCGAGGCCTGCCTCGCATCGAAGGACACCGGCGCGGGGTCGAGACGGTGCGCCGCACCATCGAGGCCGCCAACGATTTTGGCATCGAGTATCTGACGCTCTACGCGTTTTCGGTCGAAAATTGGAAGCGGCCCGAAGAGGAAGTGGGTGCGCTGATGAACCTCCTGGACCATTTCCTGCGCAAGGAGACCAAGACGCTGATCAAAAATCGGGTGCGTTTGCGGACCATTGGCCGCACCGAAGATCTCCCGCCCAAGGTTCGTCGCGAACTGGATCGCACCGTCGCCGCCACCGCCGAGTTTACCGAGCATACCCTCGTGCTGGCGCTGAATTACGGGTCGCGCACGGAGGTGCTGGATGCCGCCCGGGCCTATGCCGCCGGAGTCGCGGAAGGCAGGATTGATCCGGACGATCTCAGCTGGGAATCATTTGCCCGACACCTTTACACCGCCGACCTCCCCGATCCCGACCTTGTCATCCGCACCTCGGGCGAAACGCGGGTGAGCAATTTCCTGCTGCTACAGGCCGCCTACGCCGAGTTCGTTTTCCTGCCCATCTACTGGCCGGATTTCGGGCGCGAGGAATTTGCCGAAGCCCTCCACGAGTTCAACCGGCGGGAGCGCCGCTTTGGCCGGACCGGAGATCAGCTCGTCGCGGTTGCCTCTGGCTCAGGAACGTCCTGAGTTTATTGGACTTCGACTAACCGTGATTTCCCGCATCACCAGCACCGTCCTGCTTTGGGCTGCCGTGGCCGCCTGCGTGGTCTTCCTGGGTCCGACCGGGGCGATCTGGCTGATCAGCCTGATTGCGGTGCTGACGTTATGGGAGTTCTTCAAGCTCATCCGGCGACTGGGGATCGAGCCATTCGACCGGGTCGGCATGGGAGCCGGTGCGGTCATCTGCCTCGGGCCCCTCTACCTGGAGCCTTATGGGATCGGCACCGGGCCGTTGTTGGCGTTGGCGGCGGTTGTATTCGCGGTGCGCATCCTCGGCGAACGGGCGGCGCCCAAACGACTCGACACCCTGGCATGGACGTTGTTTGGGGTAGTCTACATCCCGTTCATGATGTCGTTTTTGGTGCGAACCGTGTTGATCGACGACCCCACGGCAAAGACCGGACTGCTCATGGCGGTGTGGATGATCGCGGTGGCAAAATTCTGTGATGTGGGGGCGCTACTGACCGGTCTGGCCTGCGGTCGCCACAAGCTGGCTCCCCAGATCAGCCCCAAGAAAACGTGGGAAGGCGCGGTCGGTGGCACCATCACTTCGATGGCGGTGGGGGCGGCTCTGGCCCACCTTTTTGCCGACCAAATGCCGGCGGCCTTCACCCCCGTGCTGGCTGCCATCGTGGCGCTGCCGATTGCGACCCTGGGCATCGTGTCCGATCTGGTGGAATCGATCATCAAACGCCATGCCGACGCCAAGGACACCGGGGCATCCATCCCGGGAATTGGCGGCGTGTTTGACCTGTCCGACAGTTTGATTCTTACCGCACCGATCGGATTTGTGGTCTTCAGCCTGTTGTGAGCGCGCCGGACTCCAACCTACCGCGTCGGGTCGTCTTGCTGGGAGCCACCGGCTCAATCGGCGAAAGCACTTTGCGGGTCATCGAGCGCCATCCCGATCACCTGGAACTCGTCGGGATCGCAGCCCACTCCAATCACCCCGCGATCATCGAAATCGCCAACCGCCACCCAACGGTGCGACACGTGGCGCTCTTCGATGGCGGTGCGGCCAAGGAGGCCCGGTCATCCAACGGTCTGCCCAACGGGGTGCACGTAAGCACCGGTATGGCGGGACTCGTGGAACTGGCCATGTTGGCGGAGGCCGACATCGTGCTGTGCGCCGTGGTGGGCGTGACCGGATTGGAACCCTCCCTCGCCGCCATCCGCGCGGGCAAAGACCTCGCGCTCGCGTCGAAGGAGATCCTTGTCATGGCCGGGAAGTTCGTCATGGCCGAGGCAGAGGAGCACGGCGTCGCCCTGCGTCCCGTCGACAGTGAACACAATGCCGTGCAGCAGTGCCTGGCGAATCACCCCACCTCCGACATTGCCCGGGTCGTGTTGACCGCTTCGGGCGGCGCGTTCCGGGATCGCCCGCTGGCAGAGTTGGCCAATGTAACCCCAGCCGAAGCAATGCAGCATCCCAACTGGTCAATGGGGCCCAAGATCACGGTCGATTCCGCCACCATGGCCAACAAGGGGCTCGAGCTCATCGAAGCGCGTTGGCTGTTTGACCTGCAGGCCGACCAATGCGACGCCCTGCTGCATCGGGGCAGCCTGGCTCACTGCATCGTCGAATTTACCGACGGGGCGATGCTGACCCATCTTTGCCCGCCTTCGATGACGTTTCCGATCCAGCACGCCCTGCTGGCACCGCTGCGACTGCCACCGGCGGATGATCCGTTGAAACTGACGGAAAGCTTCGCGCTCGATTTTGAACCGCTGGATCGAGAACGCTTCCCCCTGCTCGACTTGGCGCGCGACGCCATGCGGACCGGCGGCACGGCCCCGGCGGCTTACAACGCGGCCAACGAAATTGCCGTGGCCGCGTTTCTGGCGGAGCAGATTTCCTTTCCCCGCATCGCAGCGATCGTGGAACAAACCCTCGCGCGGCTTGACCACTTCGATCCTACTGATCTCTCTGCGGTGATCACCCAAGATGCCGAAGCGCGCCGCGTCGCGACTGCTTTGCTCGCCGGGAACTAAACTGCCCATGCCTGTTGATCTCATCACTTCCCTTTTCTCCAACGTTTGGACGATCGCCCTGATCGTCTTGTTCTTCGGGGGATCAATCTTTGTGCACGAGCTGGGGCACTTTCTCGCGGCACGCCGGCGAGGCGTAAAAGTAACGCGGTTTTCGATTGGGTTTGGACCCAAGATCTTCGGATGGACCGGCAAGGACGGTGTAGACTACCGCGTCTCCTGGATTCCATTGGGGGGTTACGTTGCCCTGCCCCAACTCGCCGACATGGCCGCGATCGAGGGGGAGGAAGACCCTGATGCCGAGCCGCTGCCGCCGGTTTCGTATTCGACGCGAATGCTGGTTTTCGTCGCGGGAGCGTTTTTCAACATGCTGTTTGCGTTTGCGCTGGCCACCATCATCTGGCTGGTCGGGCAACCGACCACAAGCGATCAGGCCACCACACAAATCGGCTATGTGGTCGACGAGCTGGAAACATCCGAGGGGGACGTCGTGCCCAGCCCGGCCAGCCAAGCTGGGCTGCAGGTCGGCGACACCATCCACGCCATTGATGGCAGCCGGGTGGATGACTGGCCTGACCTGCTCCAGACATTGGTCACCAGCGCTGGTCGCACGGAAGAAGGCCGCCGCTATAACGTGTTCACGATCGAGCGAGCCGGTGAGATGCTTGAAGTCACGATCTACCCCCAACTCGCCACCGACGAGCGCATCCGCAAAGTAGGCATCATGGCCGCTTACGAGCTTATCGTGGGCACGGTCGACCCGGCCGGCATGGGAGCAACGTTGGGGTTGGAAGTAGGCGACCGGATCCTCGCTCTCGACGATACACCCATTCTCAACATTCAGACCTACGCCGACCACCTTTACGCCCACCAGGATCGCGAAGTTATGGTCCACGTAAATCGAGCAGGATCGATGATGGAGCTCACCCTGCCGGCCCAACCCGATGCCGAACAACCGGCTGATCTCGGGCTGCAGCTTACCACTGATTCGAAACTCGTCTACCCCACCCCGATCGAGCAATTCAACAGCCACGTCGGCATGACGTTTCGAACGCTCGGCAGTCTGATCAATCCACAGTCCGAAATCGGACTTTCCAAACTGAGCGGGCCGGTGGGCATCATCCGCGTGTTTCACTTGGCGGCCCAAGCCGATATCCGGTTGGTGCTCTGGTTCACCATTCTCGTGAACATCAATCTGGCGATCTTCAACCTGTTGCCGATCCCGGTGCTGGACGGTGGCCACATGATGTTTGCGACCATCAGCAAGCTCCGGGGCAAGGCTCTGCCGGCAAACTTCATCATGACCACGCAGAGCGTATTCATGATGCTGCTCCTGAGCATGATCATTTACGTGAGTTTCTTCGACGTGCGTCGCATCGTGCGCGACAATGCCGCGCCGGCCGCCACCGAGGAGACTGCGGAGGAAGCCACCACCGAAGAGTAACCTCGCGATCTTTCTCTTTCCTCTTTATCATTATCATTCCGTCAGGGGCCGACTCCATTCGCTTCGGGGAGAGAAAGATAAAGAGGAAAGAAGGTGGACAGGGAGGCGGTGATGCCGCGCCGGCCATGACAGACTGCCGACCTCACTTGATACTTGGGAGCTGATACCTGTTACTTCTCCCGATGAGCAGCTATTGCGCTTCCCGTTTTCGCACGATCCGCCGCATCTCGACCGAGGTGAAAATCGGTTCCGTGGGGGTTGGGGGGGACAATCCCGTGCGGGTGCAATCGATGACCACCACCCTCACGCAGGATGTCGACGCCACGGTGAAACAGGCCATCGCGCTGGCCGAGGTGGGTTGCGAGATCGTGCGCGTCACCGCGCCCAACAAGGCGGCCGCTCAAGCCTTGAAGGAAATCCGCCACCGGTTTGCGGCGGCGGGTTTTGGCGAAATTCCCCTGGTGGCCGATATTCATTTTCTGCCATCCGCCGCCATGGAGGCGGTTGAGCACGTCGAGAAGGTTCGGGTCAATCCGGGCAACTACGCCGACAAAAAAAAATTCGCGGTCAAGGAATACAGCGACCAGGCCTACGCCGAGGAATTGGAGCGCCTTCACGAAGCGTTTTCACCGCTCGTCATCCGAGCCAGGGAGTTGGGGCGCGCCATGCGGGTCGGCACCAACCACGGCTCCCTGTCGGACCGCATCATGAATCGCTACGGCGACACGCCGCTCGGCATGGTGGAGAGTGCGCTGGAGTTTTTGCGCATCGCCGAAAGCCATGGCTACCACGACATTGTGCTTTCGATGAAGGCGTCGAACCCCAAGGTGATGATCGAAGCCTACCGCTTGTTGGTCCAACGCATGGCCGCGGAGGACATGCACTATCCGCTGCACCTCGGTGTCACCGAGGCCGGCGATGGCGAGGACGGTCGCATCAAGAGTGCGATCGGCATCGGTAGCCTGTTGTTGGACGGGCTGGGTGACACGATCCGGGTTTCCCTGACGGAAGATCCGGTCTACGAGATTCCTGTCGCCCAGGCGCTGGCCCAACACACGTCGGCCTTGTGGCGCGAGGCCGCGGTTTCAGCGAGTGACTTCCCGGTCGAACCGCCGGACGCGCTGGACCCGTTTCACTTCTCGCGGCGTCAGATCAACTCTGTGGCCCTCGGCGAAGCGTGTCAGCTGGGACCGGAACAACCTCCGCGGGTGATCGTGGCCGCTCCCTCCCTCAAGCACGCCGGCCAAACCGGGGTCGCGTTGCAAAATCCGGCCCTGAAGGACAATCCGGCGGAGGGCATCCTTATTCCGATTCGAAACGTCCAAGAGCTGCGGCGCTGGAGAAACGAAAACACCTCCCCCATGAGATTCACCGTCTTGGACTTGGACGGGAAAATCACCTGGGACGAAATGCAGACCGGGCTCGAAAACCAGGCTAAACCCGTGGTGCTCACCCGCCACTTCGGCGAAACGGAAGGAGACCTCCTGCGCATCTGGCTCGATGGGGTGCGCTCCCGATCCCCCCACGTGCTGGCTGTCTCGACCGCACCGAAAGCACTCGAGACACTTGCTCCCGTGCTGACCGAAGCCGCTCACGATCGAGTTATCCTGACCGGCACACTTTTGGGCACCGAAGCCGACCATGCCGTTGGCATCTACCGGCGGTTGGCATCGATTTTGGTCAACCAACGCTCCCGGATCCCGCTTTGGATTCGCAATACTTCGGCAACCGCATTGGGCGGCCAGCCAAGTTTCCTCAATCGATTGATCGACAGCTCAATCCTGACGGGATCCCTGCTCTGCGACGGCCTCGGTGACCTCGTGAGCATTGAGACCGAACCGGATGCCGTGCGAGCGGCCAAGCTCACCTACAACGTACTGCAAGGTGCCGGCGCCCGCATTACCAAAACCGAGTTTGTGGCCTGCCCTTCCTGCGGCCGCACCCTCTTTGATCTGCAAACGACCACCCAACGCATCCGCAGCAAGACCGGCCACCTGAAGGGCGTGAAGATCGCCATCATGGGCTGCATAGTGAACGGCCCCGGTGAAATGGCTGATGCAGACTTCGGATACGTCGGTGGAGCCCCGGGAAAGATCAATCTGTATGTCGGGAAGACCTGCGTGCGTTACAACATCCCACAAAAAGAGGCCGACGAACGATTAATTGATCTTATCCGGGAGCACGGAAAATGGGTGGATCCGGAGCCCGTTGAGGTTTCCTGACACATTTCCGTGACGCCGTCGTAACATCTGTTTCAATACGGTGAACCGCAGACATTTCGGCCCGCCACCTAGGAGAAAAGCCTGTTTTGTAGTGCCGAGGTCCCTACGCCAATTTGTCCGTTTTTCGACGCCGAAGAATCTGGCAAATTAGCAACCAGAAAATGTAAAAAAGTTATCCCCCGCCCCTTGTGAATAACTTGTTGGAAAGTTAGCGTTGAAAGCTTAATTTCTCTGCTCGTTTACTGATTCTCCTCCGACTCACCCGACCATAGGTCTCCGGAACGTTCTTTCTCCCGTCTTTCCAGTTCAACTCGACCATTTTACACCCGGATTCCTGTTACCTCCTGTATGGCAGCGACTTACATATCCGATTGCGATCGGATTCCTCGCGCCCGTCATCCCACCCACTTTTTCCGCGTTGGCGGATTGGTTGAGCCCCCTGCCCAAGGCGAGAGACTCTCACGTCCCCGTTTCCTGCGTTGTGAATAAAACCACGTAGCTGTCCCTCATTTCATGCCCAACCCTCTCGCGACATCCTCCCTCTGGGAAACCGTCAAACAAGACTTCAAAAGCCTCTTTCCCGAAGATGTGTTCCAACTTTGGTTCGAGCCGCTGGAGTGCCTGGACGTAAGCGAGACAAGCGTGACCTTGGGTGTGCCGAACGATTTCGCGGCCATCTGGATCCATGACAACTACCTCGACCTCATCGTGCAGCGGCTGCGGCTCACCGCCGGCCAGGAGATGGAGGTTCACCTCAAGAAGTCGCCCAGCAGCGGCGCAATTTCCGGGGACCGCAAGCGCAGGTCCCGTTCGGTCACCGCTGAGCAGCCGTTTGACTCTCCCCCGGCCAAACGACGCGTGCCCCTCACCCGTACCGCTGAGCGCCGCCCCACCGCGTCGGGCAGTCTCAATCCCCGCAACACCTTCGAGAATTTTGTTGTCGGCAACAACAACCAGATGGCGCAGGCGGCCGCCATGGCCGTGGCCCAGGCTCCGGCGCAGGCTTACAATCCCCTCTTCCTCTACGGTAATACCGGTCTGGGCAAAACCCACCTGATGCATGCCATCGGCCACGCCATTCTCCAGCAGCGGCCCGATGCCCGCGTGGCCTACCTCTCGACGGAGAAATTCACGAACGAGTTCATCCAAGGTCTGCAGGAGAACGCGCTGGTAAAGTTCCGGCAGCGTTACCGGAGTGTCGACGTATTGCTGCTCGATGACGTGCAGTTCCTGGGCGGCAAGGAGCGCATTCAGGAGGAATTCTTCCACACCTTTAACGAGCTCTTCGAATCCGGCCGTCAGATTGTGCTGTCGAGCGATCGGCGGGCGTCGGAAATCGCCAAATTGGAGTCGCGCCTCGTCTCCCGCTTTGAGTGGGGCCTGCCCGCCGACATCCAATCACCCGATTTCGAGACCCGGGTGGCCATCCTCCGCACCAAGGCCCAAAGCCTGCAATTGGAAGTACCACCGGACGTCATCACCTTCGTCGCCCAAAACATTTCCAAGAACATCCGCCGTTTGGAAGGTGCCTTGATCAAGGTTGCCAGCTACGCCTCGCTCACCGGCCGCACGCTCGACGTGCCGACGACCGAAATGCTCCTCCAGGATGTCCTGATGGAGCAGGCGCAGAACATCCTCACGATGGAGACGATTCAAAAGCGGGTGGCCGAGCACTTCCAGATTCGCCTCAGCGACATGACCAGCAAGCGGCGCCCGAACAACATCGCCATCCCCCGCCAGATCGCGATGTATCTCTCCCGCACGCTGACCAAACATTCCCTGCAGGAAATCGGTGATGCCTTTGGTGGCCGCGACCACGGCACCGTCATCCATGCCTGCAAGGCGGTGGACAACATGATGGAGCAGGACCAGACCACCCGGAGCAGCATCGATTTCCTGCGCAATCAGCTGAGCCGCTGAGACCGGGTTTACGATTTACGCATTCAGAATTACAATTTGAGGGTATCGCATCCTCTGTCGTCTGTTGTAAATCGTCCCTCGTAAATCGTAATTCGTAATTTCCATGTCTCTTTCTCCCGAACAAACCCAGACGGTGGCCCAATGGATCAAGGATGGTGCCACCCTTTCCGACGTGCAAAAGCGCCTGCAAGAGGAGTTCCAAGTCTCCATGACCTACATGGACGTCCGTTTTCTGGTCGACGACCTGGATCTGACCCTCGTGGACCAGGCGCCCAAGGCCGATGCCAGCGATGTTACCAAGGCTCCGCCGCCTCCTCCCCCGCCGGCCGAGGAAAAGAAAAGCCTGGTGGATCGCGCCAAGGAAAAACTGGGCATGGGCGGCGATAACGAGGACGACGCCGGCGACACGCCCGCGTTGGGTGGTGTGACCGTGGACGTCGATGCGGCCGTGCTCATCCCCGGTGCGATTGCGAGCGGCAGTGTCACCTTCAGCGATGGTGTCACCGGCAAATGGATCGTAGACCACCAAGGTCGCCCGGGCTTCACCGAGATCAGCCAGGACGGTTACCGTCCGTCTCCGGAGGACGCTGAAGCCTTCATGCAGGAGCTCAGCGCCGCCCTCCGCGCCAAAGGTATGGCGTGACCCAGGCTCACTGCGGTCAACGCTCAATAGCATCGATCCGCCCCGCATTGCCTCACCCCGACCGCCACCTAGGCTGTCGGGGTTTTATATGTGGTTCTGTCAAATCACGCGGTTACTCTCTCGGGCACTTGTTTCGATCACGCTGTTTTACCTTCCCACGGCATTTACTCACGCCCGCGAAGAGTCAACTTCTGGGGAATTCGAACGCCACACCATTGCAGACGACGTGGTGTGGTGGTGGGCACTCACCCTTGCTGACGTGACGGGAGACGGCGTGCAGGACGTCGTTTACATTCACAACAACGCCAACGGCGGTCACCTCGCCTACCGCACCGGGCAAACCGAGCCCGGCCTTTGGCCTGAGACCATTGTTGCCCAGTCCCCTCCCGGCGGCGGCACCTTCGCTGCGGGTGACCTTGAGACCGGTGACTTCGATGGCGATGGCGACTTGGACCTTATCGGCGTAAAACACACTGGCGAATGGGACGGTGCCGCCGAAACCGCCGAGATCTTTTGGTATGATAATCCGGACTGGAATGCTCACCCCATCGGCGAAACCCACGGAGCGGTGAAGGATCTCAGCGTTGCTGACTTCGACGCGGATGGCCGCCTCGACCTGGCTATTCTCAATTTCCATCAGGAAAACCTCCGCGTCTATCGGCAACGGATCGATGGCAGCTTCGACCTCTCACTGGACCTGCATGCGCCCAATCTCCACGAGGGCATGGATGTGGGCGATCTCGATGGCGACGGTGACACGGACATCGCGGCCAATGGGTATGCGTTCTGGAATCCCCTCGTAGGAAACGAAACCGAATGGATCTACGAGTCCATCGACGAGAAATGGCACAACCAGGAAGGCGATTGGTCGCGCAATGGCACCAAGCACGCTGTCGCGGACTTCGACGGCGACGGCGTGATGGAAGTTGTGGTGAGCCACTCTGAACGCGCCGGTTATCCCATCAGTTGGTATCGCTACACCAAGGAAGGCTGGGTCGAAACGATCGTGCTGCCTGAGGCCACCGCCTGCCACACCCTGCAGGTCGCTGACGCCGACCTCGATGGCGATCTCGATATCTTCGCCGGTCTCAATTTTGGTCGAGCCGTGAACCTCGGGGTCGAGGAATTCCCCATCTACCTTTTCCGCAACGACGGCGACGCCTCGTCTTTCACCAAGACAATCATCGACCAGGGCGGAATCTACAATGGCCGCGTCGCCGATCTTGAAGGCGACGGCGACCCCGATCTCTTCCGGCTGCATTCCCACGAAGCCAAAGAACTTCACCTCTACCTCAACCATACTCGCTGATCATGAAACGATCCCTCCTTTTAGTGCTGACGGCGCTGGTCCCGGGCATCACCACCACCCAGGCCGACCTGCCGCTCGATCAATGGACCTACGTCCAAATCGATGACAACAAAGCCATGTGGGGCGAATATGATGCCCCGGAATGGCTGCGCTACTTCGGCCTCGCCATGGGTGACGTCGATGGCGACGGCCAGGCCGACATCATTTCCGGCCGCAATGTCTATCTCAGCCCGGGCGGCGACCTTGCCGCCAAGTGGCGGAAACTTGATATCGGCGAAAACGTCGACGCCATGCTCGCAGCCGACCTGGCAGGCGATGGCCGCATGTCGGTCATCGCCTCCCGACTGCCCGACGTGCTGCGCTACGATCTCGACGGGGCCGTTTGGACAAAATCCACCCTCAACCAGATTCCGCCCACCGGGCACCACAACGGACAAGGTTACCGCGTGTCCGACATGATTCCCGGCGGCCACCCCGAGATCATCATGGCCAGCCTGGGAGGGCTCTACCAACTCTTCACTGAGGACGGAAAAACGTGGCAGGTCGCTCACCTCGGCAAGGATGCCAGCGACGAAGGCTTCGCCATCGGCGACATCGATGGAGACGGCGACCAGGACCTCGTGGCCGGATTCCGCGTCCCCGGCGGGGACCCCGAAAATCCCTTGGTGGTCGTATGGTTTGAAAACCCCAACGACGGTTCCGAGGACTGGCCCCGCCACGATTTGGGCCGCACCAAGAATGCGGTTGATCGGGTCGAAGTCGGCGATCTCAACGGCGATGGCCGGCTCGACGTCGCGGTGGCCGAAGAACGTTACCCGGGCCTCGAACCCGACGCCAATCTCTGGGTCTTCCTTCAGGGCGAGTCGGGTTGGAAGCGCCACCACATCGTTGAGCAGTACTCGATGAACAACCTCGACGTGGCCGACATGGATGATGACGGCGACCTCGACATCATCACGGCCGAACACAAGGGCGACCGCCTCTCAGTCCAGATCTGGGCCAACGACGGCGACGCCGCGTTCACCAAGAACGAAATCGACCACGGCAAGGAAAACCACCTGGGCACCCAGGTCCACGACATGGACGGTGATGGCGATCTCGACATCGTCGGCATCGGCTGGGACCAGCACAAGTTTGTCCATCTCTGGCGAAATGATGCGATCAACTAAACTCCTCTCCCTCCTTGCCACTCTGGTGGTCAGCACCCTGGCGACCTCGGCGGTAGAGATCACCCAAACCGAACATCTCGGACGCGAGCATTGGAAAATAAAAACCGAAGCCGCCACCTATCTGTTCGATCCCATTGCCGGCGGGTTTTCTTCGATCATGGACCGAGCCGGCAACGACTGGGTGGCCTACGACGACCCCGCCTCGGCCAACTACCCCGCCGGCGCCGCTTTCGCGTTTCGCGGGGTGCCCAACATGGTTTACCAGGGCGACGACAACGGCGCGGGCCATCCGGGCTTCGACCAATGCGAAAGCGAGATCATCAGCCCCAACCAGATTCGCTCCCGCACCTACAGCGGCAGGTATGAGTGGATCTGGACCTTTGCCGATGACCACGCCCGGCAAAGCGTCACGCGCGTCGATCCCGATCGCGCCTACTGGTTCCTCTATGAAGGTCCCGTCGGCGGCACCTATGATCCCGCCGCCACCATCTGGGGGTCCAATCTCGCCGGCCCTTCCCGCGACCACCCCGACTTCTACAAAGGCGGCACTCTGTTCGAGAACTACCATTGGCTCTACTTCGCGTCCGACCACTCCGAGCAGACGTTTTGGATCGCCCAGGTTGAACCCGATGAGTTGCTCGATCTCTACGGTCAACTCGGCAATACAACCGACGGTCTCAATTCGCCCGACGGCATGGTCGTGACTGGTTTTGGCCGGGGCAAAAACACCGATCCACTGCTCCGCATCCCCCAGGAGTTTCTCATCGGATTCTGGAATGGTCGGGTCACCACCGCCGCGGACCACAACGAAATCTCGGAGGACATCAACACTGCCATTGAGGCTGCCCAGGCAGATGCCCCTGCCATGACGTGGTCAACCAGCTCGCCCGCGGCCGAAGGGCTCAATCCCGAGGCTTTCGCTGCCGCCTTGGCCGTGCTCGAACAGCACTCCGGTGAGAACGGACTTTCCGAGACCTTCATAGTGCGCCATGGCAAGGTGGTCTTCGCCGGCCCCAACATCGATCGATCGCACAACATCTACTCCTGCACCAAGTCCCTCACCAGCACCGTGCTGGGTTTGCTGATTGCAGAAGGAAAATGCAGCCTCGCCTCGCGCGCCGCGGATTGGGAACCCGCACTCGGGGCGCTGTATTCTGATGTCACCCTGCGCGACTTTGCGACGATGACGTCAGGCTACAGCGCCGCGGGCGACAGCCGCTGGAACGAGTCCAGCGAGGATTGGAGCCTCACGCCCTACGCCCCCATCACACCTTACTTCGCCCCCGGCACCGCCTACGCGTATTGGGACGAAGCCATGATGATGTTCGGCCGCGTGCTTACGCAAATCGCCGACCAAGACCTCAAAGCCTATCTCAACGAGCGCGTGATGTCGCGCATCGGCATCACGGACTGGGATTGGTGGCATGATACCGAGCTGCCCGACGGGACCGCCTTGCGCAACGGCTGCACCGGCATCGCCCTCAATGCCGCGCAACTCGCCCGTGTGGGCCTGCTGTTTCTCCATGATGGTGTGTGGAACGGTGAACGCATCCTGCCCGCTGGCTGGGTCGATCTCGCCACGTCTGTGCAGGTCCCGGAGGAACTCCCCATCGGTGCCACCGATCGTGCCAACGTGCTCGGCAACGGCCGCTACGGCCTCAACTGGTGGGTGCGTGGTGACGTCGGCGACATGCCCGATACTCCCCGCGGCACTTACTACATGAGTGGCTTGCACAACAACATGTGTTTTGTGGTCCCCGAGTGGGACATGGTTATCGTCCGCCGCGGAGAAGACGGCAATCCCCCGGAAGGCAAACGATTCGTCTACAACGCGTTTTTCCGTGAACTGGCGAAAGCGGTGGAAAGCTGATCCAGATCAGTCCAACAGCGGATTTTGCCAATCCAGTCCAGGGAAGCGGCTAAAACCCGAATCACGGTTCCAGAGCGTCGAACTTTTCTCGAATCAGTGCTTCGGTGTCTGGGTCAATTATGACGGTCGTTCACACCATGCTGTCTTGACAGCTGTTCGCTACCGAAGCGCCTTGGCCCGGGAAGCTTTACGAGCTCGGGATGGAAAAACCTTCGTCCATAACGAGTTCTTCGCTGCGTTGCGCGACGCGGTGGACTCCTTGGGGTCGGATTCCCGGGCACGTGAACCCTGAGTCGCCAACTCTGCGATCAGCGCCTCACGTTCCCAGTCGTAAGTCCGTGGGCTGCCGGAACCTCGATACGGCTCAACGGGGAAGTCTCCCAGGAGCAGAGGGGGTGGTCGAGGATCGTAGGGCATACCCTCGAAACGGACCTTGTGGTTGTTTCTTCAAGTCAGCAACTCTCGAAGTTTCGCCTCGTCGATGACGGCGACGCCGAGTTTTTCTGCTTTGGCGAGCTTGGAGCCGGCGGACTCCCCCGCGATCACATAGGTGGTCTTTTTGCTCACACTGCCACTCACCTTTCCACCGGCCGCTTCGATCATTTCAGCCGCTTCGTTGCGGGTCAGCGACGGCAACGTGCCGGTCAGCACAAAGGTCATGCCAAGAAACTTGGTGCCGCCACCTTCCGCGCCGGGGGCTTCCGGCGCCACTCCCGCGGCCAGCAGGTCGTCAACCATCTGTGCGTTGTGGGTCTCGGCGAAGAAACCCGTGATCGCTTCCGCCATGGTCGCACCGATGCCACTGATGACCGACTCCTTGTCCTTGATGTAGTCGTCCATCGTCGCATCGACCAAATCCCGCAATCCGCCAAAAACGCGCGCCAAATCCTTCGAGGCCGCCGCCCCCACATGGGGGATGCCAAGGCCATGCACAAACCGCCACAGCTCCGCTGTTTTGCTGGCTTCGATCGCGGCGAGCAGATTGTCGGTCGATTTCTCCACGCTCTTGCCCAGCGAGAGCAAATTGTCCCGGTCGAGATGGTAGAGGTCGGGGATGCGTTTCACCCACCCCTGGTCGACAAGCTGGTTTACCATCGCCACGCCCAACCCTTCGATATCCAGACAGGCCCGCGAGGCGAAATGAATCACGCGCCGCCGCACCTGAACGGGGCACTCACTGTTGGGGCAACGCACCGCCACTTCTCCCTCCAACTGGACTGCTTCCGATTCGCATTCCGGACATGCGGTGGGGAACGTGTAAGGCACGCCTTCAGGTTTCCGTTTATCCAGATTCACCCGCAAAACGGCGGGGATAATCTCGCCCGCCTTTTCCACCAGCACGGTGTCTCCGATACGAATATCCTTGCGGGCAATCTCATCGCGGTTGTGCAGCGTAGCCCGCGACACCGTGGTCCCGGCCAATCGCACGGGTTCGAGTTCCGCGACCGGGGTGAGCACACCCGTTCGTCCCACCTGAATGGTAATGTTTTTGAGCAACGTTTCCGCACGCTCCGCCTCAAACTTGTAAGCCATCGCCCAACGCGGTGCCTTGCTGGTTGCGCCAACCGTGCGCTGGAGCGCGATGCTGTCCAACTTCACCACGGCTCCATCCGTCGGATAGGCCAAACTGTGGCGCAGGGCGTCGAGTTCGGCGATCGCCGCCAAAACCTCGTCAGCCGATGTGGCCGACCATTGGTTTTCGACCGTCGGCAAGCCCCACGCCTTCACCCAACCAAAAAACTGCTGCTGCGTCTCGGGCAACGATTCGACCGGCTCGATATATCCGCGGCCATAGAGCACGATCTCCAACTTACGCTGGGCGACAATCGAGGAATCGAGTTGTTTGACCGTGCCCGCCGCCAGGTTTCGCGGGTTTTTGTAGGGTTCGAGCCCCAATTCCTCGCGCTCCGCGTTGATGCGCTGGAACTCTTCATTGGTCATGAAGATCTCGCCACGAACTTCAATGACATCGGGCACCGGGACATCGCCCGACGCTTTCAGTTCCCTGGGCAGATCCCGAATGGTCCTGGCGTTCGCCGTGATGTCGTCGCCCTCGATGCCATTGCCCCGCGTGACCGCCCTCACCAGATGGCCTTTTTCGTAGGTCACGCTCACGGCCAACCCGTCGATCTTGGGCTCCACCACATAAGTCAGGTTGTCGCGCTCCAGCTCCCGTTCCAATCGCGCCGTGAACTCCCGCATCTCGTCGCCCGAGTAGGTGTTGTCCAAACTCATCATGCGCTCGCGGTGGGTGTAAGACTGGAATCCCTCGTTGCGATCATCCCCCACCCGCTGAGTGGGGGAGTCCATCATCGCCAGCAGCGGATTGGCCGCCTCCAAATCGGCCAACTCCCGTTTCAGGGCATCGTATTCCTGATCCGAGATCTCTGATTCAGCCTGCCGATGATAAAGGTCGTCGTGGCGAGCGATGGACGCGCGGAGTTCGGCGATACGTTCCTCGGGAGTGGGGGCGGACATTAACCGCGATCAAGGGCGGGATCGGGCGACTTGGCAACCGGCGTGGTGGCATTGCGGCCAAGTTTCGTTTCCAACAACTGCCGCCAAGCCGTCCAGCGCGCATAGATTATCACGGCGGTGATTGCCCCCAAAGTGTCCGCCACCCAATCCGCCACTTCAACAAATCGCCCCGGGGTAAAGCTCTGCCGCCACTCGTCCGCCGCACCGTAGAGGCTGGCAATCAACCAACCGAGCCACCAGCGGCCCGGGGGTTGGGTGCGGGCAATGAGGATTCCCAACAGGCCAAAGACCGCAAAATGGGCGACCTTGTCGATGCCGATCCAATCCGGTGCCGCAACCGTGCCTCGCCCCGAGGCAAAAAACACCGCCGTCGCCAACAACACCGGCCAGAGCCAACTCCCGCGCTCGTCTCGAAGATTATCCTCCATGTTGTCGGGTTCACTCCCTTCCGATGGTCGGGCCGGGGAGATTCGAACTCCTTCGGTTCAGATATTATTGCCCTGTCCTTCAACAGGTTGCGATGGGGCGAAGCTTGCAAGCACACAAAGAAGCTCGCTCGCTTGGTCGCCTGCAATTGAGGCAGGTAGTTTTCTATGCATGTTTTTGAGACTCAAATAGGCGAAGCTCTGAACGAGTTCGGCGACGAAGCAGGCTCTCAATAACCTTGGCCGTGGAATCCACAACAATGAGGTCATTTTCCTCCTGATCGTAGGGCACGAGCGACGCCTCTGTGGCGACCACAACAAGAAATGAAAACTGTTTCTTCAATGAAGCCTTACGAAGGGCACCAATCGAGTCTCCAAGGGTTTCGAATGGACGTTGAACCCTAATCAAAACTGGGTCCCCATCCGCCTCACCTTTAAGGAGCGCGTCAATTCCTTTATTTCGTTGAACCGGGACTAAAGGCAAACCTGCGAGGATTTTTAGAGCATCTCGATCCGCATTTAAGTATGACTCTTCCCCCATCTTCATGAGGTTAGACTCTGTGACTACAGGATTACCGAGGCGCTCTCTTGAAAGCGATACAGCTACACTCGACTGATCGACTCCAGTAAAGTTTCGACCCAAGAGTTTCGCAGCAACAAGGGTTGTTCCACTACCACAAAAGGGGTCGAGCACCCAATCCCCTGGGTCGGTCAGGAGTCTTACTATCCTATCAAGCAAAACTAGGGGTTTTTGCGTTGGGTATCCGACTCTCTCCTTCGCCTTTGGATTGAGAAACGGAATGTCCCAAACATCCGATAAAGGAACCCCTTTCTTGCCACCAGATCCGACAATTACCCCATTGCTGTCTCGTGCGTAAACTGATTTGCCACGGCTATCGCGAGCTCGAGACTGAAGAATCTGATCCACGTTGGTGGTAGCAGAGTAACCACCATAAATCTGGTTATACTTGTAGCTCTCCGTTACGGAGTATGAGAAAAGCGTTTGATGACTTGGTATGGGGGAGCGCTGAGAATTAGACCATCTCTTGTAGCGCCAAACGATCTCTGATCTGAAGTTTTCAGCTCCAAAAATGTCTTCAAGGATAGACCGAAGAACAAAGTTTGCCGATGAATCACAGTGGACGACGATTGAACCTGTACTTTTCAAGAGTGGCCGAACCGCCTCGATTCGAGATCCCATAAAATCGGCATATTCACTCAGTCGTGGCCACCTATCCGAGAAGGAATAGTGACGCATTCCGTCTCGGGTTTTCGATTGCTGTTCTTTTCCCGAAAAGAATGGAGGATCGAGATAGACAAGGTCGTAACTCTCCTTTGGCAGACAGTCGCAGATTCTGAGGCAGTCTTCCTCAATTACTTTGTTTTTAAACTCATTCATCCTTGCTGACTGCTATCGGCGATATGTTGGAGAATGCCCTTAAGGTCTATCTGCGTGTGATTGTGTATGTATTCCCATGCGGCTTCCCCGTAATAATAGTGGCCACAGACACCCTGATAAAGAGTCTCTAGTGTCTGTTGGATTTTTACCGCCTGAACTCGGTTCGGATAATAAAACATGACTCTGATCGGCGTGTATCCTGCCGCTGCGATAACTTTGATCCGAGTATGCTCCTTCGTTATGTGGTCCCCATCTGTTGTTGCGTCACGCCACTTAATTTCGTGCGCGAGCTCGTCATCAAGACAATCGATCTCGAAGGTTTTTGGCCGCTGTCCAAGCGTGTTGGGTATTCGAATCGAATCAGCGTTAGGGTTATGGTGAGCAAAACACATCTTCGCCGCTGATTCTAAGAAGGCACCAGCATGTCGGTAGAGGAATCGACCTTTGTTCTGATAGATGTCGATCATCTTCCCTTCTTCCGTGGAAACACCTAGAACTTTGTAGACTAAGAAGTGTGTGAGGTCATCCGACTCCATTTCGGCAACGCGGGCGTTAACCTTACCTTCAAGTTCTGCTGCGTGTTTCTTCGCCAATGCTTCGATCTCTTCAAGAAGTTCCATATCGCGCGTGCATTGATTGAGCCATCCTGCTGGTTTAATCGAGCTATATCGGGGGCCTGGGGACAAAGTCCCCAGTTGAGGGCCGAAGCAGTTTGTGGGAGGACGAGCCGGCCGCTCGTGGCCGGGTGAGTATCGAGCGAAGCGGCTCCCCGTCTTCGAGGGACTGCGACGCCACGAATTGAACCAACTTCGATGGATCGATTTCGAGTTAGAGGGGCCTGAACCATGCGTTCGAGTCGCGGCCAAGCACACAAAGAACAAAAAGCCTGCTCGGATCTTTCTTCGACCTGAAGCAGTTGAGGCAGTTCAATCGCTTAAGTCCGTTTCTGCCTCTCCATTCGATCACGCCTTTCGGCAACGCGTTCCCAGTGTCCGCAAGCTCCGCGAGGATCTCGCTGATGCGGGAATAGACTATGAGGACGAGTGCGGTTGGATCGTGGACCTACATGCCGTCAAGGACGACCTTTGGGACCATGCTGAGCGTAAGTGGAGTGCCCCCAAGAGTCGCGATGGAACTTATGCGGCACAGCGATATTCGCCTCACCATGAAAATTTACACCGACAGCAGTCATCTTCCACTGGCTGATGAAGTGAATCGTCTACCTTCGTTTTCGGCCTCACAACAGAACACACAAATAGACACACCAAAAGGGGTCAGATGCAGTGGTTAGATGTCGTCCACAGTCGTTTGCATACCAGAAAACGAAAATCGGATCTCTTTAACAATGACGCGTTTAGACGCACTCTTTCGCCAACGTTCGCCCTATGCCGCCACCCTTCCGATGGTCGGGCCGGGGAGATTCGAACTCCCGACCTCTTGCACCCCATGCAAGCGCGCTACCAGGCTACGCTACGGCCCGACTCGGAAAGAGTGGGATACCCAGCCGGATGCAGCCCCTTGAAGCAAGCGGAATCTTACACGCCATAAGTCGCCTAGTTTTGGCCAACAGCTGCATAGTATGAATCTGCCTTCAGGTTTATGGTGTCGACCAATGAAGACGGTCCTCGCCCCTATCGACTTCTCCGCTGCCACCTCCCTCGTCATCGAGGAAGCTGCGCAGCTCGCCGCCAGCCTCTCCGCTGAAGTGGTGTTGTTCCACTGTGTGCCTCCTCCCACCGTCAAGGGCGACTACGGGCTTCCCATGGAAGACCTGCAGGAGGTGACCGATGCCGCCAGGGAAGCCGCCGATCTCAAGCTCAAGGAGGCCCTCGCTCTGTTGACCGACAAGGGGATCAAAGCCACTTATCAACTGACCTCCGGCGGAGCCGCGGCCTCGATCGTGAGTGCGGCCAATGACATCAACGCCGCCTACATCATCATGGGCTCCCACGGCCACACCGCCCTTTATGATCTTCTCGTCGGCACCACCCATCACGCCGTGCTCAAAGACTCTCCCTGCCCTGTCGTAATCGTGCCTCCTGCGCCCGACGGCGCCTGAGCTTCATTGCCAACCCCAGGCCTACGATGATGGGGCGAGAACGAAAGTGCCACCTCCGGGTGGCACTTTTCGCTTCCAAGTTAGGGCAGATCCAACCTTGGACCTGTCCTCGGCCTTGATGGGTTATCCGCCTTGCTGGCGCCACCGCCGCCGGTTCAACCCAACCATGCCGAGGGCAACCAGCCCAAGGAGGGTGGCAGCCGATCGTGGTTCGGGCACGGGAGTAACCGACGCGAAGCTTGTGCCCAGACGCAGTTCGTCGAAGGTAACTGAAGAAGGGTCGACTTCACCAGCAGGGAAAAAAGCAAGAGTGATCCGGTCGAACACGATATCCTGTCCGGAAGCATTTGCGGTTATCGTATTGTTACCCTCCACGAGAAGATCGGTTGGGTTACGATAGATGGTAATGCTGTCCGAACCCGCAGAGGCGCTTAGTTCAAGCTTCACAACAAACATGTTCACGTTCGTGTCGGCGGTGCCGAAGGGAGTGCTCGAAGTCCCGTCAGTAAACCGATACGCAAAGACATCGTTCGACAAGCCGGTGATGTTCCCACCGCTGGCGATCAAAAACTGTCGGTGAGTTCCGTCGCTAAAACCCCCATTGTGAAACTCAAGCGCCTGATAATGTCCGCCCACACTCTCCAGTTGCATCAAAAAGGAGAAATAGAGCGTGCCACTGAAGGTTGAGTCGTAGGTGGTTTGAAGCAGGCGACCTATGCGCGCATTCGACCCCGTGGCGAATGCAGCACCTCCACTGGTGACCAGACTCCCGTAAGACAAACCCGTCGATTGCACTTGGAATCCGCCGGAGGTGTTGGTCCAGGATCCGGTGAACCCGGTGGTGCTGGAAGGAGCCTGACCGTTGAGATTGACTCCGGTCGTGTAACCACCCGTGCCGGTCTCAAAGGAATCTTCGACCAACGGAGTGACCTGAGCCGACATTGTGGTCAAACAACCGACAAGCACGAGGGAGATGAAATGGCGCATTACGACCAGTTTTTAACCCATCAAAAGTTAAAATAACTTTAAGTTTCTCCGCAAAAGCCTCGGACCGACTAATTTTTGCCTGAGCACCACGGTTTTCCCGGGAACGAAGCTCGCTTTTCACCGGGAAAAAGGAACACGACGGAACGGCGTATTTGAGATCAACCCAGGGCGAAAATCCACATTCTCTTAATGAAAAAGCGGAGCCAAACCACGAGCTTTTCCGCTCATGGTTGTCTTCGAGAAAGCCTGAAGAAACGACCCATTTTGTCGTGAATGGCGGAAAGCCGGGCAAAGTCCAACCGAGGTTGTTATACTCACCCCGTCGTTCGCAGACCCGAAGCGAGCGCATTGATCGATATCAAGAGCTCAGGCAGCCGCGCCTCCGCCGCCTCGCCTTCCAAGGTCCGCCACTCCCGCAGGAGGGCAATTTGGTTGCGGTGCAGCTGCTCCAAGGCGTTTTCCCGGATCTCCATCGTAAAGGCCAACCGGGGACGCCGTTGCTGGAAGGTGCCGGCAAACAAATCAGCCAGCATGTCCCGGGTGCATTGCGATTCGTCGAGAATCGCCGCCATGAACCGCTCGCGCACCGCCGTATCTTCCACCAGGCCGGCATAGTCCTGCATGATCGCGGGGTTCGCACTCATCAGCGAACTCTCGATGTTCGTCATGACGTAGCGCAAAAACGGCGATGAATGCACTCCCGTCTTGATGAGGTTATACTGGTCGGGAGCTTCATCCCGCATCCGCGCCAAGGCGGAACCCGCGCCATACCAACCCGGCAGGTAGAAACGATTCTGGGTCCACGAAAATACCCAGGGAATCGCCCGCAGGTCGTCCAACGACATCTTGCCGGTGCGCCGGGCCGGCCGGGATCCGATGCGGGAGTTTTCCAGGGCATCGATCGGGGTGGCCTGGCGATAAAATGTCATGAAGTCCGGCTTGCGCAGCAGCTCGCGGTAATGGTCCCGGCTCCAAGCGGCCAGCTTGTCCAACGCCGGCCATAGCTCCCGACTGGCGCCTTCGATGGTGGAGTGGCGCGCCGCGGCTGCGGCGGTGGAAGCTTGC
Source organism: Opitutaceae bacterium (assembly GCA_028280945.1). Classification (GTDB taxonomy): domain Bacteria; phylum Verrucomicrobiota; class Verrucomicrobiia; order Opitutales; family Opitutaceae; genus Actomonas. The sequence goes on from JANQKV010000055.1 coordinate 88,854, forward strand.
AACAACTCCACATGATACACTGCCGAAGACAGGTAGGCGTATTTTTGGGCGATGGTTTCTCCCTGCTCGGTCATGCGCATGCGTCCGCCCAGCGATCCCGGGGCCAGTGCTTCCATGAACCAGTGCGTCGGGCCGGCACCCCGGCCGACGGTGCCGCCCCGGCCATGAAAGAACACCGGCTTGGCTCCCGCCTTTCGCACCACTTCAGCAAGCGCATCCTGCGCCCGATGCAGCGCCCATTGGCTGGCCATGATCCCGCAGTCCTTGTTGGAATCGGAGTAGCCCACCATCATCTGGAAGTCCGCGCGCGCCTGATCGAGGCCGAGACTCCGTCGCGTCACCGGATGGGCCAGAAACTCGTTCACGATTCCGGGACCCGCCTCCAAGTCGGCCATGGTCTCGAACAGGGGCGTCACCGGCAACGGACAGACCAAACCACCCTCCCGCCATTCGGCCAATCCCGCCTCCCGGGCCAGCAGGTAAACCCCCAGCAAGTCTTCGACCGACCGGGTCATGGAAACAATCAACGCCCCCAGGCCGGCCCCGCCGCGCTGTTGCCGGTGTTCGGCAAGCACCTGGTAACAGGTCAAAACCGCCTCCGCCTCGGCTCCGGCCGCCGCACCATCCGCCAGGAACGGACGCGGGCTGAGCAACTCGCGCTCCAGCAGTTCCCGTTTGGCCGTGGCGTCCATGGCGGCGAAATCGCCGACCGCGGTGATGACCCCGGCGGCCGCCATCAATTGTCCCAGGGCTTTGTCGTGGAAAGCGGAGTTTTGCCGCACGTCCAGCGCCGCCAGGTGGAACCCAAATGTGGCAACCTGCCGGCGCATGGGCGCAACATGGTCGATGGCGAGGGCATCCGCGCCGATTTCCACCAAAGACGATGCCACCACGGCCAAATCGGCATCAAGTTCGGCCGGCGACTGGTAGGCGGCGGCGGATTCCGGATGCTCCAGCGCCAGCAGCACCTTTTCGCGCATCAAATACGCCGCGGCTCGCCACGGTTCTTCACGATTGCGGGCAAGAACCCGTTCAGGATCAGCCTCGCCTTGGAGCTCCGAAGCCAGCCGGACGTTTAATGCGCCGAGGCTCTCGGGCTCGGCCTGGAAGAGGGAACTCAGCGGCAACTCTGCGCCGAGCTTTTCGAGACCACGCCGTTGCACGCGCAAAGCGTTGCGGCGCAATTGCGCCAATGAATTGGCCGTGACTGCTGCGGTCACAAAGGGATGCCCGTCACGATCGCCGCCGATCCACGTGCCGAAACGCACCAACGGTCCCGTGCTTTCGAGCGCGGCGCTGTCCCATCCCTGCTCTTCCCAAGCCTCGCGCAGGTGCACAAACGTGCGGGCAACGGTCTCGGGAAACACATCGCGCAGGTAGTGCAGCGCATTGTCGAGCTCCGCCTCGATGGTCGGCCGCGTGACCTGGATCTCCCCGGTCCGCCACAGGTTCTCCAGTTTAGATTCGATTTGCTCCGCCAACCGGTTCTGCTCCCGGGGCGTGTAGACCGCGTTGCTGTGGCGGTTGATCAGGCTGTAAATCTCGCGGTGCAACTCCCGCACGGTGGCCCGCTTGGCTTCGGTCGGGTGGGCGGTGAGCACGGGTTCGACCGTGACCTCCCGCAACACGTCCAGCACCTGGGCTTCGTCAAAACCGTGCCGTCGCAGGGTCGAAAGCTGATCCGACCACAGGCCCTTTTCGGAGACCGGACCTTTCAGCTTTTCGCGCAGGCGGCGCACACGGGCGGCCGCGCGCTCCTCGACGATGTTGAGCATCTGGAACGCAATCGAGTAGGCCTGTCCCATCGCGGCGGTGGGGATGCCGGCCTCGCCGGACTGGGATCCGATCCAAGGCAGATGGTCGGCGAGGTCGTCCTCATTGATGCGCCGCAGCACATTGGCAAAGAGACCCATCAAAAACTCGAGTTCCTCCCGCAGGGTGCGGAAACCCTCTTCCCGAAGAGGATGAACGGACTTGGAGTGGTTGCTTTTGGACATCAGCGAAAGCTCAAGTGAAGTTGAAGTGAACCGACAAAATCGGCGCCAACCTCAACCTCTCCGCCCGCTGATTCAAGCGAGAGCGGTCACGCCCCGAATTTTTTACCTCGCCACACCGTAATTTCCGTCAACCAGGCGATCACCGCATAGTCGTCGAAATAGCGTTCCGCCACCTGGGTGAGGATCTGCTCCGCCAGTTCGGCACTTAAAATCGTCTCAATGCGGATGTTGGGCCCCTCCCATTCCGTGGCCCTGACACCCCGTGAGCCTTCACCATCGGCGGTGGTCACGGTAAACCCCGTCGCCCCGGCATCGCGCATCAAGGTAAGCAGCTCCTCGCGAAGAAGGCTTTCGCTCACCACGGTCAGTTTGGTCATGGGGACTTTCATGGGCTATACGGCTGATAGGTAATTGGCGAAAGACATGAACAACGGCACGCCCAACGCGAGGTTGAAGGGAAAGGTAATGCCCAGCGACATCGTCAGATAGATTCCCGGACTGGCTCGCGGCAGTGCGATACGCACCGCCGCCGGCGCCGCGATGTAGGAAGCGCTCCCCACCATGGCGCCAAACACTGCCGCTCCCCCCGGGGCCATGCCCACCGCGTGGCCCGCCGCCGTGCCCAGCAGTCCATGGATCAGCGGAATCACACACCCCAGGACGATCAAGCGCCAACCAGCCGAGCGCAGGTCCCGCAAACGCCCCGCCGCCAGCATGCCGAGTTCGAGCAGAAACAGGCAAAGCACGCCCTTGAACGGATGCACAAACAGCGGCGCAACGGCCTCCATTTTGACCGGACCACTGATGGCCCCGATGGCCATGCCGCCAATCAGCAGAAAAATGCTCTTCCCCGCGATCACCTCGTGCACCGCTTTCTTCAGTCCGCGGGGTCCACTGTGCTGCGCCAATAACAGACCCACGATGATGCCCGGCACCTCCAGCACCGCCACCAACGCCGGCATGTAGCCATTGCCCTGCATGCCCGCGATCTTGGTGGCTTCGATGGCCGCCAAAAACGTGACCGCAGAGACCGAGCCATAGTGGGCCGCGGTGGCCGCGGCGTCGATCCGGCCCAGCCGGCCAAACCATTTCAACAGGGCATAGGTCGACAGGGGGGTAAGCACCCCCAGCACCGTTGTAACCAAAATCGGGCCGATGAGCGTGCGCAGGGGCGTCTCCGCGATGGCTACGCCGCCCTTCAGGCCGATGGCAAAAAGCAGGTAAATCGACAGGCCCTGGTAGATGGCGGGAGGGATTTCCAGGTCGCTGCGGACCGCCCGGGCCACCATGCCGAGGACAAACGCCAGGACGACGGGGGAGATGAGATTTTGCGCAAGTAGGTCCAAAACTGGCAGATCAGAATGGGTTCACCACTGCGCAGCTCGATCTTATAGTTCAATGATTTATACGTATTTTCTTTCATGCTTTCCCATGCAGCCTTCTTTTGCTCGACCAAAATTTCGTTACGATGACTGAGACCGTTACCCGCCCGACTTGGACGTTTTTGACCAACCACACTCACCTGCTGGTGGTATTGCGTCGTGAACCCAACGCGCGCATCCGCGACCTGGCCGATGCCGTGGGCATCACCCAGCGCGCCGTGCAACGCATCCTCGCTGAACTCGTCGCCGACGGAATCCTCAAGGTGCGCAAGGAGGGACGGCGCAACGCCTACCGCATCCAGCGGCGCTCTCGATTGAGGCACCCGCTTGAGAGCAAGCATACCATCGGAGAAGTGCTGGACCTGCTGGGGTAGTCAGCGCAGGGCCTGCCAGGCGTGGCGCATGCCGATGCCCACGATCGCCAGCGTTGCCAACGAACTGAGCGGCATCAAAACGGCCGCAAAAAGCGGGTTCATCAGCCCCGCCACCGCAAAGCCCACGGCCGTCACATTGTAGGTGATCATGAACGCCAGCAGCACGCGGTGGGTGCGACGCCGCACATCGTTGACTTCGAACAGCGCGCGCAGGCCCCCCAAACCTTGCCCGAGGTAATAAAAATCCGCCTTGGCAGCGAGGACTCCCCGGTGCACCACCGGGGTTCCCCGGCAGCGGGCGGCATCAAACGCCAGACTGTCGTTCGCCCCATCCCCCAGCATCAGGGCATCATCGGCCCGGTGTTCGAGCAGCCAGGCGGCTTTGGCTTCAGGTGACTGGTTGCCGTAGGCGTTGTCCGGCGGCAAGCCCAGCTGTCCCGCCATCGCGGCGACCTTGGCGGTTTCATCTCCACTCAGAATGAACGAATCCAGCCCCCGCTCCCGCAGCGCGGCGATTTCGCGCCTGGCGTCCGGACGCGCCTGGTCCTCGAAGCGGAACCGGGCCACCACCCGGCCGGACCACGCCAGCACGGTCGAACCATCGGCCTCCCCGCCATCCATCCACTTCGCCCGACCAAGCGACCACGCTCCCCACTTCAAACCCTGCCCCACAACTTCCATGACCTCGCCCTCCCCCGGTTCGGGAATGTCAAGTTTCACCAACGCCTCGAGCAGGGCGCGCCCGATGGGATGCGGATTGTCGCGCACCAACATAAACAGCGCTTGCTGGGCGTCGGCGGAGAGCGCACTGATGACGTCGGGGTTGACCAACACCGGGTGCTCCAGCGTCAGCGTTCCGGTCTTGTCGAAAACCAGTTTTCGAATGTGGACCAGGCGTCCCCAGAGATCACCGGCGCGCACGAACATTCCGCGTTTACGCAGCACAACCGTCGCCATCTCGTCCGCCAGGGGAAAAGCGAGGCCCAGGGCACACGGGCAGGACACAACCAAAACCGCGGTCACAACCGCTCCGGCCTGCAGCCAATCGCCGGCGCCCCACCACCAACCGATGCCCGCCAATGCCGCCACCACCAGAATGCCGATGAGATAACCTTGGATCACCCGTTCGATGACCGACTCGCCCTCACTGCGTCGCTCCATGGGTTGAAGCAGCTTCGCCAACAATGACTGCTCCCAGGTCTCGGTGGCCAAGAGCTTGACCGCCTCGAGTCCCACGTTCTGCGCCCCGGCGGGCACCGCTTGATCGGTACGAAAAACCCGGGGAGCCGATTCCCCGTTGATCCAGGCCAGATTCATGTTCGCCTCCGCCGAAACCATCCGGGCTCCCACCGGGACCGTCTGGCCCCGCTCGACTGCAAAGGTCGTGCCGACGGTGAGCCGTTCGGGAGGAATCTCCTGTTCCGTCCCGTCTTCCCGCCAGGCCCGAACCTGCGGCGGTGTCGGCTGCTCGGCGAGCAGACGCCTTTGGTTACGCTCCACCGCCGCCACCTGCGCCCAGCGGCCAATCAGCATCAGCAGGATGAATCCGCTGACGAAATCGAAATACATGTAGGCCTCCTGCCCCGTCACCCAGCCAAAGAAGGAACCCACGTAGGCGCCCACGATGCCGAGCGAAATCGGCAAGTCGATGTGGAGCGCACCCTCGCGAATCGCCCGCACCGCCCGGATCAGGAAGTAGCCGCCCCCCGCCAGCAGGCTTAAGGTGCCGAAGCCCAAGGCCAGCGTGTGGAACAGGTTCGCGTAGGCAAAGGTGGCCTCCATGCCGAAATAGGACGGCAACGTGAAGAGCATCACGTTCATGGCGAACGCCGTGCAAAGGCCGATGCGACGCACCAGATCCCGACTTTCGCTGCTCCGGCCGGCGACCGGGCCGGGCGGACCCAACAGGTAGTTGAAGCGCTGAAGCCCCGCCGCAAATCCGGCCGCATCGAACGCTTCCTTTGCATTCAAACGCCAGCTCAGGCGGACCTGGCCGGTTTGGGCGTTGATCTCAATTCGTCCCGCACCGGGTTCGCGACTGAACAGCTTTTCAATCAACCACACGCACCCCGCGCAGGACAACCCCTGCACCGACAACAGCAGCCGGGGCGTGCCGTTTTGTTCTCTGGCCGTCTCTTCGGCCTGGCGCTGGAGGGTCTGCAACCAGCCGTAATCGCGCTCGACTTTCAGAGCCGCGTCGGCGGGCGCCGTGGTGCGGTCCTTGATGTCGTAAAAGGTGTCCAAACCCTCCCGGTGAATCAGCCGATGCACGTAAGCGCACCCGGCACAGCAGAACTCTTCCCCGCCGGACGGCGAACCGCAGTGCCGGCACTCCCGGCGCGAAGGCGTCGTTTCCTCCGGTCGTGCTTCGGGGATCAGTGGCATATGAAATTCTCCACGGAGGGTCCGTCAAAGCCGAGCGTGGCCCGCAGTCGCCACGTGATCAGCACCGCGGCGATCAAGGCCAGGCCGGTTTGAAACCGCACCAGGGCCCGGGGGCCGAGCTTGGTGCGCAACCACCCCAATTGGGTCTGTGCCAGCCACAGCAACGGCACGGTGCCGATGCCAAACGCCAGCATGAACTCCGCCCCTCGCAGGGCCGACCCCGACATGGCGGACAGGGCGATCAGAAAGTAGAGTGGTCCACAAGGGAGCAACGGGGTCAGGGCCCCCATGCCCGCCGCCATCTGCACCCGGGAGCGGCCCCGCAACTTGGCCTGCAGTCGAAACGTCCAGCGCGACAACCAGCCGGGACGGGGCAGGCGGTTGTCCAGGCGCGTGGCGACGGCGATGAAGAACACAACCAACAACCAGGGGAGCCATTGCTGGAAACCTTCGCTCAGAAGCGCCCGGGGCACCCGGCCGACCCCGCCGGCCAGGGCGCCGAGGGCCGTGTATCCAAAAATACGTGACACATGGTAGGTCACGTTGATGGCCGTGGGATCATTCCAGATGCTCGCGGCCTTGGTCTCATCCGACTTGGCGTAGGTGGGAGCCAGCATGCACGCCAGAGGGCCGCACATGCCCGCGCAGTGCAGACTGGTCACCAGCCCGGCAATCAGGGCAGCAGTGGGCGTATTGACCGCGGCCAGTTCCATCCCGGTTCAGCGCTCCGTTTCAGCCACGTGTTCCAGCGGCACGGTTTCGATGGGGTTGTCGGCGGCGAGTGAAAAGAGGATGAACCACGCCAGGGTCATCAGCCCAAAGATCACGCCCACGGCCAGCCAAAGGGACCAGGCGCGCTCCGGCTTGGCGTTTGCCTCAGCCGACACGATCACGGTCCCTCCCCTTGGAGCAACCGGGGATCAGGGCCAACGAACTCAACCTTGCGCTCGAGCGAGTAGGTGCCCTCGACATTGTGCAGGACGACCTGCAGGTCGAATTGCCCGGTGTAGTTATCGCGGGACACCACCATCACCAACGGCAGGACCGTCTCGCCCAAAGGTCCAATCTCAATAACGTCGTCGATGCCATTGATCCGCAGTCCGTCCGGCGCTCCGACCACCTCCACCGTGAAGCCTTTGTCCTGCTCGCTCTTGTTCACCACCCGCACGAGGAACTGGTTGCGCACGGCATCGTCACTCACGATGTAAGGCGCACCGGTGATGCGGGTGACACTCAGGCTGGCCGGCTGCACCGTCGAAAGCGCAAACGTCGCGACCGACATCCCCGCCACCAGAAGGATCGAGTAGAGAATGGTGCGCGGGCGCACCCACTTGGTCTTTTTGCCGTCCAGGCCGTTCAGTGAATCATAGCGCACCAGGCCCTTGGGCCGGTCCAGCTTGGTCATGATCTCGTCGCAGGCATCGATGCAGGCGGCGCAGCCGATGCATTCGAGTTGCAGCCCTTGCCGAATATCGATGCCGGTTGGGCAGACCTGGACGCAGCGGTTGCAATCGATGCAATGGCCGGCGTTCGGATCCGTGGCCTTGCCGCGGGGTTCGCCGCGCTTCTCGTCATAACCGATGACCATGGTATTGTCATCGGTAAGGGCCGACTGCAGGCGGCCGTAGGGGCAGATCACGATGCACAACTGCTCCCGGAACCACGAGAAGTTGAAGTAGTTCACCGCCGTGAAGAGGAATACAAACAGGAACGCGCCCCAGTGCTCCGACGGCGCGTGGTGCATCATGGCCCAGAGCTCCGGAATGGACACAAAGTAGGCCAGGAAGAGGTGGGAGATGATCGCGGAGACGAGCACAAACGCAACCTGCTTGATCGAACGCTTGATGATCTTCTCCGCCGTCCACGGCGAGGCATCAAGCTTGCGGCGCTTCACCGCGTCGCCCTCGATCAGGCGTTCGATCGGGCGGTAGACATGCTCCAAAAAAACGGTCTGCGGGCAAGCCCATCCGCAGAAGATGCGGCCCAGCAACGCGGTGACAAAAAACAGCGAAAAACCCAGCCCCGTTATCGCGAAGAACAGCAGCCAGGCGTCCTGGAACGCCAGGATATACCCGAACAAATGGAAACGGCGTCCTCCCACATCGAGAAAAACCGCCGGGTAGCCGCCGATGTTGATCCACGGCAGCGCCAGGTAGATGCCGATCAGGAACAGTCCGGTCCACTTCCGATGCCGCTGAAAGAAGCCCCGCACATCCGCCGGATGCAGGAAGAAGCGCGAGCCATCCTCGCGGATCGTGGTGACTGAATCAAGGGAGGGCCGTTGAGCAGAGGGCATTAAGGGGGTGCCTTGGCGAGGAGACGAGGCGACTTACGGCGCATCGTGAAAACTCAGGACATAGGCCACCACTTCAGCGGTCTTTTGAACGCCGAGAGTGGGACCCCAGGGAGGCATGCCCTTCGCCAGCACGCCTTCGTCCACAACTTTGTAAAGAGCCAGAGGTTCGCCCCCGTGGACCCACTCGTCATCCGTCAGATCAGGTCCGATAGCCACCGGGCTTTCCGATTTGCCCTTGAGGCTGGTGAGGTGGCAGGCCGCGCAGAGCGAGTCGTAGGTTTCGCGACCCGCCACGACCAAGGCAGTGTTCTCGCTCATCGCCCACAGGCTCGCATCGTCGATCACCAGATCGGTGGTCAGCTTGGCGGTCTGGATGCGGGCAATCTCCAGCTCCACCTTTTCTCCATCACTCAGGGGCAGGCCCGATTGCGCGTAATAGAACCAGTAGCCAATCGAGAACGCGATGGTGATGTAGAGCGTGAACAGCCACCAGTTGGGCAACCGTTTGTTGAATTCCTCGATGCCGTCATAGACGTGCTTGCGCACGGAACCTTCAACGGGCGGGATCGGCTTGTCATTATCACTCATGGCGGGAGGAGGAAGCGGAGTTCTGGGCTACGGAGCCGGCATCGTCGGCGAGCGGCATTTGGGAGAGTTCTTCGACCTGGGACCGGCGCAGGCGCACCGTGCGGTAGAGCATGGTGAGGTAGATGGAGGCCACCGTCACAAACGCGGCCAGGGTGAAGATCGTGGTCCAGTCTTCGATGAGGATTCGGCGAAACATGATTGATCAGGGCTGAAGGTTAGCGGCGGACGACATCCCCGGTGGAAACGTCCTCGTAGTTGCCGAGTTGTTGGAGGTAAGCGATGAGCGCCACGATCTGCTTCTCCGGCGCGATGTAGATCCCGTCGGCTTTCAGACGTTCGACGATCTCATTGGCCTGGGCATCAACCGACGCCTGGATCTGCTCCGGCGTCATTTCCTCGTAAGGCACGCCAAGCATGCGTTGGACCTTGATCTTGGAAGCCAGGGCCGCGACGTTGGTGTCCTTTTCGTTCAGCCACGGGTAAGGCGGCATGTTGGAGCCGGGGGAAATCTGCCGGGAATCCTCCATGTGGCGATAGTGCCAGGAATCCGGATACTTCCCTCCCACGCGGGCCAGGTCGGGGCCAGCCCGCCGCGAACCCCACTGGTAGGGACGATCATAGATCGACTCGCCCAACCGGGAGTAGTCGCCGTAGCGCATCACGTCGGGCACGAGCGTGCGGATCATCTGCGAGTGGCAGTTGTAGCAGCCCTCGGCCACATAGATGTCGCGACCGGCCAGCTCAAGCGGCGTATAGGGAATTTGGAGACGATCCTCCACGTTGGCCGCCTGGTGGCTGACAATGCCGGGAATGATCTGCACCATGCCGCCAATCAGCACGGCAATCAGGGTGAGCACCGTAAACGGTGCCGCACTGACCAGCAAACGTTCATACCACATCGCCCAGCGCTTGCCCTTCGACTCGAAGTGCACCCAGGCCACAATCACGGACAGCGCCGTGCCGATGGCCCCGACAATCTGCAGGAACGGGCCGCCGAACATCCACACGCAGGCGAAAATCGTGCCGAGGGTGGAGAAAATAACCGGCGGGTTCCACAGGGTGACCGCCGCACCGAGCGGGCGCTCCTCCTCGGGCACGTCGTCCTCCACGACCACCTCGACGGTGCCGTTGATGGCATCCGCCCCCTTCACCGACTTCACGATGTTGTAGATCATGATGAGCCAGCCGACCAGGTAGAGGCCGCCGCCCACCACGCGCAGGAGCATGAGCGGGCGGATGGTGTTGAGCGTGTCCAGGAAATTCGGATACGTCAGCAGCGTGCCGCCCTCGGTGGTGGAGTTGAGCATGAGGCCCTGGGTGATGCCCGAGGTCCACATGGCCGCGACGTAGAGCAGGATGCCGAAGATCCCGAGCCAGAAGTGCAGGTTGGCGAGCGACTGGCTGTAGAGGGGTTTGTTCCACAACCGGGGCACCAGGAAGTAAAACATGCCGGCGGCCATGAAGCCGTTCCAGCCCAGCGCGCCGGAGTGCACGTGGCCGATGATCCAGTCGGTGTAGTGGCCGAGAGCGTTGACCGACTTGATGGACAGCAGCGGACCTTCAAAGGTCGCCATGCCGTAGAAGGTGACCCCCGCGGCGAAGAATTTGATCACCGGGTCGGTGCGCAGTTTGGACCACGCACCGCGCAGGGTGAACAAGCCGTTGAGCATGCCACCCCATGACGGGGCCCAGAGCATCAGCGAGAACGTCATGCCCAGCATCTGGAGCCAATTGGGCAGCGCGGTGTTCAGCAGATGGTGGGGTCCGGCCCAGATGTAGACGAAGACCAGCGACCAGAAGTGAATGACCGACAGCTTGTAGCTGTAGACCGGGCGGTTCGCTGCCTTCGGCAGAAAGTAATACATGATGCCCAGGATCGGCGTCGTGAGGAAGAACGCCACGGCGTTGTGCCCATACCACCATTGCACCAGGCCGTCCTGCACCCCGGCAAACAGACCATAACTGTGGAAGAGGCCCGTCGGCACCGAGAGGTGGTTTACGATGTAAAGGATGGCGATGGTGATGATCGTCGCGATATAGAACCAGATCGCGACGTAGAGGCTGCGCTCCTGCCGTCGGGCCAGCGTCCAGAAAAAGTTGATCGCAAACACCACCCAGATCAGCGCCACGGCGATGTTGATCGGCCAGATCAACTCGGCGTATTCCTTGCCGCGCGTCAGTCCCAGGGGCAGCGTGATCGCCGCGCTCAGGATGATCGCCTGCCAGCCCCAGAAGTGGAGCGAGGAAAGGAAATCACTGGCCAGGCGGGCCTTGACCAAGCGCTGCGTCGAGTAATACACGCCCGCAAACATCATGTTGCCGACCAAGGCAAAGATGACCGCGTTGGTATGGAGCGGACGCAGACGACCAAACGTCAAATACGAGGTGCTGAAGTTGAGCTGAAAGAAGTTCAGCTGCGCGGCGATAAGCACACCCACCAACATGCCGACCGCACCCCAGATAATGGAGGCGATCATGAATTGGCGGACGATCTTGTCGTTGTATTCGATCGTGATGTTACGAGCGGACATGGGCAGAGGTTTGAGTTGGAATTGAACCTGGAAAGGGAAGGTTAACCGGCGGATTCGGCCCGGCGGCGCTGGCAAGCGTTGCAGGGGTCGTGTTTGCCGGTGCGGCAGCCACAGTTGGCGTGATCATGAGACCGGTCGTGGGCCGGCTTGGCGTCGTTCTTGGTTCCCGCGATTCGCGGCACCTCGTCGGCGAGGGGAAGCAATGCATCGCTCTCCGCCGAACTGAAGCGCTGGCGGCTGTGCTCCCGCAGGAAAAAGAGAACGAAGGTGAAAACCAGACAAAGACTTATAGTTAGGGTAAGAGGGATAACAGACATGGGAGGCGGTGGGTGGGCTCGGGTTGTCCCCGTCCGGGAATCAACGCCGCCCAACGTATCGGAAAGAACCGCCGAAACTCTGCGCGGGGCTTGGCATGCGTTGCGCACATGTTGCCACAAATTTTGCACACGTGTTTTGCCCTCCACCGAGGCCCCCTGCCCATAGGCCGGCGTCAAAATGAATGCGCATATTTTGCCACTGAATACATGCACCAAATTTTGCTTATGCCTGAACAAACAACGCGCAGCTCTCGCGCCGGAATTCTGTCAATAATGCGACTATGCACGATAGTTTTCTGCGCGCTCTCCAGACGCATAAGCCCCAACTGCGTCGTCGTTGGGAAGAGCTTTTGCGCGCCGAAAGGGTGACGACGGGGATGGCCAACCCCGACCACCTCATCTATCTCATGGATTGGACGCTGGACCAATTGCTCAACGAGCTGCGCCAAGCCCGCTTCCGCCGTCACTTGGACGGACGCACTCAGCCCACCGAGCGCAAATCCTGTGCCTGCGGGAAGAATCCCCTCCTGGCCTACTTCAGCACCTGCGAGCAAGCGGTGATCGAGATTCTCTTCCTGGCGGAGGGTGAGTTATCGAACCTTTCTTCGATCGAACGCAGTGCGAGCTTGGAGGACTTGAAGAGTGCCATCCATGAAGTCGCCCGGCGGGACATCGAAGCGTTTTGCGCGGTGTGCCAGAGTCGCGAGCGGCAAGAGCGGAAGCAGCAACGGAAGTCCGTTGCCGCCTAAGCCTTCGATCGTCGCGATCGAACCCGAATCAGGCCGCGCGTTGCACGCGCTCGCGGTAAGCCGTGGGAGCTTCACCCGCGATCTTGCGGAAGACGCGATTGAACTGGGAGAGGGACTGGAATCCGGCTTCGAACGCCGCTTCGCTGATGCGTTTGTGGGGGTTGAGCAGCAGGTTTTTCACCTTCTCCACCCGCACCCGCGCCAAGTAGTCCGTGAACGTCATGCCCGTGGACTTCTTGAACATCTTGCAGAAGTAGAAAGCACTCATGTTCACGGCCTTAGCCACTTCCTCCAGCGACATCTCGTCCATGTGGTTGTCCTCGATGTAGTCACGGGCCTTGCTGATCGAGGGTGCTTCCGCCATCTCCTCCTGCACCATCAGTTGGTTGCTCAAGGCCGAGAGATGCTGGGCAAAAATGGAAAGCAGGCGCATGACGGACTCGAGCTGCTTTTTTGAAACCACTCGCGACTGGAACCACGCCTCCTCGAGCTGCTTCATGTCGACCTCGGTGCCAAATTTAAGCACCTCTTTGGCGACCTTGTTGAACTGCTTCTTGGTCGGAGTATTGGTGATCACCTGGCCGGTCTGCAGGAATGCCACCAGATTTTCGCCCACCCGCACCGGCACGGCCGAATCACAGAGGCCGGCAAAACACTTGAGCGACTTCGGCTCCATGGCGGCCTCTTTTTCGAGCGAAGCCTGCAGTTGCAGGCAGGCCGCACACGATTGATTGGACTTCGCCATCAACGCGCAAAACGGGTTTTCCTTCGGATCACCACCGTGCGGCAAATCAAAGGCCTCCACCGCCCGGAGGTTTAATGGCATGCCGGTGGTTTCCCGAAATGCATCCTGATAATCCTTGAAAATACTCGAGGACTTTAACTGACCAACGAGGGCCTTACTACGCTTAGCAGGTGACTCAGGAAGGGACATTACCCTTCACCGTAAACAAAATATGCGCACACAATCAACCGGTAACCGCCACAGATCAGTAAACCCGCAAATTGCCGGGGCAAAATAGGATTTACACCGCGAATCGTGGGCCTACTTTCCGCCTTCCCCTCCCCCTGAATCGCCCGGGTGGCGGAATTGGTAGACGCAGCGGACTCAAAATCCGCCGCCCTTTAAAGGCGTGTGGGTTCGAGTCCCACCCCGGGCACCACGCATCCGAATCGGATGCGTGCCCGCCGAAGCCCAACGGGCGAAGGAGGGCTGGAACCACCGGGTACTGAGGGCTAAACCAGAAGTTCAGGCGACCCGCAGAGCTCTGCGTCGACGAAGTTGCAGCGTTATCAGACCATCCGGCATGTCCGGAGCGGACCGGAGCTGGTAGCATCTGCCCAACCCCCTTGGTTTAAGCATGCTGCCTCCTCATCATCTTTTTCAGAACACTCCGCGGCGGTTGGCATCCGCGGTAATTCGCCTCAAATCGCAGATCTGGACCTTACTCGAGCCAGCCCGCATCGCGTGGATCGATGACTCGGGCAAACCCCAACCCGTCGAATATCCCTATTTCTGGGGACGCTTGTTCTCAGCCGGACATTTCAGGATTCAACCACCCAGGACGAACCCCCAGGATGAAGAACTCTGGCTGCGGTGGCGGGATCAAGCGGAGGGCACGTTGTGGATCGATGGCGAACCCTATTTCGGCTTCGACGTCGCTCATCATGAGTGCGCTTTGCCGGCCAAGCTGACGACACTTGAGGTCCGGTCCCACGCCTTGCAATCCGCCATTTGGCATCCCGATGCCACCGGCTTGGATTCGCTGGGCAGTCGACTGGAAGGGGCGGAATTCCTCACCCGTTCCGACCTTCATTGGAAGCTTTACCACGATTTGCTGGTGTTGAGTGAACTGCTGGATGTCGTGGCAACCCGCGACGGCGTGCCGGTCGAACAGTGGCTGCGCCAGGACGGGCTGATGCCGGACCTGCGTTCACTCCAACCGTTGACCCGTCGGCTTTTGCGGGAACTCGAAGCCGTCCTCACCGAACTCGACAACCAAAGATTCACGAATGCGAGCAACGCGGTCGACGAACTGATGCAAACCCTGCCCGCGGAGGCATGGGCGCTGCGGGCGACCATTACCGGACACGCTCACATCGATCTTGTTTGGTTGTGGCCGGAACGCATTGGGGAAGCCAAGGCCGTGCACAGTCTGGCCACCGCCGACTACCTGATGGAACGGTATGGCGACTTTCATTTCGGCTATTCGCAACCCGTGAGTTATGAAGCCGTCGCCAGGGAATCCCCGGGGTTAAGCAAACGGGTCCGATCCCGGATTGCCGAAAAACGATGGGAAGCCACCGGTGCACTCTATGTGGAGTCCGACACGCTGCTGCCCTGCGGGGAAGCGCTATGGCGAAGTTTCCGGCTGGGCCAAAAAGGGTTCGAGGACCTTACGGGCAAACCCAGCGAGGTGCTGTGGCTGCCCGACGTGTTCGGCTACTCCGGTTGCTTGCCTCAACTCATGCGCCTCCACGGCGTGAAGTATTTCTTCACCAACAAACTCCAGTGGAACGACACCGTGCCATTCCCTTACACGAGCTTCCGTTGGGTGAGTCCGGATGGCAGCGCGGTGCTGGCTTACGTGAGTCCCGAAACCAGGAACTACTACAATGGCGCGATGACCGCCGTGGAGCTGGAGCGTTGTCAACGCGGGCATCAACAGTCAGCCGCCCACCGGGAGCTTTTGATTCCGACCGGCTTTGGCGACGGTGGCGGCGGACCGACCGAAGAGATCTGTGAGCGGGTCAAGCGACTCGGCAACCTTGCCGGACTCCCCCGGTGCGAGTGGGGACGGATCGATGGCTTCTATCATCGATTGGAAGATCGAGGCGAGGAACTGCCCACGCACCACGGCGAGATCTTGCTGCAGTATCATCGCGGGATCTACTCGAGTCGCAGTTCCTTTAAAACGCTTTATCGCCGCATGGAGTGTGCCCTGCGTTTGCGGGAGGTCATTGCGGCAGCCCTGGGCTCCGGTCCGGTCCACGAGCGGTGGTGGCAACGCGTGGCGTTTGCCCAGTTTCACGACATTCTCCCCGGCAGCTCGATCGACCTGGCTTACCAGGAGCTTGAGCAGGAGTTTCGGGAAATGCTCGAAGCCGTTTCCACGGAGATCCACGAACACTCCACCGGAACGGCGTCGGTGGGTTGGTTTAATCCCACTCCGTTTGATCGCACGGTGCGCCACAACGGCACCGCCACACAGGTGCCGGCCTACGGTTCGGTCTCCGCCTCGGCCGCCGCCACAACACCCCCCTCCTCCCCTGCTGTTGCGACCACCAACAGCCTGTCGAACGAGACCACCCAGGTTGAATTCAATCCGCACGGCGAAATCATTTCCCTGACGTTCGGATCCCAGAGTATTCCGCTGCACGAACCGCTTAACCAGCTCGCGCTTTATGCCAACGTTCCGCACGCCTACGCCGCGTGGGAGCTCGACCGCCACACCCTGAGCCAGCAACCCCAGCATGCCGGCGAAGCCGGGGTCACGTTGCATCAGGACGACGCCAACGACCATCGCGTGGCTTTCACTCGGAAAATCGGAAGATCCAGCCGCATCGTCACGACCTACCGCTTGCTGCCGGACGATCTGGGTCTCGAGATCACCTACGGCATCGCTTGGCACGAGTCCTCAAGCCTGCTCAAGGCAATCTTCCCGACCGGATACCGCGGAGTGAACACTCGGTTCGGCCAACCCTTTGGCAGTGCATTGCGGCGGCAGCTCAGTCAAAGCCTGACGGATGAGGCACACTGGGAAGTCCCCGCCTCCCGCTGGGCCTTGCTCAGTTGCGACGGGGAAACCGAGGGCCTGACCATTGCCACCGAGTTCAGCTGGGGGTTCAGCAATGACCAAGGCACCCTCGGAGTCAGCTTGCTGAGCAGTCCGCACATTACCGGCGAAAATGACGGCTACGCCAAACTGTTCCCTCCCTCCCTCCGCGACCACCAGCCCGACAGCGTGTTTGCCGACCAAGGCGACCATCGGCTGCGGATCATCCTGGCCCCATGGCGTGCCGGATCGACTTCCTCCGCGCAACATCCCGCGGCGCTGGCCGACTACGGGTTCACCGAACCCATCCCCTCCACCAATCCCGACCTGCAGCTGCCGCTGCGCGGTCTCGAAGGGCTGTCGTCAGCCCACATCAGCTGGGTTGAACCCACTCCGAACGAAGGTTTTGTCATTCGCATCACCGAGACGATGGGACAATCGGGCCGGATCCAGCTCAGGCTGGCCCGCGAATCACGAGTTCAACCGATCGACGGCAGGGGTTCAGCTCTCGGCCCCGCCTGCTCCAGCTCGGAGTCCATCGAGGTTCGTCCCTACCAAATCCTGAGCCTCCACATAACGTAGCCTGGTGGCACTCGTCAAAGGTCGGCAGTACCACACCAAGCGGTGGATCAATGCGTGTTTTGGCCTGCTACGATCGTGCAATGTCATCATATAATTAGATATAATTGATACAAATATTCTAACTATTACTTATTTTACTTCGTAAATTCACGAAAAGGACATAGGACAATATTATATGTCCGGCAATATGATGCCCAACATCGTGTTGATCACGAGTGACCAGCAGCACTGGCGCACCTTGGGCTGCAACAACCCCGAAATCCATACCCCTAATCTCGATCGTCTGGCCGCCCGCGGCACGTTGTTTGAACGTGCCTATTGTCCCAATCCGACGTGCACACCCTCGCGCGCATCAATCATCACCGGACAATATCCCAGCCAACACGGCGCCTACTCGCTCGGCACCAAATTGGACGAGTCACAACCGACCATCGGAGCCGCGCTCAGCGCCAAGGGCTACCACACTGCGCTGATCGGCAAGGCGCATTTTCAACCGCTCCGATCCACGCCGGAGCACCCTTCGGTCGAAGCCCACCCCACCCTGCGCGACGCCAACTTCTGGCAGGAGTTCACCGGACCCTTTTATGGGTTCGACCAAATTGAGATGGCCCGCAACCATACCGACGAACCCCACGTGGGGCAGCACTATGCCCAATGGCTGGAAGCCCAGGAATGCGATTGGCCGAGGCATTTTCAGAACCAGTGGGAAGAGTTCAGCTACGGTGATCCACCGAACCCCGCCCAGTATCTGACGTGGAACCTGCCGGAGTCCTGCCACTACAATACGTGGATCGCCGAACGCTCCCGCGCCGTGATCGACGCGAGTCATGAACGTGATCAACCGTTTTTTCTATGGTCGAGTTTCCCGGATCCCCACCCGCCCTACCTTGTGCCTTCGCCGTGGGACAAAATGTATGATCCGGACACGGTCACGGTGCCGCAGATTACTCCCGGTGAACATGAGCAGAATCCCCCGCACTTCCGCAAAACCCAGGAACCCGAACCCGACTTCACCTCATGGGAGGAACCGGACGGCGCCCACCTGCATGGCTGCAGTTCCCACCTGCAGGATCGCGAGTCCCTGGCCAGGGAAATCGCCGTCTATTATGGAATGATCAGCTTCATGGATAAATACATCGGCAAAATTCTCGACCGTCTCGACGAGCTCGGCATCGCCGACAATACCCTGATCATTTTCACCTCCGATCATGGCCACTTCTTCGGGCAGCACGGCCTCAACGCCAAGGGTCCCTTTCACTACGAGGACCTGATCCGCGTGCCGTTCATTGCCAGCTGGCCGGGCAAAATTCCCGCCGGCGAGACGTGCGGTGATCTGGTGTCGTTGATCGACCTCGCGCCAACCTTCCGCCAGGCGGCCGATCTCCCGGCCGATCCCACCATGCCGGGCTCCAGTCTGCTCGACCGCTGGGACGAACCACAGACAACCCGGGCTGTGATCGTCGAAAACCGGCACCAGCCGACCAAGCTCAATTTGCGCACCTTTGTAACCCCGCGCTACAAGATCACCACGTATTGTGATCACGCTTACGGCGAGTTGTTCGACCTGCAAAACGACCCCGGCGAACTGCACAACCTGTGGAATGATCCTGACAACGCCTCGCTGAAAACCGATCTGTTGCGCGAGTGGTTGCACGTCGAGATGCGCCGCGAACCCACGCGAATGCCGCGGGTCTCGGGAGCCTGATTCCCCGCCTCTTTCCATGCCCGACGACCTCCCCCTGTTTGCCAATGCGGGTGTGCCACCCTGGGAGTCACCCGAGCTGCTCGGGTTAAACCGCCTGCCCGCCCGGTCAACATGCCTCCCCTTTCCCGACGCCGAGAGCGCATTGACCTACGATGCCGCCAACAGCCCCTGGTGCCGCAGCCTCAACGGTCTTTGGCGGTTCAAGTTCTTCACCCGGCCGGCTGACATTCCGGCCTTCGTCGTCGAACCCACGCTGCCTCCCGCATCCAAGGATTGGATACAGATGCCGGTGCCGGGCAACTGGACCCTGCATCCAGACGTCGCCGACCAACCGCATTACACCAATGTGGTCATGCCGTTTCCCCACGAACCGCCCCACGTCCCGGCCGCCAACCCCACCGGGGTCTATCGCCGCACCTTTCGCCTGCCCGCCACTTGGCGGCGACGCCGCACCGTGCTGCATTTTGGCGGAGTCGAGCGGCACTTCCACGTCTACCTGAATGGTCGCGAGATTGGCATCGGGAAAATCTCCCGCCTGCCCAATGAGTTTGATCTTACCCCTCACCTTGTGCGCGGCGACAACACCCTCACCGTGGTAGTGATGAAGTGGTCGGACACCAGCTTCATCGAGGATCAGGACCAATGGTGGATGGCGGGTATCTTCCGGGATGTATTCCTCTACTCCACCGCACCGAATCATCTCGCCGATGTATTCGTCCGCGGAGATCTGGAGGACAACCATGCGACCGGTCGTTTTGCCGCGGTCGTGAAGGTGCAGTTTGCCTCACCGCATCCGGAACCCGGTTGGACGATCTCGGCCAAGGTGTATAAACCCAACGGCAAGCCGCTTCGCCCGCGGCCTTGGGCCCGACGGATTGAGGTCGGAAACGACGGCCACATCTGGCCGCGCCTCGAAGCCCGTTTCGATGAGCGAGTCGCGGCGCCGCTACTCTGGTCGGCGGAGACGCCGCACCTCTATCGGGCGGTGGTCACGCTGCACGATCCGTCGGGAAAACCCATCGAGGTCACGTGCGTGCGCTTTGGATTTCGTCGCGTCGAAATCCAGGATCAACAACTGCTGGTCAACGGCCGGGCGGTGCTGATCAAGGGTGTCAACCGTCACGACCACGACGACACCCGCGGCAAGACCATCAGCCGCGAACTCATGCTGCGCGATATCGCCCGCCTCAAGGAATACAACTTCAACGCAGTGCGCACATCCCACTATCCCAACGACCCGTTGTGGTATGACCTGTGTGATGAGCACGGGCTCTACGTGGTGGACGAAGCCGATGTCGAATCACACGACTTTGTGCACCAGATTTGCCGCGATCCCCGCTACGCGCCCGCGTTTCTGGACCGCGCCATCCGACTGGTCGAACGGGACAAAAACCACCCCTGCATCATCATGTGGTCGCTCGGCAATGAGAGCGGCTGTGGCCCCAACCACGCCGCCATGGCCGCTTGGATTCGCGCCGCCGATCCGTCGCGACTTTTGCACTACGAGGGCGCCATTACCCGCGACCAAAGCCTGGGTCTCGACTGGACCGACAACCCGGAAATCACCGACGTCATTTGCCCGATGTATCCGACCCACGCGGCGCTGGCGGAGTGGGCCACCACCAATTCCGATCCCCGCCCCGTCATCCTCTGTGAATATTCGCACGCCATGGGCAACAGCAACGGCTGCCTGCAGGAGTATTTTGAGCTCTTTCACCAACACCGCTGCCTGCAGGGAGGGTTCATCTGGGAGTGGGTCGACCACGGCTTCAAACGCACGGGTCCGGATGGCGAGTATTACTGGATCTACGGCGGCGACTTTGGCGAGACGCCGCATGACAAAAATTTCTGCGCGGACGGCCTGGTCTGGCCCGATCGCAGGCCCCATCCCGCGATGGAGGAGTTCAAGCACTTGGCCCAGCCCATCAAGGTGGTGCCTCAAAACCTGCGCCGCGGACGCATCGTGATCGAGAATCGGCACGATTTCATCGACCTGGGCAACTTCGTTGGAACCTGGTCCGTTGAGATCAACGGCCAACCGGTCGCAACCGGTAGGCTACCCCGTCTCTGCACCTCCCCCGGGGCAAAGGAAAGTGTTGCCCTGAAACTCCCGCGGTTGCCGAAACTGCAATCCGGCCAGTTCGCCACCCTCAACATCCGGTGGACCACTCGTCGGGCGGCTGGCCTCGTACCCGCGGGCCACCAGGTCGCCCATGATCAGTTTTTGCTGCCCGCGCGTTCGGGAGCTCGTCGCAGTCCCCTCGGACCGCCCGCGACAACCGAGTTGGCCTTCGCTCGCACCGCCGATCACTTCGTCGCCCGGGCTGGCGCCAACGAATGGGAATTCGAGCAAGCCACCGGTCGACTGGTGGATTGGAGGCACCGGGATCGTGAACTCATTGCCCAAGGCCCGTTGCTCAATCTTTGGCGTGGTCCAACCGACAACGACGGCATCCGCGATAAACCCCAGGCCCGCAAGGCACTCTATCGCTGGCTGAATGCCGGATTCGATCGACTGAAGTTCAAGTGCCGACGCTGTGAGGTCGTATCAGCCAACGCGGACCGGGTGACTCTGGTCGTCGAACAACACATCATCGGCCGGCGGCGCAACCAGCCCATCACCACGATTGAACACTACACGATGCAGGCCACGGGTCGCCTCGACTATGAGCTCCGGCTGCACGTTCATCCCCGGCTGCCGGATCTTCCCCGCGTGGGGATCACCCTGTCGTTGCCGGCCGGTTTTGAGAACCTGCAGTGGCTGGGCCGCGGTCCCCACGAAAACTACTGGGATCGCAAAACCGGTGCCCCCCTCAGTCGTTATCACAGCACCGTGACCGGCCAATACGTGCCTTACATCATGCCCCAGGAACACGGCAACAAGACCGACGTGTGCTGGCTCAGCCTCGACAACGAGACCCTGGGCCTGCTCGCCCTCGGCCGTCCGCAGTTTGAAGGGTCGGCCTCGCATTTTACCGGCCATGATCTGTTCGCCGCCCGGCATACGATCGATCTCACCCCCCGTGCCGAGACGATCCTGAATCTCGACCTGCACCAGCGTGGCCTGGGCACCGCCAGTTGCGGGCCCGACACCCTGGACCGCTACCGTCTGGATGCGACGGACTACCGGTTCCAATTCGCTCTGGCCCCTTACGATCCAACCACCGAGGACCCCGACGTAGTCTACCGCGGTCACCTTAACTGAACCACCGGCCAAAAACCCCGCAAAGGCGTGGTGGTTTTTTGCGCCCTTACCGACTTCCTTGCCATGAGAATTTCCTCTGATCGTTCTCCCTTCGCGCGTCGTTCATATCATCTCCTCCGGTGCACCGTGCTCGCCCTCGCCGGTTGGCTGGTTACGGCGACCGACGCGACCGCCAAACCCGTCGCCGACCCCGGGTCTTCCCTCAGCATCACCGAAGTGGCTCCGGGCGTGCATCGCCTGCGCATCGGCCAGCCCGAGGAGTTTGTGCCGTCTGATTTTCGCGTCGCACCGATCCAAACCGAAAAACTCGCCGCCCTGCCCGAGCCCACCAAACCGCATCCCTTTAACCTTGAGACCGTGAGCTACCGCCAGACATCGCGGGGCCTGCTGATCCACGTCAAAATGGATGAGACCGAGGACTGGTATGGCGGTGGCCTCCTGCTGAGCCACCTGCGTCAAACCGGGCGCCGCCAGATCATGAAGGTCGCCAGCGATCCGCCCGGCCGGGACGGATCGGGCCATGCCCCGACGCCCTTTTTCCTCAACACCGCCGGCCACGGTTTCCTCGTTGATACCGCGCGCGAGGTGGAACTCGCCTTCGGTGGTCACCAGCGCAAGGGCCAGGGCATGCTCTCGGGCAACCCGGAACTGGCCATTAGCGAGGCCGCCCTCTACGACGACGGCAACGAGGTCTCCCAGGAACTTTCGATCATGGTGCCCCGGGCATCGGGCGTGGACCTGTTCCTGTTCTCCGGTCCCACCATGAGGCATGTGGCGCAACGCCATGTGCTGTTCAGCGGCGGTGGTTTTGACGTTCCCGAGTGGTCGCTCGGCGTGTGGTATCGCAGCTTCACCCGCGCCGATGCCAACCGCGTGCGCGAACTGGCCGACTACCTCGAGGCCGACCGCATCCCGGTGAGTGTCTACGGCCTCGAACCCGGCTGGCAGTCCAAGGCTTATTCTTCCAGCTTCATCTGGGATCCCGAGCGTTTTCCCGATCCCCAGGCCACCGTGGATGACCTGCGTTCGCGAGGTTACCACGTGAACCTGTGGCAACAGGCCTTCACCCATCCCAGCTCACCGCTTTACCCAAAACTCCTGGACAAGAGCGGCGACCACCTGGTGTGGAACGGACTGGTGCCCGACTTTGCTTTGCCGGAAGCACGCAAGATCTTCGCCGACCACATGCGGGGCCTTGTCGCCCAAGGCATCACCGGCTTCAAACTCGACGAGTGCGACGGCTCCGACAACAAGTCCCGCGCCTGGAGTTGGCCGGACCACGCCCAGTTCCCCAGCGGGGCCGACGGCGAGCAAATGCATGGAGTCTACGGCTTGCTCTATATGAAGACCCTGCAGGAAGCGTTGACTGAACCGACCTTCGGTCAGGTGCGCCATGCCGGACTGTTCAGCAGTCCGTTGCCTTACGCGTTGTATTCAGATTTGTATGACCACAAGTCCTTCCTGCGCGGGGTGGGCAGCGCGGGCATGAGCGGGCTCATCTGGACGCCCGAGGTCCGCCACGGCACCAGTGCCGACGACCTCGTGCAACGCATGGCCGCCATGGTCCTCGCCCCGCAATTCCTCATCAATGCCTGGTATTGCACCATGCCGCCTTGGCACCAATGGGACAAGCCGCTCAACCAGGCCGGCATTCCCCTGCCCGATGACGAGCGTATCGCCCTCACCGATAGAGTCCGCGCCGTGGCGGAGTTGCGGGTCAAGTTTGTGCCGGCCCTGAAGGATGCCTTCGCCAACTACGCCAGGACCGGCATCGCCCCGTTCCGCGCGCCCGTGCTCGACCATCCGGAAGTAAAGGAGCTGCGTAACGTCGACGATGCCTGGATGGTCGGTGAAAACCTCTACTTCGCCCCCATCCCCGGCGGCACGACCGAACGCGAAATCATCCTGCCGCCGGGTAGTTGGGTGGATTACCACACCGGAGAGGCTATAGCAGGAGGCAGCGTGGTCACACGCTCACTGGTGTTGGAGGAGCCGCCGATTTTTGTTCGCGCCGGCGCGGACATTTAGGTGCGGTGAAGCCGTGATACCGATCCGCCGGGCCATCCTTTTTACGTTTTTCCTAGGAGCCCTCCAGGCCCTCGCAGACGAGACAGACGGCCCGCCTCCACCCAATGTGTTGTTCATCATCACCGATGATCTGAACTGCGACATCGGCCCTTACGGCCACCCGATCGTGCAGACGCCGCATCTGGATCGTTTGGCCCGGCGGGGGCTGACGTTTGAACGCGCCTACACCAACTTCCCCGTTTGCGCCCAATCGCGCGCCAGCATCATGACCGGGCTTTATCCGGCGCAGAACGGCGTCACCAAACTCTGGCGATTGTTTCGCGACTACGTGCCGGACGCGGTCACCCTGACGCAGCATTTTCAGCGGCACGGCTACACGACCGCCCGCGTCGGCAAGCTCTACCACTACGGTAATCCCCGTGGCATCGGCACCAATGGCCACGATGATGCCGCATCCTGGGATGTTCGTGTCAGCCCCATCGGCCGCGACAAAGCAGAGGAAGACAAAATCTTCTCGCTGCGACCCGGCAGTTTCGGAGCGAGCCTGAGTTGGCTCGCCGCCGAAGGCACGGATGAAGAACAAACCGATGGCAAGGTCGCCACGGAGTCGATCCGCGCCCTGCAGCATTTCGCCAGCACGGGTGAACCGTTTTTCCTGGGCGTCGGGTTTTACAAGCCACACACCCCCTTTGTCGCCCCGCAGCGTT
Source organism: Opitutaceae bacterium (assembly GCA_028280945.1). Classification (GTDB taxonomy): domain Bacteria; phylum Verrucomicrobiota; class Verrucomicrobiia; order Opitutales; family Opitutaceae; genus Actomonas. Next base: position 113,476 of record JANQKV010000055.1, read on the forward strand.
ATTTTGATCTCTACGATCCCAACGACATCGAGATTCCGACCGTGCCCGCGGGTTACCTCGACACCCTGCCCGAACCGGCGGCCAAGTCCATTCGCCGTCGCACCACCGAAATCGATCTGCCCGATGCGACGGCGCGCAAGGCCATCCATGCCTACTACGCGACCACGTCGTTTCTCGACGCGCAGATTGGACGCGTGCTCACCGCCTTGGACGAGCTCGGTTTGAGCAACAATACCATCGTGTTGTTCACCTCCGACCACGGCTACCATCTCGGCGAACACGGCTACTACCAGAAGACCACGCTGTTCGAGGCATCCGCCCGGGTCCCGCTCATCGTGGCGACGCCCACGCAGATGGCGCGCGGGAAACGCACAACAGCCCTGGTCGAGATGATCGATTTTTATCAGACCCTCAGCGAGCTTGCGGGACTCAATGCACCTCAACCCTATATCCAGGGTCACAGCTTCGCCCCCCTGCTGGACAATCCCGATGGCAAGGGCCGTCCCTCGGCCATCACGCAATTGGAAAACGGCTTTTCCCTGCGCACCTCTCGCTACCGTTTCAGCCAATGGCAGGATGCCGGAGACGATGCGATCGAACTCTACGACCATGAGACCGACCCGGCGGAGATGGTGAACCTGGCCGGCGACCCCGCCTATGCCGCCATTCGCACCGAGCTGGAGGTTCAGCTTGAACAGCGTATCACCGAGATCACTACACCGGTCCCCGGCCTGCGCTTCATTCCACCGACAGCGGAGGATCGTGGTTACTCGATTGAGGCGATCAAAGCCCACCACACTGCCGACGAGGCGGTGATCCACACATTTCCCGCCGCGCTCGGCCCGGTCCCTTAAAACGTCAATCCGCTGACCTCACCCAGCAGCTACTTGATTTTCGACCAAGCGCTCCTCCCCGGTCAGCTTGGGCTGCCAGAGGCAGGTCTCCCGTTTGAGACCGGTCACAAAGTTCGACATCGACACCTGGCACGGAAATCCCGTTGCGGGAGTCCCCCATTATGCAAATCACGGCGAGGCCCTGACCGGAAATGCGAACCAACCGACCAGACAGATGTAAACGCGGCTGATAGTGTGCGACTTTCACTAAAAATCATAACGGTTTCGTCTCCCACTCACGACTACGTCCACGTGAACTCCCGCAACTGTCGCCCTCCAAGGGTTACTTCGTCCCAGTTCTGGGTCGACAGTCATTCGGGTAAAAAAAACGGGCAACACCACGATCACTCGCCAGCGCATAATCATTCAGACCCGGGCTCCCGCCGTACGGGTACCACGCTTTAACCGAATCCCTCCCCTTCCCTTGCGAAAAATCATCCCCATTTTCCTCCTTACCTTCGCGACACTTGTTTCCGTCGAGGCGAACCCGCCCAACGTTATCGTCATCATCTCCGATGACCAGGGCTACGCCGACGTGGGTTTCAACGGCAGTGACGAGATCCTGACGCCCAACATCGATCGCATCGCCCACGAGGGGCTGCGTTTCACCAGCGCTTACGTCACCCATCCCGTTTGCGGTCCAAGCCGCGCCGGCCTGCTGACCGGACGCGACCAGGGTCGGTTTGGGTTCCGTAAAAACCCCACCCTCAGCCCCTTCGAACCCACGGCCGGCCTGCCGCCTGCCGAGGACAACTTCGCCGAGATCATGAACCGCGGTGGCTATCGAACGGGCATCATCGGCAAATGGCACATGGGCACCCATGTTGATCTGCGCCCCAACGTGCAGGGTTTCGACGAGTTCTTTGGGTTTCTCGCGGGTGGACATACCTTCTTCCCCGAATTGCTCACCTATCCCGACATCGAGTCCTCCGACAAACCCAACGCCTGGTATTACACCAAACTGCTGCGCAACGAAACGCGCATCGAGGTGGACGATTACATCACCGACGAACTCTCCGATGAGGCGGTCGACTTCGTAAGGCGCAACCATGACGGATCGTTTTTCCTCTATCTCGCCTACCACGCTCCGCACACTCCCATGGAGGCGACGGAGAAATACCTGAGCCGCTTCCCGGACATTGAGGACAAAACCCGCCGCATCTACGCCGCCATGATCAGCTCCATGGACGACGGCATCGGCCGGGTGCTTGACGAGTTGGATACCCATGGTATCGCCGAAAACACCATGGTGTTCTTCCTGGGTGACAACGGTGGCGCCCGCAACAACGCCTCCGTCAACACGCCGCTGCGAGGCTACAAGGGCCAGCTCTTCGAAGGCGGCATCCGCGTGCCCTTCGCTCTCCGCTGGCCCGCGATGCTCCCCGGCGGTGAAGACTTCGATCACCCGATCACCGCGCTGGATATCCTGGCAACCGTCACCGCCGCGGCCAATCTCCCGATCGACCCGGCCAAGCCGCTCGACGGAGTGAACCTCCTCCCCTACCTCACCGGGAAAAAAGACCAGGCCCCGCACGACATCCTCTTTTGGGAGGTGCTCTCCCGCGGCAGCAAAGCCGTCCGCCAAGGCAACATGAAGGTGATCGTCCCGTTGGCGGGCGATGAACCCGAACTCTACAACCTCAGCCTCGACCTGGGTGAGACCCACAATCTGGCAACACAACGGCCGGAACTGGTGGAGGAGTTGCTGGCCCGTCATGCTGAATGGGAAGCTGGGTTCATCCCTCAAGCCTTTCCTCCCCTCGGCTCATGGGACGTTTCCGCACCACGCTGATTCATTCGCAAGCGGCATCCCGGGCAACCCACCCCATCCCACATGAGAATCACCAGGCGCACTTTCAGCCTGACCTTGATGCTGAGCCTCGCGGCGGGAGCGCTCAACGCCGCGCCCAACATTTTGTTCATTGCCATCGACGATCTCCGCGCCGAGCTCGGAGCCTACGGCGCGGACCATATCCACAGCCCCCATATGGATGGCCTGGCCGAACGCAGCCTGCTGTTTGAGCGCGCGTATTGCATGGTGCCCACCTGCGGCGCGTCCCGCTCGAGCATGTTGTCGGGAGTGCGCCCAACCGAGACCCGGTTTCGTGATTTCCGCTCACGGGTGGACGAGGATGCCCCGTGGGCGATCACCCTGCCGGCCCACCTGAAAGCCCACGGCTACGAAACCATCTCCCTGGGCAAGGTCTTCCACGCCATGGCTGACAACGCGGATGCATGGTCCCTGCCTCCATGGCGATCGGACGCCGAAACCTATGCCCGATCCGAAAGCCAGGCGCTGACCCGGCAGCACAAACGGGGCCCCCTGATGGAGGGAGAGGATGTGCCGGACGATTTTTTCGCCGACGGCCAGGTTGCCCTCAAGGCAGTCTCTCACCTCCGTCGCCTCGCGGAGGACTCGGAACGCAGGCATCCCTTTTTCCTGGCCGTGGGATTCGAACGCCCCCACCTGCCGTTTGTGGCGCCCAGGAAATACTGGGACCTCTATCCGCCGGAGATCATTGCGCTCCCGACCAATGACCACGCGCCGGCGGGGGCGCCGGCAGAATCCATCCGCGGCCGGACGGAAATCAGCCACTACAGCGACGGCCCGCAGGATCCGATCCTCTCCAAGGAACTGTCGCTTGCCTTGATCCGGGGTTACTATGCCACGACCAGCTACGTTGATGCGCTCGTCGGGCAGGTGGTCGATGCGCTGGACGAACTTGGCCTCGCCGACTCCACGACGATTGTGCTGTGGAGCGATCACGGGTTCAGCTTGGGTGAACGGGGCTACTGGACGAAGCACAGCACCTTTGAAATCGTGATGCGCATTCCGCTGATGATCCGAGTGCCAGACAAGGCCGAGGGCGAGCGCACCTTTGCGCTCACCGAATCCATCGACCTCTACCCCACCTTGTGTGAACTGGCGGGTATCCCCATTCCGGATACCGTGGAAGGCACCAGCCTGATGCCGCTGCTCGACGATCCGCACCAGCCCTGGAAGCAGTTTGCCATCGGGCGCAACGGTCCCGGCTACACGGTGCGCACCAACACGTTTCGGTTCACGGAATACAGCCGCAACGGCAAGCGCCTCTCGCGCATGCTCTACGATCTGGAGCGCGACCCGGAGGAAACGGTCAACCTCTCGGAAGCGCCTTATCTGCAGGATGTCTCCGAGGACCTCACTAAGACCCTGCACCGGGTGCTCCGGGAAACGGAAGCATTGACCCCGCAGGAATAAAACGGCGCGCGGCGGCGATCCCCCCTGCCTGTCTCAATAAAGGTGGGACGGTTTCACCGAGACCGCCGATTCACGAGCAGCGGACAACCGAGTCCCTTGCCTAACCCAGCAGGTCATACGGCGCGCGCAACGGACGGTGGACCATGGCCTTCGCCTCATCACTGCCCAATACTTGTTCGGTCACCGGATCCCAGTCCACCTGCTCGCCCGTGCGGATGGCGATCTCGCTCAACTGACTGATGAGATCGGAACGGATGGCCGAGTCCAGCGGCGCGATGGGCTCTTCGTCGTCGAGAATCGCGTCGACGAAATTTTCAAAATGGTTGCTGCTCCGCTTGAGCTGGATCGGGCCGGGGTCTCGAGCCTGTTGGCGCAATTCCGGCGACGATGCAAAGAAAGCGCTGCGGGCCACACAGATCCAACCCTTGGTGCCGATAAAGAGCGTGCCGTTGTAGCTTCCACCCGCGTGTTTCACGTAAGGCTGCGCAGTGGTGAAGTCCATGAAACGCAGGCGCACGCCGTCCGCGTAATGGGCGGTCACATCCCAATGGGTGACGGTGTCGCGCAGTCCTTCGCTGGGCACAAAACCGAGGCCGCGATAATCCACCGGAATACCGCGTCCCTCCATGTCCGCCCACCATTGCAGCAAGTCCAGCGGATGTGCCCCCCACCCCGCAATGAAACCCAGGGCATAGTCGCGCACGTGAAAGATGGCGTTGTCGTTTCCCTGGAGCAGGTTCCGGTCATGACTGAAGGGCCGCAGGGGAGCCGGCCCCGTCCACAGATCAAGATCGTAATCTGACGGCACCGCCAGAACGGGATCGTCCGAACCGCCCCGCTCGCCGGCCGGCGCCCAGGCGAGGATTTCCTTGATGTCACCGATATGGCCGTTGAGCACCAATTCCAGCCCCATCCGCGGCTGGGGCTGCGAACGCTGCTGGGTGCCGTATTGAAAAATGCGGCCGTATTTTTCGGTAATCTGCCGCGCCGCCAGATCGTGCTCAATGGTGAGCCCCAAGGGCTTCTCGGTATACATGTGCTTGCCCGCCCGCGCCGCTTCCAGGGACAGCGGCACATGCCAATGGTCACTCGTGACGATGTGCACGCCGTCGATGTCATCGCGCGCCAGCAGCTCGCGATAGTCGGTGTGGCTGTGGGCGGGATCCACATCCCAAGTCACCCGCTTTTCCTCCCGGCGGGATCCAATCGGATCGCAGACGGCGACAATGTCGGAGCGATCGTAGAAGTGGTAAGACTCCGCCGAACCCGCCCGCAGGCCGCAGCCGATAATTCCAATCCGGGCTCGATTGCTTGGCGCAACCGCGCCGTTTTTGCCCAGGGCCGTCGCGGGGATGATGGTGGGGAAACTCAGCAGGCTCGCCGCACCGATCGACTTTTTAACAAAGTCTCGGCGGGAAAGTGACGGGGTGGATTCAGATGAGGGGTTCATGCCATCGCGTTGGGGTTTACTACAGTTTTCCGGAAGCAGGTTACTCAACGAGCCACTTGCCCATGGTCTTTTTCAAAAACGCCAGGCTGCGTTCGGCTTCGTCGATCTGGCCACATTCCACACTTAGGAAAATGTCCCGGTCCACGGGTTCCATGATCGCGCCGACCCGCTCCCAGTCCACCATGCCCTCGCCACAGGCGCAGCCCACCGGTGTGCCGGTGACCTTGCCGCGCTCTGCTTCCGAGTGCTGCATCGAGATGTCCTTGGCGTGGATGTGATACACGCGGTCCCGCACCAGAGTTAGGCCATCGTAAGGATCCTCGATGCCGGCCAGATAGCTGTTGCCGGTGTCCCAATTGACCTGAATCCAGGGCGAGTCCACAAGGTTGACGATCCGCAGCAGGCCGGCGGCCGTCTTGGTAAAAACGCCGTGCGGTTCGATGCAAAGATACTTGTGGTGACGTGCACACACCTGGGCCATGCGGGTAAGCGTGTAGCGCATGGTGTCGTGGGCAAAATCGTCGTCCATCCAGTCGGGCTTCACCATTTCGTCGGAGTTGAGGAAGTCGCAGCCCACGGCTCCGGCCTGGACCACCGCCCGGGTAAGGCGATCAATCGCCGCCTCCGGTTTCATGAGGGGTGAATGCGCCGAAAGGCTGGAAACTTTAAGGCCATGGCGGTTGCAAATCTCCTTCATCAGCAGCGGGTCCTCTTCCATCGAAAATGAATGGAAATAGTGCACTTCGCTGAGCAGCTCCCACCCGGTGTGCACCATCGGCTCGATGTAGTGGTAACCGAGTTCAGAGGCGATTTTGACGCCGCCCTCAAAGGATTTGTCCGCCGAACGGCAGAACTCCATGTTCAGACTGATACGGAAACGCGCCATGGTCACAGTATAGTTCGATGTGCTCCCCTTGACGTGTAATTCCTTTTGCGAAATATTTTGCACATGGTGAAGTCCGCACCGATTCCGGATGACTGTCAGCCCCTGACGGACGCGGTGGGACGCGGGGAGGTCCAGTTGGTGGCACTGGCACGAGGGCAGTATCCCGGGCACCGGTTGGCCAAGGATATCCTGCCCGGGCTGCGCACCATCGGCTACTGGGACGCGCACGGAAAACAAACCTGGGGACTGCCCATGCATCGCAACGAGGGCATCGAAATCTGCTGTCTGCTGCGCGGGGCCTGTCAGTTTGCCACGGACGAGACGACCTGGAATCTCTCCCCGGGCGACGTCACCATCACCCGGCCCTGGCAGCGACATCGCGTTGGCAATCCCCACATCCACGCTTCAAAACTCTTCTGGTTGATTCTTGATGTCGCGGACGATACCGGCACGGGGGTTTGGGAAATTCCCGAGTGGGTCGGACCCGACGCGTCCTCGCGCCGGGAACTCCTGCGCGTTTTTCGGCGCAACCAGCGCAACTTCATCCCGGACGGTGAAGCGCGCTTGCGCCAAACCATCGAACAGGGCTGTGAATCACTCGCCCAACCAGGCCCATTTGGCACCGCCGCAACCAGTGCCCTGATCAATCAAGTCATGGTATCCGTGGCCCGCATCCTGATGGTGGAAACCCATGATTCGGCGCAGGACGTGCAAGGATTTAACCAAACCATCCTGCAATTCTATCGAGGACTGGAATACAGTGTGGAGACCGCCGCCGAACCCTGGACGGTGGACAACGTTGCGCGTTCCTGTCGCATCGGCGTGACCTATCTCACCGCCGCCTGTCGCGAGATTTTCCACATGACCCCGATGGAACAACTCAACCGCATCCGGCTGGAGCATGCCGCCCGACTGCTCGTCAAAGAACCCGCCACGACCATCACCCGCATCGCGCTCAGGTGCGGTTTCAACTCCAGTCAGTATTTTGCCAACCGGTTCAAACGCCACTTCGGCCGCACGCCCGGTGATTACCGCTCTCACCACGAGCGATAACCGGGATCCTGCAAACGCGGCTGATCCAGGCCCACTCTCCCGCACCTACGGGATCGCAACTCCTCCAAGGCCGGAATCAGACGTGAAATCGCCAACCCTCACGGGCTTGAATTTCGATGTGCCGATTCAGCTCGGGCCGGTTGGTGATGCGGCCGGCCACATCGTCCCATTCGATTCGTCCGCCGGCCCGCATTGCCACGACACCGAGTAGAGCGAGTTGGGTCAACCCGGCCGAATACTCAAAACGAGACCCCGGCGAAGGTCCCACCCCTCGAATGGCATCGGTCCACTCCTGGATGGGGCCGCCTTGCACGCGACGGATGGTCTTGGGGACACGGTTGCTCCGCAACGCTTCCATGGCCGCCGGCGGCCACAGGCGCGGGCTGTTGGGCCGGCCGCTTGTCATGAGGGTGGCCTTGCTGCCGATCATCATCATGCCACGGTTGGGCAACTCCCGGTCGGCCGGCCAACCTGGTGGTGGCTCCGGAAGATTCTCGAAGTCTTCGATCCATTCCAGCGTCACCGGCGGCATCGTCCCCCGGGCGGCAAAACCATAAGTCACCTTGCCGCGCTTGGGAATGATCCATTCATCATGACCTTCAGCCACGCCTTCGATCCACTCCGGAGCTCCGAGTTTCAGTGCCCAATAAGGTCCGTCGAGCGTGTGGGCGGCCCAGTCACCCAACATGGCCGAGCCGTAGTTCCACCACCCCCGCCACTTGCGCGGCAGATACATCGGGGTATAGGCCGTGTCGGGAGCGGGCCCCAGCCACGCATCCCAATCCACTTCGGGTGGGGGCGTGCCAGGTGCCGGCGGCGTGTGCGCGGGCCGGTAAAACCAGTGGCCTGCCATCGGCGGCCCCCAGGATACCACGCGTTCCACGTCACCGAGCAGTCCCGCATCGAACCACTCCTTGATCAGCCGGATACCCTCCGTCGCGTGACCTTGGTTGCCCATTTGGGTAACCACGTCGACCTGTCGTGCATAGTCGCGCAACCACCGTGCTTCTCCCACCGTGTGGGTGAGCGGCTTCTCCACGTAGACATGTTTGCCATGCTGCATGGCCAGCACGGTGGCCGGAAAATGGTGGTGATCGGGGGCACAGACGACCACAGCGTCGATTTGGTCAGCCATGGTGGCGAACATCTCCCGATAGTCGGCGAAACGCGGGGCCGCGGTAAGTTGGTCGATCCCTTCATCCTGCGCCCGCACGATCGCCGCCCCGATCTGCAGTCGGTCGGGATCACAGATCGCCACGATGTCTTCGCTCCGCCCCAATTGACTCCAAGCGAAATAACCACGACCGCCAACACCGATGATGGCGACACGGAGCTTCGAGGTCACCCCGGGGGCGGCTTCAGCTGATTCGGCAGGTTCGCCGGAGAGGCGCGGCAGCCCCAGAGCGGCCGCCGTGGCCATCGATGCTTTCAAGAAGGAACGCCGGGGCGTTTGTCGTGGATTTTCTGATACACTCATGGGGTGCGGAAACCGGGGTGATGGAGAAGGAAGGCGAAAACGAACAAGTCCGGAGGAGCGAACCCCTCCGGACTTGTGTTTAAACCCCAAACCTAAGGATGGAAGACTTTTACCTTAGAAACGGAAGGTGTTCGTGATAAACCATTCCTGCTCCGGGGGAATGCGCACGACGGCCAGCTCGCCGTTCGGATTCATGGCAACGGGGATATCACTCGAAGTGCGGATGGCATTGCGCACGTTGAGCTGGATCCTCCAATCGACCTTGTCGTTGAAGATCTTGCGGCCGTAGGACACCCAGACGTCGCCGTTGAGGTCGTCATCGCCGAGGAAGGCGTTGGCCAGGTCGGGGATCTGGTTGCCGAACTCATCCAGCAGGAAGGGATAACCAATCGCGGCGCGGTCCTGCCACTTGAGGGCGCCACCGACGCCAAAGTTGCGCAGGAAACCTTCCTGGAAGTCGTAGTTGGTCACGAGATTGGCGCGCCATTCACGTTGCTCCTGGGACTTGGTGCCCTGCTTGGCCAACTCCGAACGGAGCGGGGCGGAGCCGCCGCTGGCGGTGCGCTCATCGAAGGTGATGGCGACCCCGAGATGCGGGGCATCCGGCACTCCGCCCAAACCACTGGCCGCCAAGTTGCTCTCCAGCTCGAACAGGACGTCGCGGAGAGCGGGAGCCACGTTGTCCGTAACGGTTTCCTGCTGGGCCAGGTTGAAGGCGACGCTCCAGTTGGGCGTGATCTGTCCCACCAGCTCCACCTCCATGCCTTCGGAAACGAAGTCCAGGGTGGCGGTGAGGTTTTGAATCGGGGTGCTGGTGACAAACCCGGTGCTGTCGACCTGGAAGTTGCGCAGGCTGCGGGTGGGCTCCGGGAGAAGGTTGTGGATGACGGCCTCGACTTCATCGTAGGATGTGGCGGTGGAAGCCGGCACACCAAGCTGGTCGAAGGGGATGCCCTGGGCCTGCGCGGTCCGGAAATTGCCCAGCCAGTCACCCGGTCTCAGGTTTACGAAACTGAGCGCTCCGTTGGCTCCGGTGGAGATGCCGTTTACCGCCGTCTCAAACCAGTTGACGCGCAGGGAGAGTCGACGGTCGAGGAACTCCATCGAAAAACCGTATTCCTCGGTCGTGCCATTGGGGTTGGAAACCGCCTCGCCCTTGATGTTCTGGCGGAAGCCCACCGGATCGAAGGTGTTGCCCTCGTAGTAGTGGGCGCTCAGGTCCATGCCAAACGGCAGCTCAAAGAGATGCTCTTCCGGGAAGAAGCCCACGAAGCTGAGCGAGCGGGTGGACACGGTCTCGTCGGACCGGGTCACGGTGTCCAGCACGAGGGTGTCGGCCCGGAGCTCGCCGTTGGGATTTCGCCGGGGATTGTCGCCGCCGAAGTCGCCCGTGGTGGGTTGACGGCCAAAGGAGCGCACCCGGTCCTCGCGCCAGGCAAAGGTGGCGAAGATGTAGTCGTTCAGGATCGAGCTTTGCAGCAACAGGGCTTCGGACTCGGTATCCAGACGGCTGATATCACCGTTGAAAAGGAGGTCGCGGGTGAAGAACTCGGCTTCCTTGCGCTCCTTGGCCTGGTGGTCCCAATACCACGCGTAGTAGGTCTCCCCGGGTTCCGGCCAGGGGATGTTGACGGTATCAGTGATGCGCACCTGGTTGAAATCGGTGGCATCTTGCGCGGAGGGACCCACATAGATCAGGGCCTTGGGAGAGGAGCGGCCCGAACTGAACGGCTGCTCGAACACACCGGGTCCACCCACCGCAACCTGGTTGCTGTCCCAGACAATGCGGTTGGTGCGGCTGGAGTTGTCGAACGTGTCATCCTGCCTGAAGCCCGTGATGGTGTAATCGCCCAGCCACTTGCCCAGGCTCTCGCTGAACCAATCCGTGTCGACCTTGAAGAAGGCGGTGGCCCGAACGGACTCGCGGTTGTCCTGGATATAATCCGTGTCGAAGTTGTTCACGCGAAGCGCCGGGCGGCCCACATTGGGATTGGGAGCGTCGTTGGTCTGGAACTGAGAGATGTCAATGTAGAGTTCCTTGTCCAAACCGGTGGAGAGCGGGAGTCGATTTTGCTGGTTGAACGTCTGGTCGTTGTAGGTGACTTCCACACCGGCGTTGTTGTCCCAGAAGCTCTGCTCGAAGGTTGCCTGGGCGGCGCTGAAGGCGGACTCGATGCTGTTGAGCGTGCCTTGGAGCAGGTTGTTGCGGTAATCGAAGATATCGGGGTTTTGGAGCGAGTAGGACGTAAATCCAGCCAAACGACGGATCGCGTTACCCGACGCCACAAGGTCCTGACGCACCCGGCCGGAGCTGCCGGGCCAGCGGTGGCGGGCCATTCCGGTGTCGAATCCGGCAAAGGCCGGATCGGCAAAACCCGAGCGTTGTTGATCACCGCTCTCATAGATCAGGGGAATGGCCACAAAAACCGGCACAGCGGACGAGGTATTGGCCGGGGATCGGCTGGCGATGTTGTCGTGCAAGTAGTTCGGGATGAAGTTTCCGCCCCGGTCCTGGGGCACGATCTGGCTGCGCAGGTCGCTCAGCTCAATGCCCGGCACCGCCAACAGGGAATCGATGTCGCCGTATCCCTGGAACCAATACCGGAACGAGTCCACCGGCGGAATGACGTCCGGGGGATTGCGAAAAATCTCACCGGTTTCGTAGCTGGCGCGAACCACGGTCTGGCCCAGGAAATCGTTGTTGGCGTTCTCGAAGAGCACCGCGTTGAGCGCCGCGTAAATGCGATCATCCTCTTCCTTGGCAGGCTCCTGCTTGAATTTGGTTTCCTTGGTGAGTCCACTCAGACGCACGGAAACCCGGTCGTTGATCAACGAACGGTTGAGGTCGAACGTGCCGCGGTAGCTGCCACGGTGGCCGACGCGGGCACTGACTTCCGTGAAATTGCTGTTCATTGCCGCCATGTGCGGCGATTGGTCGATGACTCCACCAACCGAACCGATACCGAAGAGCGCGGCGTTGGGTCCGCGAGCCACGGTCACACGACTGGAGTTGTATTGGTCGAAGGGGATCCTCGTGGAGAAGTAATCCCGGGTGAGTTCGGCGGAAGCCAGACCCCGGATGCGTTGGGCGTTCTGGGGATTGCGCCGGGCCGCGGCGGCCGCAAAGCGCACGCCGCCCCCCGCCGAGTAGTTCCCCAACGCACCGCCCACCTCCGTGTTGGCCATGTAGGTCAGCAGCGACTGCGAATCGGTCGCTCCGGTATCCTCCATGAACTCCACCGTGGCAATGCTGATGGATGAGGCGAGCTCACGCACGTCGGTGGCGAGCCGGCTGCCGGCCAGGGTTGACTGGGCTTGGTAACCCACGTCGGCATCGGCATCGACGGTAAAGGGCGACAAGGTGATGATCTCTTCTTCGGCATCAGCCACTTCCTGCGCGTTGGCGTTCAGTGCTGTGCCGGCAATGACGAGGGCTCCGAGCCCTCGGAGGAAGCGCGTGGCTCCATTCCGACGGGGGTTGTTTTCAACTTTCATGGTCTCTTTGTCTGTTGGGTTGAGGTCAGGCAATGAACCACCGGGATCGGCCGTCTCCGGTGCCGCGGCGATGCGCCGGATCACCAGAGCCTCGGACTCGGAGTCCTCGACCATTTCCAATTCAGTGCCTTCCAACATCAGACGAAGAGCCTGCTCTGCGGGCATCAGTCCCGAAACCGCCTGCAACTGCACCCCCCGAACTTGATCCACCAGGTAGATCAACGGGCGGTTCGAATTGGCGGCGAAGATTTCCAACGCCCGCTCCGCCGGAACGGAGGGGATCTGGAAATCGATGCGTTCGGATGCTTGCTGAGCAGCGCCTCCATTCGAGGTCAACCCCACAGGAACATCCCCGGACGCGGCGGAGCTCGACATCAGTGTGACACAAAGAATCGAACTCGCTAACCTCATCTCATCCGGTTCCGGAAGGATTGGGAAATCGTTTGCCACGTCAGCAAAATTAACCCGATCCGCACGAAGCCGAGGAACGTAGGAACTGTGGGGGGAACGACACATGAACGATGGTTCTGCGTCAGGTAGTCGCCGCTCGGCCCCAAATCCGTTATCGCAAAAAATGAAAAATTCGCGTCGCACCACGTTGGGCCCGGGTCCGCAGCTGCCCGCTGCGCTGGAGGACGGAAACGTCCAGTCAGGGGCGGCTTCCCACCACCAACTCACCAGCCTCGTTTTCCCGCCAATCGATGCCGTAGTTGTTCTGCAGAACCTGAAGGAATCCGCGCGGGTCATCGCTGGGGAATCGCCCACCGATCTCCAGGCTCAGCAACGCGGGATCCGCAATGACCATGTGGTGCCCGGTCTTGCGCTCAAAACTCTCCGCAATGTTCGCCAGGGTATCGCCGCCCAGCATCAACAAGTCCGCCTGCCACGCCAAATGTGCCTCCAGGTTTGGGGCCGGCAGTTCGACCACTTCCCAGGCTGATGTTTCGTCACCCCACCCACGATCGACTTTGACCCCCGAACCTTCCGTCAGTCGTTGCCGTTCAAAACCAGACGCAACGCCGATGGCGTCCCGGTCGGATCCGGCAGGGGATTCAATCGCTGGAACCGATTCCGCCAAATCGACGTCGACGATGCCCTCCGCCACCACCACTTCCAATCCGTCACCAAGGTGACGCACATTAAACTCGGTACCCACCGCCGTGACCTCGAATCCGTTCACGGCGACCACAAACGGCCGGGAAGCATCCGGAGCCACCACAAAATATGCCTCACCCCGGTGGAGTTGGACCTGGCGGCGATCAAGCCGACCTTCGATTTCCAACTCGCTGCCGCGATTTACGCGCACCATCGATCCATCCTCCAGCCGGTGCGTCGATTCCTCCTGCGCAATGATGAGTTCGGCTGAGCTGCGACCACGGTCGGGCAGCATCACCCAACCCAATCCCAGCAAAACGACTCCCGCTGCAGCGATGCCGTGCCAAGTCCGGAAAACGCCCCACCACTGCGCCGGCTCTTCCTCCCGCCAATCAAAATCCCCCCCCAAGTCGGCGCGGTCAAATCCGGTCCAAACCTCCGCCGCCTGCTCGAACCGTTCCCGAAACCGGGGATCCCGCTCCAGCGTCTCCTGCAACTCGGTTTCCTCCGCCGGAGTGAGCCCCCGATCCTGCCGCACCACCCAGCGCGCGACGACTTCGCCTAAGACGTCGTCACCTCGACCGGTCGTATCCGGTGGGAGGTCTTCGTCTTTGGGGCCATCAGCCCCTTCGCCTGGAAAAACTTCTGACAACGATGGAGTCCCTTGGTTAGCTGACTCTCCACGGTATGGAGAGAGATGCCGAGTCGGCCAGCGATTTCACGGTGGGACAGTCCTTCAATTTTGCGCAGCACAAAAATTTCCCGGCACTTGGGCGGGAGCGAGCGGATGGCGGCGCGCAGCACCGCCTTTTCGTCGCGCAAGCTGACTGTCTCCAGCGTGTCATCATCACTGGAGACGTCCAATTCTGACATTTCCGCCACAAAAAAGGTTCGGGAGGGGCGATTCCGCCGAAACAAGTCCACGACAGCATTGCGGGCGACGGAGAACAGCAGGCCTCGCGGTGACTTGATCGTTCGTTTCGATTTTGCATAGAGCACCCGCCGGTAGGTTTCCTGCACCACGTCATCAATGTCCCCGCTCTGACTCACCCGCGAACGCAGGTAACCTCGGAGGCAGGGTTCGTGCGGCTTGATCTCCATTTCAAACCAACGAGCAACTGGGGATGACTCTGGGGGCATGGGGTAGCCCATACAGGCAATACGATGAGATAGATGTCAAGCAAAGTGCGTGAAAGAAAATGCCCCACGTTTCTTCATTTCCCACAAAAACGAACCCCTCAAATCAACGATTTCACGAGTCCCTGTTCATTTCAGGTCCACCTGATCGGGCCACTCCCCATCCGCCGAGCCCATTCTCAACGCCGTCCGGCTCGACTGACACAATCAATCCACCCGTCGAAACAAATCAGATCCTGCGAGAAATTGACCTTTTATTATGCTTATTATCAATGGTTTATGTTCGTAACTTTCTGAATTTAAATACTCACATTCTTGTGTCCCCTTGGGCACCAATCCGATGGCAAGGCGATGGCCGAGATGGGACCCGGTTTGGCTGCAGCAAATTTGATTCTGCGCGTCGGGAATTCCGGCAAGCCTGGGAACACTGCTTGAACATCGGCAATTTGATCGGTGATTTTTTTGTCCTCAAAATATTGGGTCATACAATCGTAGCAAAAAAGAGATTATTTTATATATTTAGCCGATTTTCTGTTGAAAAATCAACGAAGGGATTTGACCCGGACTGAGTCCGCACCAATGACCCTCAACCCACCGGAGCGCTGCCACGCTGGCAGCTGCGCCGCCAACCCCCGCCCCCATGCCTCCCGCCCAACTCATCGATCTGTCTGTCGTGGTGGCTTACCTGCTGACCATTACGGCCGTGGGCATCTGGATTGGCCGGAAGCGGAAGGACAGCGCCGAGGGGTATTTCCTGGGAGGGCGAAGCTTCGGTTGGGTCATGATCGGCTTCTCCCTGTTTGCGACCAATGCGAGCATGCAGTTCTTCGTCGCGGGGACCGGCAAAGCCTACCAAATCGGCATCGCTGCCCTGACGCCCGAGCTGCTGGGGGGCCTGGGCCTGACGATCTCGGCATTGGTCTTCATCCCCATCTACCTGCGGACGAGCATCACCACCCTGCCCCAGTTTCTGGACAAGCGCTTTGGTCCCAAGGCGAAGATCTTTTACGGCGGCGTCTTTGTGCTCCTGGCGATCACCCTGAGTCCGTTGAGCATGTATACGGCGTCGCTGGCGGTGCTCACCCTCTTCAACTTCGAAATCACCCCCGGCAACATCTACATCGTCTGTGCCCTGATTGCCGCCACCGTCGGGACCTATGCGCTGGTGGGCGGGCTCACGGCGGTGGTGTTCACCGACATGATTCAGGTGATCATCATGATCGGTGGCGCGGTGCTCGTGCTGGTCGTCGGCCTCTACAACCTGGGAGGCTTGGGCGAACTGCTGGCGGCCACGCCTCCGCACAAGCTGGAACTCCTCCGTCCTCACGGTGATCCCGACTTCCCGTGGACCGCCATGTTCACGGGTCTTTTGCTCGCTTCCTGCCTGTGGGCGTTTGCCAACATCTCCATGCTGCAACGCGTGTTGGCGGCACGGGATCTCGAGCATGCCCAGCGCGGCATGCTGCTGGGAGCCGGCCTCAAGATGTTGGGTTTGATTTTCTTCATCACTCCGGGGCTGATCGCGTTTCAGCTCTTTCCGGAAATTCCGCCCGACACCGCCTACAGCACCCTGGTGCGCGAGCTTCTGCCGGTGGGCCTTTCGGGGCTGGTTCTCGCCAGCATGCTGGCGGCGATGATGTCGTCGCAGGATTCCTCGATCAACGCCATGGCCAGCATCGTCACCCTCGACATCTACCCCGCTGTTCGTCCGCGGGCGTCGGAGCGGGAGGGCCTGATGGTCGGCAAGACCCTGGCGGCCTGCAACATCGTGTGGGGTGTGGCCGCTGCTCCCATCTTCCTGGTCGTCGAGCAGGGCATCTTCGACCTGATGCTGAAATTCGGCGGCTTCCTCATGCTGCCCAACGGCCTGTGTTACCTGCTGGGCCGGTTCTGGCGCCGGGGCACGTATCCCGCCTGCCTGGCCACGCTCATAACCGGCGCGGTGCTGGGACTCTACTACAATGTCGTCACCACCCTGCCCGGCCTCGACCACCTCCTGCCCGCTTTTCTCGGCGGCCTGCATTTCTACTACATCCTGACCATGTTCGCGGGCATTCTTACCGCCCTCTTTGTCCTGGTCAGCCTGGCGACGGCCCCGCCCTCACGGGCGCAGATTGATTTCCTCAACCTGACTGAAGCCGAGCTCAGGCCCTCCGCTCAGAAGCCCTGGTATCGCAGTTTCGGATTCTACTGGTCGCTCTACCTGGCCGCGTTCATCGGTTTGTATTTGGTTTTCTGAGACACCCCGCAGAAGCGTTGCCTTTTCCGCCGCGCTGCCGATAACCACGAGGCTCGGGATCTCCCCGCCCTGCCATGGAACCTGCAAGTATCTTTGTGCTGCAAACCAGCTCGATCGAGTTGGCGGAATCTCATCCGAGTTTGCGTCATCTCTTCGTGCGCTCCGTGGGCCGCATTCCGCCCGACCCCACCCACCGGGCCGTGCGCGACGTAGGGATGAACGAGTTCATTCTGCAGTTCGTGGCCGACGGCAAGGGCTGGTATCGCCAGGATGGCCGGAAGCATCCGCTGCCCGTCGGCACCTGTCTCTTCATTCCGCCCAATGCACCCCACGCCTACGGAGCCGATCGCGACGACCCCTGGTTCAACTACTGGGCGCACTTTCGCGGCGAGGACGCCCACCGCTACATGAATCTGCTGGGGCTCGATGCGCAGAACTGGTTGCTGAACGTCCGGCCCGACAACCTGGTGCGCGACTGCCTGGAAAAACTGCTCACCGCCTACAGTGGCAAGCACACGGAAATCACCATGATGCAGGCCGCCAACCACCTGCTGCAGCTGTTTGCCCGGCTGCGGGCCCTGCAGGCCGAAAGCACCGATCCTTCGCTGCAATTGTCCGGCCCCATCGCCCGTTCGATCAGCTACATGGAGGAACACGTGGAGAAGCGGCTGAGCATCGATGACTTCGCCCGCATTGCTTCGCTTTCCCGGGCGCGCTACCATCAGCTCTTCAAAGCTCAAACCGGCGAAACCCCGATCGACTATTTCATCCAATTGAAGGCCCGCCGGGCCAGCGAACTCCTGCTCTCCACCAACTACACGGTAGAAAACATCGCGCTCTCGCTGGGCTTCTCCAACTCCTTCTACTTCTCCCGGGTCTTCAAAAAACACTTCGGCCAACCTCCCAGCCGATTCAGAAAATAAGAGGTAGACGGGGACTCACCATCGTGAACCGGAACTCACCGGATGGAGTGAAGTCCGCGCGAATGGATAGATGAGAACGATGCACCAGCGTCGTGGTTGATGGGATCAACGTCCAAACCGACTCCGCTCGGCTCAGGGTGGATGCCGGATCAGAAAACGCCCCTGCCGCCTGCCGGCATTCGCTTTCTTTTCCCTCAACTCCACCTCTTGCCATGTCCAAACCCGACATCGATTCCCCCTACCCCGTCACCGAAGAACAGATCGTATTCTTTCGCGAAAACGGTTTCATCAAACTCAAGAACGTGCTCTCGCCCGAGGCCATCGAATACTATCGCGAGGAGATCACAACCAAGGTCCACGAACTCAATCCCGACGACCGTCCCGTTGGAGAAAAGGACCTCTATGACCGCGCCTTTCTGCAGATCATCAACGTCTGGAAACACAGCGCGAAGGTGGAGGAACTCATGCGCAGCAAACGCCTCGCCCGCATCGCCACCGAATTGCTCGAAGTGGATGGGGTGCGCCTCCACCACGACCAGGCTCTCTACAAGGAACCGGGCGGCGGCTACACGCCTTGGCACGTTGACCAATTCTATTGGCCGCTCACGTCCGACCGCACCGTCACCGCTTGGTTTCCACTGCATGCCGCCCCCGTCGAAATGGGGGCGTTGAGCTTCAGCCCCGGCAGCCAGCGCCTGATAGCGGGTCGCGAGCTCATCATCAGCGAAGAGAGCGAAAAGCAGATCGAAAAGAACCTCAAGCTGGCCGACTTTGGGGTGGAAGAGAGTCCCTACGATCTCGGCGAAGTGAGCTTCCATCTGGGTTACAACTTCCATCGCGCCGGCCCCAACCACACCGACCGGCCGCGCGAAGTCATGACCATCGCCTACATGGACAAGGACATGCGCCTGGCCGAACCGAAGAACCAAAAGCAGCGCGACGACATCGCGTTCTGCACCCCCGGCGCCAAGGTCGGCGAAATCATCAACGGCCCCGCCAACCCCATCCTCTACCCGTGAGCCCCACTCCACCGCAGGTTTGACACAGAGTGCGCCGAGAAAGCCATAGAAGTCACAGAGCCGTCGGCACGCTTCAACGTAGAGGGAGCTTCCAGCTCGCTCAGTAACCCGTTTTCAACCCACGAGCCCATTCGTTCCGGCTCAACCCCTTCTCGCGCTCCAACGTTAAACCTACCGTTCGCCAACGAAACCAGGCGTGCCCCAACGCATTGGGCCCGGTCACTGCGCATCGATAAAGATAACGAGAATGGTTGGATCCCAGGATCGGAACTACATTCCACATTCCTCATTCGCACCTTCTGCATCAGCGCCGCAGGTGCGAATGCGCCACCTGCCTCCCAGCCCTTCGTAAATCGTCATTCGTAATTCGTAAATTGTGCACCTTCGGCGCACACCGCCGCCATATACGCCCACACCACAATCGGCCGGCCCATTGTCTGCCACGGCGTGTATTCATTCTGCGAACCGTAGTTCCACATATCGATGTAGGACTCGAGCACCGGCCACTCCAGCATGTCGGGCTCCATGCGCTCATCGATCGGGAAAAACTCCGACCACATCATCAGATAACGGATGTCCGGCACGTAATCCGCCCGGTGGTCAAACGGCCCCAGCACGATCGTGCCGGGCGGCGCCTGCCGGTTCGTTTTAAGTGAATCCTCGTGCAGCACCCACTGCACCGGGTTGTCACCCGCTCCGATGATGTAGCTGAAGTTATCGGGATTCGCCCCCAGGCCAAACTGCGACGCCTCCCACATCGGCGTGAGGTATTTGGCATCGCCCGTCAGGTGATGGGCCCGCACGAGGTGGTTGGCCTCGACCGGGGCCGCCAGCATGCCAAAGAACATCTGGGTTTCCCTGCTTTCCGCCGCGATTGAATAGGCGTTGTTGGCCACATAGTCCGCAGTCGAATCCCCGCGCGCAATAATCGCCGCCTGGGCCTCCGTCTTGAGCTTGGGGTCCCCCATGCCGTCCGGCAGACGAGCATAGGCAAACTCGATCTCCGCCCGATACCAACCCGCCAGAGTGCCGCCGTGATCGGAAACCTCACCGGCAGCCACGAACAAGTCATGCCAGCTCGCGTCACCGGTGAGGATATAGAGTTGCAAAGCGGCCAACTGCCGCATGGCCACGGCATCACCATGTTTCGGATACGACAGGTCCTCGGCCAGCATGCGGGCATATTCCTTTTCCGCCCAAGCCATGCCCTTGAGCGCGGCAACCTTGTAGGTGTACGCCAATGCCGGACGCACGTTCCGCAGCGTATGGGCCGCCTGCGCTGCTGTCGCTACCAGGGTGTGGGTCGACCAAAAATCGTAGCCGTACGCGTAAACCGGAATAATCTCATTCCAGCTCACGTCACCCGGGGCCGGGTGTTCGGCTGATTCCACGCCACCGCTGCCTGCGCCATCCGCGCGCTGCATGCGCACAAAGAAGTCCAGAATCCACAACGCCTCATCGATCATGTCCGGCAGGTCGTTGTCCGACTCCGGAATGTTGGCATCGATGCGATGTGCATACTCCGGCTGCATTTGGTAAAATCCCATCAACCACCGGGCCACGATCATGTGCTGGGTGCGGCGATCCCAGTCACCCGCGTCCATCATGCCACCCCAAGCGTGCGGCAGCACCTCATCGGTCACATCCTCGGTCAACGCCGTAAACGAACTCCGGCTTCCCCCCATCATGCCCATGTCGGTTTCCAGCAACGTCGCCCGGGACTGATAAATCTTCACGCCATCGTCCGGGTGATGCGCCCTCGGCCGCAGCCAGTCGGTGTAGGGCTGTTCAAAGGCGATGCCGCTGCGGTGATGAAAGATCCCCCGCAACCCCAAGCGCGCCAGCCCATGCCACACGCCTTCGCGAATCTCGAACGGATAGCTGCATCCCACCCCTTCAACCTGAACGAAGTAGCGACCGGGTTGCTTCAACGCGGAAAAGTCCAACCGGTAGACATCCGCCTCGGTGTAGTTGGAGGTGCGATACATCAGATCTGGCTTCGACTCCGGCCAATAGACTTTCGTCGTATCCGAAAATACCCGCCGTCCCGTAACGGCATTCACGATATGAAACGTGAGTTCGCCGCCAAAGTCATACCCTCCGCCATGCCCCATCCACAGGGAAACGTAGGCACGCTTGATCGGATCGTTGGGATCAAACCCCACCTGGTTGACATGCACGGCCTCGCTACGCTGCCGCGCCGGATCAAACCGGTAATCGACTTCATCCAAGCGCAATCCCAACTCGGGAAAAGCGATGCGGTAGGTCACGCCCTCCTGTATCGGTTCCGGCAGGTGCAGGTAAAGCACGTGGCCCACGCCCAAGGCGCCCTGATGTCGACCAAACTGATTCGGCTTGGACTTCCGATCAACCTTCACCGGTGCAACCGCGGTCGCGTAGTTGGCATCGGTGACCGAAGTGATCGAAAACGTGGCGGGTGACTCTGCCACCACCACATCGAGTTCATCGCCGTAGTAGCGATCGAGGGTCACGTATTCGGTCAGATCGTTGCCACTCATGTAGCCGATCAATTCCCCGTTCCGAATCAACTCCCGGTGGGTAAAGAAGTCGGCATTTTGGGCGACGATGTAATGTTTGGTTTGTTCAACGATCTCATCCCCGGGCTGCGGCACGTAGGGCAGCAACTGACTCCGTTCAACCTCCCCCTCCTGGATGGCCAACGCCACCACCGTGGGAGAGATCGGACTCACCGAAACCAACTTCGGCACCGGCGAATAAACGGAGGCGTAAAGACCACCAACCAAAGCCATTGAGAGAGAAACTCCCAGCGAAAGAACACGTAGCGAACACATGATAAAAGGGGGAAACAACTGCGGGGGGGAGAGAAAACGCGGCAACCAATGGACCACCGTGTCGCGTCAACCGAACACCCTACCAGCCGAGCTCCCGACCAAAGCAGGACTTTACGTTCAAACCGCCGCGTCTGATTTCAAGATCGCTGGCCGCCGTGCCTCACCGCTAACGTTCAGCCTGATCAGATGAGAAATCGCACGAAGGATTCAAAAGCGGCGTGGCTGATCGCGGCAGGTTTAATGGGGTCGATCATTTTGACGTTCGTTGTCCCTTCTGGTTTTCGATGGGCCTTCATCGGGAGCGGAGTGATCCTGTTTTATCTCTTGGCAGATCATTTGGGATCTATGGCCACCGGTTTTTTTCGAGACGGCGACATGGATCCGCCTCCCGAGGTTGAGAAGACTTCCGATGCCGAGGTTTTGGAGGCACGGAAGTCCCAATTACTCGGGAAAGAAGGCAAAGCGCTGACAGAGATTGTCGGCTCTGGCATGGGCGAAGTGGATGGACAGAGATTCGACTGCGTTGCTGACCTACCTATCGCGAAGAATGAGATGTTTCGAGTTACCGGATTTTCTATGTCAGAGCTGAAAATCGAAAAGCTGAACCAACCGCCTCAGACAAGGGCCACAAGCGGCCCTGTCTGAGCTCTAACGTTCGGCCTAAGAAATTCCTCCAGTCTTCGTGTTATCAAAAACAAATCATGAGACTCATTCCCCATCTACTTGGCTTGTCTGTTTGTTTGGTGTTCCTGTTCTTTATCCACACACCCTTAGGAAGTAGTGATCCAGAGGTCTTCTATGCAACTACGGGGATCAGCAGTTACATCCTGTATTCATCGCTCGCGCTAGCACTCACGCGCTTTGGCAAATCCCCGAAAGCGAAGGCTTGGTCATTCTTCGTTGGTGGATTTCTTACCGTGACGGTTTTCATGCCAGGTATTCGTTTCGTGGTCGACCAGTTCTACGTCGACCCTTGGAGCTGGAGAGAGCCGTCCTTAATCTCATTGAAGGAGCTCTATTTTATGTCACCTATCTTCGTCGGTTCATTCTGTATTTATCGGGCTTTTTGTCTTTGGTCAGATGAGAGCCTGACTGAGCAAAAGCCAAACCAACCGCCTCAGACAAGGGCCACAAGTGGCCCTGTCTGAGCTCAAACGTTAGTCGAGAATGGTCACTCCTTTCAAAACCGTAATATTACCTGAAGGGGACCAATTACATCGTTGTCCTTGTTGTGGGCATCGAACGCTAGATGAGCGCGGAGGATTTGAAATCTGCCCTGTCTGTTTTTGGGAAGACGATGAGCAAGACGATCACGATGCCGATCTCGTTCGAGGGGGACCGAACAGTGGACTATCGCTTACGAAAGCAAGAGAGAACTATGCGCGCTTCGGTGCCTGCGATCGCCGGTTTCTGGATTCGGTGAGAAAACCAACTGAAGATGAAAAGAAGGACTAACCAGTCAGTAGAGACAACGTCGGCCAGGGCCGCCGTTGTCGCGTCCCACATGCTGCATATTGTCACAATTCCACGGTCGCTGGCCGCTGTGCCTCACCTCTAACGTTAGGCGAAAAAACCCGATGAAAATCATATCGCTCATATGTTTGATTGCCGCCCTAGCAGTCACCAATGCGTCTGGTGCGAGTTGGGACCAGCTCCCAATATTCTATGACTTCGGTAGGGTTGATCCGAAGACGGTGAAGGAGGAATTCGATACGTTGCATCCATGGAAACACAGCATGCCACTCCCAAGTTCGTTTGAGGAAGCAGGTCTCACCCTACCCGTGTCACTCGTTGCAGCATCGTATTATTTTGATGGAAGCTCCCGCCTTTACCTCTTCCGAGGAGCGAAGGGGAGCTTCCTAGTCTTTTGCACGGACCCGATGATTTACGCCGGAAAGGATAGGAAAGTAGAGAAAGTTACGGCTCCTCGACTTTTCCTCGGCACGTTCCATTTCACGCACGAGCCGAGAACGGTTGTGCCGGAGAAGTCCGATACAGAGCACTTCTTGATCGCAGCCTTGGCTGCGGAATCGAAACATTTATCTCCAGAAAAATGAACAAGCCTAACCAGTCACCTCAGACAACGGCCACAAGTGACCGTCTCTGAGCTCAAACGTTGGGTAGAAAATGGAGCGGGCAATATCAGTTCAGACTACTCGATACTCCGAGTTCTTTAAGCGGCTGTTCGATCGTTACTCTTCAAGTGCGATCATCGAAATTGAAGGAGTTTCATATCGCCACGGAGACACCACCATCTTGAAGGAGAACTGGTGCACCAATGCTAAGATTCGTCAGACGAGAGAGTTTAGACTCTGTGACGGTGATCGGTTCGTCGCGTCCTTTCACGACAGTGTAAGTGAGTTATTTATCTCAGTGGATGAAGCAGATTGGATTCAGTCTTTGAGTGACGAGAAACTGCTCAGATACGAAATCCTGCCAATCAAATGAAAACACCCAACCAACCGCCTCAGACAAGGGCCGAAGACGGCCCTGTCTGAGCTCAAACGTTCGACACATATTTTATCGTAGATGCCCAAAATCGAAAAAGGTCGATTGGATGGTTTGAACGGAATGAAGAAATTCGGAGCGGCGGAATTGTATCGTATCGCGAATGGCTACGAAGCACTGATTGCTGATCCGAAAAATACTGACGATCCTAAGTGGCTTCGAAGGCAGGCCGATAGCATCCGTCGCCTTGCCGAGCAGAAAGAAAGAGCACTCCGCCGAAAGGTTGTAGATAGTGATGCGAATCGATCGACAAAAGCTGAAGCTAGAGAAGGCCTTTAAAATGGACACAAAACAGTCGAACCAGTCAGTAGAGACAACGTCGGCCAGGGCCGCCGTTGTCGGGTCACCCGTCACCTATCCGGTCATGATTTTACAGTCGCTGGCCGCCGTGCCTCACCTCAAACGTTGGACACACAGAGATGAAGATCAGCGTGCCTAAGGAATACATCGACTATATCGAAAAAGGCGGGCGCAACGAGTCGCTAACGAAAGATGAGCCAG
>JANQKV010000042.1 GCA_028280945.1 Opitutaceae bacterium
CGGCAACATCGAGAGCAAGACCCTGGTTGATGGCACGGTCGTGAACGATTATGCGTATGGTGAACGCAACCACGGCCCGCACGCGGTAACCACGGCCAATGGGGTGGAATACACCTACGACCTGAATGGCAATTTAGTGAGCACCAACGATGGAGCCACGGCGAGCTGGACCGGCTTCGACAAGCCCCGCTGGCTGGCTGAAGCCGGCGCCGGTAGCGGATTCCACTACAACCTGAATCGCCAGCGCGTGGTGCAGCACACGTTCACCTCGTTGCCCGACGGAGCCACTCCGGCCTTCACCGAGAAGAAGCTCTACATCGGCAGCGGCATGGAAGCCGACTACAGCATGGGCTCCAGTGAATTGGAACTGGATCGGGTGCGGCTTTATGTGACGACACCCTCCGGCCGCAGCGGCGCCGTGGAAATCGATGCGGACTATACCGCGGGAGCGAAACACCGCCGGCTGGTCTACCACCAGGACCACCTCGGCTCGATCGACGTGATCACCGAGTTTGCCACCACCACCGAATACGTCCAAGCCGCGGTGGCGAAGGACTGGGCGCAACCGTTGGGGCGGGACAGCCGCTACAGCTACGACGCGTGGGGTGAGCGGCGCGATCCGAGTGACTGGATCGGTGCTCCCGATAGCACCACCCACGGTGGTGAAGACGACCTGACCCCGCGCGGCTTCACCGACCACGAGATGTTGGATGGCTTGGGCCTGGTCCACATGAACGGGCGCATCTATGATCCGCTCCTGGGCAGGTTCCTCTCAGCGGACCCGATCATCCAGGCTCCCGCCAACCTGCAGAGTTACAACCGGTATAGCTACGTGATGAACAGCCCCCTGGGGTATGTGGATCCAAGCGGTTATACCCGCGAAGAGTATTACAACCAGCAGACATCCTTCTCCCAGAAACGTCTCGATAAGTTTAACGCGGCGACGAAGAACGCTTTTGGAGGAACAGTCTCCAGTGATTCAGATATTCCAGCCGCAGACCGTGTAGATTCTAACGCTCCAAGCACGTCCTCTAATACCCGGGGTAATTCTCAAAGCACCATTGACAAAGACGCTCCGACCACCAACGAAAATTCTACTAAGCATAGAAATAACGAACGTGGAAAAACTGAGAGTAACTCGGAAAATCCATCAACAGCTAATACCTACTCCTCTTTAGAGGAAGCAATCAAAGATACAGATTTTGAAGACACCGTAGTTATCACGGAACAGTTCTATTATTACCACGCCTTAGACCCAGAAAAAGCGCTTCATGACACAGTAGAAGCCGTGCCTGGTGCGGGATATAAGAAAGTTTTTGGTAAGGTCGGATCAATGATACGCAAAGCGATGGCGAAATCGACAGAGCCTACCCGTTACCGAATGGATGATGAAAGAATTATTGAAGTTCGCGAAGGTAATTACTTCGAATATATGAAACATCGATATAATTATAAAAAGATCCAGCACGTGAGTGGATTTAGGTTTCGAAGAATCGCAGTTCCATTCAGGCTCAAGGAGCGTCCTTTCATCGCAAGAAGTTCGATATGGGATGAAAACTCAGATTATTTGAGGGACCTATTGAAAAATATACCGGATAGTTCATCTAAAACGTATGTCAGAGTGCGTCGGTATTATATGTATACGCCTACAGTAGACGATCATCATTATCCTGAAATGCTAAATGAAGAATAAAATAGTTTTCATATCAGTCTTTGCTCTATCTATATACATAATAATGGTGTTTCGCGTAATTGCCAGAGATTTATTTCTATTGCCTCATGATGGAAATAGAATAGAGTTGGGTTTGGGGGTTGATCTTGTTTCAATAATATTATTAATTGACATATTTTTTGTAGGATTGGGGTTCATAAAATATTTATTGATTGGATTTTATGCTTTCATTGGATGGAAATGTGTCGATAAATATTTACAGAGCATGGGTATTTTGATTTCGATGGGAAAATTTGTTTTAATGTTCATTTTCCCTATAATTATTTTTTATCTTATACCGACAGTATATGTGGTGATATTGCGTTAGATTTATAATGTAACCACCCACAAGCCAACCAATAGCAGGCGTGCCAATGCGCCAAAGGCGCATGAGCCTGCCGGAAAATGAGGTGCGCGATGAACAGCTTCTGGGCTATAACCACCCCGACAATGCCCGGTCGAAAGCTAAGACAACTAACAAGGTTCCCGCAGGAAGTAGTCTTTGCTGATCAAATCCAACGGCAGGAGCCTTTTCCTTTCTGACTTACCCCAGCCTTCCCGTGACATTCAATAACGGGCCAAATTTGCCTACGCAAAGCACACCCCAACGGCTTGCCCATCCTCCTTCGCCAGAGGCTTCGGCGGACAGGCCACGGACCGCTTTCCCCGGTAACCGGAGAACGCCCTCCTGTCTCTTTCAACCCAGACGCCCGCTGCAAATGATAGGTAGGGATGCGACTGCCCATGCTATGTTGAGTCCAGAACAAGACCAAGGATGGGCCCTCGCCAGGCCGAAAGATTTTGCTTGGATCTCAACAGACGATCCTCGGCAAAGATTTGCCAACGCAAACGACAATCAAGCCTCCCCGTTGCGGCTTGGGGAGACATGAACGTGCTCCGCGGCCTCCGCAAGCAACCAACTATCTGACCGATCCTGCAGTTGTGTTTTCCCAGTTACTTCACCCGGTGCCAGCGCAGGGGTTTGGTTTTTTCCCGGACGAGAGTGCCCTTGGCTTCGAGGTCGAGTTGCACGCATTTAAACCACCAGCCGGAGGTTTTGCCACCGGGGAAGATTTTGTCGGACAACAGGGGCTTCACCGCATCCATGACTTCCGACTGGCTCATCCCGGGGGCTTTGCCTGGCAGGAGCTTGAGCAGGGCTCGTTTCATTTCGCGGTATTTCACGGCATCCACCCGGGTGAGGTGTCCCGGCACGTTGAAGTTCTCGACCTCGATTTTCTCTACACCGGGCATTCCTTAGCCGAGCCGTATGTAGGCCTCAAGGCGAGGCTGTTCTGTAGTTTGTCACCATAATGGTGACACTATGGGGAAGCGTTGCGTGACGGCGCGGGGTGTGATGATTTTTGAGGCGTGATGGGCTGTTGGCCAAAACGAGTGATGGTGTTGCTGGGGTTGGTTGCGGGTGGCTCCGCCTGTCTGTGTTCCTCCACGAACGCTGCCGAGAAATGGCGGATCGCAGTAGATTTTTCACCGTTCGGGAGTGTGGCGGAAGCGGCCCACGCGGAGGCGGAGGTTGATTGGCGGCGCGGACCGCTGCGTGAGCGAAATGCCTGCACTTTAAGCTACGCCGCACTGGAGTTGCGGGAGCACCTGGAGCGTGTTTCCGAAGCCCGTTTTGAGTTCACAAGCTTGGGCGACGAACCGGTGGAGCAATCGCTCATGTTGGCCACGATGCAGGAGGCGCGGAGCCATCCATTCCTCAGTGAGTTGGTGCGCGAGCATGCACTCGCTGCCCGGCTCGAGCAGGAGGGCAGTTATGCCTTGGTTCCGCACGAGAGCGGACTCGCCATCATCGGTGGTGACCGGGCGGGGGTGCTCTACGGGGTTTATGGGTTTTTGGAGAGCCTGGGCATTCGGTGGTATGGACCGGAGGCGCACGAATCGTATTTTCCCGAGCCGGGGCCGCTGCGGTTGCCGGAAACGCTGGTGGTGGCGCAACCCAGTTTTAAGACGCGCGGGTTCTGGGGCAGCCAGGGAATGGATACGCCGGAGTTCTACACCTGGATGGTGCGCAACCGCTTCAATTACTGGACCATCCTCGAGCCCAACCGAGCCATCCTGCACAAGCTGGGCGTGCATCTGACGTATGGCGGGCACCGCTATTTTGAGCGCTACATGGATCCTGGAGCTGCCTACCCGTTCGATCTCCCCGGGTTCGACGGGGATGAGGCGTTGCCGGCCGATCCGTATGGCGCAGCCAGCGCAGAGTTTCAGGGGGACACCGATGGGGATGCCCAACTGACTTTCTTTGAGGCCCGGCCCGAATGGTATGGTTTAAACGAGGAGGGCGAGCGGGAGCCTTTCGACGGTTATTATGGCATGAACCTGTGCACCTCCAATCCGGCGCCGCTGGGTTTTCTCTATCAGCAGATCGTGCGGGAGATTGCGGAGGGAGAGTGGCAGGACATCGACTCCCTCAACTTTTGGGCAATGGACAATGGCGAGTGGTGCCAGTGCGAACCCTGCACGGCGCTGGGAGAACCGACTGACCGGGTGCTGTTGATGGTCCATGGCCTGGAGCAGGCGTTTGATGCGGCGGTGCAGCGTGGTGAAATCCCCCGGCCACTGCGGATCATTTTCCCCATCTATCAGCAGACCCTGGCCGCGCCCACGCGGCCGCTACCGGAGGACTTCGATTTCACGACCAACATCGGCAATTACTTTCCCATCCTGCGGTGTTACGTGCATCTGATCGATGATCCCACGTGCACGGAATATAATGTCGAGAACTGGGAAGCACTCACCGGCTGGACCCAAGGCGAGGATCGCCCCTTTGACGGCGAAATCTTCATCGGCGAATACTACAACGTGTCGGTGAATCGTTCGCTGCCCGTGCTCTATACCCGGTCGATCCAATACGATATCCCGACGTATTACCGATTGGGGGCCCGGCACATGCTCTACATGCACACCGATACGCATCTCCTTGGGGTGAAACGGATCAACAACTTCCTCTACTCGCGCTTGCTTTGGGATGTTGAAGCCGACTTGGAAAATGAGATCGATGACTACTTCACCCACCTTTACGGCCCGGCGGCCGGGGCGATGCGGGAGTTGGGCGCAGAACTGGAATTCGCCCTCTCCAGCATCAAACCCCTGCGCTACTGGCATCACCTGCCCGAGCGTATCATCGATCGGGAATTTCCGTTGTTTGACAAACAACACTTCCAGCTGGAACCGGTCTCGAGCGAAGTCGATGACGGCGTGGACCTCGCCGAAAGCGTGGCGGCATTCCACCGCATCGCTGATCAACTTCAGGTGATCCTCGCCCAGGGAGACTTGTCGGCCGATATCAAACGCCGGTTGGTCGACGACGCCAAAACCATCCGTTACGGCGAGCATACCGTGCATTTTTACGATGCGGTGGCGCGGGCGCTGATCGCCGAAAACAACGGCGATCTCGATCTGGCCCGGACCGAGTTTCAACGCAGCCTGCCGCATGCCCGGGCCTTGATCGCGATGACGGATGTCACGAATTCGGCCATCAGCAATGCCGCCCGGGCGGAAAACGGCTTGGTCGCGACCCGGATCGATGAAGCTTACGCTGAGCTTGCCGAGCGGCTGGACCTTCTGTGGTCGCCGGAATCGAATTGATCCGGCTGATTTCCTGTGTGGACAAGTTTGTGCTGGGCAGCGGCAGGCCGATCTGGGAGGGGTTGTGCGCTCGCCTTGAGCGACCAACTACATGGCAATCTGGGAATACAAAGTAATCAGCAGCGGCAAGGGCGGCTTCGCCAACCCCAGCCTGCTGGAGAATTTTTTGAACGACCTCGGCAAGGAAGAGTGGGAGATCATCGACTACCGTCCCGCCGACGACAACCCGCTGGCTTTCACCGGCTTGGCCCGCCGGGCCCAGCAACGGGATTGGACCTTGGAAGCCGAAGCCGCCGCCCAGGCCCGGGAGGAAGAGCGGAAAAAACGCGAAGAGGAGCGCCGCCGCGAAGAGGAGCGTATCGCCGCGGCCGCGGTCGAAGCGGAACGTGAGGCTGCGAAAGCCGAACAGGAAGGGCTGCGGGCCGCTAGTGACACGGAACGGGATGACGATTCCGAGGCATTGGCTGATGAGGCCAGCGGCCTCGAGATTTGGGACGAGTTCGACATGGAGGACGAGCTGCCGACCCTGCTTGACGCCATCAAACCGCACCTGCGCCGCAACCCCAAGGGACTGGGCGAGGCGGCGGCGATCGACTACCTCGCCAAACGCTGGGACCAGGAGCCGTCCGATGTGCTGGGGGCGCTGGAGGAATGTGGTTTGGAGATCCCGGAATCGGACGAGGCCGAGCCGGCCTACTTTGGTTTTGAGGGCGACCTGTTCTGGCTGAATCGCAACAACCGCGGGCAGCTCTTCATCAACGTGCGCGAAAAGCCGCGGGCAAAATTCAGGACCACCAAAATGAAGAAGGTGGCGGACGATGATCCGGCCGCGGAGGACCTGCGCGAGGATCACGCGGCGGAGAAAGCGCGCCGCCAAAAGAAGGCCGAAGAAAAGGCCGCCCGGGAGGAAGCGGCAGCCGCGGAAGCAGCCAAGCCGGCCGAGCCCCTGCCGGAGGGGTTGGATTTGCTGGATCTGCTCAAAGACAGGATGCGGCGCAACCGCCGGGGACCGGGATTTTCGGGGTCCATCAGTTTTCTGGCCAAGGCCCTCAAGCATGAGCCGGAGGTTTTGGTCGAAGCACTGGCCTCGATTGGTCTGCAACCGCCCGAGGACAAGGATGCCAAACCCAGTTTCGTGGAGCATGGCGGGGAGCTCTACTGGATGAAGCAGGACGCCCGGGGCGGCGGATGGATCAACTGCAAGGAGATCGACAAGGCCAAAGACACCAAGGCAGAGGAGACAACTTCCGAGTCACCCGACGATGAGACCACCCAATCGGAAGGTGAAATCACCTTCGCGCCCGGTCCCAACGCGGTGCCGGCCTTGCGCCTGCTGCTGAAACCAAAATCACGGGGATCCGGTGAAGCGGCGGCGATTGAATCCCTGGCCGAGAACCTGGCCAAGGCGCCGGGGGAGATCCTGGAGGTGCTGGTGAAGGCGGGGCTGACCGTGCCGGAATCGGTCGATGACAAGCCGACGTTCATTGAATTGGGCGAGGAGATTCTCTGGCTGAACCGTAACAAACGAACGGATGTGCTGTGGCTGAATGCCAAACCCAAGCCGAAGCGCAAGACGGCCACGAAGAAGGCCGCCGCGAAAAAAGCGACAACCAGGAAAACCACCAAGAAAAAAGCCGAATCAGCGAAGGACTGATTCGGCGGATCCCCGGCTCACTTCCGTGAGCCACTGTCTGTCGGGGTGGCGGGCTTATTCCTTTTTCCGAATGAGAATGTCGCCGTTCATGGTCGCGACCTGCAGGTCGACACCGCCGCCATTGAGCGTGCCGCTGACAACCTTGCCGCCCGCCATGGAAGGAATGCTGGGCGGGCGCGGAGGGCGGGGGGCCCGCGGTGCTTTTGCCACTTCGCGGGCCACCTCGGCCTGGACGCGTTCCATTTCAGCCTGGGCCCGATCCATTTCGGCCCGGGCATGGTCCATCTCACGTTCGGCATGCTCGCGTTCGCGCTGGACCTCGGCGATTTCGATGCGTGCTTCGGCCATGGCGTCGCGGACCTCTTCGGCAATCTCCATCGCCATCTCAACGGCTCCCTCCGCCATCTCGGCGGCAAATTCGGCAATCTCCTCATGGGCTTCGGGGGCAAACGTGCGGCCGCTGGTGGTTGTGGTGACCATCTCCTCGTTGTCGAAATTGGTGAGAATACTGCCGTTTTGGGTGCGGAACCGCACGTTGGCCTGGGCGTCGACCGGGAGGTGCAGTTCGATCTCGCCGTTCATGGACGTGAAGGAGAGTGGTCGTTCCGGGTGAAGCTCGGTGAAGGATGCTTCGATCTCGCCGTTCATGGATTCGATGATCGCCCCGCCGGAGATGTTCTGCAGTTCGATTTCGCCGTTGAGGTTCTTGATGGCGATATTCCCGGAAATGTCGTCGACATCAATCTCACCGCCGATGCTGACCTCGATGTCGAGGTGGGTATCGTGCGGCACGGTGACGACAAATTGCGCGGGTTCGGCCCAATCCATGCCGTTGCCGTAATCCAGGGTGATGACGTTGTTCTTCTCGATGAGTGAAAAGGACGCGCCGGAGCTGAGCACACGCATGCCGTCGTCCCGCACTTCTTCACGGGGATCACGGGAGGCGTCCGTGCGAACGGAGACTTCCTCGACGTCGGCGCCTTGGATGAGCACCTCGCCGTGCATGAGACGGGCCTGAAAACGCCCGGGTTCGTCGGGATTGGAGAACGTGGCCGTGGTCGCGTTGGAGTCGGCGCGGGCGATGAGCGAGCCCATCGTGCCGAGCGCAACCAGGGTGAGAATGGATTTTAGTTTCATGGTTTTAAGAGGACTGAGGGTTTGGAGGTGTGGTGTGGGACCCAAAAATCAGGAGGCGCCGAGGCGCACGAGACCGCGGCGGGCGGCTTCGCGAACGACGTCATTGGTGGCCGGGTTGCGGGTGAGGGAGTCGAGGGCGGCTTCAGCGCCGTCATCGCGGGAAGCGACGACAAAATCGATCATGGCCACCTGCACCAGGGGGGAGGACTCACGGGGCAGGGCATTGAGCACGCCGGCGCGGACGGGAGCCAGGTCGACATGAGCATAGAGCGCCTCAAGGGCGGTGAGGCGGACGTTGACGCTGGGGTCGAAGGCGAGGGTATTAAGCAATCGGGCGAGGGTGCGGTCATTGGCTTCGCCTTCGTTGAGGGCGGCAATCACACCTTGGAGGCGGTTGGAGGCCGGCTGGGCCAGCAGCTGGGTGCTGACGACACGGTTCATCGATTCCATCTGGGCCCGAAGATCGGCCAGTTCCTGCTGAGTAGCCGGGTCGGTTTGAACAATGATCTGCGGCTCGGCGGTGGGGAGCAGGCGGGTGCCGGCGACCACGCCTAGGATGAGCACAACAACGGTCAGAGCAAACTGCAGGGCAGGGCGGCTGGGCAGCAATGCGGCGAAGAACGAATCGATGCGGCTGCGGGCCAGGGTGAAGGGACTGGGGGCGTCGAGCTCGGCCTGGGCTTCCTCGAGCCAAAGGTTGAAATTGGCGCGCAGGCGGGGCGACGGTTCGGGCTCGGGCAGTTTGTCGAGTGCGATGAGGGTCTTTTGCAAGTCGGCCCACTCGCGTTGGCAGTCGAGACTGGTCTTGAGAAGTTCGCGGATCTTCGCGGATTCATGGGCGGGCAATTTGCCGGCCTGGTAATCGATGAAATTGTCCTGTATGCGTTGACGGTCCATGGCGGATAAAGGTGGGTCAGGCCGAAGCGGAGCGGCCGGAGAGTTGGAAAAAGCGGTCGCGCAAGGCGGCCAGGGCGCGGTGTACGCGAACTTTGGCGGCACCGGTGGAGATGTTGAGCAGCCGCGCGATGTCCTGGTGCGGCAGGTGTTGAAAGCGGTGCAGAATCAGGATCTCGCGTTGTTCGGTGGGCAGGCAGGCGAGAGCGTTTTGCATGACGTCCAAGTCGTCGCGCTTGGCGGCGGTCTCACCGGCGTGACGAGCGCCGTCGTCAGACACGCGGTCGAAGTCCGCGGGGTCGGTGGCGTCCCCCTGCCGGGCCGAACGACGGTAGTGGTCGGCGGCGACGCGACGGGCGAGGTGATACATCCAGGCGGAGAATTTTCCTTCGTCGCGATAGGTGTGGCGATATTTCAGAATGCGTTGGAAGACGATTTGCACGAGATCCTCGGCCGCGTCGCGATCACCAATCAGGCGGGCAAGAAAGCCATAAAGGGGACGATGGTGGCGCTCGAACAGATCACCGAGCCGGCCGAGTTCGCCGGCTCGCACGGCGAGCATCAAGTCATGGTCGGAGGTTTCGTCCATGGGTTCAGAGGAGGCGAGCGTAGCGGGGTTGGCCGATGAGGCGAAGTTGATTTCTGGAGCAAGAGCAGGCACGGCGAGCGGTCATTGAAAAGTCTGAATGCCGAAGAATACCGCGTAGCGACGAAATGGTTACAGTGGCGGAGCCGGGTTTTTTCTACTGGCGGAATTTTTTTCGCAAATTGTCGAAAGATTTGAGTACCAAGCTCCGTTGAATCAAAGAACGGGGGCGCTTAGCGCCCCCATGGTAACAACATAAACTCCCAATCGACTCATGAGCGAAATTCGCGATACCTCCGCGCTGGTCCAGGTTACCAGCTTCGATGTCCTGCTTGATGATAATATGCGCATCAATTGGCAGGGTTTCCGCCCCGTTGGGGCCGTCCCAAAAGACCCCACGGTCTACTTCACCACCCTGCCGGGCAACGGCACGGGTTCCATGCAGGTTTCCATGATCACCCTCGGCGCTCAGTCAAAGGACTTCCCGGTGGAAGTCACCCTGTTGAACGGCGCGGCTACCCTGGATGGAACCCCGCTGACCATTGACCAGCCGGTAATCCTTCCGGCCCAAGGAACGGGTAATCCGGCGGAACTGGTCTACACTTCCCAGACATGCTCGCTGAAAGTCTGCCCGCAGCGGCCACCCACCAGCTTGACCAGCGAATCCGCGTCGGCGGCAACGCAGTCCAGGGGTGGTGGAGATGGTGATCCTCCCCCACCACCTCTGCCCGGAAACAACGGCAACGATTAACTCGACTCCAAAGAACACAATAAAACGGCGCTCATGGTTTGAGCGCCGTTTTCTTTAGTCCCGCCGCCACACTTTAACGCGGCCTTCAATATCGACAGCCACCAGGGCTTTTCCATCCGAGGAGAATTGAAGATGGGAGACGTGTCCGCTTACAGGCGTGTCCCTTTCAAATCTCAGGTTCAGGGGGGTGGTTGATCTTCCGGTTCGATAATCGATCAGTGAAACGCTTCCTCTCAGGGTCTGGGTGGCGACAATCGGTTCGAACGGGTGAAACGCCATGTCTATGCCGTTGCTTCGAGTACCCGGGAACTCGCGAAGTGTCTCCAGATTTGCCAGGGATACTATTTGGGAGGATTCATATCCTCCCGTGATCGAAACCAGTTTCTGGTCGGGTGAGAGCTCGATCCGGACTGCTCGAGCGAGGTTGGTCCTCTGTCGCACGATTTCCCCGGTTCGCGCCTGCCAAAGCACCAGTCGTTGCATCGTATCCATGCTTAGCACCAAGCCATCGTCGCATAGGACGTAGGCCATCAATTGTTGATTCTCCAGCCCGAGTCGGCTGCGCGGAACGCGACTTTCGATCTTCTCGGCCGTGACATCCCAAAGGATGAAGTCTCCCTGTTTGGGCTCTATCAGCCAAAACTCTCCTGATGGTGATGGAGTTGCGTTGTGAACCGGGGGGATCCGTGAATCCGCCGCAAGCTGGCGAATTGTTCGTCCGGTGTGGACATCCAGTTCGAGAATCTTGTTTTCGACGGAAAGCACCCATACCGATTTTGTGTCGGAGTCTATCGTCTCACGAATATCGTTCCGGTGCCAACGAGGGGAAAGGGACGGAAAATCCCACACCTGCATTGCTCCGGTCGATCGCAACACCGCCATCATTTGCGAGTCGGTGTTCAAGCTGAGTTGAAAGATGTCGGATTTGCCTGGTGCAACAAACTCAGCGGAGCTCGTTGGCGACATATCGATTGCGCGACTCCAACGGCGCACTTCACCAGCCCGGTCGGCTGACCAGATGAATTCCCCTCGGGCATCATAGGACACCACCGCGACTTGACTTCGGCTTCCTGACAAAAGCCTAAGGTGGCCGAGATCAGCCATGTCCAGCTCGGCAATCTTGTTGCCGTAGACAGGAACAATAAGGTGATTGTCATTCGGATGCACCTCCATCCGATGGCCGACGGACCGCAGCTCGGTGGAATGGATGATTTCTGAAAGATCCGGCGAAAACCCCGCTCGAATCGTGGGGTCGGTCACTACAAAGCGGGATGCATCGGAAGACAGGACGAGCGGATTTGACGCCCGGTTTGAGTCCCTGCTGGCCACTAGTTTCCCGGCGTCCAAATCAATAAGCTGCAGCCGGTGTCGCATGGCCGAACCCAATCGGGCGGAGGTTAAAAGGAGGACCTTGCTCAGGTCTCTTGACGCGGAAGCCTGATGGTAAACCCAACGGTCATCGCCGTCGTGCTGATCAATCATCCAGATTCGCTCGGTATCGCCGGTCTCGTAATTCCAGATCCCCAATATGTGTGGTTCACTGTCCGGGGAATCTTCAAAAAAAAGTATGTGGGGGAGATCCGGATGCACCTCCAGCGGGCGATTGATCCCTGGTTTGTTTGGGACCCCATCGGGTGAACCGTCGGCAGTGGACCATGTTTCGATTTCGTAGGTTGGAGTTGTGCCCACCAATCTGGAGCCATCGGCGGTGAACCCGGCCACCCGGTGTATGCCTTCAAGCGACTTCACAAACTCCCCGGTTTGTTGGTCGAAGAGATCGATGACGGGAGACGTGTTGTCGACGGCCATCCAGCGGCCGCCCGGCGAGGCTTCCAGACGGGTCACGGTATCGCCCGACTCGCGGATGATCTCGGCGGGGTCGCCTTGGGCTTCGCGCCACAGGGCATACCACTCGAATCCGCGCAAGTCGGGATCACCGGTTTGGGGAATGGACCGTTCCAGCGCTTCCCGGGCGACGCCGAAGTTCTCGGTTTCCAGGGCGCGTTGGGCGGCTGCCAGGCTGGCGTCATAGAGCGTGCGACGAGTCAGCTCGGCCAATTCGGCTTCGGCCGCCGCTCGACCGGCCGCCTCCCGATCAGCCCGATTGCGTTCGATGGCGGCACCAACTCCGGCGATCACCGCAATGCCAAGAGCCAACAGTCCCCAGCGGCGCGCCCGGGAAAGCCCCCGTTCCGCGAAACGCAGTCGACGGACGGATTTGCCGGCCTGCAGTAGTTTCAGCTCCTCCAGCAGCGCCAGCGCATCGGGGTGGCGATGTTCGGCCAGCGGCGCACAGGCTTTGACGATGACCTCGTTGAGTTCCAGCAGCTCGGCGCGATCCTTTCGTTGGTCAAGGTCACCGGGCAGGGTGGGGAAGTTCTGCCGGTCCTCCCCCATGGCGAGTTCATAAAGGACCTTGCCCAATGAGAAAATATCGGCGGCGGGTGTGCCCGGACCCTCCGGGGGAATAAATCCCTCGGTGCCGACCACCGACATGGTCTCACGTGCCTCGCTCACTTGCCCGATGTCCGCGAGTTTCGGGCGGCCATTCACGATGATGATGTTCGAGGGCTTGATGTCGCGGTGGACAAGACCGGTGGCATGCAAGTTGGCCAGACCGGCGGCGAGTTCGATGCCGAAAGCGAGCACCTCATCGGCCGGCACGTGTTCCGACTGGTCCCGGCGTATCCTCAAGGTCATCGGTGCGTAGCAGTCGGGATCGATTTCGTTGCCGGTGATCGCGTCGTCCGCCAACTCCATCACGTAGTAAAACCAGCCGGCGTCGTTGTTGCGCCCGACATGGAGGAGCGCCATCTGACGATTTACTCCCTCCGTGCGCCGCATGAAATCCGAGAGTCCGCGAAACTCCCGCTCGTAAGGTTCGACGTCCTCGAACCGATTCCGCCAGACAACCTTGACCGCCCGGTAGAGCCCTGTCGCACCCCGCCCCAGCCAGACGTCTCCGTAACTGCCCCGGCCAATCAGGCGGAGCAGCTCGTAGTCCGGGATGATCGGCGGGGCTGGCGACTTTTCCTCCGGTGGCACAACCGCCACCCAACCAAAGGATTGCGGCAACGGGCAAATGCAATCGCCCGGTGGCCGCGGGATTTTACGAGTGATACTCGCGCAATTGCTCCACCTCGTGGCGCAACTGTTTCTTCAGTCTGTGTGTGATAAGATAAACGGTCGCCCGGTTCATGCTGAGGTCGGCGGCCACTTGCGCGACCGGTTGCCCGCGGCGGGCATGCAGGTCGAAAGCCTGGAAGTGTTTGGGCGGAACCCGCCGGGCCAAACGCTCCATGGCGGTGTCGAGCACGTTTTTCTGCCACTCCAACTCCCAAAAGTCATCAGGCGTGTCGTCGACAAGCTGGTTCAACGTATCCTTTTCGCTCCCATCTTCTTGCGTGGATTTATGATACTCGGACTGGACGGCGGCGCGGTCCCGCTGCCGAAACTTGTCGGCGATCCGCCAGCGCGTTTGATTCATGAGCCAACGGCGGAATGCTCCGCGGTTTTCGCGCACCTCGTAGTCCTTGATGCGATCGGCCAGGTTACGCAGCACGTCCTGCACAACTTCATCCGATTCGGCGTGATTCAGGCCGGCGCGCAGGGCGAGGCCACGAATAAATCTACGGTAGAGACGGTAGAATTCATCCCAGCTCGAGTTATCCCCCCAGTTGCGCATACGAAACAACAGGCTGGGCCGCGTAAGAAGAGAGGGCCGTTCGGATTGGGTCATTATCATTGAGCCTGAAACGCGTTCCAGTCGGGGTATCTTTCAAAAAAGTTTCGGTTTTGGAGCAAGAAATCCGGACACAGCTTTTTTCTTTTTTTCTGAAAGAAACCGGCGGGTTCGCGCGTTTCAGGGGTCATCAACAAACGAAAAATGTCTGCTGGCCTCCATAAAGGTAAAGTCGCCTCTGCTCTGATTCCGCCCGAGCAGCCTGGTGACGACGTCCGGATTAATGACACTAGTCCGGCTCTTTTGCCAGAGGAGCACGCGTTCGCCCGGAAATCTGTTTGGCGGGCTCCGGCTGATTTGGCGCACGCCCCTGGTCCGGAAGAGGTGCTTCCGCAATTCGCCGCTCCTGGCATCCGGATCGAATGTGTCAGCCGTCGCCCGATCAACACTTTGCCAGACCGGGTGGACCTTTGCCGGGAAAAGCAACGAACCGAGGGCCGTTTGCTTGCCTCCACGTTTTGCCACGGCGGCAGCCTGTTTTTGGTCTTCAAGCGCTGGCCGATCAGCGCTCATCCCTTTCCGCGGTCGACCTGAGTCGAGTCACCAGACCGCGGAATCCCCGGGGTCGTCGGCACAAGGGCCAGCGTGCCGGCGGGCCCCTCTCGGGGGGGGCTGCGACGGGAGTCGCCTGGCCCGGGTCAGGACCTGCGCAACACGGCGCGGACGGGGGATCCGTCGGCTCCCGTGATTTTCAAGGGCAACGCCATCAGTTCGTAGTTGCCGGGAGTCACGCGCTCGAGGTCGAGGTTTTCCAGGATCAATATATCGGCGTCGCCACAGGCGTGGTGGCGGGGAAGGTTCTTGCTGGAGAACGCGTCGACCGAGGGCGCATCCAGCCCCACGAGCACAACACCGTTTGCCGCGAGCCATGCCGGCACGTCTTTGTCCATCAGGGGCCAGTTGCGGGGGAACTCGGCGGGATTTTCCCAAGCACCGGTATTCAGAATCAATCTGGGTGCGTTGGGTGCGCCCAGGGACTTCAACAACCCGATACTGATGGACTCCTGTCCGCGCACGTCGATGACTTGCGCGGCACCGATGTATTTGTCCGGTGGCACCGCATCGATGGTTTTTCCGGCATCGTTGTAGTGGGCCGGTGCATCCGTGTGGGTCCCATTGTGCAGGCTGATGGACAGTGAACCCAGGTTGACCGACTCCCCATCGGCGATACGCAGCTCCTGCTTGAATTCGACCTGGCGGTCTCCCGGCCAAGGTGGCGTGCCGGCTTCCAAGGGTCGGCTGATATCGATGAATTCGGACATGAAAAACTCAGGGTGTCGCACTGATGGGATCAGGCCAAGCCCGGTAATCTCCCGTTTGCATGATTTTGGTGAGACGATCAACGGCTTGGTCGATCTCGGCGCGGGTCGTGTAGAACGGCACGGGAGCCAGGCGCAGAACCGCGGGCTTGCGATAGTCGGGCACCACCCCCACCGCGCGGAGCGCTGTGCAGATACGGCCTGCCTCGGGATGACACAGGGCGACGTGACCGCCACGGTCGTTTTCGGCTCGTGGGGTTACGATTGAGATGCCGAATCGAGCCAGTTCATTTTCCGCCCGGTCGATGAGATGGCCGGTCAATTCGAGTGAGCGCCTGCGAACCGCGGTGATTCCCCCCGCCTCTGCAAACATTTCCAGGCTTCCGAGCAGGGGAGCGAGGCTCAGGATGGCGGGCGTGCCGATTTGCAGGCGAGACGCTCCCGGAGCAGGTTCGTGCCGAGACTCGAGGTCAAACCGAACCGCCGGATCGACCCCCCACCAACCAGCGAGTCCGGGCTTTTTTTGATGGTGCCGAGGATGCCAATAGAGTCCTCCGATCGCTCCCGGGCCGGCACTCAGATACTTGTAGTTGCACCAAAAGGCGAAGTCGGCGCCCTCTGCCTCCAGCGCATGGGGCACGATTCCGATGCTGTGAGACAAATCCCAGCCCACGATGATTCCCCGGGCCCTGGCGGTGGCATTGATGGTCGGGAGATCCAGCCATTGCCCGCTCACGTAAAGCACGCTCGGCAATACCAACATCTGCACGTCGTCGGTCAACGCGGCCACGATGTCTTCCGTGCGCAGCGTAAATCCATCGCGGGATCGAATCCAACGCAGGTGCGTCCTGGGATCCAGGCCGCGCAGCTGCAGGTGACTGGCCAGCGCGTGAGCATCGGAAGCGAAGTTGAGTTCATCGGCGACAATGACGCGTTTATGGGGAAGGGCGGGGTCAAACAACGTCGCCAGTAGTTGGTGGAGATTGACGGTGGTTTGAGCGGTCGCACAGACGCTTGCCGCCGATGCTCCCGCCAACGGAGCCAACCGCATGGCGGCGCGTTCGGCCATATCGATCCAGCCGCTCTCACTCCATCCGGCGATCCCCTGCGCCGACCACTGCGCGAGCACCTTCAACACGGCGGCTTCCGACCGTTGGTTGAGCAACCCCAGGGAGTTGCCGTCGAGATAGATTTGCCCCGGAGGCAAATGAAACTCGTCCCGCCACCTGGCCCAGTCTGATTCGCCGGAGAACGCGGTCATGGCCTCTTCCGAAAGTGGTGGCAGGCGATCCCGCCGGCGACGGCGGCGTTGAGTGATTCCGCCGGGCCGGAACGGGAAATCGTGATCCGCCCGGAGAGCGCGGCGTTGACTTCGGGCGACAGTCCGCGGCCTTCGCTGCCGATGACGAGCGTGACGTCGTCGAGCGGTTCCACTTCGTCGAGCGGCTCCCCAGTCAAGTCGCAACCCAGGACCGGCACCCGGGTCGTTTGCAGCGGCGCGGCCAGATCGGTAGTGACAATGTGAATACGGGAGAAGGATCCCATGCTGGCGTTGATGACTTTTTGGGAAAACAGATCGGCGCTGTCAGGCGAAAGCAGCACGCGGTCGAAACCAAACCAATCGGCGACGCGCAGCAGGGTGCCGACGTTTCCCGGGTCCTGGATGCCGTCCAGGGCCAGCGTTCGACCTTGATCAAGTTCTCCGTCGACGAGTTGCGTTCGTTCGATCTTCCCCACCGCCAAGACAGGACCGGGAGAGGGGTAGTGGCTGATTCGGCTCATCTCGATCGCCGTGATCACCGTGGGCGACACGTTCGCCGGTGGTGTCCAATCCATCGTCGCATAAATCGCTTCAAAGGCCTGGCCGGCCTCCAGCAACTCCCCGACCACCTTCGGGTTCTCAACGACAAACCGGCCGGCGTCCTCACGGTGCTTTTTCAGTCGCAAGCTGCGAAGCTGGGAGATGGCGGCCTTGGTGAGCGGCATGAAGGCATTGAGCGCCGCATGGAGGGCAACGCAATCTCCGTAACGCCACCGTCGCGTATGTTACGAGGGCATCGCACGCAGGTGAACTTACCGCGTCGATATCGACGTGGCGTTGACCGGAAGCCGGGGAGCGGGGAGGTCGAAGGCTCCTGTTCTACCAAGCTATGAAACCTCTCCTCTCTCTTCTACTGGTCCTCGTTGTCGGTTCTTCGACGGCATGGGCCCAAAACCTCGGTTCGATCACCGGCCGAGTGATTGACGGAAATACGGAACTCGCTCTCGGTGGAGTGCGGGTCAGTGTCAGTGGCACGGCTTTGGAGGCTTACACCTCCGCCAACGGTCGTTACACCATCCCGGCGGTGCCCGAAGGTGCTCAGGTCGTCGTTTTCAGCTACGTCGGCTACGGCAACATGTCACAGTCGGTCACGGTTTCCGGAGCGACCCGCCTCGATGCCTCGTTTGGCAGCGATGTCGTGGAAATGGATGCCTTGGTCATCGAGGGTGCCATGGTGGGAACCGCCCGGGCCATCAATCAGCAGCGCGCCGCGA
The DNA here is from genome assembly GCA_028280945.1 of Opitutaceae bacterium. GTDB lineage: Bacteria > Verrucomicrobiota > Verrucomicrobiia > Opitutales > Opitutaceae > Actomonas. Next base: position 17,885 of record JANQKV010000042.1, read on the forward strand.
ACACCCTGACCAACATCGTCGCCTCCGATGAAATTGGTTCGTTCGCCGACCAAAACGCGGCCGAAGCGCTGCAACGCATCCCCGGCGTCTCCCTCTACCGCGACCAGGGCGAGGGTCGCTACATTGTGCTGCGCGGCCTTAACTTCAATTACACCTCGGTGCAGGTGAACGGTGGCAGCTTCGCCGGGGCCGACCTCGGTGACCGCGCCACCGCGCTCGACGTCGTGCCCACGGACGCCCTCGCTTCCATCGAAGTGATCAAGGTCCCTACTCCCGACATGGATGCCGAAGGTCTGGGGGGTAAGGTCAACATCAAGACCAAGAGTCCCTTCGATAGTGAAGGCATGGACGCCAACTTTCGCGCCCAAGGTCAATACAGTGCCCTCTCCGGGGAATGGACGCCGAAGATCAACGGCATGTTCTCCACCCGCTTCGGTGATGACAACCAGTTTGGTTTCCTCATTGCCCCGACCTGGCAGGTGCGGGAGTTCGGCTCCCACAACATTGAAACCGGCGGCGACTGGGGCTTGGAAGAATCCCCGCAGGACAACAACGAATACTACTTCATTGAGGAGATTCAGCCCCGCGACTACGTCATCGAACGTGAGCGCTACGGGGTGAACCTGGCGCTCGAGGCCAAGCCGACCGACCAGCAGTATTTTTACCTGCATGCCGGCTACAATCGCTTCACCGACACGGAGGACCGCCACCGCAATCCGATCGCTTTCTCCGACGGCGAAATCGAATTCCTCGACGGCAACAGCGCCACCATCACCACAGAGGAAGACGACGGAGAGTTCGAAACGATCTTCGCGCAAGAGCTGCGGATTCGTGAAAAGGACCAGGAAGTCATCTCGCTCGTTGCCGGTTTTGAACAACGCATGGACCTCTGGGAATTCACCGGCCAGATCGGTTACACGGAAGGTGAGGAGACCCGCCCGGACGAGCTGCAGGCGGCCTACGAGCCCTCCGACGAGATCTCCAAGACCTTTAGCTATGTCTTCAACGGTCCCTACGACGTGCAAATCGCCCAGACCGCCGGTCCCAGCATCCTCGATGCCGCCAGCTACGAGTTTGATGAGCTCGAGTGGGTTGATGAAATTGGCACCGAAGAGTCCTTCGATCTGAGCTTCGATGTCCGCCGCGACCTCGACACCGAGAATCCGGCCTACATCAAGTTCGGCGGTCTCTACCGCGCCAAGGAGAAGACCTCCGAGGCCGAGGTCTTCGAACTCGGAGATGGTCCGGATTACATCCAGAATCTGGCCGATGCCACCCTCGGGCCCAATCCCGATTTCCCATTCATCGCCACGCCGCGCGTCGATCCGGACGTCATCCGCCGCGCCTTCTATGAGGATCGCGATACCTTCGACATCGAACGTAACTTTGAGGACAGTGAATTCGACGACTGGACGGTGAGCGAGGATGTCACCGCGCTCTACTTCATGGCCTCGGGCACCTTCGACCGTCTGAACGTCATTGGTGGTGTCCGCTGGGAGAGCACGGACTTCAGCACGACGGGCCGGGAAATCATCTTCGATGAAGACGGCGACCCGGCCGGTGCCCAGGATATCACGGAAAGCCGTACCTACGATGACGTGCTCCCCGGTGTCTACTTCCGCTACGACATGTCCGATCAGTTGGTCTTCCGCGCTTCCTATTCCAACTCGCTCGCGCGGCCCAACTTTGGCGACATCGCCTTCCGCCGCCTGATCAACGACGAGGATGGCGAGATTACCATTGGCAACCCCTTCCTCGAGACCCTTGAAGGCACCAATTGGGACGCTTCGGTGGAATATTACCTGCCGTCCCTCGGCATGTTGTCCGCCTCCGTCTTCTACAAGGAGATCAAGAACTTCTCCTACGAGTTTGAGACTGATGCCGATCCGCGCTATCCGGACTACGACGTGACCACGTTCGCCAACGGCAGCGAAGGTGACATCATGGGCCTCGAGCTCTCCTACCAGCAGCAGTTCAACATGCTGCCCGGTCCCCTCGCCGGCATCGGCGTGATGGCCAATGGCACGTTCCTCGACGCCGATGCCACCTACCCGACGCGTCCAGACGAAGAGGTGCCGTTTATCGGCCAGTCCGACCTCACCGCCAACTTCGCGCTCACCTACGACCGCGGCCCGTTCTTCGCCCGCCTCGCGTTCAACTACCGTGATGCTCGCCTGCGGGAAGACGAAGCGCTCGGCGGCGAGTTTGCCGAGGACTTCTACATCGACGACTTCCAGCAACTCGACCTCGTCGTGCGTTACGAGATGACCGAGAACTGGGAGCTGTTCGCGGAATGGATCAACATCACCAACGAGCCCTTCCGGGTGTTCCTGCCGAGTGACAACGGCCAGGACGACCGCCTGGGTCAGATCGAGATCTACGACACCAGCGCCAATGTGGGCGTGCGCTGGAAGTTGTGATTACGGGCAATCCCTTATGGTTCGCGTGGTTTAGTCTGTAACGTTGCTCGAATCCAACGTGCGCGGGCTATGGGGGCCCGCGCATGTTTCATTTTTTCCGCCTAGCTCAATTTTCACCGTTCGTATCAACACCATGAGTATGTTTTCCCGTTTTGTTGTCGGGCATAAAGCCCGACCCACGAATTTGATGTCTCGGTCCTTGTGGGTCGGGCTTTATGCCCGACAACTTCCCGTGCTTGGCATCGGTATCCTGGTGTCTTCGCTTGCCGTCGCCGAACCTGTTGCTCCGCGCGTCGTGACAACCGTGTCGCGCTACGATACCGATGACCCTGCGATTTGGGTCAATCGAACCAATCCGGCCGAGAGCCTGGTACTGGGCACCGACAAGGACGCCGACGGTGCCCTGATGGTCTTTGGGCTCGACGGAGTGGAGCGCAAGGATCTCTCCGTGCGCGGCCTGCTGCGTCCCAACAACGTCGATCTCGCCTACGACATCGAGCTGGGTGGCCAAAAGGTCGACGTGGCCGTGGTCACGGAGCGGTTTGCCCATCGCCTGCGCATCTACACCTTGCCCGACATGCGCCCGGTCGATGGCGGCGGCATCCCGGTTTTTGCGGGAGAGCGGGCCCGTGATGTCATGGGCATCGCGTTGTATCGACGCCCGGCCGACGGGGCGTTGTTTGCCATCGTGAGCCGGTCGGATTTTGGCGCGCCGAAGCAGGGCTACCTGCACCAGTATCGGCTGGTCGACGATGGCACCAGCCAACTCCACGGAATCTTCGTGCGCGCCTTTGGCGACTGGAGTGGCAAGAAGGAGATCGAGGCCCTGGCGGTTGATACTGAACTCGGCTATGTCTACGCCAGCGACGAAACCCATGGCGTGCGCAAGTATCTCGCCGATCCCGCGGCCGAAGATGCCGAGGATGAGCTGGCGGTGTTTGGACTTACCGGGTTTGCCCGCGATCACGAAGGCATCTCGGTTTATCCGACGGGCCCCGGCACGGGTTACATCCTGGTCTCAGACCAACAAGCCAACATGTTCCGCATCTTCACCCGTGAAGGCACTGCGACCGACCCGCATGACCACAAGTTCCTGGCCGCGGTTCACCTGTCCACGATGGACAGCGATGGCAGTGATGTGACCGCCGTCGCGATCCCGGGTTTTCCGGGTGGTCTTTTTGTCGGCATGTCCACCGACCGGACCTTCCACTACTACGCCTGGGACGACATCGCCAAAGCGGCGGGACTGGAGTGACCGGTGGGAGTGGATTGAACCACAAAGAACGCCGAGGGCACGAAGGCGAACCTGCCCGGGTTTTTGTGTCCTTCGTGAGCTGCGTGGTTAAGCGGTGTTTATTTTTTGATCTCGAAGGGAGTGACCAGCGCTGACTCCAACGTGTAGCCGATGTGGATGTCGGCGGAGCCATCGACGAAGAAGAGGCCTTTGGTGATGTCACCGGTTTTCATGGTGCCTTCCACAAAAACCGGCTCCCATTGGCCCTGGACTTTCCAAGGAGTCGAAGCCTGCACGTAGACAATTTGATTGGGCGGCGGCGGCGGGGTATGGATGCAGGCGCCGACCCAAGGAACCAAGAGAAACTCAACCACCTCTCCTTCGGTGATATCGAGGGGAAGCAGGTATCCCGGCATGCGGATCTTCTGGCCGTCGAGGTCTTCACGCACCGCCTGGGCACGCTGACGGCGCATTTCGGTGATTTCGGCGCGTTTTTCCAACAGGTAGTCGATGTCGATGCCGGCGTCTTCGAGTGATTTCGTCTTCTCGCCCAGCTCGGTTTGATTGGTCTCCGAAAGCGGCTTATCGCCGTCGGCCGCCATGGCGCGCAACCGGGCCACCATGCCAAGCTCGAAGAGTTGATCGCTGGTCAGGGCGGTGAACGGGTCCTCAAACTCTTCGATCTGCCCCTGTAAATCCGGCCACAACAATTCAAGGGTCTCCGCGGAAACCACAATGGAAAGGAGGAGGAACGAGACGAGTAACCGGTACATGGAGATACCCAACGTTGCCAATCCGCCGCACCCCGCAAGCGGAGAAGGAGAAGCATTGCCTTACAGGAGGCAGCAGAGAACAGCAGAGCCGTCAGCCTAAGTGGGTTCGATATCCTGGTCGTCCTCTGGGTTGACGCCGGCGCGGCTCCGCTGGCCTCTGTGAACTCCGGTGGAATTAACGTTGTAGCGGATTCGGGTTTATTGCCTCGTCGACAAGCTCCCCGGATGTCGCTTCGCTCGGTAGCCGTCCCATTAATTACCATGCTTTCTGTTGGATTTGTTTCTGCGATTCTTCCGGACTTGAGTTTTGAAGAGGTCATCAGCTTCGCCGCTGAAGCCGATTACGCCGCGGTGGAGCTGTGCTGCTGGCCGGCGGGCAAAGCCGAGCGCCGTTACGCCGGCGTCACTCATCTCGATGTGGGCGACCTGAGCGACGCGCGGCTGGAGGAGGTGAAGGCCTACCTCTCCGAGAAAAAGGTCTGCCTCTCCGGTCTGGGCTATTATCCCAATCCACTCGATGCCGACGCCGAGAAGGCGGCGTATTACCGGGAACACATCCGCAAGGTCATCAGCGCCGCGTCTCGTCTTGGTCTCAAGAATGTGAATACGTTCATCGGCCGCCACCAGGCCCTGAATGAGGAGGAGAACCTGAAACTCTTTGCGGAAGCGTGGCCGCCCTTGGTCAAGTTTGCGGCGGAACATGGAATCAATATCGGCATTGAAAACTGCCCGATGTATTTCACCGGCGACGAATGGCCCAAGGGGCAGAATCTCGCCTACTCACCCAAAATCTGGCGGCGGATGTGGGAGATTATTCCCGAGGGGAATTTTGGCCTGAACTACGACCCGTCGCATTTGCTTTGGATGCAGATGGACTACTGCAAACCGCTCACCGACTACACCGACCGGCTGCACCACCTGCACCTCAAGGACGCCGTGGTGCATCGGAACCAACTCGATGACGTGGGCATTCTGGCCAATCCGTTGGAGTTTCACACCCCCCGACTACCCGGTCGCGGCGACATCGACTGGGGCAAGTATTTCGAGACCCTGCGGGCGATCGGTTGGAACGGTCCCGTGGTTGTTGAAGTCGAGGACAAGGACTACGAGGCCACGCTCGAAGACCGTAAACGTGCCCTGACCGAGACCCGAGAATTCCTGCGCCGGTGGGTGTGACGTTCTCGATTTTTGAATTCGTCGTCTTACGTCAGAATTTGCCCAAGTGCAGGTTCACCACACAACCGACGTCCGGGGTTCTCTGCTCAGACGACCGATGCCCGGTCGATCAGATGAACGGGGAGAATGGTCCGGCTGGGTTTCGGGGCGTTGCCGGCCCCGAGTTTTAAAGTGAGCTCGACGGCTCGTTCGGCCATTTCAGCAAGTGGCTCGACGACGGTGGTGAGCGGGGGTTGCAGCAATTCGGAAACTCCCGGGGTTTCCCCGGTAATCAGCGCGATGTCTTGCGGAACCTTCTTGTCCAACACGTAGGTCAACACGTGCAGGCAGTTGACACCCTCCAGGCTGGATCCGGGAGCGAAAATGGCATCGGCTCCCGACCGGACGGTGCGGGCGACCCAGCCTCCGTAGCCGGTGGATGTCTCGAATTCGTCGAACAGCTTCAGTAAATTGTCATCCGCTTCCACTTCGGCCTCGGAGAGCGCTCGTTTGAGCCCACGCAGGCGTTCCCGATTTGGGTGCACGTTGGCCGCCACCATGGCGATGCGTCGTTTGCCGTGGGCGATCAGGTGTTGGCCCGCCAGATAGCCGGAGTGCTCATGATCGGAACAAACCGCGTGGTAGTTCTGCTCACCATCGAACCGATCCATGTAGACGATGGGAATACGCGCCTCGATGTCCCGCAGCAGTTTGAGCATCGCAGGATCGAAGGTCACTGCGATGATGCCGTCCAGAAATGTGCTGGGGAGCTCCCGATGAGGATCGACCGGGTGCAATACCGAGGCGTTGTTTCGAGCCAGGGCAAATGACAGGTGGGTGGTGAGGCGAGCGGCATATCCGTTGATGCGATCGGTGAAATTGGGTTCCGAAATCACCGCGACCTGCTTCATTCGCACTCCCGCCTGCGGGCGCATGTCGAGTTTCCTGGCCGCCTTCAGCACCTTTTCACGGGTGTCCGCGTTGACCCGGTCACGATTGTTAAGAACTCGGCTTACCGTGCCCGGCGAAACTCCGCAAAGCTTGGCGAGGTCATAAATTGTCGAGCGCTTGCCCTTGGAGGAGTGGGAGGTGGTTGAGCGGGGCATGGGGTGAGATGGACGGGGCAACGATCGGCCAGCGATCCTTTGTTCTCAGCCAGCCCAATGATGCGCGTCAACATGCAGGTTCCATCCATTAAGGGGAAATTTTGACCTGAAAAGTTAAAAAGTATTGCATTTAGTAAAACTGTTTTACTACCACTTTGGGCATCGGAGCACGTCATCCGCAACTTCGCATCACGATTGAGCTCCCGAATTAGCAACCCCGCCTGAAAACAGATCTACCCCACCGAGTCTGGTTTGATGCCGATTTTGGACATCCAACCCGATCCCTACCCAAAGGACCGCCCAACCATGAACACGCCTCTTGTTTCCCTATCGAAAATCACCCTTACCCACGGGCACGCATGGCTGCTCGCCATTTCCCTTACCATTCTGTCTTTGACTGAACTTCACGCTCAATCGGTCGAACCCGCGGGTTTCGGAACCAACACGCCTGACGAGGAGACAGTGATGCTTGAGGCATTTGAGGTCAGGTCATTCCGGACCAGCATCCAGGACTCGATCGATCTCAAGCGGGAGGCCTCCAGCATTGTTGACGCGGTTCAAACCGAGGACATCGGGAAGCTTCCCGACATCAGCATTGCGGAATCACTCGCCCGTCTTCCGGGCGTGACCGCCGGCCGGGTTCGTGGCAATGCCAGCGAGCTCAACATCCGCGGCATGGGGGGAGATTTCGGCATTACGTTGTTGAACGGGCGCGAGCAGACCTCGCCGTGGTCGAGTCGCCAGATTGATTTTTCGCAATATCCGGACGAGCTCCTGACCGGTGCCGTGGTTCATAAATCGCCCACGGCATCCCTCATTGCCGGAGGATTGTCCGGAACCGTCAACATGACCACGATCGATCCGCTGTCCTTTGATAGCAGTCGTTTGATCACGGGAGTTCGGGTCAGCTACTCGGAGTTGGGCGCCGAAAGCCGCGATGCCGACTCGTGGGGTTACCGGGCCAACTTTTCCTACATCGATCAACTGAGCGATGGTGTGTTGGGCTACGCGGTGGGCTATGCCCGACTGGAGCAACCCAACGTCGCATCCGGCCCTGCTTTTTGGGGATATGCCAATCCCGCCATCGATCTAAATGGCGATGGTGAACTGGACGCCTTGTCCTGGGGCGCCGGACTCAACAGCCGGGGAGGCACCGAGATCCGCGACGGCTACATGGGTGTGGTGAAGTGGCGTCCGTCCGACAGGTTGGAGCTGAGCTTCGATGTGATGATTTCGCAGTTCGATAACCAGGATGCCGCGCGGTCGGTGTGGATTGGATCCGCCGAAGCCACCAACAGTGCGGGTGATCCCAATGCCTACTCCGATGTCACCATCTCGAATGGCGCGGCGGTGGCTGGCACGGTTCAGCGCACGAATCCCTGGTGGGGACTCAATTTCCAGACGGTCAATCAAGACAACTCGATCGAGGATGACCTGCAGAATCTTGGGCTCAGCGCCGTGTATCGTTTCGAGAACTTCCAGTTGAACGCCGATGTCTCGTATTCGCGCTCAGAGCGTAGTTCGGAATTTTTTGGCGTGTATGCACAGCCCTATGATCTCTCGAGTGGATCGCCGCTCGCGGATACGAACCTCGTCTACACGTTCGACATCACGGATGCAGCCGCCGGAGTTCCGTCCATCTCCGTCAACAAGGACCTGCAGGATCAGGACACCAACCTGATCTACCGCATGGAGGGCTGGCAGGGAGACAACGAGGATGAACTGGTGTCGGGCCGAATCGACGGCCACTGGCACCTGGATGGAGGCTGGATCGACTCACTCCAGGCGGGGGTGGACATCAGCAGCCGCACCAAGGTGTTCCGCAATGCCTCATATCTTCCCTACATTTCACCCGTGCCAATTCCCAGCGGGGAGGCCTTCAACTTTTCACTGGTCGGCGCGGGGAGTCGGTTTGACGAACTCCCGGCATTTTTGGGATTTGATGCCCGATCGGTCGCGCTGGAACTGTTTTCGCCGATTGAATACACGATCTCGGACAGCCAGGCCTCGTCGAACTGGGTGATTGATGAAGAAGCACTCGGTGCTTTTGTGCAGGCAAACTTTGGCGGAGAGATCGCGGGACGGTCGTTCGAGGGCAACATCGGGCTTCGTGGCGTGAAGACTGAAATCGAGTCCAGCAGTGCCCGGCTCGTGAATGGGGCGCTGGATACCGGAGCCTATGTGGTGACCAATGAATATGACGATCTTCTGCCGAGCCTGAATCTTAGCTGGCAACTCACGGATCAGCGAAAACTGCGACTCGCCGCCGCCAAGGTGATGGCTCGTCCGCCCATCGATTCGCTGGGATCGGGGGTACAGCGCTGGGGCATCAATGACTTTGGCGGCAATCCGGAACTCGACCCGTTTCGCGCCGATCAGGTTGACCTCTCATTTGAGCACTATTTCCGGAGGGGTGGAGCGGTGGCCGTTACCGGTTTCCACAAGGAATTGAATTCCTTTATTTTCCAATCCCAGGTGCCGAACGAAGTGGGTGGCACCTTTACACAACCGGCCAATGGCACGGGCGGGGAGGTGCAGGGTGTCGAATTCGCTGCGACCATTCCATTCGAGCAGATTTCGGACAGTCTCAGCGGTTGGGGCCTGTCGGCGAATTACACCATCGCGGACAGTTCGGTCTCCTGGCAGACGCCGTGGTCCGTCACGGAGTTCGACCTGCCCGGGTTGTCGCGTGATGTCGTCAACGCCGTGCTCTGGTATGACCGGGGTGGTTTCTCATCGCGGATCAGCTACCGCAATCGGGCCTCCTTCGTGAGCTACGGTCCGAATGCGGCCTCAAATGACCTCACCTTTACGAAAGGAGAGACCATCATCGATTTTGAGGCCTCCTACACATTTGGACCACAAAGTCCTCTGCGGGGCACGCGGGTGATGTTCCAGATCAACAATCTTACCGATGAACCCTACCGCACTTTCTCGGGAGTTGCGGAGAGGATCGGCACCTACGAGACTTACGGCACCCGCTACTTCCTGGGCGTCCGCTATGAGAGATGAGGCGGGCGCCAGCCGCTTGCCCGTTCGTTGTTCCGGTGATGGCCGTCAACCCATGATTTCAGCGCCCCCATGAGATCCCCGCGCAGCCAACTCTTGTCCGTCTTGCTCCTGGCGTTCATTGGCCATCACTCGTTGGCCGTGGCGGGGTCGTTTCGCTCCGCCGTGCCCACCGAACGCGTTGCGGATTGGATAAAACGCCAGCAGGCGATCAGTGCTGCCGTGGCCCAATGCGAAGAAATGAAGAAGGTCCGGGTGGTTTTTGTCGGCGATTCAATCACCGACTACTGGCAGATGGGCGACAATCCGTGGCACGAAGGGGCGCGGGGTGGGGCGGCGATTTGGGCGGAGTCCTTCGACGATGCCTCAAGCCCTAATCATGCCCTGAACGTTGGCATAACGGGTGACCGGACTGAAAACGTGCTCCACCGCATCACCCCGCAATCCGCCGGTGGTCTCGGTCATCTCGGCGACGACTGTCTGGCCCCGGAATTTGTGGTGGTCATGATCGGCATCAATAATCGTTGGGCCGGGGAAGAGCCCTTGACCGAAAGCATTTATGCCGGGGTCGCCGCGGTGGTGGAGAAGGTTCGCCAGGTAAAACCTGCCGCCATCGTTGTGCTGCAAAGCATCCTTCCTTACCATGAGACCGAAATCAATCGCAGGGTTATCGAACCGGTGAATGAGCGGCTGGCAGAGTTGCCCCGGGCCCATCCGGAGGGCGCGTCGATTCGCTTTTTGGATCTGTATCCCCTGTTTCTGCGGGCGGATAGATCGCTCCGGGATGAACTGTTTTATGACGGCTTGCATCCCAATGAAGCGGGCTACCGGGTTTGGCGGGACGCGTTGGTCCCGTTCCTTGAGCGTATTCGAAATTCAATGACAATGAATTCCCGCTCTTTTCCCGGCACTTCCTGAAAATTCTCCCATATGTCCATCTCCCCTGAAGCTCCTCCCGATGCGCGTGACACGCGTGCCTCGGATCGCGTGGGCTTTTGGGAAAAATCAGCGCTCGGCACCGGCTATTTGGCCAACTTTTACGGCACCGCCGGAGTCAACAGTCTGGCCGTTCCGGTCTACCAGATGGTCTTGGCGGTCGATCCCGTTTTGTTGGGACTCGTTTTGGCCATTCCCCGATTTTGGGATGCCATCACCGATCCGATTGTCGGCGTGTTTTCCGACAACCTGCGCACCAAGTGGGGGCGCCGGAAGCCACTGATCGTCGTCGGGGCCATTTTGCAGGGACTCGCTTTCGGAGCGTTGTGGATGGTGCCGGCGGAGTGGGGACAGACGGCCACGCTGGCCTACCTTACGGTGACGCTGCTGATTTTTTATACCTGCTACACGATATTCTCGGTGCCGCTGAGCAGTCTGACTTACGAGATGACACCCGACTACAAGGAACGCACTCGAATCGGGGCGTTCATCGGGTTTTTTCACAAACTGGGCGAATCAACCTACAGCTTCGCCATCCCATTGGCGGGGTTGGCGATCTTCGGATCGCTGATGGGCGGCGTCCAAGTGGTGGGCTGGATCATCGGCATAGCGATCATGGGCTGCTGTGGTATGATGCCGGGCCTCTTCGTCAAGGAACGTTATTACAAGAAGGCGGCCAAACAGGAGAAAGTGCACCTGTGGCCCGCCTTCAAGGCGGCGTTGTCGAATCGGGCCTTTGCCATTCTCGTTGGTCTCACGATTTGCCAGGTGCTCGCCGGCATGTTGGCAAGCAATCTCGATTACTACCTGATCGTGTATCACATGAACGACGGAGACCTGGCGACCGGGTCTTGGTGGAAGGCGAAGCTTTCGCTTGCTTATGCGGTTGTGGGCATCCTTTCGATCTACCCGGTCAACTGGCTCGCCAATCGTTATGGCAAGCGGGTCGCGCTCACCGTCATCTTCGGCCTGGTCCTGTTCGGAGCCTTCGGAAAATGGTTCCTCTATACCCCGGGAAACCAATGGAAAATCCTGCTCGATCCTTTGCTTTGTGGCCCGGTGTGGACAGGCATTCGGGTCCTGCTGCCATCGATGTTGGGTGATATCTGCGATGACGACGAATTGCGGCATGGCCTGCGGCGAGAGGGCATGATGGGGGCGTTGTTTTCCTGGATTGAAAAAACCGGATTTGCCTTCGCCTTCTTTGGCGCCGGGGTGGCTTTGAAGATCACCGGATTTGATGCGGCCCTGGGAGGCGATCAATCCGAGGGCGCGGTCTTCAACATGCGGATGGTGCTCGCGGCCTCCACGTTTGTCTGGGCCGCAATCGCCCTGGTTCTCATCGCCTTCTATCCTCTCACCCAAAAACGCGTCTATGAAATCCGCGACCAACTGGAGGCGCGGCGTGGCCGGGTGTAACGATTCAAAACCTCACTCATATTCGAAAAATCCCATTTTGAAGAGAAACAGATCCAACCGTGAACCACACGTGTTCGCTGCTTTGCCAAATTGATTCCATGCTCCCTGCATCCTCACTGTCCGCGGAACTCCAACATAACACCCAGCTCCGGTGTCAAAGACTTGATTCGGGCTGGTTGTTTCGTCGCTTCGAAGCCGGCACGACCGAGGTGGCCGTGGAACTGCCCCACACTCCGTTTGTTGCCGACCTGGATGGTAACAATCTGTGGTTTGGCGTTTGCGCCTATCGAAGAAGACTGAAGCTGCCGCCGCGCACCCGGGGCGAACGGGTGGTTTTGTATGTGGGAGCGGCGATGCAGACCACCAGAGTGCTGGTCGACGGGGTTGAGGCTGGGGCCCACACCGGGGGCTACCTGCCGTTCGAGATCGACCTGGACGGGTTCATCGCCGGCCAGAACGAGGTGGATCTGACCATTGAGTTGGATAACCGGCATTGCGAAACCGTGCCACCCGGCAAGACCATCGATGAGTTGGATTTTTGTTGGTATGGCGGTCTTTACCGGGAGGTTGAGTTACGGGTTTATCCGCCCGTCCATCTTACCGATTCGGTGTATCCTGAAACCGGGGGAGGTGGATTGTTTGTGCGTACGGAATCCATCGAAGCACGCGGAGCGACATTGGCCGTAAGCGCCGGGATTGCCAACTCATCCACTGAAACCGCCACGGTCGAACTGCACTGGGTGTTGACCGATGCGGAAGGTCAGGAAGTTGTGCGTCAACGTGGTTCGACCACCACCTTGGAAGCGGGAGTGTCCCGGGTTTTGGCATCCGAGCTGAAGGTGCGGGATGCCGAACTCTGGTCGCCCGCGTCACCCCATCTGTATCAACTGACGGCGATACTGGTCCAAGCCGGGTCGGGAAACATCCTCGATCGGCGTGAGGTTGACTGTGGAATTCGGCGCATCACTTTCTCCCGATCCGGTGGGTTTACCATCAACGGTCGGCGGCGGCGATTGCGAGGGGTCAACCGGCATCAGGACTTTCCGCATGTCGGCTACGCCGCTCCCCGCGCCGCGCAGTATCGCGATGCCCAGCGCATCAAGGAAGCGGGGTTCGACTACGTCCGCCTGTCGCATTATCCGCAGTCCCCTCACTTTCTGGATGCCTGTGATCAACTCGGCCTGGTGGTCGCGAACTGTCTTCCCGGGTGGCAGTTTTATGGTGGCGAGCTCTTTCAGCAGCGCTGTGTGGAAAACGCCCGTCGTTTGATCCGTCGCGATCGCAATCATCCGTGTGTGGTGCTGTGGGAGTTGTCGCTCAACGAAACCAAAATGCCGGTCGGATTCATGCGCCGCCTGCACGACATTGGTCATGAGGAGTATCCGGGGGATCAGATGTTTACCTGTGGATGGATGGACGAGTTCGATGTCTTCCTCCACTCCCGCCAGCACGGTGCCATCCATTCGTGGAGAAACGACGACAAGGCGCTGGTCGTAGCCGAGTATGGCGATTGGGAATACTTCGCCGCAAACGAGGGTTTCGATCAGAAATTGGGAACCGGGCTGCTCGATCCGAAGGGCAACAGCCGCAAGCGGCGGGGGGATGGTGAGGCCGGGCTCCTCCAACAGGCGCGAAACCATGTTGAAGCGCTCAATGATACTTTGGCGTCGCCGGCGGTGCTTGACGGGTTGTGGTCCGTGAACGACTACCCGCGAGGGCATGATCTCGTGCGGGCCACCTGCGGGATTATGGATTCTTTCCGGGTGCCCAAGTTTTCGTATCACTTTTTTCGCAGTCAGCGTGATCCCAAGGAAACGGGAGCTGATTGGCGGGGTGGGGCGGTCGTCTTTGCGGCCACGCGCTGGCAGGCATCCTTGCCGGACGACCGCCTGTGGGTTTTCAGCAACTGCGAAACCGTTGAACTGTGGGTGAATGGGAAGCTTCTGAAACCGGCCCGGGGGCCGGACTCGGAGAGGTGGCCGGCCTTGCCCCATCCTCCGTTTGAATTCGACGACGTGAGGTATTTGCCCGGCGAGGTGGAGGCGGTCGGTCGCATCGGTGGAAGGGTTGCGGCCCGGCATCGAGTCCGCACCCCGGGTAAACCCGTCCGTCTGGTTGTGTGGTCGGACCAGGCAAACGTGCGACCACGGGCTGGTGAAACGGATCTGTTGATGGTCCATGCGGAGCTGCAGGATAAAGCAGGCACCGTTTGTTCCGATGCATCGGCCTCGGTGGAATTTGAGTCGAGTGCTTCCGCCGAAATCGTGGGACCACGGGAGTGGGTTACCGAGGCAGGCATGGCTTCCACCGTGGTGCGAATCCCCTCGGACACCGGAGCATTTCAGATTTGGGCCAAATCTTCCACCGTTCCCAATCTGTTGGCCGGGAAACTGGAGGGCTTGGGCAGCAGGAAAGACACCCGTTGAACCCATTTTGAATCTCATGATCGCTCGATTCCGCCATCTCCTGCTCGCATTCGGCCTGATGGCCGCCGTGGTTTCCTCGACCGCCGAAGAACGGGTTTATCTCGACGACCAAGGCGTGGTGCGCTGGCGGTCTGATGGCAGTGAGGTGACGCTGTTTGGAGCGAATTACAGTCTGGGGTCAGCCAGCGACTATCGCGCAGCCGGTCGCCTTGGGGTTGATCGCAAGCAACTTGTTGCCGACGACATGGCACACTTCGCCCGGATGGGTTGGGATGGTGTTCGGCTCGCCACCTGGGGGGATTGGGAGAGCAGCGACCATGAGGGAAACCTGATCGTGAACGACCACATCGATGTTTTCGATTATGCGGTCTACCAGGCGAAGCAGCGCGGCATCCATATCCTCTTTAATCCCATCCACACCTATTCGGCATGGTGGCCGGATGCTGACCCGGAGGGCGACTATCCGGGTTTTGCCAACCACTTTGAGAAATTCGATCTGGGCCGACTGCCCGCCGCGATCACCGCGCAACAGAATTTCATTCGCCAGTTTCTCAACCACGTGAACCCCTACACCGGTTTGGCGATCAAGGATGAGCCGCAGATCCTCTTTATCGAGATGATCAACGAACCGTGGCATCACCCCGATGACTTCCCGGGATCGGTGGACTACATCAATGCGTTGGTTGAGGCCGTGCGTGACACCGGTTGCCGGAAACTGACCTTCCACAACATCACGCAGGATTTCGGAATCATTCCGGCGACCAGGGCTTCCCGGGTGGATGGAGGAAGTGTCGGGTGGTATCCGACCGGGCTGAATCTCAAGCGGCAGCTGACGAACAATCATCTGCGCAGTGTCGACGACTATGCACCGCTGCTGCGACCGGACGTGCGCAACATGCCTCTGGTGGCCTACGAGTTTGATTCCGCCGACATGGACTCAGGTTACATGTATCCAGCCATGGCGCGGGCGTTTCGAGGCGTGGGGGTGCAATTCGCCGCGATGTTTTCGTATGACATGCTCGCAACCGCGCCCACCAACGGTGGCTGGCAAACCCATTGGATGAATTTGGTGTATTCGCCGAAAAAAGCGGTCAGTGGCATCATCGCGGCTGAAGTCATGCGTCGCATCCCGGCGGATTCGCGCTACGGCGACTACCCGCAAAACCGGGAATTTGGACCCTTCCGAGTAAGCTACGAGGAAGATACCAGCGAGTTGGTGACGAATGAGGTGTTCATGCATGCCAGTCGCACCCGGTCAGCCCCGGCTCACCCGGAAAAGCTCCAACGCATTGTCGGCCGATTGGATTCGCCTCTCGTCTCATACGAAGGTTCGGGAGCATACTTCTTCGACCGGTTGAGCGAAGGAATCTGGCGACTCGAAGTCTATCCTGACGCCGAAATGATCCGAGACCCATTCACGTTGGCCTGGGATGCCGGCAAAACGGCTTCCCGGCTAATCGAGCGGCAGTGGCCCATGGTGGTGAACCTCCCGGATTTGGCGGATTCGTTTGTCGTCACTCCCCTGGATTCGGGCAATACGCACAGTGCCGTCGCGATTGCGGGCGCATTTCCTATTCGACCGGGGGTGTACCTGCTGTCTCGCCATCCCGAAGTGGATGTCGATGCATTGCCGGAGCGGGTGGGCCATTTGGGATTACGTGAATTCGTCTCACCGAAAGCATCTCGGGTGTCGCCAACGATTTTGCCTCGATTGCCGCAGACTGCGCCCGCAGATCAGCCGTTGGTCCTGGAGGTGGACTTCATCTCAGAGAGTTTACCCGGGGAAATGGTTGCGACGGCCGTCGGTGCCAACCAAGCCGAACGCCGATTCACCCTCAAACGTAGTCATCGCTACACCTACCAGGCCACAGTGCCCGCGGGGACCCTCTCCCCGGGAAACTGGTCCTTCGGGTTCCAGGGCAAGGTCGACGACAATCTCGTATCGCTCGAACATGATAGCTCGTCTGCGCCCTCGCTGCGAATGGTCGATCGGCATGAGCCGCTGGTGCTCTTCGATGCGGAGGCTGCGGATTTGGATCTGTTGGTCTATTCGCGCGGGCCTTGGGAAATCAGGCAGCAGGTGTTCCCGCACCTGGCCGGAGACGATATCGGGGGATTTGTCGTTTCAGTTCCGGACAACCCCGGCGATTTGCCACCCGACCTGACCGCTCAACTGGCTGTCCGCGACCGTATTCACGAACGCCGGCACCGTCTTAAGGAGGTCGACCGGATTCGACTTGAGCTTAAAACCAGCGGCAACGCTTTGCCGGTTTCAGTAACTTTGCTCGAAAGCGACGGAACCGCTTGGAGCGCGCGATTGGTGGTTCCCAAAGGGACTCATACCTTGGAAATTCCAATGGATGAGCTGCATCTCGATCGGGGGGTCTTGCTACCGCAGGGATACCCGAACACTTGGTCCTATTGGGTCAACCCTGCCGCCGATCGAGGTGGGAAAGGTGATGAAGTGCGGTTGAGGAACGTGGAGCACCTGCAGCTTTCGTTGCGCCCGACGGGAGAAAGCTCGGATGTGAAAGGGCCGGGGAAGGTTACGGTCTATCGAATCACGGTTCCTCTACAGGAACCCATTCCCTGAAAGTTCTTTGGCCCGCATGCGGGTTCAAGTGATGGTTAGTCACTCCATGACCGCTAGTCGCGGCTCCGGCCTGTAGCGTTCACGAAAAGACGGTTCCGACCTGCTTGCAGCTCAATCAGTTTCATTTATGTCCGATTTTCAGACGGATTTTTCATATTTTAGTATCCGAATAATGACTACTAGGGGTTTTGCACTAAAAGTTAATATATTTAAAATGAATATGACGAGGCGGGCTTGGGGGCAACTCCTCAGTATTCTTGGGTGGTATTGAAGTAATGCGGCCAATAGCATTTATTATAAACTCCTGTTCGAGGGCCGGGAGTTTGTTTCTCGGGCTTCATCCAACTGAAACAATCAACAACATAATACTTCATGACTAGGAACACATTGCTTCGCCTTTTCGCCATCACTCTTCTCTCCATTGGCCTGGCCGGCATGGTGCACGCAGCCGATCGTTATGTCTACTACAGCATTGCCAGCCAGACGTGGTTTGCCGAAGGAGTATGCGACGATTCGACAACCGACCAGTTCCATACCGTTCTGCATGGTGCGGCCGTTTACGTCGAGACATGGGACGATGGGATTAATAATGGACTCGACGCACTCGAAGTGGGTGTGGACGATTCTTATGGTGTTGGCACCTACCACGTGGCTACCCTCGCGGGCAGCGGCGAAAAGGTATACCTTGTCATAACCAACTGAATACGTCCGGCGTATTCTGAATATTACTTGCCAACCTCAAACCGGCTCTTCGCTCGACGAAAAGCCGGTTTTTATATATTTGGATTTTACCAGGGACTGCCTACGGACGGACGGCGCGCAGGACCGCTTCGGCCATGGCATCGGCGGCCAGGGCTCCGATGGTAGTCACATCCACCTCACCGTTCCAGTCGCCGGTCGCCAGTGAGAAAACCGTGTCACCGTCAACCATGGTGTGGGCGGGGTAGGTGGTGCGGGCGATGCCGTTCTGCGCCATCTGCGCGACCTTGGTGGCTTGAGCCTTGGTCAAAGGGGCGTTGGTGGCGACCACCCCGATCGTGGTGTTTTCGACAGGCAAGGGTTGAGCAGTTTCGCCGCCCTGGCGGAGCACCTTTCGCAGGTCGGCAAAGCCCGAGTCATCGGCGTTGCGGGCCCCGGCGACGATTTTTCCGGAAGCCGGGTCGATAATGTCACCCACCGCGTTGACCACAACGGCCGCGGCCACGATCAAACCGTCATCGAGTTTAATGGCCGCGGTGCCAAACCCCCCGGGCATGGAGCGGTCCGCTCCCAGCAGCTTGCCAACGGTGGCCCCGGCGCCGGCCCCAATGCGGCCTTCGATGGGAACGGCGGCTGAGGCAGTTTTTGCCGCGAGGTAGCCTGCTTCAGCATCCGGTCGCAACCGTTCATCGGGGGGTTCAAGTTGCAGGTCGAAAATCACCGCCCCCGCGACGATGGGCACCACTTTACCGCGACCAACATCAAATCCGATGCTTTGATCCTCAAGATAGCGCATGACTCCATCGACTGAGGCCAGTCCGTAAGCGCTCCCGCCCGTCAGCACGATGGCGTGGGCTTCATCGACCAAATTGATCGGATCGAGGGTTGCAGTCATGATGGTGCCGGGGGCTCCGCCCCGCACATCAACCCCGGCGACTGCCCCTTGTCGGGCCAGGATCACCGTGCAACCCGTGGCCCGGGCGGAGAGGGTGTAGTGGCCCACTTCGATACCCGGTACCGCGGTCAGGCTGCGATTTTCCGAGTCTTCACCGGCCGGCAGCCATGATCCGACTCCCAGAAGAGCTGCACTGAAGCACCCTTTAAACAGCGAATCCGAATTGAAGCTCATGAATGTGGAGACGAGGTGAACGACCGGGATATCAATCTATCAGCGGATCAAAAGAAGCGCGGGTGGCGCGCTCGTGCTCGGGGCAGCAGAGGGCTTGGATCTTCAGGCGATCCGGGCCGAAAACGGGTTGGTGGCTGCCACCAAACAAGGGATCGTAACTCGGAGCAGGCATCACAAAACTCGGCGGCAGTCGGGTGGGTGCGGCTGATGTCGTTGCCGCTGGTGCAGGCGGGGTCGAAGTCGATGCGACAGTTACAGCTTCTTCAGCGGCGGCCGGCGGAGCGGTGGTTGCGCAACCGGTCCAGGCTGCCAGCAGGAGAGGCAGAGCCAAGGGAATGATTGCGGTGCGCCACTTCATGGGATCAAGGAAACAAATCCCATATTCGATGGATCGAAACCGTCGATTCGCTTTTTTGAACGAGTGTATTTTGATCTGCCATTGCTTTCTCCTTCATGACCCCTTCCGCCTACAACCTGGTTGAAATCCGAGACCTGCGCTTTGCCTGGTCGTCCGATGGCGCCCTCATCCTTGATATTGCGGAACTTGTCGTGAACTCCGGCCAATCATTGTTTCTGCACGGACCAAGCGGCTGCGGTAAAACCACGCTGCTGAATATAATCGGAGGGGTGTTGTCACCTCAAAGTGGCCAGGTGGCGGTTCTGGGGCGCGACCTGCGGCAGCTCAGTGGGGCCGAACGGGACGCCCTGCGGGCTGACCGGATTGGGTTTGTTTTTCAGCAATTCAACTTGGTCCCGTATCTATCGGTCATCGACAATGTCACGCTCCCAACGCGGTTTTCGGTCGCTCGCCGATCCCGTGCCGAGATCGATGGAAAGACCATCGAAAGCGCTGCGATCGAACTGTTGGACGAACTGGGAATGGCCCACGTCCAGCGGGAAACGGTGACTTCGCTCAGTGTCGGACAGCAGCAGAGGGTGGCGCTTGCCCGGGCGCTGTTGGGAGCGCCGTCGATGATCGTTGCCGATGAGCCGACCTCGGCGCTCGACAGCGATCGGCGGGACGAGTTTGTGGAACTGCTTTTCGATTCCGCGCGGGCGGCCGGCAGCAGCGTTGTCATGGTGAGCCATGATCGGGAACTGGGCGATCGATTTGATCGCGTGGTTGATTTGCGGGCCATCAATCGAGCGGGAGGACCGGCCTGATGTTGCTGCGACTGGCCTGGCAATCGTTGATGAACCGGCGCGCGACGGTGATGCTCACCATCCTTTCCATCGCATGCAGCGTGATGCTGCTGCTGGGGGTCGAGCGCGTGCGGCAGGAATCACGCGAGAGTTTCCTGAGCACCGTTTCGGGCACCGATCTGGTGGTGGGAGCGCGCAGCGGGGGGCCGCAATTGTTGCTCCAGGCGGTGTTTAATGTGGGCTTTCCGACTCAAAATCTAAGCCGCACGAGCTACGCGATGATTGGCGAGGATCCCCGGGTGAACTGGATCATTCCGCTTTCGATGGGGGACATGCACCGCGGTTACCGGGTCGTGGGCACGACAACGGCGTTCCGGGATCACTACCGATTTGCTCGCGACCAGGGACTGCAGTTGGCGCGGGGCGCCTGGTTTGCCAACGACGCGGAGGCGGTGATCGGCGCGGATGTGGCCCGCGAGCTCGCTTACACGGTGGGACAATCGATCGTGGTTTCACACGGAGCGGGGGAGATCAGTTTTGTGCACCACGATGAACACCCGTTTGCCGTGAGTGGGGTGCTGGCCCCCACCGGCACTCCGGTTGATCGTGCGGTCTTGGTGAGTTTGGCCGGGGTAGATGCGATGCATGCGGACTTTGTTGGTGCGGCCGAGCATGATCACGACGTCACTGATCCCCTGGCGGCAGCGATGGCGACGATCGGAGGGCCGGTGGAGCACGATCACGACCACGATGCTCATGACCATCACGACCACGGAGGCCACACTGGTCACGATCACGACCATGCAGCGCATGATCATCATGATCATGATCACGGTGCGCATGGCCACGGGGGACACGACCATGACCACCACGATCATGGTCACGACCATGGCCCCGCGCACGGTGAGCCCGGGCATGTGCACGACGAGACATGCAACCATGGACACGCCCATCACGAGGGCACCGGGTCGTTGTCCGCGCTGTTGGTGGGATTGAATGATCGGGCGACCGCACTGGCGGTGCAGCGCATGATCAACACTTACGACGAGGAGGCGCTGACGGCGGTATTGCCGGGCGTGGCGTTGCAGGAGCTCTGGGCGGTTCTGGGTGTAATCGAGCGCGTGCTGTTGTTTCTCGGTGCATTTGTCGTGGTGATAGGACTGCTTGGCATGCTGAGCAATTTGCTGGGCACGCTGGATCAACGACGTCGCGAGATGGCGATTCTGCGTTCGGTGGGGGCACGGCCCCGCCACCTGCTGCTTTTGTTGGTGGGCGAGTCGTTTTGGGTGTCGGCCGTGGGAGCCTTGGTGGGGCTGGGTTTGCTGAGTGTTGTGATGATCATCGGCACTCCGATCCTCGAAGCACACTACGGTCTGCATTTTGCGCTGACCTGGCCGACACCCAACGAGTGGGGTCTGCTGACGCTCATTGTGATCGCGGGAACCTTGATTGGGTTGATCCCCGGCTGGCGAGCGAGCCGCCAAGCGTTGATCGACGGACTCACCCCGCGACTTTGAGCACACCATTGCGAGGGCGATTGAGCCCGCCCCCGCCGGTGGGATGATGCCCAGTCAGGCCTTCGACTTCTCGTCGCGGAACAGCAGGGCGAAGACGATCATGACCGCCACGGCAAAGGCGGCGGGCAGCCACCAGAACTGTTGCCATTGGGCGAGCGTAAGCCCGTCGGCGTCCTGGAGGAAGGAGTTGAATACGGCACCGGCGGCCTGGGCACCGATCAACATGCCGAAACCATACGTGACCAGCACCAACAGGCCCTGGGCCTGGCCACGGATTTGGTCGTTGGATTTCTGGTCCACGTAGATCTGGCCGGTGACGAAGAAGAAGTCATAGCAGATGCCGTGCAGGGCGATGCCGCCGATAATCATCCATGTTACCTGGTCGGGGGCGCCCAGAGCGAAGAGCGCATAACGCAGCGCCCAGGCGGCCATGCCGATCATCAGCATCCACTTCACCCCGAGGCGGGCAAAGAGCAGGGGCATCAGCAGCATGAAGCCGACCTCGGACATCTGGCCAATGGTCTGGGTGCCCGCGATGTTTTGGAAGCCGGTCGCGCCGAGATAGAGCTGGGTGAAATTGTAGTAAGCTGCCAGCGGGATGCAGATCAGGAACGAGCAGGCGAGAAAGACGAAAAACGAGCGGGAGGCCAGGGCCTTGAGCGCATCGATCCCCACGATCGATGCGACCGAAACCTTCTTGTCGGCGCCGGAAGGCGGCGTGTGCGGCAGCGCAAAACAGAACGCGCCGAGCAGCAGCGAGGCGATGCCCGCCGTGTAGAGGGGAGCGGCCGTCGCTTCGGCCACCGTGCCCATCGCACTGCCGAGCACAAACGAGATGAACAAGCCGGCGACGATCCAACCCACCGTGCCAAACACGCGGATCTTCGGGAATTGCTTTTCCTGGTCGGTAATGTGGTGAAACGCGAGCGAGTTGGCCAGACCCAGGGTCGGCATATAGCAGAGGTTGTAGGCAAGCAGCGCGAGAATGAAGGCGGTGGGGTTGCCGGTGAGTTGCGGTGCGAACAGCAACAACACACCGCCCAACAGATGCAGCACGGCCAGGACCTTTTCCGTGGCGAAGAACCGGTCGGCGACGAGTCCCAGCGCAAACGGGGCGATGATCGCGGCGATCGGATTGACCGTGAACGGCCAGTGGGTCAGGTCAGGCATGCCGTTGTTGCTCATGTAAACGGCGATGGACGTGAACCAAGCTCCCCAGACAAAAAACTGGAGAAACATCATCACACTGAGACGGACGGTCGGGGCGGAGTTCATAAGTGGGCAGGGGGGCTAGCGGGAGGGGAGCGGGGAGAATGTGAGCGCGAGGAGGTCGGTGACCAGCTTCGGTTCGCTTTTCGTTCAGGCAAGGGAGCTTAATGTCGATTGCGTTGTCTGGGGTATGGCTGAATGTGTGAGACCATGGAGTCGATCCGAATACGCCAAGCAGGCTTGATGTTGGGAGCGTTACTCCTGGCGGGGTGCGCCTTTTCCTCGCGCGTGCCGGAGGAGGAGACCCCGCCCACGGGGACCGCCGAGGCATTGGTCACCTGGGATGATTTTAATGCCGAGTGGCTGGCCGCAGCGATTTTTGCCGAAACCAACCGGGTTCGGGCCAAACACGAACTGCCGCCGTTCATGAGCCAGGTCAATTTGGTCAGGGCGGCCGAGTTCCAGGCGGATACGGTGGCGATGCTGGGGGTGGCGAGCCACGACAATCCCTTTGCCGGGCGCCGCAACGTGATGGACCGGGTGCGATATGCCGGAGTGACGGCTGACGTGGTATGGGAAAACGTTGCGTCGACGTCGGTGCGAGCCCCGGCGGAAGGCGAATTTGTGCGGGTAGTGGTCATGCCCGGGGGTCAGCGTATCCGAGTTAATGATACAACCGGCGAACCGCTGCCCTGGCCGACCTACCGGGAGTTGGCGGAGCGCATCGTGGCCCAGTTCATGAGCTCACCACCACACCGGGCCAACATCCTCGGCACCGAGCCCACTCGCCTGGCCTGCGCCACCGCCATCGGTCGCACCGCCACCGGCGGTGAAGTTGTCCACACCACCCAAGTCTTCATGTCGAAAAAACCCTTATGACCTCCGCCGAATCTTCCTCATCGTCCGGGCCCGTTTTGCGTTGGGGCATCGTCTCCACGGGACACATCGCGAGCGTGTTTGCGCGCAATTTGGATCAATCCCGCCTGGGCCGACTCGTGGCGGTGGGCAGCCGGCGACAGGAGTCGGCGCGAGCCTTTGCCGGGGCCTGGTCGATTTCGCCGGACCACGCCCATGGGTCGCTGGACGAGCTCTTGGCCGATGAGGCCGTTGATGCGGTTTACGTGGCGACGCCGCATCCCCGGCACTGCGAGGCGGTGCTGGCGGCCCTGATCGCCGGCAAACACGTGCTTTGCGAAAAGCCCATGGCCATGACGTTGGATGAGGTGGATCGCATGCAAACCGCGGCGCGCCGGCATGAGCGCACGTTGATGGAGGCGTGGATGTATCGTTGCCATCCGCAAACGGCACGGGTGGTTGAACTCATTCGCGATGGGGCGATCGGCGAGCTGCGTCACGTGCAGGCGTCGTTCAGCTTCCGGGCTGATTTTGATCCCCAAGGACGCCTGTGGAACCGGGCCCTGGGCGGGGGCGGGATCCTGGATGTGGGGGGGTACCCGCTGTCGTATGCCCGTCTTCTCGCCGGGGTTGCGAATGGGCGGCCGTTTGCAGATCCGGCAGAGCTTTCCGGGGTGGGAGTGCTGCATCCCGTGAGTGGATCCGATGCCCAGGCCTCGGCGGTGCTGAAGTTTCCGGGCGACATCACGGCGGAGATTTCCTGCGGCACGTGGGTGCAGCAGGACAACGTGGTGCGAATCTACGGAACAAAGGGATGGATTCACGTGCCTTCGCCTTTCGTCGTTTCGCGAGACCTCAGTCCCACGTCGGTATGGTTGCATCGCGAGGGTGGCGACCGGCCGGAGGAAGTCATCATCACGCCGGACCGAGGGCTTTACGCCTACGAAGCCGATGGGTTTGCGGCGGCGGTGGCCCGAGGAGAGTTGGAGGTGCCGGCCTGTTCGTGGGCGGATACCCGGGGCAACATCACAGCCCAGCTGGAGTGGTGCCGGCAGGTCGGGGTCGACTACGCATAATCCCGCATATTTTGCGGATGGATTTATCAAGGCGGCTCGTTTCAACTTGTCGCTCCGTCTGCAACGTTTTTACCGCATGAAACGACTGAGCCCCATATTCGCTTTCGCTTTTGTCATCGCCGTCGTCACCACCCCGCTATGGGCGTCGGACGGTGCCGCGATGCCTTCCGACCGTTCCCCTGCCGCGCCGATTGTGACCTCGGTGGCCGCTGTGACCGGGATCGCCATCTCCCCGCTTCTGGGCACGGGCGCATATGGGGCCTACATCTATTTCGACACTCCGGCAGAGGAGCGGCACACGTTGCCCTGGTTCGCGAAAATCGGGTTCTGGCTTCCGGCCCTTGGTTTGGTGGGAGCGGCTGCGGCCAAGGATGCCGCGGGTGCGGCCCTTCCTCCGGGATGGAAGAAACCCCTGGATGTGATCGATACCCTGGAAAACCAAGCGACGGGATTGATCGCCGCTGGAGCGGTGGTGCCGTTCACGATGTCGAACCTTTCGAAGATGATACTGGGCGGCGGTGAGTCCACTGCTTATGTGGCGCCGGAGATGATGTCGTTGAGTGGGCTCGCCACGATGAACCTCGCAGCCATCGATCTTTCCTGGCTGCTCAACATCCTGACCGTGCCGTTCGGAATCGCGATCTATGCGGTTGTTTGGATGGCCGCCCATGCCATCAACGGCCTGATCCTGCTCAGTCCGTGGGGGGCGATCGATGCGGCATTGAAGTCAGCCAAGACGGCGCTGTTTGGACTGGTCGTCCTGGCTCCGGCCATCGATCCGTGGATCGGTGCCGGCCTCTCGCTGGTTGTCATCGTCATATCATGGTTCGTGGCGGGATGGTCGTTCCGACTCACCATTTTCAGCTGGGTGTTTTGCTGGGACTTTTTCTTACGCCGGAACCGTCGGTTTTCGGTCGGCATGCACCGTACCAGTGTTTTTGCCGGTGTCGGGTTGCCCGGCGTGCCGCAGCGCACTTACGGAAAGCTGGCCCGCGATGAAGGAGGCAACAACACCTTCGTCTACAAACCCTGGCTCGTGATGGCGGAGAAAAAGATTCCGTTTCCGGATGGGGCGAGTCTCGCGGTGGGCCGCGGTGCCTTCTTTTCCAACGTTACGGATGGCGAAGCCGAGATCCTGGTGCTGCCGCCGCGCTACCGCACGAACGAGGCAGAATTGGCCGACCTCTATGGCTTTAAGCAAGGGGTTGAACCGATTGGCCTCAATCGAGCGTGGAGTTGGTTGCGAAGCGCGATAGGTTTGGGGGTGAAAGCCAAATATGCCCCGGCTTCCTGAACCGGCTTGAAAATGAGTGACGAAGCCTGGCATCCGGCCCTGGCCCGGCAGATTCGGGAAGACCTCACTGGCGTTGATCTTGAGCGTGGTCCGTGGCCGACGTTTTTGCGATCGGTCAACGAGGCCTATCGGAGAGGTGACCAGGACAAAGAGGTCGCCGAAAGCACCCTTAACGTCGTCTCCCGGAAGCTCACCACGGCCAACGAGCAAATCCGGCGCGACGCGGAAAACCGCTTCAATCAGCTCAACCGCTACTACGTAAGCACGCTGGATCTGCAGGAGGGTCTCGTCCTGTGCTATCGGCGCACGGATGACGGTGATTTCCTTCACACCCTTTGCCGGGGAAGACTTTGTGCGCTGATGGGCTACTCCCCGGAGCGGGTGGAAAACCGCCGCTTGGGTGATATCCTGCGAGGCCCGCTCAAGCGCAGAATGCTGCGGGTTTATGCGGCGGCTTGGGCCGGCAAAATCCGTCTGCTGGAAGGCGGCAGCAAACGCCGAGGCGTGCGATTCCTGGCCGTGTTTCACCCGCGCAAGGAAAACGGCGTGGTCACCGAGGTCATCGTCACTGCGGTCGAGGTCACGGAGCTCAAGAATACGGAGCAGGCGTTGCGGACAGCCAAGGTGAAAGCCGAGGCGGCGGACCGGGCGAAGAGCGATTTCCTGGCCGTGATGAGTCACGAGATTCGCACCCCGATGAACAGCGTCATTGGGTTCACCAGCCTGCTGCGCACGACGGACCTGACGTCGGAGCAGGAGCACTTTGTGAAGATGATCGAAGCCTCGGGCGAAGGGTTGCTCGAAATCATCAACGACGTGCTCGACATCTCGAAGATCGAAGCCGGTCGCCTGGAACTGTCCCTCGAACCCGTCGAACCCATCCTGCTGGCCCATGAGGTCGTCGCCATCATGCACTCCCGGGCCGACGAAAAGGGCATTGCCCTCGACCTCAACATCACGCCGGAGCTGCCGGCCAAAGTGCGCACGGATCGGGCTCGCTTACGGCAAATCCTGATCAATCTGTTGGGCAACGCGGTGAAGTTTACCGCCAAGGGGTCCGTCACCCTCGACGTCGAGTACAACGCCGACGGCCACCTTATCTGCAAGGTCACCGACACGGGCATCGGCATCCCGCCGGAGGGATTGGAGCGCCTCTTCAAACCGTTCAGCCAAGTCGACTCGTCCACGACCCGGGATTTTGGCGGCACGGGTCTCGGGCTCGCCATTTGCAAGCGACTCAGCGAAGCGCTGGGAGGAGGGATTTCGGTCACCAGCACCGTGGGCGAGGGTTCCTGCTTTGAGTTTTCGGTGGCAGCACCGCCGGCGGAAGAGGCCGCAGAAGCGGCCCTTTCCGAAGCGGAGCCCGGGGCCCAGACCGATCTCGGTCCGGCGAAGGATCCGGAGGACAATCCCCGGATCATGGTGGTCGACGACAATCCCACCAACCGGAGGGTTCTGGAGATGATATTGCGGGCCGGTGGTTATGATGACCTGGAGTTCGCGGAAAACGGCGCCCTCGCCTGCAGCGCGGTGCGCCAAGCCCCACCCGACATCATCTTCATGGACGTGGAAATGCCAACCATGGATGGGATCACGGCGACCAAGGAAATTCGCGCCCTCGCTGGAACCACAACTGACCGGCCTTGGATCATTGGGCTAAGTGCCACGGTGATGAAGGAGGCCATCGAGGAGGCACGGAAAGCGGGCATGAACGAATACTTGATGAAACCCGTGCGACGTTCCGCGGTGGGCACCGCCATTCGTAATCGGCGCAAATAATCTCCCGTCCCGGGGAGGGAAAGCGGTCGGCAAGACGGTTCAGTTCTGGGGGGTGATGATCGCCTTCAAGATCCCGTCGCCGCACCGCAGCGCCAGGTCGAAGGCCGCTTTTGAGTCAGCAAGTTTGAAGCGATGGCTCACCAGTTCATCGAGCACGCCGGCCATCAGGGGATGCTCCTGGAGGGCCAGAGCCCGGGGGTAGGTGTGTTTCATCCGTCGGGAGAACCGCACGGTCAGGCCTTTTCGTCGCGGCAGGGAATGACCGAACTCGGTCCGGTCACGCGCAGGGATGCCGACCAACACCACGCGTCCTCCGAATCGGGCCGCCGCAAAAGACTGGTCGACTGACTTCCCTGCATCGGCGGCTTCGAAGACCACATCGACCCCGCGTTCCCGGGTCTGCTGCATAAGCGGTTGAACCACCTCATCGAGGTCTGCGTTGGGCGCGACGTCCCATGCCGCCGTGGCACCGAGTGCAATCGCTTTGGCCCGACGGACTGCCACCGGTTCGAATACCAGGACCTCCCGTGCTCCCTGAATCTTCGCGAGGACAAGCAATAACAGTCCCACGGGTCCGGCCCCGAAGATCGCGACGGTATCACCCAGCTTGATCCGGCCCAGGTCGATCGCGTGCAGCGAAACACCCAGTGTTTCCAGCAACGATCCGGCTTCGTGACTGACACTGTCGGGCAGCCGAAAACAGTTGCGAGCCGGAACCTTCAATCGCTCGACCAGCGCACCATCATCAGGGGGCACGCCGTGGAAAAAGTGATCCAGGCAAAGATTTGGATTGCCGTCGCGGCAAGGCTCGCAGCGCCCGCATGGAATCGCCGGGTCGACGGCGACGCGGTCTCCGATCCGGAGCGGTTCTCCGTTTTCCGTCACCGCGCCCTGGCCGACAGCGGTCACTTCTCCGGCGAATTCATGACCCAGGGTTACGGGTTCGTTGACGAACTTACCACCGATGCCGCCGGTCTCATACATGTGCAGATCCGAGCCGCACACCCCGACTGCGGTGACCGCGATAACCACCTCGTCTGTCCCGGGGTCGATGGGTTCAGCGACCGAATCCAGCCGGAGGTCGAACGGGCCTTGGAGGCGGATGGCTTTCATCAACGTTCAACGTAACACGGTGTCAGCAGGAGGCCAGATTCGATTGGCGGAAGACAAAGCCTGGTGCTCACTGCGGTGTTCGCTCCATGCTTTTCCCATCCCCAGACTTGTTGTCATGAAACTAAGATCTTTTGTTGCTTCCCTCGCTGTCGCCGCCTCGGCCATGGCCGCCACCCCTACCGTGCTTTCCACGGATATTGGCGGCGATATCGACGATACGTGGGCGCTGGCCCACCTGCTTCGCTCGCCGGAGCTCGATCTCAAGATGGTGCTGACCGAAACCGGCGAAGCCCGGTATCGCGGCCAGGTCACGGCCCGGGTGCTCGAGATCGCCGGGCGCACCGATGTGGACATCGCCCTGGGGCTGGATTTTGGCGTGATGGGGGACCAGGACCGGAACCAGGGTCCGTGGGTCAGTGACTACGAATTGGAGGCCTATCCGGGAACCGTGCATGAAGATGGCATTCAGGCTTTCATCGATTTTGTGCGCGCCGCGGAAGAGACGGTTACGGTGATTGCGATCGGCCCGGTGCCGAGCCTGGGCGCGGCGATTGAGCGCGCCCCGGATATCGCGGCGAAATGCCGGCTCTTCAGCATGCACGGCGCTTTCGACAAAGGCTACGGCGGCGGGCCGTTGGAGGATTCGGAATACAATGTGCGGGCCGACGTCCCGGCCCTCCGCACCGTCTTCAACGCGGATTGGCAGTCAATTCGTATCACTCCGCTGGATACGTGTGGCCTTGTTTACCTCGATGGCAAAAACTACCGCAAGATCTGGTCGGCCGTGGACGACAAGCTCGTCCGCGCGGTGATCGAAAACTACGCGGTCTGGGCTCCGCGGGTGCCGTGGATGGATGGCCTGGAGCTGCTGACACATTCGACGTCCACGCTCTTCGACGATGTGGCTGTCTACATGGCCTACGGTGATGACTTCATCGAATACGAGACGATCCGTTTCCATATCACCGACGAAGGACACACCGTGCGGGACCCCGAGGGGCCCCATGTCGCCGACGTGGCCATCAACTGGACCGATCTTGACGGATTCAAGGCCTTCCTGACCGGACGCCTTTTGGGCGAACACTGAACGACCGGCTTACTCGTCGTATTTCGTCAGGCCGTTGCTTCGAATCATGCCGCGAATCTTTGCGACATATTCGTAGCCAAGCTCGGAGTAGCTGCGCAGGCCGTCGACCAGGGCCGGACCGGTGATGGTCTGGCCGCGGCTGCGCAGGCCGGCGCGACTGATGCGGAGGCGCAGGTAGGGGTCGTGTGTATTCAGGTTATGGATATACGCGGCCAGCCCTTCGGTGACCGTGTCGTAGGCCGCCACCTCCCAGGTCTGCCCGGGGGGACGGCGCTTGGGCACGATGCCGGTGCCGGGTTCGTAGGTGCGCATGCCAAACAGGTTGTTGCCTTCGCGGGCGAAGCGGGATTCGCCCCAGCCCGACTCAACGGCAGCCTGCGCCAGTACCAGCGAGGCGGGGATGATGTCCATGCGCTGGGCCAGCAGGCGGAGCGTTTCGCCGTCGATTTTATCGACAGGATCAAACTCGTATTGCTCCAGCTTGCCGTGAACCCAGCGCCGGTCGAACCAGCCGGGCTCATCACCCGGCTCGAGGTCCTCACGAATTTCCTCCAAACGTTCGCGGTCGGCCAGGATGGCGCCGTTGGCTTCATCGACGTGTTCGGCGAGATAGGTGAAGAACGCCTCCTTTTTCTCGTCGACCCGTTCGTATTTGGAGAAGTCGGGCAGGCGATCGCCGGCGAAAAAACTCGAGATGCCCCAAAGCAGGACCACCGCCACAACAAAGGCGGCGCTGAGCAACCGAAGACGAAGAGGTTTGCCGCGGCCCAACGGCGCTCGCGGACTGGAGCCGGACAGGCTCATTCAGTCACGCGCTTGAGGTGCAGGATCTTTTTGTCGCCGATCCAGTATTCCACGTAGGGGGCGGTGGTTTCGACCCAATCGGTCCAGGCATTGGCCGGGTGTCCGGCGTTGGCGGGGGAGACGAGGTCGAATTCGCCGTTATACCATTTGCGGTAGGACTCTCCTTTGAGGAAGGATGCCCGCAACGTGATGGCCTCTTCGCGGTGATCCGCCTGGCGTTTGAGATAAATCCGATCCCGCATGTAGGTGACGTCCTGAAGGTAATCCATGTCTATCATGAGCACGGCGTAGGGACCGGCCATTTTCTTGGCGGCCTTGTCCTCGCTGTGGTTGTCGGCGGACAGGATTGCGGCGCTGAGCAACAGGCCAAGAGAGACAAGAAAGCCGAAGAAAGTGCGTGGGTTCATGATGAGGGAAGGTAGGTGGCTCACGGCCGGGGCGCAAGTCTCCGGCACAGGCGTTGACCCCGATTGGCGGAATATCAGATTGAACCCATGCGTTGTGTTTTTGTTGCCGTCCTGTCACTGGGGGTTGCCACTGCGGTGGCCACCGAGCCGATCAACCGCCATTGGGAGGACGAGATCACCGGTATCGAACATCGGGAAGTGGATGCGCCGTTGGCGGAAGGCGGCATCTTGTTCACGGGGAGCTCCAGTATCCGGCTGTGGAAGACCCTGGCGGCGGATTTCCCCGGAGTGGACTTGGCCAACCGCGGGTTCGGCGGCTCGCAGATTTCGGACCTGATAGGCTATTTTGACCGGGTGATCGTGCCCGGGCGGCCGCGCCAGATCGTCATTTATTCCGGAACCAACGACCTTGATTCCGGGGAATCGGCGGAGCATGTGTTGGCGGATTTCGCGACCCTTTGTGGCATGATCGAACGTGCCCTGCCCGGCACCAAAATTGCCCTGATTTCGTGTGCGCCCAATCCTGCGCGCTGGGAACAGCGGGAAGAGCAGGAAAAGTTCAACACGCTGGCTGCGGCCTACTGTGACCGCATGGGCTACGATTTCATCGATGTTTGGACGTCGATGTTGGGTGAAGACGGTGAGCCCTCCCGTGACATCTACGTCGATGACAAGCTCCACATGAACCAGGACGGCTACGTCATGTGGCGAGAGCTCGTGGGCGGGTATCTGGACCGATAGTCAGCCAGGGCTTATTGCCGGGGTGTCCAGTCGGTGGTGACATCGAGCACCTTCACGTTGCGCGGGGATTTCGCTTCCACGATAATCTCCACGCCGCGCCGCCGGTTTTGGAATGACTCGCCCACGCTGTCGTAGATGCTGAAGTAGGCGATGCCCTCCACGCGATAGCGGTCGGGCCAACCCGGGATGGCCGCGGGTTCATCCAACTCGACCTCGCCATTGGTCATGGTGGAGTAGCCCGAACCATTGCGGGAACTGTAGCGGAAGTGGCGCAGGGCGGCCCGTTCGGCCTTGGCGCTCACTGCCTCCGCGATGGCGGCGCGGGTGGCGGCGTTGGCCTCGGGCGAACCGATGGGCTGTGGGGTGGATTGTGGATTCACTTCTTCGGCGGTGTCCCGTTCCAGTCCTTCCTCGCGAGCGGCCCGGTCGGACGTGTCGGGGTATTCGGCCAGCCGGGAATCGATCTCGTCTCGAACAAACCCGGGGAAGAGGGCCGCCGGATAGGGCTTCAGTTTCCGGTCTTCCATCACGTAGATCAGCTCGGATTCGCGGTTGAAGCCGGTGAGGGCGGCGTTTTCAAGGATGCGCCCGTTGGCCAGGTTGACGCGTGCGAACCTCAGGTCGAGCGGCACCATGTCCACCGCGTGAACGGGCAGGAGTAGGGTGGCGCCGAGCAGGGAGAGGGTGAGGGCGAAGCGGAGGGGACGAAGCGAGCACATGACAGCGATGAGACCGGGGGTTGGGGAACGAAGTTCCGTTCCAGACTAGACGAGGATGCACGTTTGCCCATGTTAAAAGCCCCTTACCCCGCTTATGCATCCTCTGCTCATTGCCCTCCTCGCCGGCGTCGGCTTCATCATCGCTTACCACACCTATGGCCGCTGGCTGGGTGGAAAGATCTTTCGACTTTCGGCCAATGCGGTGTGCCCCTCGCGGGAATTGGCCGATGGTACCGACTATGTGGAGACATCAAAGGGCGTGTTGTTTGGGCATCACTTTGCATCGATTGCCGGCACTGGCCCGATCGTAGGTCCGGCCATCGCGATCACCTGGGGTTGGTTCCCGGCCATGTTGTGGGTGTTTTTCGGTTCGATTTTCATCGGAGCGGTGCACGATTTTGGTGCGTTGGTTGTGTCGTTGCGCAACCGGGGCCAGACCGTCGGTGATATTGCGGGCCGGGTGCTCAATCGGCGGGTGCGGTTGTTGTTCCTGTGCATCCTGTTTTTGGCGCTCACCATTGTGCTCGCGATCTTCGGCCTGGTCATCGCGTCGGTCTTCAAGATGTTTCCGAGTGCGATTATTCCGTGTGTGATCCAAATCCCGATCGCCGTGGCCATCGGGGTTTGGCTGCACCGCCAGGGCCGGAGCCTGAAGCTGCCTTCGATCGTCGCGTTGGCGGTCATGTATCTGACCGTGATTTACGGCAACGAGGGGTTCCTCTTCGATCTTAACTCCGCGATGGCTGCGTGGTCTCCGATCACCTGGGTGGTGGTGCTCCTGAGCTACTCCTACATCGCCTCCGTCCTGCCGGTGTGGACGCTGCTGCAGCCGCGCGACTACATCAATTCGTTGCAGCTCATCTCGGTGCTGGGACTTTTGGTGCTGGGATTGCTGGTGGCGTCGTTCGCGGGCGGTGCCTCGGTTGTGGCCGGAGGAGAACGGGTGGCGCTAGAGCTGGCGGCTCCGGCGATCAATCCCAACCCGGTGGGAGCGCCGGCGATGTTTCCGTTTTTGTTCATCACCATCGCCTGCGGTGCGATCAGTGGGTTCCACTGCCTGGTTTCGTCCGGCACGAGCAGCAAACAACTCAAGCGCGAGCCCGACGCGCGGTTCATCGGCTACGGCGCGATGTTGACCGAAGGGTTCCTGGCAACATTGGTGATCCTCGCCTGTGGCGCGGGGATCGGCCTGGGCATCGCCGCCGGCAGCGGGGCGACCCTGATGGGCACGGAAGCCTGGCAACACCACTACGGGACCTGGACATCGGGGCTGGGACCGGCGCTGGGTGCGTTCGTGGGGGGCTCGGCGAACTTTCTTGAGGCCATCGGAATTCCGGCCGGTGTGGCCGTCGCTTTGATGGGGGTGTTTGTGGCTTCGTTTGCCGGGACGACCCTTGACACTGCCTGCCGGCTGCAGCGCTACATTGTGCAGGAGCTGGCCAACACGGTTGCACCGAAAACGGATGGCAGCACCGACGTCCTGGCATGGTTGCGCGACAAACACGGGGCGACGGTTTTTGCGGTGGTTGTCGCGGCAGTGATGGCGGCGATTCCTCCGGCCGGGCAGGAGTGGTCGCTCGCCAATGCGGGGCGGGGAGGTCTCATCCTCTGGCCGATTTTTGGCGCCACCAATCAGTTGCTCGGTGGTCTCTCGTTCCTGGTGGTGGCGTTCTACCTCTGGCGTCGTTCCGTGCCGATTTGGTTCATGGTGGGGCCCATGATTTTGCTGCTCATCCTGCCGGCTTGGGCGATGACGTTGCAGGCCTTTGTGGGGGCGAACAGCTGGATGGCCCAGGGGAACTTCCTGCTCGTCGGGGTTGCCGTGATGACCATGGTCCTGGAGGCTTGGATGGTGGTCGAGGCCATCAAGCTCTTCCCCCGGGTCAGAGGTGTGGTCGAGGAGGGTGCGGTGCAACCCGCTGTTTCCGGCTAGTCGCGAAGCACCGAGATCCGGTCGACTGATTTGAACCCACGGGAGTGACTCACTTATTGGCGAGTCATGGACCAGACTCACGCTTCGAGCCTGATTAAACGCGAACCGCCGTTGCGCGCGGAGAAGAAGAAATCCACCCGGAGGTGGTTGTGGATGGGGGCCACCGCCCTCATGGGCGCCGTGGTGGGTTACTTTGGAGTGGGTTTGGTGGACGACTTGTTTCTCAAACCCGGGGGAGTGCTCGGCATCGTGATCATGTTGCTGTCGATTCCTCTGATCTGGCTGGTGGTCGTGGGGTGGCACGAACTTGGACACATCGTGGGAGGTTGGCTGGTAGGCGGCAGGTTTCTGCTGTGGGTGGTGGGGCCGCTCATGTTGCGGCGCACGCCGGTGGGTCTGCGTTGGGCGCGAAACCGCAGTGTCAACGTGGGTGGCGGCATGGCGATTTGTGTTCCGGCTGATCCGGCATTGGTCACTCCGCGGCGCATGGCGGTGATGGTGCTGGGGGGACCGGTCTCGAGTCTGCTCCTGATGGTGCTTGCCCTGTTGATCACTCCCGTGGCCGGAGCAGTCGGCCACAACGTGCTGATGTTTACCGCCGGTCTCTCCGGACTGGTTTTTGCGCTCACCATCGCCCCGTTTGTTGCCGGTGGATTTAAATCGGACGGCAAGCGGGCGTGGGACATGTTGAAAGGGGACCGATTCTCCGATCAGGAGGCGGCGTTGATGACGATC
Source organism: Opitutaceae bacterium (assembly GCA_028280945.1). GTDB lineage: Bacteria > Verrucomicrobiota > Verrucomicrobiia > Opitutales > Opitutaceae > Actomonas. The sequence continues at coordinate 53,196 of JANQKV010000042.1, forward strand.
ACGACGGTGGGTCTGGGGGGCACCCGGCCGGCGGATTACGATCCCGCGTTGGTCGCTCGGGCGACAGCCTTGGCGGATGGCTCGATGTTCGACCTCTACGGCCAGATCACGATCTACTTTTTCCATGCGGACCGCGGAGAGTGGCCGCTGGCCCAGGCTTGCTTGGACAAAGTCATTGAGGGGGAGGACCTGCTCGTGCCCTACATGAGCGATCTGGCGCGTTGTGAATACGCCTGGATGTTGGCGACGCAGACCGATTTTACGGAAGTAGCCCGGACCTGGTTAAACTCGGCGGGCAAACTCGACTTCGATCCGGCGACGCGGTTACGCGCCGAAGCAGCCGTTGCGTTGGCCGAAGGTGACCCGGCGACCGCTGCGGCCAAGATTGCGGATTCCCGCCACGCCTTGGTGCACCGTAGTCTGACGCCCGTGAGAAATCCCTTCGCCGAGACCGCCCTCGATCATTTGGAAACAGCCCTAAAGGCCAACGTGTAACTTGCGGTTGATGGCTTCGAAGTCTTCTCCGGAATCCTTTAACCCACCCACTTGGAGAAAACTCCATGGCAACTAAGGTGTTAAAACAGAAGGGTGATAAAGATCGATCCCAGCAATGGACGATAACAAGACTGGCCGGGTTCGGTTTGGCAGGCCAATAGCCTGCGGTTGGAAGAGCACGATGAGGTGCTGAATTCGGCAGCGACTGATTGACTGTTGCTGTTGTCGCGCCAGCCCTAGTCTGCGCTGTTCGTGGGATAAATGGGATCCAAACGATGCGCAGGCTCCGTGTTCGCTGAACGATCTGGAGCAAGTCAGCTCGCTTACTCTGCGTTCTTCACCATGTTTCAGGTGGCGATAGACTCGGAGTAAGTCTCTTGAGTGACCTCCGAGGGGAGGTTGAATGCCATTCTAGCCCAGGCACGACCTGCGGCGTCTGCGCGAGACGGCAAAGCCGAGAGCTGCCAAGCCACCGAGGACAGCGAAGTTCGCCGGTTCCGGCACAGCGTAGAGTGCCACTGCTGAGCCGATGCCGAAGTCGTCGGAACCATCGAAGGTGGTGGCCTGAAAGGTAATGACTTGAGTTGTTCCGCTGGCGTCAAAGGTTCCCGTCACCCATTTGGGGGTACCCGCGCCATTACCCATGTCCACGGTGGAGCCGGAAATGAAACTGGTCGGAAACGGATTGTTCCAATAGCCGACTATGATCTGGACGCGATACCGTTGGCCGTCCGTCAAACCGCTCAGAGTGATGGTTCCGGTTCCTCCGTCACTCGTGTGAAACCCACGGTTGACGAGTCGATTGTAATCCGCGTCGAAACCCCTGTCCTCGTTGACGAAGTTGGCGTCGGTATCCAAAACACCCGAAAAGGTGATATCGTTGACGGTGTCCGCTGCGGCGAATGTGATGCCATTAACGGTGATGTCGGACGTGAAGGCAGCTTCAGCCACGACCAGTGGGTGTGCGGTGTAGATGTCTCCAGGTTCGTCGAGGTCTTGAACCGTATCCCAGTCGATAACCGCCTGTCCCGACGAGGAGAGGGTGACCGCGAGAAACAACGCAATCCCAAGGGAAAAAAGCGATGCTTTGGATGTTTTGAGGATCCGGGGCTCGATGTGCATCATTAAGATTGAATTAAGGATTTATTAAGATAATTACCTTATCATCAATGATTTACGTTTATTAGCAGCCGTCAAGTTGATAAAGATTGGAGCGTGTCACATTCCGCATTCGCCGGAAGCAGAGTTTCAGTCTTGGGATCAGAGGGGACTGGCTTCCTTGGCGCGTATCCTGATGTGGTTGAGATACTTGATCCTGCTTGTTCCAAAAAGATCCCTTGGTCTTGCACGTGGTTTCAGAGAGGAGGGCTGATTGAAAAAGCGTCAGCCAATTCTGGACTCCTCGAAGAGGTGTGCTGGGGGAAGGGAAGGGTGATGCTTTCCTCGTCGAAGCGAATGAGCTGTCTGAGATGACAGCTTGGACGCTCCAACACCTTGCATTTATTCCCGTCTGGCAACCTGTACCGCGACTCATGCGGTGCTCCCGCCGGACGTTGCATCTTAGGCTCTGGGCCGGGGAGGCCGGCGGGTAAGAACAAGTCCTGCGATGGCCGCGCTCAGAATCATCGCGAATGATGATGGTTCCGGCACCGGAGAGACACTGAAACTGGCATTGGAACCTCCGTCTATGGAGTAGGTGATTGTATCCACGTAAGCTTCCACCCCTTGGTTATAGGAGCCCACCCCGATCGAGATGGCAGTCACTTCGCCGGTCAGAAAATCCATATCGGCAGCGAGGAAGGCGCTTACCCATTCATCAAGCGATCGCAGCGGTGGTCCCCCGGCACCGTTATCGATTTCGAAGCCCCCGGTCCACCACCAGCCGCCGATGATGTCGCCGTCGCCACCTCCGGTGGAGCTGTCGATGTCGATGGTTTGCCACGTATCAAGCGGCGTTTGGGTGGCTGAGTTGCTTATGTTCCAGTAGGGCTCATACACCAGCTGGCCATAATTGTCGCCAGTGCCCGATGAGCTTTCAATGGTCAGGCGGATGGCCGGTGCGGCATACGCGTTGCCGCCCGATACGGTCGCCTTGTAATAAGAGTAGGAGATCGAGAGGTTCTGCAGGACCGACACCGCGTTGCCGAAGCTGGAGTAGGTGGTGATCGTGGCCTTGTCAGAGTTATCAAAGTGGGTCTGGAAATGAAACGCGCCACCGGCACCTCCCGGCGCGTTGTTCTCCAGATTGCCACCTTGCCCCGAGAGGCCGGTGATTCCGATCGAGGCATTGCCATTCTGGGTAGTAATGACCCAGGTGCCCTCGGCAGGATTCCCTGAGGTTGGCAACAGTTCTGATATCACCGTGGTCTGGGCCCAGCCGGTGGAGACGGAGAGCGCGATCGCCAGCCAGGCCGAAAGGCTCAAGCAACGTGAAATTGGAAGGAAGAGTGAAGAGACAGATGGACTCATAAAACGCATGGTTTGGTGGTGGACGCCGCGTAACCCCATCCCGGAGATTTCCGCAGGCTCAAGTGCCCAACTTTTCCATATTCGTGGTTAAAGAGCGGTTAACCCCATCGGCTGCTCGCCGACAGCCACCGGGACCGGAGATCTGTGTTTCTGCAGGGTCCTAGAAATCAGGCGGATACAACAGCCATGGTCCGGCAAAAAGGGAAATCAGACCACCGAAAAATGGCGTATTTCTTAATCCAGAACCATGAATTTCATTAAGATCATCGATCGGGCCGCAGCTCGGCCTATGTGTCGCTGTTAATACTGGTCCTTTCGCGTGCCCCTAAAACTTAACAATGGCTTAATCCTGCGGGGCATAGTCTTAGATATGAGAATCCTCGTAGTTGAAGATGAGGGGATCCTACGGTCGCAACTTGTGCGGGCACTCCGTGAGGAAAACTTCGCGGTGGATGGTGCCGAAGACGGCGAAGAAGGGCTTTATAAGGTCACTAATTGGCCTTATGAGACCGTTATCCTCGACGTGGTGCTGCCCAAACTGGATGGCTTCGAAGTCCTCCGGCGCATGCGGGAGTTGGAAATCACCATTCCGGTCATGCTGCTTACGGCACGCGACGGCGTGAGCGACCGCGTGCGTGGTTTGGACTTGGGAGCGGACGATTATTTGGTGAAGGGTTTCGACCTCAAGGAATTCAAGGCGCGGGTGCGGGCCTTGCTGCGGCGGCGTCGGAGGATTGCGGACAATATCCTGCAGGCTCGGGATGTGACCTTAAATCTTGGAACCGGCATGGTCGACCGGGCCGGAGAGCGGGTTGATCTCACAGGTCGGGAGTTTGCAATCGTGGCGGAACTCATGAGCAATCCGGGGGCGGTGATTGCCCGCAACCAGCTCTACGAGCGAGTTGTCGACGAAACCGACGATTCGATGTCCAACCTGCTTGACGTGCATGTGTGCAACATCCGCAAGAAACTCGGCCGGGACTTCATTCGCACCATTCGCGGACGGGGTTATCTGGTGGAGGCTAAAGACGGGGATTGGGAGGCACTTTGAGTCTTCGGCTGCCAATCCCATTGCGGCCGATGCGGAATCATGGGACGGTCCGCCGCCCGGTGGTGAGCCAGGAGCGGTCCTTGGCCTGCGTCAGTGTTTTGACCTGATTGTCCTCGTGGCAGCTCTTGGGCTTGGATTCGTCAGCCTCGCGATTGCCGTTGGTGATGAGCTGGAGCCCGCTCCCCAGCGGAATCGTGCGGTGTTCTTGCGGGTCGGCGACGACAGCCTGAAGCACATGTTCGGCAAACTTGAACCGGCTGATGCGCAGCGGGACCTTGGTGCGGACGCAGCGGGTTTGGGGTTGGTGGAAATGGTGCCGGTTGGGATCGATACCCCCGGGATGCCTGAGGCTCATTCGTTAAGGGTGATTTACATTGGATCTGCAGTAATGTTGCGTTTTCGGCTTTTTGGTTACATAGAAATGAGGTGTTTACCCTATTTTTTAGGACAGTATTAATGTTTCCTTAATACTCATGGGTCTATGCTCGCCACATGAGAATCCTAGTAGTCGAAGACGAGCCGATATTGCGGTCGCAGTTGGTGCGTGCTCTGCGTGATGAGAACTACGCCGTCGATAGTGCAGCGGACGGTGAGGAAGGGCTCTACAAGATCACCAACTGGCCCTATGAAACCATCATCCTCGACTTGATGCTGCCCAAAATCGGAGGCATTGAAGTGCTTGATCGGATACGCGCTCACGGAATCTCCACCCCCGTCTTGATCATGACCGCCCGTGACGGTATCGAAGACCGGGTGCGAGGCTTGGACAGTGGAGCGGATGATTACCTCGTGAAGGGCTTTGATCTCAAGGAACTCAAAGCCCGGGTGCGGGCCTTGTTACGGCGTCAAAAAAAGGTGGCCGACAATCGGCTGCAGGCAGGGGATGTTGTGCTGGATTTGGGTTCAGGCATGGTAACACGCGACGGGGAGCGGGTGGAACTGACCGGCCGGGAATTTGCCATCGTGGCGGAGTTGATGAGCGGGCAGGGCACGGTGATTTCGCGGGAGCATCTTTACGAGCGTGTCGTGGACGAGACCGACGACTCGATGTCCAACCTGCTCGACGTGCACATCTGCAACATTCGGAAGAAGCTGGGGAAGGACTTTGTGCGCACCATCCGAGGCCGCGGTTATCTGGTGGAGGCTGAGGCGTTGGTATGAGGCTGCGGCATTCCTTGCGGTGGCGGGTGCAACTTGCCCAGCTCGTGCTGCTCGGGCTGGTCGTGGGGGTGCTGGTGAGCGGTTTCTACGTTTATGAACGACGCCATCGGCTCGAACAGGTCGACCTCGAGTTGTCCCTGCCGGAGTCCGTGTTGGTCGCCTCCCACATTGCCATCCCCCAATCCAACCGGACAGGAGATAAATCTCGGAAGTCATCCGGCAAACCTTCGCGGCGGGACAAGGGCACGGGCGACAAGCCGACCGCACCGCGCATGGAGGGGCCTTTGTTCAAGGCCAAAGTTAATCCGGCGGCGGACGGAGAAAACGAACAGCCGCGGATCAAATCCCGTCGCCGCGCCCGCGAAATCGAGCTACTCGACCACAACAAAATGTATGCCGCCGTTTGGGGCGGAGGGGGTGAATTGCTCTTTGCCCACGGATTTGAGGCCGGGTTGTCACCGGAACTGCCGGTCGACCTTCTCGATCAGGAGGGGCGGAACTACCGCTGGAACGGTGACAATCGTGAGATGGTGTTCATCGGACGACATGGTGAAGCGGTGGTCATCGGCAAAAGCGGGCTGGTGATCGCCAAGGATTTGGCGAATTTCGGGCAGATCATGCTCCTTGTGGGCGTGGGTATCCTGTTATTGGGGGCTGCGATCGGTTGGTATTCCAGTGGCCAGGTCCTGCGACCCATTGACGAGATTTCAGCCACGGCGCGACGGATCGCGGAGGGTGACCTGCACGAGCGAATCAACCAGGGCGACACCGATGACGAACTCAACGAGCTGGTCCGGGTGCTCAACACCACCTTTGCCCGGCTTTCCGAATCGTTGGAGCGGCAGATCAAGTTTTCGGTCGATGCATCGCACGAACTACGCACCCCGCTGGCGATCATTCTTAACGAGTGCCAATGGGCACTCGACCGGTCCCGAGAGCTGCCGGATTACAAGGCAAGCATTGCGGTGTGCGAGAAGACCGCGCGGCACATGCGGGGATTGATTGAAGCCCTGCTGGAGTTGTCGCGCATCGACGCCACTGCGAGCCCCCTGCGCAAAAAGAACCTGTCCGTGCCCGTGTTGTTCGACGATGCCCGCCTGTTGCTGGAAGGGTTGGCGGCTCGATCGGGGGTTCAGCTTGAGATGCAGGCCATCGACGTGAACATCCGGGTGGACCCGGGCAAGATCAAGCAGGTCCTCATCAACCTGGTGAACAACGCGGTCCAGCACAGCCCGGTTGGCGGCACGGTGACGGTGGCAGCCCGTCAAGGTCTCGACATGGTAGCCATCGATGTGATCGATGAAGGCGAAGGCATCGCTGCAGCCGACCAGTCTCGCATCTTTGACCGGTTTTACCGAGTGGACAAAGCCCGTTCGCGGCTGCAGGGCGGGAGTGGCCTGGGCCTGGCCATCAGCCGAGTAATCGTGCGGACGCACGGCGGGGACATCAAAGTCATTTCCGTCGAGGGAAAAGGAAGCCGTTTCTCTGTCGAATTGCCCCGGGAGGAAACACCATCCGCAGCCCGGTCGACGGTGGAGTTGGCCAATGCTCAATCAAGCGAGGTGCTCGAACCTTCGAAATTTAATGAAGCAAATGACTGGCAACTTAATGCTAGCTTAAACCGAAATGTGCGAAAGTTTCCTTTATCGAGACATGAACAGGAAACTAAAGACTAACCACTGGGGTGTGGGTCCTATCGACCGAAGCTTGCCTTCTTTCCGGGAACTCTTCTGCGAGCATTACAGAATTAAGGAAAGCGATTTCGGCTGGGTATGTTATCGCCGGTCCCTCTATCGGCGAGCTTGGCTTTGCTGGCCCCTGCTTAGGTTGTTTCGGCCGGACGAGACGGCCACTGATCGGGAGTTGATCGAAGACCTGGCAACCTGCCGAAGCTACGAAGAGGTGTATCATTGTGTGCAATCATTTCAACTTCACTGGGTTAATGCGCCGTTCCTGCGGCAGCATCTGAAGATGCGGGTCTCCTTGGGGCGAGTCTTGGGAGAAGCCCGGATGCTCTACAGCCCGGCTAAGATGCAGTCATTTGCCAAGCACCGTAGAGTGAACCAGACGACTCCAACCCGTCATGATGCGGCAGTCACGGCGGTGAGTTAAAATCCTGATCGTTCCGGTTTCTGCCAGTCCGACGGGTGTCCTTTATTGGAAAAAGCCAGAATTTGAAGGCCGCTTCCACCTGCCGGATCCTCGGGACTCCGGGGGTGCCGTGAACGGATGGTCACCGCTGACGCTGGCACCGCGGTGGCCGCCATCCCGCATGGTGGCCGACCGGGGACGGGTATTTCGCAACGCTGGTTGAAAGCGAGCTGAGCTGAAAAACGACACCCACAAACCTTTCAACCACTTGCATCCGGGGCGGTTACGCAATCGCGGACGTGTGCATCTTAGTCGCGGTTGAATCGGTGGAGGGTGGGGTCCGCCACCGCTGCCATGGCTGCCAAATCCAGCTCGTGGCCCAAGAAGTCTGCTACCTCTGCCGCAGCTCGGGAGGGGGTCTGCACGGCTTGGGAATAGGATATCGGCAACAGTTCCAGATTCTCGCGAGAGTCAGCCCAGTTTTGGGCCGCCCTGAGCTGGGCGGCAAAAGTGCGGCCCAAGGCATGGTCGTCGGTGCGGGCACCTCCTTTGCGGTCTCGTTCCAGCATTTTGCGCTGGGACGCGATGACCTCGGCGGAGTCTCGTTCCATGAATATGACCTTGAGCGGCACTTCCGGAGGAATTGCCCGGAGGATAGGGGCTACGATCTTGATGGCCTTGCTTCGTTCAGCCGCGAGCCATGCGCGGTCCTTGGTTTGCAGCAACTTCTTCACCCGGTCGTCCTCGTGGTAGCCCTTGGGGTTGGAATCGTCGGCCTTCCGGTTGCCGTCGGTAACCAAGTCAATGCCGCCGGCTGCCAGCATTTGCATCATAAGCGAGGTTCCTGAGCGTGGCAGGCCGGAGACCACAATCAGCGGGTTGTCCGCGGCGGCGGAGCGACCCCTTACGGCGCTCATGGCGGGGAAAGCGGCAAGTTCCTCGAGAGGTTTGTCGGTGGTGGAGTGGACCTTGCGGCGTTGTTCGCGATTCGCGGCGGCGGCTTCCCGGGCGAGCCTGCCGTGCTTGTCGGCCGCCTCCGGATTCCTGATCCGGCGGCGGTAGATCATGGCCAGCATGGCATGAGCGAGGGCAAACCGGGGCATCTCGGCCACGGCGGCCAACAGCACCTGCTCGGCGAACTTGGGCTGGCCGATACGCAGGAGCGCCTTGGCGTAAACGTAGCGCGCCTGCGGATGATGGAAGTTGAGCTCCAATGCCTCGCGGGCGTGAGCGGCCGCCTCGTAAGGTTTCTTGCGGGCAAGTTCGCAGATTGCCAGGCCGTGGTGGCCCTCCGGATTACGCGGGTCGATTTCAATGAGCTGACGATAGATGACCTCGGCCTCGTCCCAGCGGCGCAGGGTTCTCAACAGTTCACCTTTCTTGATGAGCAGCGAAGGCTGCAGGGCCTGTTCGGCACCGGCAGCCTTGTCCAGAATCTCGAGGGCTTCGGTCGGGTTTTCCTCCAGCCGCAGGACGTTGGCCTGCAGAAAGGCGAGCGCCCGCAGGTTGGTGCCGGCATGGCCGCGCAGGCGGCGCAGTTTTTGTTGGGTAGTGCGAGGCAGGTCCTCCGGCTTGAACTCCTTGCCCTCCTCTTCGGCCTTGGCCTTGGCCTCGTCCATGATGGTTTTGATCTGTTCGGCGGCCTTGGGAGCGTGCTCCTGCTTGCGCGCGATGATGAGTTCAAAGGTGGCCCGGGCCCATTCGGCTTCGCGCAGGGCGATGGCGCAGGAGAGCAGGCGCACGCCGAACCGGCTTTCCTCCGGCCAGCGTTCCCACAGGCGTTCGAGGATGGTCGCGGCCTCGGCGTAGCGGCCGCCGTCCATGTTGGCCTGGGCAAGGTTGTAGTCGAGTTCGCGGGTGGTCTCCTCGATGGCCTGGGCCCGATCGGGATTGGGCGCGTCGATGTAGCCGAGGTCGACCAGTTGTTGGATGGATTCGCGGGCTTCCTGGGCGTCGATCTGCGCGCCGGAAGGATGCCGGCCGTCAGGGTGGTCGCCGGCGACATCGTCCCAGGAGTCGATGAACTCGGGGACCTGCTCTTCCTCGAAGCAATTGACCAACACCTTGCCGTCCATGTCGCGGCCGACCGGCAGGCCGTAGAGATGGAGCAGAGTGGGCGTGATATCGAGCAGGGTGCCGCCGTGGATGCGTTCGCCTTGTTTGATGCCGGGCCCTTTGAGGCAGAAGATGCCGAATGGACTGTGCTCGGCGGCGGGGCCGGCGGGTTCGTTGGGGATGTACTGCGGGCGCAGGTTGCCGGGCTCGAAGCCGTGATCGGAGATCAGCATCACGGTGGTCTCGTCTCCCGCCAATTGCAGCAGGGTGTCGAGCATCATGTCGTGGTAGCGGTAGCCCGCCTCGGTGACGTCCTTGTAGAGTTCGAAGTCCTTTTCATCCACCCACGGTTGGCGCGGCGGATGATACTTCATGAAGGCATGGCCGAAGTGGTCGATGCCGTCGTAGTAGACGGCCGTGAACTCCCACGGCTCAAGCTGCATGGCCGCCGTAGTGGCGGCATGGATACCGGAGATTTCCGCGATGATCTTGGCGCACGACTCCATGCGCTTGTCCTTCTCCTGGTCGATTTCCGCGGCGCGCGGAATGAAGGGCAGGATGTGTTCGTTTTCCAGCTCGGCCGGGTGGACGCGCATTTCCTTGAGCGGTTCTTCGAGGCGGGTGGGGTGCACCGTGCCTGGGCGCATCGGCCAGTCGTCCTCGAGGTTTTTGACCGCCTGCTGGAAGTGGTTGGAGATCATCACGCCGTTGACCGGCTCGGCAGGGTGAGAGGGCCACCAGCCGACAACATTGGTGCGCCAACCGTGTTGATTAAAAATGTTCCAGACGGCCTTGGTCTGGCGGGAAAGGTTGGTGATGGGGCGGATGCCGCCCGTAGCGGGGCAGGGTTCGGAAAAGCCGTGGATGCCGTGTTTCCAGGCGCGCTTGCCGGTGGCGATGCTGGTCCAGAGCATGGGGGAAAGCACGGGCCGAATGGTGGCGAGGTCACCCCAGACGCCGCTATCCATGAAACGTTTGAGGGCGGGCATCTTGCCCTGCTCGATCAGCGGCAGCGCAACATTCCAATCGGCGGCGTCCCAGCCAATGAGCAAGACTTTGCGAGGAGGGGAATCAGGCATGGAGCGGAAACGTTAGGGTCCGCGAACAGGCGCAAGAAAGCACAAAACGACTTCCAAAGTTGTGGACATCGCGGCGGGTCGCGAAGAAGGAAGCAAGCTAACGGATGGACGGTGGTCTGATCCGGAACTGGGGGTGAAATCGCCAATTGGCCTCTACCTTTCAGGTGGCTGTCCGGGATGTGCACAGGGTTGGGCGCCAAGCTGCTTAAGCTCCGCTTAATGAATAAAGTGTTTTCTTTGTGACCGTGGATTTCGTCGCCGCCACTCAGTGACTGTCCCTCCCGGCATACCATACCCCTGTTCTCCCCTTCTTCGCTCTCATGAAAGCCCGACCTGCGACTCCTATTCCTCTCCAAACCGCGCCGACCGTGAAGACAGGTTTGGCGTCACTTGTCGCCTTGGGCGCGGCCCAGGCCGCCCATGCCCAGATCGTGATGTCCACCACCCTCCCAGACGCAAACGGAGGTCGACCACCCTTGACCCACGGTTTCGTGGATTGGGATGTGGATAATGATGGCACAGCCGATTTTCGCTTCAGAAACTACGACACCTACTACGCTCAGTTCACCGAATTGAATGGTGGGCGAATTTTCGGTCTCGTTGGGAGCTTGGCGGATCCGTTCCAAAAACTCAACTTTGGCCAGACCATCGGTCCCAGTGTGCCAGGATACGGCTTTGCGGCGAATGCCCAATACGGATCCATAACTGGTTCCGGCCTTCATGTGGTTGAGGGAGCTCAAAGAGGTGGTTGGGCATCGGGGACGACGGGTAATGCTATTGGTTTGGGAACGACTGGCTACCTTGGTTTCCGATTCACTACCAACGGTGGTTCGGACACACATTATGGCTGGGCCAATGTGACAATTGATGGATTAGATGACGGTGGCTACGGCTACATCTTCAATGAAGCCTACTACAACACCACACCGGGAGCCTCGATCACGGCAGGCGCGGTTCCAGAGCCTGCGGCCGCAGCCACGGGGCTTGGATTCCTGGCCTTGGGTGCGGCAGGACTGCGCCGCCAACGCTGGCTGCAGCGGAACAGGGGCTGAGATCAGGTTCGAACTCACTTCATGCATTCCTGATTTCCAGATCTATTTCCGAACGAACAAAAGCGCTCCATTTCGGGGCGCTTTTATTGTAGGTTTTGAATTTGGAAATCAGGAAAGCTGGAACTCTCAAATTAGGGTTGTCGGCGATTGCGTTTAAGCCAGCGAGAGCGGCGCAGGCCGGCGGCGCCGAGGGCGAGCAGGCCCAAGCCTGTGGCCGCGGCGGCGGGCTCGGGGACAGCACCGACTTGGATGGCGGCGCCGGAGTCGTCGTAGGCCCAACGGTGCACGGTGATCGAACCTTGGTTGGCGGTGGTGAACGTGACCTCGGCCCAACCGTAGAGCGTCAGCGAGCCCGACGGATTGAATTGAAAGCCCACGTAGCTGGTGTTCCCAAAGACAAACCCGGTGGCACTTTTAAAATACAAGGAGATGCTATTCTGGGCGTAGGAATACAGGAGCGACGAGACCTGGCTGGCCTTGAAATTCAGGTTCGTTCCCACCATCTGACCAGGACCATTCGAGAGGGCGAGCAGCTTGCCTCCTCCGTTGGTGGCAATCCCGACGACTCCTCCGCTAGGAGCCAGGTGCATGTAGGCGGCGCTCGACGTGGTGCCCGAATTGAAAGCGAAAGAGAATTCATTTCCCCCGGAACCGTCGATGTTCCAGGAACCGTTCCACGGGGCATCGGCGCCGTTGGTCACGTTCCCGGAGAAGCTGTCCAGGCTGTCATCAAAAACGATGATATTGGCACTGGCGTTGGCGGCACTTACCAGAGCCATCAAGGACCCCGTGCCGAATGCTCCGACAGAGGTGAGTCGTTTCGGAGAGGAGGAAACTGTTGGATTGGATGGAGAGGACATCGGGTCTGAGCTTGTTCTGTCGGGTTTTTTTGGGGCGGTAATTGCCATAGCCGCGGGAACGAAAGTTCAACTGGGCCAATATGAAAACAGATATGCCGACCTGCGGAGTGCCGGCTCTCGCCATCATAGCAGAATGAAGCTGAAGCAGACCTGAAGCTCAGGACTTTGGATCTCGGTATATCCGAAATTATCGCACGGTTAGTCTTTTCCTCAGGTGTGATGGTCGCCTTAAGTCATTTCCGCATGAGAGTGCTTGTGGTTGAAGATGAACCCACCATCCGGTCCCAGCTGGTCAAGGTGCTGCGGAACAAAAAATAAGTTCTGCCTGCTTCCCTGATTTTGAAACAGAAGCGCCCCGGGATAGGGCGCTTTTTTGTAGGGTATTATACCTGGAGATCAGGTGGACAGGGATCCATGAACCAAGGTCAGCCTCGATTCCGCTTCAGCCAACGCTTGCGGCGCAGGCCGGCGGCGCCGAGGGCGAGCAGACCCAATCCCGTGGCCGCGGCGGCTGGCTCGGGGACAGCGCCGACTTGGATGGCGGCGCCGGAGTCGTCGTAGGCCCAACGGTGCACGGTGATCGAACCTTGGTTGTCGGCGGTGAATGTGACCTCGGCCCAACCGTAGAGTGTCAGCGAGCCCGACGGATTGAATTGAAAGCCCAAGTAGCTGGTATTCCCAAAGGTAAATCCGGTGGCATTTTTAAAATACAAGGAGATGCTGTTTTGGGCGTAGGAATAAAGGAGCGATGAGATCGAATTGGTGGACTTGAAATTCAGGTTTGTTCCCACCATCTGACCGGGACCATTCGAGAGGGCGAGCAGCTTGCCTCCTGCTCCGGTAGCAATCCCGTTGCCTGCTCCATTAGGAGCCAGGAGCATATAGGCGGGGCTCGAGGCGGTGATCGGATTATTAAAACTGAACCTGAATTCTCTTCCCCCGGAACCGTCGACATTCCAGTCACCGTTCCACGGGGCATCGGCGCCGTTGGTCACGTTCCCGGAGAAACTGTCCAAACTGTCATCAAAAACGATGATATTGGCACTGGCGTTGGCGGCGGTCACCAAGGCCACCAAGGATCCGGCGCCGAATGCTCCGACAGAGGTGAGTCGTTTCGGAGAGGAGGAATCTGTGGGATTGGATAGAGAGGACATCGGGTCTGAGCTTGTTCTGGCGGATTTTTTTGGGCGGTAATTGCCATAGCCGCGGGAACGAACGTTCAAACTGGGCCAATGTGAAAACAGGCATGCCGACCTGCGGAATGCCGGCTCTCGCCATCTTAGCAGAATGAAGCTGAAGCAGACCTGAAGCGGTGGACTTTGGGTCGCGATTTATCCGCATTACCGCACGGTTAGGCTTTTCCTCAGGTGTGGTGGTCGCCTTAAGTCATTTCCGCATGAGAGTGCTTGTGGTTGAAGATGAACCCACCATCCGGTCCCAGCTTTGCAAGGTGCTGCGAGGTGAAAATTATGCCGTCGATGAAGCAGAGGATGGTGAGGTTGCGCTCTACAAGGTAGCTGAATGGCCCTACGACTTGGTGGTCCTCGATGTGATGATGCCAAACATCGATGGATTTGAGGTGGTGCGGTGCATGCGGGAAAAGAAGATTGATGCCGCCGTGCTCATATTGACGGCCCGGGGCGGGGTGGAAGATCGGGTGCGCGGGTTGGACCTTGGCGCCGACGACTATTTAAAGAAGGGCTTCGAACTTCAGGAGTTCAAAGCCCGGGTGCGGGCTTTGTTGCGCCGGAAGAAGCAGGTGTTTAAGAACAAGCTGCGAGCTCGGGACGTGGAGCTCGACCTCGCCACCGGACAGGTCGAAAAGGCAGGCCGGCCGGTCAACCTAACCGGCCGGGAATACGCCATCCTGGTAGAGCTCATGAGCCAGCCCGGAGCGGTGGTGCCCCGTCACCAACTCTACGAAGGAGTGGTCGATGAGTCGGACGACTCGATTTCAAATCCGCTCGAAGTCCATGTCTGCAACCTACGCCGAAAGCTCGGCAAAGACTTCGTGCGCACCTTCCGGGGGCGGGGTTACGCTCTCAACGTGGAGTCGACCGAATGAAACCGTATCGTTCCCTGCGTTCGCAGATCGAACTGGGGCAGTTGGGACTCCTGGCGGTTGTCGTGCTGGTGCTGTTGGTGGGATTCTATATTTACGAAAGACGCGTGCGGCTGGAGAACATCGATCTCACGCTTTCCGTGCCGGAGTCCCGACTATTGGCGGCGCACATCATATTACCGCGGGCGGATGCGCGCTCCCTGCGGGTTCAGGCGGTCCGTCCACGCGAGCGCGGTTCTGCGGTGGAACGGTTGTCGAGAGGATCGAGTGATGGCGCGGCGGGGGTGGCGGAGGCTGCCTCGTTGCCCTGGTCGAGGGGTTCAGACACTCCTCGCCTGCGTGCCTTGGAGACGGTCGAACTGCTGGAAGCCGGGCAATTATATGCCCTCGTCTGGCGGGGAAGGGAAGGCTTGGTGTTTTCCTATGGCGTGGACGATGCCGAGTCGTTCGAAAAGCCCGCCGTCAGCGACCATGGCGAGGGACGAACCTACCGGTGGCGTGGCTCGGACCGCGAATTGATCTACATCGGTCGTCGCGGAGAGACCATTGTGGTGGGGAAAGCGGGTGTCTCCATTGATGCCGAACTTGCGACCTTTGGCTGGGGACTGGCCGGGGTGGGCGTGGTTGTGCTGCTCCTGGGCGCCCTGCGGGGGCGGGTGACCAGTGGCCGGGTCTTGAGGCCGGTCGAAAGAATATCCCGCACGGCCCGTCGAATCGCCGAGGGTGACCTGAGCGAGCGTATTGATGAATCGGATACAGAGGACGAATTGAACGAACTGGCGAAGGTGCTCAACACCACCTTTGCCCGATTGGCGGATGCGCTGGAACGCCAGATCAAGTTCTCGGCCGACGCATCCCATGAACTGCTGACCCCTGCATCCATCATCCTGACCGAATGCCAGTGGGCTTTGGACAGGGCCCGTGAATTGGAGGACTGTCATTCGAGTTTCGCCACCTGCGAAAAAGCCGCCCGCCACATGCGTGATTTGATCGAAGCACTGTTGGAACTCTCCCGGATGGATGCGGAGGAAACCCCCCTCACCGTGGCTCCGGTCCGGTTGCGGGATCTGATGGAGGAAGCCCAGGAGCTGTTGACCGGACTGGCTGAACGGCGCGGGGTTCGATTGGATTTTCAGGTGCATGACGTCTCTTTCACGGCGGATGGGGGAAAGATCCGGCAGGTTGTCATTAATCTGGTGAACAATGCCATTCACCACAGCCCGGCGGAAGGGGTGGTCCGCGTAACCGGACGAGTGGACGGCCCCGATGTCATCATTGAAGTTGCCGACGAGGGACCAGGTATAGCGGAAGCGGAACATGCCAAGATCTTCGATCGGTTTTACCGGACCGACAAAGCACGCTCACGAGAACGCGGGGGCAGTGGACTGGGCCTGGCGATCAGCCTTGTCATTGCACGAGCCCATGGCGGCGACTTGACCGTCCGGTCGGCGCCGGACGAGGGCAGTTGTTTCATCCTGTCGGTTCCGGTCGTGTCGAAAACGCCGGTGACCACGTAAGACCCACCATGATGCGGCGGTTACGGCGGTGAGTTAAAATCCTGATCGTTTTGGTTGGTTTCCGCCGGCCCGACGAATGCCGTTTGCTGGGGAAAATCAGAATTTGAAGGCCACTTCCACCTGCCAGGTTCTCGGGGCTCCGGGGGTGCCATGGAAAGTGCCGGGAGTGATGGCGCTGTAGTATTCCTCGTCGGAGAGGTTGCGCCCGCTGATACCGATACGGTAAGTCTCCGCAGCATAACCCAGCCGGGCGTTGAGCAGGCTATAACTGGCTTGGGCGAATATCTCGTCCTCGCCCTCGGTGTAGTAGGTTTTACCGTGGGTGGTGAGGCTGGCACCGATATAGACCCCGGAGGCATGCCGATAATCGGCGCGCAAATGGAGATCATGACTCGGCACGAAGGGCGTGCGATTTCCGTCGAAGACTCGGCCCGTGAAGGGATCAATGAAATTGTCCAGCGTTGTGTCGGTGAGGCCGTAGGCGGCGGCGAGCTCGAGACCCGGAAGAGGCCGCCAACCGAGCTCAAACTCACCCCCAATTGATTCGGCGCCATCGGCGTTGACCACCAGATAATCGTCGGCTTCCCCCTGTCCTTGATCCAGTCCGGTTTGAAAGGAGCGTTCGATTTGGTAGTCGTCGACGTCGTAATAAAACGCCCTCAGGGTCATGTGGTAACGTCCGTCTTCCAGGGCGTGAGTGACACCCACTTCATACGCCGTGGTATATTCGGCATCGTAGGGTGCGAGATCAGGATTGCCCGTGAAGGCGGAAAACCCGCCGGTTTTGTAACCCATGGCAAAATTCCCAAACACCGTGCTGCCACTTTCCAGTGTGTAGCGGGCGTTCACGTGCGGCAGCCAGGCGTCGCTTTCGTGTTTTGCGAGCGTCACGCCCGGAGCCGGGATGATTTCAGTGCGTTCCGAGTCCATTTCGGTGCGCACTCCGCGCAGGCCGATGGTTACGGCGAGGCGATCGACAGGTTGCAGGGTGGCTTCACCAAAAATCGCCAGGTCGGTTTGGTCGAACCGGTAGGTGGATTCTTCGAAGGTGAAACCACCGAATTGGCGCACAAAGCTTCCATCGGTCCGGCCGTCGTTGATGAACCCGCCGATTCGCCATGCGACCTCGGCCCCTTCCGTACTGGTCAGGATGATCTCCTCACTCAGGTTGCGTTGGCTCAGGGTTGAGCCGTTGCCCAGCTCGGCGAAGCCGAAGTCGAGGGTGTTGAAGTAGGGTCCCATGTCCCAATCGGAGAAACTGGTCGTGGCCGTGAGTCGCCTCCCTTCGAAATCAAACGAGGCGGTCAGGGCGGCGTTGAAGGTGTCCAACTCCGCCAAACCCTCGGCCGAGCGCTGCACGGTGTGAAACGGCCCGCCCAGCGGCACCAGCGGCTGCGCGCCGTCGCGGGCCTGCAGGGCGTTGGCCAACAGGGTCAGTTCAACGGTTTGGCTTGGCCGCCAGCGCAGGCGGGTGAGAGCGGAGGAGGTTTCCTTGTAATCCACATCCTCGTTGAGGGTTGTGTTGGTCACATAGCCGTCTCGCTCGCTCCAATGCGCGGCGACGTAGGCGTCGCCCTGGGCATGATGCGCTGAGGAGACGGTGTAGGTGGCGGACCGACTTCCGTAATCCCCGGCCGAAATCACCAACGCCCCGCGAGTTCGGTCGGTATTGGGCGGAGTCGAAAGGAGAAGAATCCCACCGGGACCGCTGCGGCCGAAGCGGGTGCCCGCGCCCGGACCGCGCAGCAGTTCGCCTTGGGTGAAACCGGTGAGGTCCGACGGAAAGGTGAAGCCGCTGCCCAGCGGAAGGTCATCCAGGTAGACCGTGACGGCCGGTGCGCCAAAAATCGGGGTGTTCGTCAGGCCGCGGATGGCAAACGTATCGGTAAAGGAGCGCGCCTGGTTGCTGCCCACGCTGAACCCCGCGATCTCCGCGGCAAGGGCGGGCAGCGCAAAATCAGCCGGTGGTTCCTCGGCCCTCAGCTCAACCTCGGTGGTGGGGCTGGCGGTGGTCGTCGTCAGCCGGGTGGTGGTGACCTCAAAAACCGGTGCTTCGATGACCCGGGCGGCTTGGGCACATGCGAGCGAACTTGTGAACAGGGTCGAGAGGATGATGAGGACAGTCCGGGGCATGGGAACGTGACACCGTTGGCGAACTTTGCCGCGGGGCAAAAAGAAACGGCCCCCGAGATGGGAGGCCGTTAAATGGATCTGCGACCGGTGGTCGCCAGCGCTTTACGCGAAGTCGTAGGGGCCGAGCTGGCGGTCGACGAGGACCTTGTCGAGTTTGGCAAACTGCGGGATGCCGTTTTCATGCGGCACCGACGTTTCACCCTGGATGAGCGGGGTGGCGTAGCGCACGAACTGGTAGTTCATCGAGATGCCATCCTCGTTGATCCAATCGGTCGGGAGCTTCTTCACGCCGTTGGCGATGTCGGCGAGGGGAGCCAGGCCGGTTTCGCAGGTGTAGGCATCGCCGTCGCCCCGCAGGAGCGTGACCATCTTGTCCGTTTCCCCATCGATGGCGGCCTTCACGGCGGCTTGGCCGGCGAGGAAAGCTTCCTCCGCGTCGGCCGCAGAGCCGTTGGTCGCAGCCGCGCGCTGGGCAATGCCGAGTTTTGCGGTGCGGGCCTTCACTCCGGGGATGTTGGCTTCGACAAGACTTTGCAGGAAATCGGCGGCTCCGCCGAGCTGGGCATGGCCAAAAGCATCGGTGGCTTCAGCGGCGGCGACGTAGTTGCCATCGGCATCGACCAAGCCTTCGCCGACAACGATGAGGCAATACTTCTCACGCTTGAGGGTGCGTTGCACGTCGGCGATGAGTTTCTCCGGCGAAAAAGCGACCTCCGGCAGGAGAATGATGTGGGGCGGATCGTGCGGGTGGTCGCGGCGCTTGGCGAGGGCGGCGCCGGCGGCGATCCAGCCGGCATTGCGGCCCATCACCTCTAGGATCGAGACGAGGTCGCCTTGCCCCATGCCCTCGTGGTCGCAGGCCATCTGCTTCACGGTGGTGGCAACATGCTTGATCACGGAGCCGTAACCCGGGCAGTGGTCAGTGACGGGCAGGTCGTTGTCGATCGTCTTGGGAATGCCGATCACGCGCAGTTCGTAACCCTGTTCCTGGGCGAGCTTGGAGATCTTGTCCGCAGTATCTTGGGAGTCGTTGCCCCCGGCGTAGAAGAAATAGCGAATGTTCTGGGCCTTGAAGACTTCGAGAACACGTTCGAAATCAGCCTGCTTCTTCAGCTTGTAGCGGCAGGTGCCGAGGGCGGCGCCCGGCGTGTGGCGCAGGCCACGAATATTTTGCTGGGACTCCGACGCGAGGTCGATGAAATCCTCGTTAAGAATGCCGAGCACACCGTTGAGGGTTCCGTAAATTTCTTCGATGCAGTCGTGGTTCAGCGCCTCTGAGATGACGCCTTCCACACTGGCATTGATGACGGCGGTGGGGCCTCCGGATTGGCCCACCAAGACATTACCTACGAGTTCTTCGGCCATGGTGTGAGTAGAAAAGATCTGGAAAGTGATTTATGAACGTGAAGGGAGAAATTGGCCTGCGGGCCGAGTCACTGGCAAATGTAAATTTGGGATAAACAGGGGAAGGTCGCATCGGCCGGTGGGTGGCAACGTCATTCTCATGTCCTTTCTCATTCTCAAAGCGCGGGAGAGAGCGGCATTGAGTAAGATTATGAGAACGAGGATGATAGGTTGCTACAGCAACTTGCCCGGCGTCACCGCGCTGGCGCCCTTGACCCGGCGGGCGGCGGAGCGGGCCGCGGAGACAAAGGCGTCGACCTGAGCGGGAGCTGCCCCGACGAAGCGGTCCGTGTCCTTGAGGATGGCCCGAATCTCGGCCGCCGACAGCCCGAGGCGATCATCGGCGGCCAGGCGCTCCACCATGGCGGGCTCCTCGCCTTCGCGGATTGCGGCGGCGGCGGCGAGGGCGTGTTGCTTGATGGCAGCATGGGCGGTTTCGCGACCGGCACCCGCTTGTACCGCGGCCATCATGATCGTGGTGGTGGCGAGGAAGGGCAGGTTGCGGGCTGATTCGGCCGCGATGACCTTGGGGAAAACAGTCAGTTGACTCAGCACATTGAGCAGGGTCTCGAGCAGCCCGTCGATGGCGTAGAATGCATCCGGCAAAGCCACGCGGCGGACGACCGAGCAGGAGACGTCGCCTTCGTTCCATTGGTCGCCGGCGAGGGCGGCGGTCATGGTCACATAACCCGAGAGGATGGTGGAGAAACCACAGATCCGCTCGCAGTTGCGGGCGTTCATCTTGTGGGGCATGGCGGAGGATCCCACCTGGCCCTTTTGAAATCCCTCCGTCAGCAGGCCTTGGCCCGCCATGAGTCGCAGGGTTGTGGCAAAGCTGGCCGCGGCGGCACCAATCTGGTGCAGCGCCGAGACCACTTCGAAGTCGAGCGACCGCGGATAGACCTGTCCCACGGCTCCCAGCGAGCGCTTAAAGCCGAGGTGCTTGAGCACGCGGGCTTCGAGGCGGGCCACTTTCCTGGCGTCGCCGCCGAGCAACGTGAACTGATCGAGTTGGGTGCCGACGGCGCCTTTGAGGCCGCGGGCGGGATAGCGGGCGGTTAATTCATCGAAGCGGGTGAATGCGGCCAGCAGCTCCTCGCCGAACATGGCGATGCGCTTGCCCAGCGTGGTCGGCTGAGCAGGCACGTTGTGCGTGCGGCCGGTGAGCAGGAGCTTGCGGTAGGATTTGGCGCGCTTCGCAAAGCCGAGCAGGGCGGCGGCGGTCTTTTGACGGACGATGGCCAGGGAGCGGTTAATCTGCAGTTGCTCGACGTTTTCGGTCAGGTCGCGGGAAGTCAGCCCAAGGTGGATACGCTCCCGCCCGGCCAGCGCGTTGAACTCCTCGATGCGTGCTTTCACATCATGGAGCGTGACTCGTTCACGGGCATCGATCGACGCGAGGTCGATGTTGCCTTTCGCCATTTCGTAGTCGGCGATGGCCGCGGCGGGGATGTCGACGCCAAGATCGCTTTGAGCCTTCATCACCGCGATCCAGAAATCGCGTTCGATGCCGACCCGCCCGGTGGGGGACCAGATGGCCTTGATGGCGGGCGAGGCATAGCGCTCGGCCAGGACGTTTGTAATAGGGGGGGCGGTGGCGGCGGCTTTGGGCATGACAGGCACAGAAACGTTGCGGAACCCGGGGCCACGCTGCCAACGGAAAAAGGGAGGACCCGGCGGCGCACAAAGAAAGGTGTGGCGTGCGCCAGAATCCCCTGCCCAAGGTGATTCCATGGCTTCCGATTCCGATCCCTTGGTTGGTCGCACCGTCGCGGTGCTGCTGTCGACCATGCGGTCGGGCTCGACTTTGCTCAAAGCCCTGCTCGCCCAAGCTCCGGATGTGAGCGATTTGCCGGAAACGGATTTCCAAAAGTTCCGGGGACCCGGCGCCTCCGCCCGGATGGCCGCGCTGAGCGCGGAGCCAATCCTGCTGTTGAAACGGCCGGGCTGGTTCACGGACATCGGCCGTTACCCGCGAATGCCGGAGGTGCCCCGCGTGAAACGAATCGTGCTCGTGCGGGATGCTTACGCCAATCTGTTGTCGGTGCGAAAGATGATGTTCCGGCACCTGCCGTGGCTGCAGCGTTCGGGTTGGGGCAACCGGTTTATCGTCAGCCGGTATTGGACCGGCACCAACTCCCGCCTCCTCGATGTTTCGGAAGCCGATCCCGCCAACACGATGCTGGTGCGCTACGAGGACGTTTTGGCCGAGCCTGTTGACCTGACCGCCAAACTGTTTGCGTTTCTCGGCTCTTCCCAGTCCGAGGGGCTCGACACCTACGGCAACCCGGAAGGCTACGATTGGCGGTGGGGCAGGGATGATGGCGGTGCCGTCATCAAGTCCCTCAAAGTGCAGGCACCGCGATCGATCACTTATGACGACCGGAAGCTCTTTGCCGCGATCAGGAGCTGCGCTGCAACGCAGTCGCTTCGCCGGAAGCTGGGTTATCCAGACTTGCCCGCGCTGTAGCCGGATCGCGGATACAGGCGGTGTAGAGCGCTTCGAGCCGTTCGCCCGTGCGGACGATTCCATGCTGGTGGGCGGTGGCCAACGCGCCGCGCGCCAGGCGGTTGCGGTCGGCGGGTTGCGCCAGCAATCGATCCATGTGGGCAGCCAGCTGATCCACGCTTCCCGGATCGAACAACAGGCCGTTTTCGTTGTGTCCCACCAACTCCGGAATTCCCCGGGCGCGCGGGCCGAGCGTCGGCAGGCCAAAAGACATTCCCTCGAGAATGCTCACCGGCTGGTTCTCCGTTTCACTGGCGGTCACAAAGACATCGCCGAGACGGGGCAGGCCGCGGGCGATCAATTCAGCGTGGTCGACGGCTCCGGTGAGCACCATCGCATCCTCCAATCCGAGTTCCCGGATCTTGGCGCGAATAATGGCCATCTCGGGTCCGTCGCCGATCATGACAAACTTGGCTTTCGGGTGCTGCGGGCGGATTTTTTTGAAGGCCTCCAGGCAGACCGGGAGGGATTTTTCGTAGGAAACCCGGCCCAGATACAACAGCACGGGCTCATCGCCGATGCCGTAGGACTGGCGCAGCGCGGTGACTTCCCCAGGGCTCATTTCCGGGGCGGCCGGCATGCCGTTGGACACGATCACCGATTCCAGCCCACGCTCCTGCAAATGCCGTTGCACCGAGGGCGAAGGAGCGACGGTTACGGAGCACCGGCTGTAAAACGCGGCGGAGTAGCGCCCCATGGCCCGTTGGATGATGCGCCAGTTGGGCCACGGAAAATGATGCACGTAGCGGGGGTCATCCCAAAACGTGTGAAACGTGCCCACCGTCGGCACCTTGAGCCGCCACGCACTGATGAGGCCCGCCCAGCCGGTGCCCCACTCGGTGTGCACGTGAATCAGGTCGGGTTTAAACTTTCGCAGGTCGCGCAGGGTCGGGAACATGACCGGAAACACGACGTTGAGGTTGGGTTGACCACCCCAAGGCAGGGAAAACGGTACGGTGCGCAGCGAAACCGACTCATGCAGCTCGGGGGTTTCCGAGGTGTGCGGGCGGTCGTGGGTGGAGCCGGGACAATAGATACGCACCTCGTGTCCTTTGGCGGCGAGGGCGTTGATCTGGTTGAGCGCCGCAAACGTGGCACCACAGATGTAAGGCAAAAAGCTGTCGGTAAAAACGGCGACTCGCATGGAGAAGCGGCGATGCAAGGTGGCTCGCCGCGAAAACCCAAGGGCAATGTGCATGGGGCGCGCCGTTTTTTTGAGCGGAACCGATAGGTTGACGCCGGGTCGCAGGCTCTCGAAGGTGGTTCCTTTGCCCGCTCTGTAGTTACCTTGTGAATACGATTACGAAGTCGCTCTTGTTTTTCCTGTTGGTGGCGGGCGGTTTACGGGCGAACAACCCGCTGGGATTGGATCCTGAGCTGGACCAGCGGCTGCATGCCGCCCTTGAGGCGAGCTACCGGATGGACTTTGCGGGAGCGCGGGCTGAATTGGCCGCGGCGCAAAACTGGGCGGAGGATCATCCACTCGTGCCCTTTGGCGAGTTGCTGATTGAGTGGTGGATGGTCACGGCGGCGGTCTGGGAGGAGGACCTTGATCGCAGCCAGCCGATGCTGCGTGCCATCGAGCGCAGCTTGGCGGCCGCCGATGAGAAGATCGCGGCGGGCGACCCGACCGGCGAGGGCCATTTGGTCAAGGGGGCGACCCTGGGGCTGCTGGGCCGCTGGCACATCAAGAACCGGCATTGGTGGAAATCCTACAAAATCGGCCGGGATGCCAAGGAGCACCTTTCGCAGGCGCTGGAACTGAATCCGGAACTCTACGACGCCTATTCCGGCATCGGGATTTACGACTATTTTGTGGCCAAGCTTCCCGGCATCGTGCGGTGGCTGGCCTTCACCGGACAGACGGCTGACCCTGCGGATGGCATGCGGTTGATCGACCTTTCATTGGAGCGGGGCAATTACACGCTCGTCGGCACCCGGGCGGCCCTGACCTTGATTTTCCTGCGCAACGAACTGGATCCGGACCGCGCGCTTGAATTGGCGGACGGACTGGTGGCGGAGCATCCGCCAAGCCCGTTCTTCAGCAGCCTGCGCTTGATCGCGCTCTACGACCTTGATCGGCCGGAGGCCCTGGCGGAGGAGGCCGCCCGCCAAGCGGAGATGCTGGCCAAGGGTGAGTTCCCGGAGTCGCGTCAGGCACAGGTCGCCTTCGCAGCCGGATTGGCGCACTTCCGCGCGGGGGAATGGGAGGCGGCTGCGGCTGACTACACCCGGGCTGTCGAGCGAGGAAATCCGTCGGACCCGTTTGCGACCTGGGCCAGATTACACCTTGGCAACATCCTGGACGTGCAGGGTCAGCGCAAGGAAGCCCGCCGCATCTACCGGGAGGTAAAAAGGGCCCTCAATCGTTGGGGAACCAGTCGGCTGGCGGATCGTTACCTTAAGAACCGTTTTGATCCGGCAGTGCATCAATTGCGTTTGCTGCCGGATGGGTAAAAGAAAACCGAGGCCGTTCCCGACCCCGGCTTAATGGTAAAGTTCGCTGGTTCCGACTGAAGGATCAGTGGTGATGGTGGTGCTCCGGATAGTAGGTCACGAGCTTGGCCACCGCGGTTTTAAGAGTTTCACCAGCGGCGGGGTCGGCGCTCTGTTTGACCTTCATGGCGGCAACAATGACAGCGTGGTGGTCCTTGAGTCGTTGCACGTAATCATCCTGAGAGGCGTTCACCCGCTGGGTCAGGAAATAATCAGCAATCGTCAGGATGACGTTTTGCGCGTGGGCCTCCTTGTTGTTCACCCAGCGAACAAGCTGCTGCTGCGATTGGGCATCCGTCTTGCCGGCGAGTTCACCGATCTTGATGCCGGCCTTAATGACCGTGTCGGCATCCTGAAGCATCTCCGCGACCTTGGCATAGTCGTCGTAAATGCCACACGGCACCTGGCAATGCGCCGACGCGAAGTGAGCGGAGAACCCCAGGCCGATGGCGGCGACGAGGGCGGGAAGGCGGGATAGAAGCGTTTTCATCGGTTTGTAAGTGATGCCTCAACGCGTTGAGGCCGTCAAACCGCTCTCACACACCACGCTCGAAAATCGATGCAGGTTGCCCGAATATTGTCACCATAATGGTGACATTGTTCGTTCCGGATGCGGTTGATGAGGACTGGGTTTTGCGGGATTGTTTCAGGAGGCGGCTTGCGCGGAGGCCGGTGCTGCCATTGATGGGCGGATGCGAAATTGGATGTTCTTGGTCATATTGTTGGCGGTGATCACCGCAGGAGCGGTCAAGGCGGTCGACCTGAGCGAGCTCGCTGAAACGGTGGGTCTGACGGAATTGGCTGCGACGTTCGACGAGGCCAAGGTAGACCGCATCATCGGCGAATATGGCGCACGATTGGAGGATCCCGCGGAGCGTGCCGCCGCCGCTGCGTTGGTGACCATGGGCATGGTCAAGGACTGGGCCTTGGAAGATCCCGACCTGACCGCGCGGATGCTGGTGGGATGGGACAACCCTCCGGGCAAAGGCGTCGGCACGACCGAAATGTCGCTGCTTCGCCCGGCGGGCATCATGCGTGTCGCCTCGTTTGGTGGCCACGAAGCCCTGCGGCAGGACACCAAGCTGATCGCAGCGTTGGATGCCGCCATCGGGGCCGAGGTATTAACCGGTTACGGACTACGACCTCGGGGGGTGAGCTCTGCGACCAAAGCCGACCGTACCGTCATCTACTCCCACAGCAGCTTGCCGCACGTGAAGCAGTTGATCGGCTTGATGGCGAGTGAAGGGCTTGAGGGGCGCCTCCTGATCGCCCCGAAAGTGGCGGCTTTTGTCTTTCGGGAAGGCTGGGGGGAGCGGCCGGAATGGATCAATGAACTGGGGGATGGCGTTTACGTTGCCCAGGGCCCGGAGATGTTGGTCCATTTTGAAATGGCCACGCCGGGAGATCGCCAACGTTTCGACGAGTTGGTCGACCGCTACGCGAAAAAGGATGAGGCGGAGGAAACGGGCAACCTGGTCCGCTCCTGGTGGCAGCCGTTTTACTACTGCGAGTCCGAAGCGGAAGGGTATCAGCAGATCTCGCGCGTCACGCTTTTGGGCGAGGAAGTCGAGGCGTCACTGCTCATGTTGACCGAGCGGGAACAACGGGTGCGTGATCACTTTGCTGAGCAGGATTGGGAGATGGAAGTCGACTCGATTTGGGTCAGCACCCCGTTCTTCCGTTTCCTCGAGGGCGACTACAAGTAGACTCGCCCTTCACCATGGCCTTCAGAGTTGGCCCGATTGTTTAGTTGGCCAGGTTGAATGAAATTCACGCCGCGAGGCAGCGGACGGCCATTTCACGCAGGACATCCTCCTGTTCGTTGGGGCGCTTGATGATTTCGGCGAAGGCCTTGATGAGCTCCTGTTGGTTGTCGATCAGTCGGCGGGTGGTCGGCAGGCGGCCGCTGTTGGCCAGTTTGCCCACATACCAGGCGTTTTGGGTGAAGATGTTGTAAGGACTTTTGTCCGTCGCACCGGTGAACTTGTCGGCGTACTTCGTGCCGGCGGCCTTGAGCCCGTCGAGTCCACGTCCGCCAAGGCGGGCATCGCCGGCATCAACGAGCGCCCGGGCCTGGAGCAGGATGCGGTTGCGATTCTGCAATGCACTGATGATTGGCCGCGCATCGCCACCGGAGAAGAAATGGCGGTGCAGGGCAGCCAGGGTCCACTTGATATCACCAGAGAAAAACGCCTCGGCGGCTTCAAAGAAATCGCCCTCCGCCACGTTGGGAGTGAGCTCCGCGACCGCGGCTTCGGTGATGGGTTTGCCAGCCTCAACGAAAGACGAAAGCTTGCGCACCTCCTCAATGAGCAGCCGGGTGTTGGCGCCGATTTTGGTCAGCATCAATTCGATCGCGCCGGGTTCGATCGTTGCGTCGAGTTTCTTTGCTTCGGCCATCAAGACCCCGGCCAAGGCAGAGGAGTCACCCTCTCCGCCGACCAGGGTGAAATCGCCGTTTTTCTCACACCATTTGGGAAAGGCCCGGCGCCGATCGATGGGTGACACGGTGATGAGCACGGCCACGTTGGCGGGATCGTTGGCCTCAAGCAGTCGTTGCACCTCCTCCACTTGCTTGAGCGTGCTTTCGGCCCGCCCGGTCACGGAGTCGGCGAGAAAGTTGACGTCCTTGAGCCACACGAGGCGGCGTCCGCCAAACATGGAGATGGTCTGCAGGGCTTCGCGGAAGCGGTTCACGGCGGTTTCCACCTCGGCCACGTTGGCGGCATATCCGCTGATGGTCTCACGCGAGAACTCATCATCGATCTCCTGAGCCAGCTCGTCGTAGCGCTCGCGACCCAGCCGACCGACCAGAAAGTCGTCGGGACCACAGATGAAGATGAACGGTTTGCTGTCGGGCATGGAGGAAACGAAGCGGAGAGCTTGGCGATCAAGCGGCGGGTCGGGAAGGGTGAATGCGCGGGGGAGGGCGAAAAGGTTGCGTCGCGGCGAAGCCCGGCGGATAGGTGGGGTCATGACGGGCGATACCGAGTTTCCCGCCCCGGAGCGGGGCACGTTGGTTGCGGCGACGGCCGTGGTCGCCGCGACATGGTTTTATTTCCTGATCTACGTGCAGCACGGGTTGCTCGATCTTGGGGAGGCTTTGGCCGCGGGTGAAGCGTGGCGGGAGCGCGGGTTACTCACATGGCTGGGCACGGGGGGGTGGGTGGGCAGTGGGTTGGCCGCGTGGCGCTTCAACGTGTATCGCTGGCGGGGGCAGCTCAGTTGGTCCCTGCGCGCCTGCGCCCTGGCGGCGGCGGCGGCAACCATGGCAGGGGCTTGGGAGGCATTGGCCGCCTTCGCGGCGCTGAGCGGTTTGTCGATGGGCTGGCTGACCGTGACGTTGGCGACCGGATTGCGGCCGAGTGTGGGCACCGGCAAGTTGGGTTGGGTCATCGGTTTGGGCACCGGCATCGCTTACGCGGCGGCCAACTTGCCTTTTGTGTTTACGGCCGAACCGGAGCGGCAGGCCATTTTGGCGGCGGTGGTTGTTGCCGCGGTTTCGGTATTGGCTCCATTTTTGACGCCGCAGGAGCCATCGGTTTCGGAAGAGTCGGTCTATGGCATCCGTGGGGTGGCGGGGTGGTTACTGCTGCTGACCCCCGTGGTCGTTTTCACTGCCGCCGTGTTTTACCGGCTGCAGGATGATCCGGATTCGCGAACTGCACTGTGGACCGGGTCGGCCTGGTTTCTGGGGCTGGGGTTGGTGCATCTGGGGGCCGGGGCGCTGGCGGGGCGCCTGCTCGATTCCGGTTGGCGTTGGCGGGCATGGCTGTTGGGTGGCGCCCTGACTGCGCTGGGAGTGGCGGCGGTGGGCGAAGGCATCATTGTTGTGTCCGTATGGGTTTTTCTGGCCGGGGTTTCGATCTTCTCCGCCACCCTGCTTTATATCCTCGCCCGGGGAGGAAGGGCCTGGACCGCCGCGCTCGTTTTTGTGGTCGCGGGCTGGTTAGGAACCGCTGCCGGAATCAGTTACGCGCAGGCGGCCACCAGCATACCGGCGGGCTTGTGGCCGGTGTTGTTGGGCGGAGCTGGATTGGGGTCGCTGCTGGTCGGTTGGGCCTATCGCCAGCCACTCAGGACTAACCCGGTGGGGTGAGCTGCGGCTCGCAGGTGACTTCGCTGCGAATCGAGTTCGCGATGAAGCAGGCCTCGTGCGCAGCGTGATGCATTGTCTCAAGGGCTTCCGGCGTGGGTTGCTTTTCACCAACGAAGCGGGCGTAAGGGCGTAACTCGATTTTCGAGATGGCCAGTTTGCCTTCCGCATTTTTTTTCAGGAAACCCTCGGCGTTGTCCTGATACTGATCGATGATATATCCCTTCACCCGGGCAATGTGCAGAAACCACAGGAGGTGACAGCTGGATACACTGGCAACGAAGGCCTCCTCAGGATCAACCGCTGCCGCATCCGACCATGGTGTGGGTACGACTGCAGGCGAGGGTGAACCCGGCACCACCGCCCCGCCGTCAAAAGTCCACGAGTGAGCTCGCGAGTAACGGTTGGTGGCGAAGTCATCGCCGTCGGGAAGTGACCAGGAAAGAGAAGCCGTGTGGGAGGACATATTGAGGAAAGTGCCAAGTGGCAGGGGCCAAGTATCAAGAATGATACCACGAGGGGGTCAGAAAAGGTCGAATTGAGCGCCGGGGGCCTCGCCGCGTTTTGTGAGGCAGCGCGGGTCGTCGTTCTTCGAGCAATTCACGTAGGTATCGAGGGCGGTTTCGGTCAGTCCACTGGATGGAAACGGTTTGATGAGATCAACGGCCGCCTGGTTGTTATTGTCCAGCCACGTGGGGGCGGTTTCCTCGCTGAGCAACACCGGCATGCGGTCGTGGATACGGGCCAGCATTTTGTTGGGGGTCGTCGTCACCACCGTGACACTTTCGATGATGCTGTCATCAATGGGGTCCTGCCAGCGGTCCCACAGTCCGGCGAAGGCGATCGGTTCGCCATCGCGGCGTTGAAACAGCCAAGGCAGGCGCTCGCGGCCTTGTTTTTCCCATTCGTAAAATCCCGTGGCCGGGACGATGCAGCGCTGAGCGCGCTGCCAGGCAGTGCCAAAAGAAGGCTTTTCGGTGAGCGTTTCGCCGCGGGCATTGATCAGCGGAGCAGAGGGCGTTGCTCCCGGCTTTGACCAATGAGGGATCAGGCCCCAGCGCATTTGCGACACCCCGTTTTTTCGCAGCGTAACAACAGGCGTAGCCGGAGCGATGTTGTAACGGTCGCGCCCGTCCGCGAGCGCCTCATCGAGGGGGATTCCCAGCCGTTTGCGGAGATTGATGAAATCGACAAGGTTCAGGGTGAAACGCGAACACATGGTGGAAGCGAGAAGTGAGCTGGAGGAAGGATGAAGCGGTTCAAAGCAGGTCCAATTGCGTGCCGCCAGGCCGGCGGAAGGCGGTGGTGTTGAGGTTGGGGAGGTCGGGTTGCAAGCCCGTCCGGCGGCGGGCGGCGAGGAAAAGGTTCCGGATATTGTCAGCGTGGGGACCTTCGCCACGCATGCGTTTGCGCCACTCGGTCACGTTGAGTTGGCCGCCCCGGATTTCACGCACGCGGGAGAGCACGCGCGCAGCTTTGCCGGGCACGTGCGTGGTCAGCCAGTCCGTGAATAGGGTCTTCAATTGGTGGGGGAGGCGGAGCACGATCATGGTGGCTGACCGGGCGCCGGCCTCAGCCGCGGCTTCAAGAATGGCCGGCATTTCGTGGTCGGTCAGTCCGGGGATGATGGGAGCGATCATGATGCCGACCGGAACCCCGGCGGCGGACAACTGCCGGATTGCTTCCAGGCGGGCCGCGGGCCGGGAGGCGCGGGGTTCGAGTTGGCCGGAGAGCTTGGTGTCGAGCGTTGTCATGGTTAGAAGCACGCCGACCCCGTTCCAGGTCGCGAACTCAGCCAGCAGGTCAATGTCGCGTGTGATGAGTCGGTTCTTGGTGATGAGGCTCACGGGATTGCGCAGTTCGAGAGCCACCTCCAGGCAGGCCCGGGTGATGCGAAAGTGGCGTTCGGCGGGTTGGTAGCAATCAGTCGCGCCGCTGAAGGCAATGGGCTCGGGCTGCCAGGTGGGTTTGCTGAGTTCCGCGCGGAGCAGTTCGGGGGCGCGGCGCTTGACCATGATTTTGGTTTCGAAATCCAGCCCGCTGCTGAACCCGAGATATTCGTGGTAGGGACGAGCGAAGCAGTAGGAGCAACCGTGTTCGCATCCGCGGTAGGGGTTGACGCCGAACGTGTAGGGCACGTCGGGACTGTCGTTGCGCGACAGAATCGACTGGGAATCGTCATCAAAGAACTGCGTGCGCGGGTTGGGCCGGACCACATCCTCCGGGTCCAGGTCAGCCATGGCAGCGTCGTCCAGCTCAAGGTGAAGGCGCTCGAAACGGTTGGGCGGGTTGATCGGCGTGCCCCGGCCCCGACCGGCAAAGCGGGGCAGGGAAGAGGAAGACTCAGGTGAATCCGAGGGCACGCGGTGAGCGTGAATCGAGAAACTCATTGTGGCGAGACGCGGTCAGGAAAAACCGTGTTATTGCCGTTGTGATGATCTCATGAACGGGATTGCGGTGGCACTTGGCGGTTTGCAGCGTGTCGGATTCCGCCCGCGTATGTTTCGATTTCTGCTCATAACCCTCCCACTTTCACTTGTCCTCGCCGTCACCGGGTCGGCCCAGACTGCGACGACGCGGGCGGATGAGCGACTGGAGGACTTGTTGCAGACGCAGCGCGAGTTGCTGATGCTCGCGTCGGCGGTGCAGGCGCAGGAGGACGTGGAGAAACTGCGCCCTCGTCTGCAGACCTTGGTTTTCGACTGGGAGGACTATTTGCGCGATTTCGCCGACAAACCCGAGGGTTACATCGCTTACTCCATGCTGCTCGGGAATCCGTTGATCGAAGAGCGCGAGCGAGCCAAGGCCTTGCTCCTGAAAGCGAATTCATTGGATTCGAACCAGGCCATCGTGAAGAACCAGTTGGGCAAATACCTGGCGGAGGACGGCCTGCCGTTGCAGGCGTTGCCGTATTTCTTGGCGGCATCGGAGTTGGAGCCGGATGAGCCACTCTATCATTACCAGATTGGTCAGCTGCTGGGAGGTGCCCGGTCCGATTTTTTGACCAGCGGAGAGTGGACGGTGGAGTCGATTGACCGGGCCATGCAACACGCCTTCGCCGAAGCGGTTCGGTTGGATCCGGAGAACCTCCCCTACGCCTATCGCTACGCGGAGTCCTATTACGATCTGGAGGAGCCACCGTGGGACGACGCCCTGGCCGCCTGGCGCACACTGGAAGAGCGGGTCGAGACCTCGGTGGAGCAGCAGATGATGCGGCTGCACCAGGCCAACGTGCTGCTGTTCAAAGGTGAGCTCGACGAAGCTGAGGTGATGTTGCAGGGGTCGTTTGAGGGAGTGCTGGCATCGCAACAGGATCAGCTCCTGGGACGTTTGGAGCGGCTGCGCAATCCGCCACCGCCGCCGGATCCGACTGAACTCGAGCCCGAGCCCGAGCCCGCTGCCACCGCTGTCGCAGCGGTGGAGTCAGCTCCCGCGCTGCCCTACGATCCCAACTTCCGGGTGCCCGAGTTTCGTCCGGTCACCATCGTCGAACCCCTGGCCGTGGACAGCGAGGCGGTGGTGGAAATGAACGAAGCAACGGTCGAGGAGGTTTCGGATGCCGGCGTCGGCCAGGCAGCTGCCGAATGATGTTTCCCCACGGTCGATTGATCGCCTAGCTTCACATTTTCATGTCGTCCTTCATCAACAAGCTCGAGCGCCGACTGGAGCCGTTCGCGATCCAGAACCTGACGCTTTACATCGTTATCGCGCAGACCTTTGTGCTGCTGACCGGCCTGTTGCAGGCGATCGATGTGAACAAAGTTGTCCTTGTGCCGGTGCTCGTTTTGCAGGGGGAGGTGTGGCGGCTCTTCACCTTTATCGCGATGCCGCCCGGATTTGGCATCCTGGTCGCGTTCGCGTTGTATCTGTTCTACATCTACGGCAATGCGCTGGAGCAATACCTGGGGGTGGTGCGTTACAACCTTTTCCTGCTGACCGGTTTTGTGCTCACGGTTTCGCTCGCCTTTTTGTCGCCGTTGTCCCCGGCCACCAACCTCTTTCTCGGAGGGTCCGTGTTTCTGGCCTTCGCCTTTCTCAATCCCAATTTTGTCCTCCACCTGTTCTTCATCCTGCCGGTCAAGATCAAGTGGCTGGCCCTCTTCACCTGGGGTCTGTATGCAATGCAGTTTGTCGCGGGCGGAGCCTCCGCCCGCCTTGGGGTGCTCGCGGCGACGGGAAATTTCTTTCTCTTTTTTGGCGCCGAAGTCGTGCAGCGGATCAAGACCGGTCGCCGGCAGGTCGAACAGCAGGCCAAGCGCGAACGCATGCGTCAGGAGATGGCCGGGCCCATGCACACGTGCTCGGTCTGTGGCCGCAACAGCGACGATTATCCCGATCTGGTTTTTTATTACCGTACCGAAGGCGACAAGGAAGTGTGCTACTGTGAGGAGCACCTGCCGCCGCGGAAGTGAATCTGATATTCCTTACAGAAGGAAACAAAGGTAAAGAAGAAGCCGAGAGGCAGGGTTTTCTTCTACAGGAGGAAGCGGAGGAGCGCGGAGATTTCGTTTTTCGAGATGGTTCGGCACTGTCCTTTCTTGGTTTCACTTTGTTTCATTCCGTAAAAAATGCGATGGGATGACTCTGTTCGTCTCCGTTCTCTCCCGTAAATACCCATGCTTGCTCGTTCCCATCGACCCTTAGAATTGCGAACCCCTGGCGATTGGCTGCGGTGGGCGATGGAAGAATACGAGCGCCATGATTTGGCCCTCGGGCAGATTTCAGACAATGCGCATGACGAAGCGCTCTACCTGATCCTGCGCCTGCTCGAGCTGCCGCTCGACAGCGAACCCGATGTGCTCGAGGTCGTGCTCGATGACCAACAGCATGCGACCTTGCGCGATGGCTTCACCCGACGCATCGCCGAGCGGGTACCGGCGAGTTACCTCACCAAGGAAGCCTGGCTGGGTCCGTATCGATTTTATTGTGACGAGCGGGTTCTCACGCCGCGCAGCTATTTTTTGGAGCTCATTCCCGAGCTGCACCGGTATCTGCCGAAAGGCGTGGTCGTGCGCGATGCGGTGGACGTGTGCACGGGTTCCGGTTGCCTGGCCATCCTGCTCGCGCACCAGTTTACCCGGGCGAAAGTCGACGCCGCGGAATTGTCGGCCGATGCGTTGGCGGTCGCGAAGATCAATGTCACCGAACACAACCTGGCCGACCGGATATCACTGTGGGAGAGCGATGTTTTCGACACGGTCCCGGAGCGTCGTTACGATATCATCCTCAGCAATCCGCCTTACGAGCCGAGTGCGGTGTGTGATGCCTTGCCAGCTGAATTCAAGCAGGAGCCGCGCATGGCATTGGACGGGGGAACGGATGGGTTGGTGATTGTGCGTAAACTGCTCCGGCAATCGGCCGCACGGTTACAGCCCCATGGATTTCTGGTAATGGAGGTGGGCGCGTTGAAGCCGGTGGTTCAAAGCACGTGGCCCAAGCTGCCGATGCGCTGGCTGAAAACACAGGATGGGCTCAACTGCGTGTGCCTGATCCGCGCCCCAGACCTTGCGGCCCATTTCAAGAGCTAGTCTGCGACAGCAACAGGGATCGCCGCTGTTCTGGCGGGACGACCGTTCGGCCAATCGTGATTTGAAACTTTTCGCGGGCTCGCGTGTGCTGAACCCATGACGTCCAGCCCCAGTCAGGATGAAGCGATCTTCGCCATCACCCGTCCGCACGCGGACTTGATGAAATATTACCTCATCGCGTCCTTTGTAATTCCCCCGATCTTCCCGATCCTGATGGTCGTGGGAGCGATCCGATTTCGGACCATGCGTTATGCGTTCACGTCCGAAGGGGTCTCGATGAGTTGGGGCCTGCTGTTCCGGAAACAGATCATCATCCAGTATTCGCGCATCCAGGACATTCATCTGCGTTCCAACATGGTGCAGCGTTGGCTCGGTCTTTCCGATGTGCTGGTGCAGACGGCGAGTGGCAGCGCCACGGCGGAGATGACGCTCGAGGGCCTCAAGGAATTCGAGGCCGTGCGCGATTTTCTCTATCACCGGATGCGAGGCGTGAAGGACGACCACCCCACGGTGGATGCCGGAGTTGATGCCCCGGTTGCCTCATCCACGCCGGACGAATTGACCTTGGTTTTGCGCGAGGTGGCGGCGGAGCTGCGCGCCGTGCGCAGCGAACTGGCCCAGCGAAAGGAGAATTCCGATGCTTAGGCGGTTGGAAGAGCGGGCGTATTGGTGGCTGCGGGTTCCTCCCGAACCCGTGCCACCGGCGGGAGCACCGGGTTCGCTGAAGACGTTCCGAGCCGGTCGGAACTTCCTGTATCTGCGCTTGGTGCTGTGGGGCGCCACCCAGGCGGGGGCGATCGTCGGATTGGTGTTTTCCCTCTACTTCATCCGGGAGGTGGAGATCCAAATGGAGTTGGAGCAGGCCGCCCAAGCCCGCGAAGCGGCGGCAGCGGCCCTGCAGGCGGAAGTTGACCAAGAAACAGCAGACAATCCGACGACCAACGACGAGGCGGTGGAGGATTCCCCTGCCGCCGGCGATCAACCGGAGCCTGTGGCGGCGGATGCGGCCAACGCAGAGACGATCGAACCTTATGACACCGCAGCCTTGGCCGATAAGGCGAAGGAAGATGGTGTGCTGACCGACGAGGAGGAACGGGAAATCGTGCGCAGCGCCTTTCATCAAGTGATTCACCGGGTCGCGCCGCGGTGGTTTCGGGAGATGCCCAGCCGCATACCTGGTGATGCCCTGGTGTGGATGCGACTGGCGGAGTCGATCGGTATCGTCGGTTTTGTGATCCAGTTCTTTTGGTCACTGTTGGCCGTGCGGATCGATTACAAGCAGCGCTGGTATATGGTGACCGATCGCAGCCTGCGCCTGCGCTGGGGAGTGGTGAAAATCCAGGAAACCACCATGAGTTTTGCCAACCTTCAGCAGGTCTCGGTCAAACAAGGGCCGCTGCAGCGTTTGCTCAAACTGGCTGACGTGGAGGTGCGTTCGGCCGGCGGGGGGTCGGGCGAAGCCGAGAAAGGGGAGGAAGACTCGATGCACCGCAGTGTGTTTCGGGCGGTGGAAAATGCGCCGGAGATTCGTGACCTCATACTCGAACGTTTGAAGCGTTTTCGGCAGGCCGGGCTCGGCGAACCCGACGACCCGAACCAATCCGAATCAGCTCTGATTCCGGGGGCGGCACAATCGACTTCCGTGGCCACGGTCGATGCGGCGAAAGAATTACTCAGCGAAGCACGCGCCCTGCGGGTTACCTTGAGTGGCGAGCGGGCGCCATGAGAGTGAACCGGATCAATTTCCGGAAATCGGATAAAAGGCGAGCAGGCCGATGATCACCGCCGTCGCGCCAAAACCGGTCACCAGTTTCCAAGGTTTGGCGCCGGCGGCGACCTTCCATAACCAAGCAGAGTGCAGGGCCAGGTGGACCGCGACCAAGGCAACCAAGACGTATCCCAACCAGGCATGCACGTCTCCCCAGTGGTGCCGGTCCCACCCCAGCAAGGTGAGGTGGCGGCTGTGTTGTCCTCGTGGCAATCGTTCATCCAGCACCCAACCCGTGCCTACCAGAAAACCACCGCTGAGCATCAGCAGCAGATTGAGCACCCGATTGATTCGCGTTTTGGTGTAAGCTTTTATGGTGATGGGCATCACAGGACCGAGACGGCGCAGGCCGGCCCTTGGTTTCCCATTGGTGCACGTATTTGCCCAGCTCATGGCCCGCAAAAGGTGAAGTTTGCCTATTTGTCCGCAAACCCCACGAAGGCTCAGTCGAAAGCGCTGAGACGGTTGTCGGGCCAGCTCTGAATGAGGCACTTGAGCTTTCGAATCCGCGAACGATGAACAGGTTCCGGCGCCACTTCGGAGGCCGCTCGCGAGTTGCTCAGCGAGGCCAGGGCGCTGCGGTCCGAACTGAACTAGTTGGCAAAACCGATTCGCGTCCACACCACCGCCTCCAGGGCGTTGGTGGGCCATCCGTCCACGCTGGGGTCGACCAGTCTGGCCCGGGCGTAAAATCCGATAGGGATGAGAGGCATCTCATCAGCCAGTATCTGGTCGAGCTGATCGTAGAGCTGCCGGCGTTTGGTGAGATCCATTTCACGCCGGGCCTGATTGAGGATACCGTCGTATTCAGGATTGCGCCATCCGGTTTGGTTGTTGGGTGAATCACCGTGGGCCAACTCATAAAGTTCGGCGGGTTCGGGCGAAAAGGGCAGCCATCCAGCGCGAGAGATTTGGTAGTCCTCCTGGATTCTCGTATCGAGGAAGACCTTCCACTCTTGGTTTATGATCGAGACAGGCACGCCGAGATTCGCGCGCCACATTTGTTGCATCGCTTCGGCCATTTCGCGATTGCGGTCGCTGGTGTTGTAAAGGAATTCCACCGAAGGGAGTCCTTCGCCTCCCGGGAATCCCGCCTCCGCCAGCAAAGCCTGAGCCTCTTCCACCGATTCCTCTATCAAGATGGAAGGTTCATGCCGGTTGGACACCTGGCCGATCATGGCGTAGCCGGGTTGGCCGCCCGTGCGCAGCACGATTCCGACAAGTTTTTCCCGGTTGAGCGTCATGGCGAAAGCCTGCCGAACCCGAACGTCATCAAACGGCGGTCGTTGCGTGTTGACCATCAGGTAGCGGGAACCAACCCGGGGATAGTTCAAAAAGGCGGGATCACCGGCTTCGCGATAGCCGTCCATTTTGGACGCAGGCACGCCGCTGGTGATATGCAATTGACCGGACCGGTAGGCGCGCTCCTCCACGTCAAGGTTGCCCATGGCGAGGAAGCGAATGGCCTCCAAGCGGGTCTCGCCGTGGTAGTGCGGGTTGCGGGTGACTTCCACAAATTGGTCATGGCGCCATTCGGAGAGCCGGTAGGGGCCGTTGGAGACGAGCACTCCCGGACGGATGAAATTCGTCATGGGGTCGTGAAAATCGCCGACGGCCGTCACGCTGGGTTGGTGCACCGGAAACCAGGGATAGCTGGGCAGCCGATCGATGAACATGACATCCGGTTCAACGAGCTCGATCTCCAGGGTGTATGTATCGATTTCACGGATACCCAATGAGCTGGGGTCCGGATTCCGGCCGGTGCGGTAGTCAAATGCGCCGACGATGGGGTCGGCAAAGTTGCCCAGCTCGGCCGCCATGGAAGGAGTAAGCCACCGCTGGAACGATACCACCCAATCGCGGGCCGTTACCGGGTCGCCGTTGGACCACTTGGCTTCGGGCCGGAGATGGAAGGTGTAGGTGCGACCGTCCTCCGAAATCTCCCAATCCGCCGCGGCCGCCGGCACAAATCCGGAGGCGTCTTCGTTCCAATCAATGAGAGGCTCCCAGAGCGCCGACATGATGAAGCTCTCGGGGGAACCCGTGCTTCGATGAGGATCGAGAGAGGACGGTTCCGGTCCAACCGTAATCAGCAGCTTGTTCTCGGCCCGGGCGGCATCGACCGGGGAGGTGCGGTTGCACGCTCCAAGGAGCAACAGAGCCGTACCGACGAACAGCAGGGAACCAAGGCGGCTCATTCGTTACCGGCGGGTTCGTCGGGTTGGCGCGTGGGCAGTTCGGCGGCCTGCCAATCCCGGAAGCCACCGATGTTGGCGACTTGGAAGCCTTCCTCTGCCAGGATCGCGGCGGCCTGCCCGGAACGGTTGCCGGAGCGACAGTAGAGCAGCAGGGGTTTGTCACCGGCGTCTTCGAGCACATGCGCCCACTTGGTGCGGTCGCCCCGCAGGTCACTGAGGGGCAGCAAGTAGGCCGGGGCGGCGACGCCGCCCTTCCATTCCGCGGGTTCACGCACATCGATCAACAAGGCTTCTCCGCTTCGCACTTGGGCGGCGGCCTCCGCGGGTTCCATGGCTTCGACAGCAGAACTGGTGGCTTTGGCAGCATAAATGGATTGGACCACGAGCAGCAGCACAAAAGCAATGGCGAGCAGCAGGACGAACTTCATGACTCCAACTTACGCGTCCCGGCCAGTGCGCAAACGCCAAATGAAAAACCCGGGCCGTCGTGAACGAACCCGGGTCGGAAAGACCAGTTGTTAGCTGTTGTCACTGGGTGGTTTCTCGATGCCGAGAAGCTCAACCTCGAATACTAACGTGGCGCCGCCGGGGATCTTGGGCGGACGGCCTTGGTCGCCGTAGGCAATGTCGGACGGGATGTAGAGCTTCCACTTGGAGCCCACGGGCATGAGCTGAAGGGCTTCCACCCAACCGGCAATCACACCCGTGACGGGGAACGAAATCGGTTCGCGTTGGAGGGAGCTGTCGAAGACGTCACCGTTAATGAGGGTGCCATGATAATGCACGTTTACCTTGTCATCCGGCGTGGGCTTTGGTCCGTCACCTTCGACCAGAATTTCATACTGCAGACCAGACCCGGTGGTGGTGACCTCTGAGCGCTGACCGTTGGTGGCGAGGAATTGCGCGGCGCGTTCCTTTTCGGCGTTCACTTCCAACATCTGGGCTTCCTGGGCGCGAGCGCGGATTTCCGTGAAGGCTTGATTGATTTCCTCATCGGTCATTTTGGCTTCCGCCGAGGAGAGGGCATCACGCAGGCCGGCGATCACGGCGTTGGCATCCACATCGACGAGTTGGTCATTGCGGATCTGGTTGCCAAAATTCCGGCCGACGGCGTAGCTCACGCGTTGGTCGAGGGTTTCGAGGGTGACTTCGGTATTCACCGCAGCGTTGTCGGCGGCCGGGGCTTCCGCGGGTGCAGGAGCGGTGGATTGAGCCGGCTCTTTCTGGCAGGCGCTGAACAGCAGCGGGAAGCCAACCAGGAGCAGACAGGAAAGGAGGCGAGGATGGGTTTTCATGAGTTAAACCGCCGAGTGAGGGGCAAGTAAGGGGGCAATACAAGTCCGCGCACGAGCGCGGGATTGACATCCCGAAAGCGGAAGCAGGGAATCGGCGACCCCGATTTTGGGACCCTCATCCGCGCATCGTTCAATCCCTATCGAATTCTCTCATGGTGCCTCGTTTAATGCCCCTGCTGTTGATGGCGCTTGGTGCCTCGGTTGCCTTGGCCGCGCCCAAGCGCATCCCATCATTGGTCCAACCTCCCGGTGACGAACGCCTGCCCGGCAAGATCATCTGGGCCGACATTATTACGACCGACCCGAACCAGACGGCGCGCTTCTACGCCGCCCTGTTCAACTGGACGCCCCGCACCTATACCGATGAAGGCGGAAAATACGTGGTGCTTGCCAATGCCGACGGTCCGGTGGTGGGCGTGGCCCGCGGACCCAACCGCAAGGACCGGCGTCCCTCCGCCCGCTGGATGGCCTATTTTTCGTCCCGCAACCTCGACCAAGCGGCTGAATCCGTGAAAGCCAACGGTGGCCGGCTGCTGGCCGGACCGGTGATGTTGCCTGATCGTGGTTGGCACGTGTTTGCGGCTGACAACGAGGGAGCACTCTTTGGGTTGATGAATTCCACCTCGGGCGATCCGCCCGACGCCGAAATTGGCGAAGGGGGCCTGCTGTGGTTTAATCTCTTTGCCCACAATCCCACGGGTGTCGCGTCGTTCTATGAAAGCGTTGCCGGCGTAGACTCAGCTCCCGGCCGACAAAGTGCGATTCTTCTGAGCGCCGACGGGGTGACCCGCGGCAGCATCAGCCCGATGCCCGAGCGGACCACCGCATCCCCGACCTGGGTGCCGTTTTTCCGCGTCGGCGACATCGAACGCAAAGCCAGGCTCGCCCGACGGCTAGGCGCCCGCACGGTCATCGAAATGACCGAGCTTGAAGGCGGCATGCAGGTGATCGTGCTGGCCGACCAGACCGGCGCGGTTTTCGCGTTGGCCCAGGGTGAATTTCAATCGGAGGAGGCATCGCAATGAAGACTCTTGTTCAAAAGTGCATGATCCTCGCCGGCCTTGGGGCAATCGCCCTGGCTTTCGCGAGTTGCTCCAGTTCACCTTATTCGACTTCGCCTCCGGGGCGAAGCTCGGTCTACATGGGCGTGAGCTATTACGACGGGTTCTACGGTGGTCCCTGGTATGGCCCGGGTTACCGGCCGCCCACGGTGATCGTTCCGCCGCGTCCCCCGCGCCCGCCCATCAACCGTCCGATGCCGTTGCCCGCTCCCGTTCCGCGCGGTCGGTAACCCGAAGGTTTGCTAAGCCCGTCGATTCGG
This sequence comes from Opitutaceae bacterium, assembly GCA_028280945.1. Classification (GTDB taxonomy): domain Bacteria; phylum Verrucomicrobiota; class Verrucomicrobiia; order Opitutales; family Opitutaceae; genus Actomonas. The sequence continues at coordinate 93,836 of JANQKV010000042.1, forward strand.
CGGGCTTTTTTTGTCCAGCCGTTGCCACTCCCGTTGCAGGTTGCGGCGAAAATCTGCGGGCAGGTCCCGCCAGTCGACATCCATGAGGGCGCCTTCGATCGCGTAAGCCATGTTGAGCGAAACCGAGTGTCCGGATTCGCGCAGTTGACGGCATGCCTCGAGTGCCCCGGCCCGGGCGAGTTGCTCGCGGTCGGTTATGCCGATGCCCGCCAGCATGGCTGCTGATTTGGGTCCGAGATTACGCAGGTGAGCAAGCGTGAGGTCACCGGCCGGGGGATCGCGGAATGGCCGCAACGTTTCACTCCTTGGTTGGTGCCGTGGGGGCCAGGAGCACGTCCAACCAGCCGGTGGTCTCGCCGTCAATTTTCTCCAGCGTTGGGTAGCGCAGGCCGCCGGTGTATTCAATTTCCACTTCCCGGTACACTTCGCCTGCTTCAATCAACAGTTTGAGGGGCGACGACTTGGATTTGAGCAGCTCGCGCACGACCTTGGGGTCAAACGCACGGCCGTTTACGGCGAGTATCTTGTGACCCTTGGCGAGGCCGGCATCGAACGCCAGGCTGTCCCAGATCACGTCACGCACTTCGCCGGAGTTTCTGACCTGCAGGCCGAGCGAGTAGGACAGTTCGAGATATTTGAACTTACCTTCCGATGTTTTGAAGTAGGCCGGCCGCTCGTTGACATACACAAGTTGGTAGCCGCCGCGGCCAAGCCCGTCCAGTGGGGCCTGCGGTGCGAGCTGGTGGACGCGCTGGTTGAGCCAACTTTCCCAATCGTGGGGCAGCACTTTGTTCAACTCCGCCACGATGTCTTCAAAGGTGTAGGTCAATTGTCCCAGGTCGCCGTCGTTTACGCCGAAGAAGTTGGCCGCAAAGGTATCCAGCGATTTTGCGCCGTCGGTCTGCTCGCGAATCAGACTGTCGGCATCGAGCCAAACCAGCAGGCCTTCGCTGTAGTAGTCCTCGGTGCGTGACCAGCTGGTCCAACCGCGAGGCTGGCGGGATGCCACGACCGGATCGAGACTGGTGTCCGCCAGCGTCCGCCAATTACGACCAGGGCGGTGATTGTAGCGCGCCGCCGTCGCGGCGAGCATGCCGAGGGTTTCCTCCGTGGTCATGAGTCCGGCCCGGGTGGCCAGGATGTAGCCCCAAAACTGGGTTTGCCCTTCGTAGAGCCAGAGCAGGTTGCCTCGCATCGGGGTGCGAAAGTCTGCCGTCCACATGTCGGCAGGGCGACGGTATTTGCCATTCCAGCTGTGCACCAGTTCGTGGGCGAGCAGGTCGCGGTCGTAGACGGCTCCCTTCCAGTCCGTGAAGTAGCCCGGGTCCACTTGGTTTTCTGAGCTACTCTGGTGTTCCAGTCCGATGCTGCCGAGTTGGTCACTGATCGCGACGAGGAACTCATATTGCTCGTAGTGGCGTCCGCCAAACAGGCTGAGGGCTTCGTGCACGAGATTGCGATGCTGGGCGATGTGCTCTTCCGTCGCCTCAAGCTCACTGGGGTGATCGGCAAAGAGGTGCAGGTTCACGTCCTCTGTCAGAACCTCCAATCGGTAGTGCCGTCCGGCAAACATCGGGCTGTCCACCAGTTCGTCAATGGTGGTGGTCTTGTAAATCCAGCGTCCGCCGTCGCGTTCGCGGAGATCCAGGGCCGTGGCCGCCGACCAATCCGCCGGCAGGGTCACACTCGGCTCGACCCGAATCCGTCGCGTGTAGTAACCAGCCGGATACAGGACCATGTCCCACCACTGCAGGTTGAGCATGTCGGGTGTCGTCACAATGCGCCCCTGGTCGGACAACGTTGGCGAAAGGAATTGGAACTCCAGCGCCAGCTCCGTCGCCCCAGTCGGCACGTCCACGTGAAATGCATACACTTCCACGTCGTCGCGGTGCCAGGGCACGACTTGGTCACCGGTTCGGATGGTAAGTCCGGCCAAGGCCCGGATCGAGCCGGCAATCCGGTGTTTGGCGGGAATCCACTTGGGCAGCATCAGGGTCAACTGCCCGGGTCCTGCCACGGGCACCGTCTGTCGGACCCGGTAGATGCGCTGCAGCAGGTCGGTTGCGTCGACCTCGATGGTCAGGGTGCCCGGGTAGGGGATGTCTTCCGCCACCGGCACGCGATCGGGCACGGGAAGTTCGGCGGGAAGCGAATGAGACGGATGGGCGGACAGCGGAACCAGCCCCATCCCGATCAAGAGGAGAATCAACACACGCATGATGGTCGAACGGCCATCATGGTGACGTGATCAACCACCTCAATGGAAATGCCGCCCGGCGGCCGCGCCAAGGGCACGGTTCGTCACCGCAGCAGGGAAATCGCCGTAGGAGCGGCGTGGAGAATATGCCAGTCTCCCACCGTGGTCACGATGCCCGTTATCTCAATCGGAAGGGCGGCATACTCGAGGGCGGTTTCCTTCATCGGGTGGCCGGTCTCGTCGACCAGGAGATAGTGGGTCGCGCTGGTGCCACCCTCATGCCGGACCACCAGCACCGGAGGGATGTCCCCGGCGAGGCAGGCGATGGCGCAGGCCCGGTGCGGCTTGAGCACGCCGGGATTCATGGCGCCGAAGGCACATTTGGAGTCCACGATTTCTCCACGCAGGGTTACGGGGTCCGAGGCGCGGGCGAGCCTCATGGGATCCTCGCCGCGGGCCTCTTCACGGGTGATCGCCTCCACCCCGGTGAGGGCAATCATCGCAACCGGCTGGGTGGCATCAGAGATGACCGAGCCCCGCACGGTGATGGGTGAAAGATGCAGGGGCTCCACTTCCGGCGTGCGAATCGCCTCCTTGTTCTGTCGCACGAGATAGAAGATCCCCTCGTCGGTGATCAGGGTGGGGTAAGGTTCGGCCACCAGGATGCCGGCAAACGTCTTCTCGGTGAAATCCCAGGACCCCGTGGTTTTGAATCCTTGTTGCAGCGCCGCTCCACCACCCAGGAGCACGAGCCCGGCGACCCCTGCCGCGAGAGCCCAGGTCCGACATTTTTTAACCGCCGCGGGAGCCGGGTTTTCCTCCCAACCGATGAAGAATGTTTTGTCGGACATAATCAGGGTTCAGTTGAGGGTGACGGGTTCCACCCGCGTGCCGGCAGGGCAGGGAGTGGGATGCACAAAGACGTCGCCGTCGCTGACCCGAAGGCGAAAGGTCGGCACCTTTTCAGTGAAGGGCGGGGGCGATGCACCGGTGTCGGGTTGGTATTGGTAGCCGTGCCACGGGCAGGTAAGGCAACCTTTCACATATTTGCCCTCGGACAGCGGACCGTTCTGGTGCTGGCAAATGCCCGAGAGCGCTGAAAGCTTCTCCACCCCGTCTTCCTCATAGCGCAGCACGGCAACCCGGTCACCATTCAGGCAGGCGGACACCGCTTCGTTTAACGGCAGGTCGGCCAGGGACGCCACGCGCACGAAACCGTCGGACTCGACCGGCGAGGCAACCGACGCGTCCGCGGCGGTCTCGGTCCGGCCCGCCTTGAGGTGGAGGCCGGTCAGGATGACAACGCCGGTGGCGAGAATCCCGAGGTAGACGGGGGAGGTTTCGGCCTGCAGCACACCAAAGCCGACATGCACCACGAGCAGTGCATAGGCGACGTAGACCATCATGTGCAGCGACTTCCATACCGGGGCTGTCAGATTGGCCAACCAGAAGTCGTGGCTGGTCGCCGCCATCACGAACAGGATCATCAAGGCGACGGCGCCAAAGGCTTGGAACGGGAACGCGCCGGGGTGGGATCCCCAATCACTCAGGAAGACACTCAGGAACGGATTAAGCGTGCCCAGGGCGTGATACCAAAACGTCGCGATCGCGCCATGAATGAAGGCCAGCGCAAACATCATGACGCCAAGGTGGCGTCGGTTGTAGAGCAGGGGCAAAAAACGTTTGTCGATCCGCGCCAAAGGTCCGATGGCAAGAATCACGTGCAACAGCACGATGGCGACCAAGCCGAATGCCCGCATCAGCACCTGGACCGGGTTGGCCAACGGGTTTAGCGCGAACGTCACGCCCCCAAACACCGCGATGCCGGCGACCACTACTCCAACCAGGAATTGGTCGTAGCGTTTTTTGAACGGTGTCCACGTGACGAGTTGGTAGCCGTGGCTCATGGCCGGGTCTCCTCCGTGACCGGTTGTTTGGGTTCGTTTACCGGCCAGAACGGGCGGGTCGTGTAGGAGAGAATGACGGCCAGGATCAGGAGTGGTCCCAGAACCAGCCAGAATCGACGATGGCGGCGGCGGTGGGAGGATTGCATCAGGGATGGGGTGGGCTTTGGGCGGAGGTGCGGTGGGCGCTGTGCTCAACGGGAGGAGGCTCGCCCCGGAGCCAGCGTTTGAGCAGCAGCGGCCAAAACACCGTGGATCCCGGGATGAGGATCAGCTTAAACCAGAAGCCGGCGGATGCGGCCGGGGCATCGATCTTCGCCACTCCGATGAACACAAACGGCAAGGCAAACAGCAGGCCGACTCCGAGGTAGGCGGCGATTATGCCGAGGGCGATGGTGACGATTGTGTCCATGAGGCGAATCCTTGATCTATACCAGCGCGGGGTCGGTCATGACTTCGACCAGGGCCGGGCCGGGGTAGTCACGGGCCTCGGCCATGGCCGCACCGAGTTGGCTGGAATCGCTTACCCGGATGCCCCTGCCACCGCACAGGTTCACGTATTCGGCAAAGTTCGGGTTGTGCAGATCGGTCTTCCAGACGGCGAAGTGAGCGGCCCGTTGTTCCTTCGCGATCTTGGCAATGGCGCCGTTGTGGAGCAGCACATGGGTGAGGTTCATGCCATACTTCACGGCCGTGAGCACCTCCATCATGTATTGGCCGAAACCGCCATCACCCGTGACCACCCAGACGGGACGGTCCTTGAAGGCCGGATCATCTTCCTGGGTCGCCGTCCACGCGCCCATGGCGGCGGGATAACCGAATCCAATGGAACCGAGGTAACCCGACATCAGCACGGCCTGGCGGCCGGAGGATTCAAAGTATCGACCGAATGAATACGTGTTGTTGCCGACGTCCGCCGCGATGATGGCGTTGTCCTGGCAAGCGCGATTCATGGCGGCGAAAACCGCAGCCGCGCCGATGCCCTGGGTCTCGTCGTCGGCGACACGGCTGGCCTTCTCCTCCCGCCAAATGGCCCAGCGTTCCGCGACTTCGGCCTCGATACCTTCACGTTGCCCGCCGTCCGGGAAGGCCTCGCCCAGCAGTGCGACCGTGCGGCCGATCTCACCGCAAACCGGCAGGTCAATGGCGTGGGTCTTGCCGAGGTGCATGGGATCAAAGTCGATCTGGATGGTCGGGATGTAGGAGGCGATGCCGGTGTGGTTGGAAAACGATGTGCCGATTGCCAGGATCAGGTCGCACTCGTTCATGAACCAACTGGCGATCGGCGTGCCGGAGCGACCGAGCACGCCGCAACCGAGGGGATGGTCGTCGGCGATCAGGCCTTTGGCCTTGAAGGTCGTCAGCACCGGCAGGTGCATTTTTTCCGCAAAGGCGATGATGGCCTCCATGTGGAAACGGGCGCCGTGGCCGACGATGATGATGGGGTGCTTGGCCTCGCGAATCCTGGCGACGGCCTGCTCCACCACCGCGGCGGGCGGAGCGATGGTCAAATCGGCGACGCGGCCTTCGGGAGAACCGGCCACGCCGTCGGGATTGTCGATCTCCTGCACCGCGTTGGGCAGGATCAGTGAAACCGGATTGCGGGTGAGCACGGCGTTCTTCAAAGCCAAGCTGGTGAGCTCGCCGTGCTTGGAGTCGGCAAAAACGGTGTGATTGAAGGCGGAGACATCGTTGAAGGCCCCCATCAGGTTGACCTCTTGGAAGGCCCCTGGGCCGAGCACCTGGGCGTCCACCTGGCCGGCGAGGGCAAGCACCGGTGCCCGATCGACCTTGGCATCGTAGAGGCCGGTGATGAGGTTGGTGGCACCGGGGCCGGCGATGGCGAAGCAAGCGGCGGGGCGACCGGTGAGCTTGGCATAGGCGGAGGCGGCGAACGAGGCGGCGCCTTCGTGTCTGATGCCGTAGAACGTGAGGTTGCCGTTTTCCTCCTGGATGCGCAGGGCGTCGGCCATGCCGAGATTCGAATGCCCCACCATGCCAAAGACCTGCTTGATTCCCCAGTTGACCATGGTTTCAGCGATCACGTCGGAATTGCTGCGCGCCCGGGTTGTTTCGGGTTCGAGCCCGAGGTAAATGCCATCCTCGCGCTCCTCAATGGGGAAGGTGGCAAGCGAATCACCGTGGCCGCCGGGAGATTCACCGGTAAGGGGATCGAAGTCCCAGCCATGCCACGGACAGCGCAGCCAGCAACGGCCTTCGGCGCCGTCCTCGATGGAGCCTTCGCCCAGTGGTCCACCCTGGTGCGGGCAGGCGTTGTCGAGGGCGCCGTATTTTCCCTGAAAATTGGAAACGGCAAATGTCTGCGTGCCCACGGCCACCGTGGTGACCCGGCCGGGCGGCAGGGTGTCGGATTCGAGGACTTTATGCCATACGAGGTCGGACGAAGTGGAATCGGACATGATGTTGGGAAATTGTGAGTTTAGAGGGTTCCGCCCCCGGCCCACGGAATGCCGGTGAGGCGGACCATGGTTTCGTCAAAGGTGGAAAGATCGTTGATGGAAAAGTCGCGCAGTCGGCGATGGCCGCATGCCCGCGCGAGCACTTGCATGAGTTCAGTGCTGGCGAGGAAGAAGTTTTTGAGCCGGGTGGCGGATGCCGCGATTTCCAGGCGGGCCCGGAGGTGGTCCTTTTGCGTGGCGATGCCAACGGGACAGTTGTTGGTATTGCAGGCTCGCATGGCGATGCAGCCGATGGCCTGCATGGCGGAATTGGACACGGCGATCGCATCCGCCCCAAGGGCCAGGGCTTTCACAAAATCGGGAGCGGTCCGCAGACCGCCGGTGGCGATCAGCGTCACGCCCCGGGCTTCACAGGCATCGAGGTGGCGCCGCGCCCGGGCGAGGGCCGGGATGGTCGGCACGGAAATGTGATCCCGAAAAAGAGTGGGGGCCGCCCCGGTGCCGCCGCCGCGGCCATCGAGAATGATGTAGTCGGCTTTGGCCTCGAGGGCGAAGTCGATGTCCTTCTCGATGTGTTGAGCGGACAGCTTAAAGCCGATCGGGATACCGCCCGTGAGCTCTCGAACGTGATCGCCCAAGGCGGCAAAGTCCTCGGCCTTGTTCAGGTCGGCGAAGCGTGGGGGGGAAATAGCAGCGGTGCCGGGTTCGAGGCCACGCACTTCGGCGATCTTGCCGACAACCTTGTTGCCGGGCAGATGCCCGCCCGTGCCGGTCTTGGCGCCCTGCCCGGCCTTGAAGTGGAAGGCCTGGGCTTTTGCCACCTTGTCGTCGGAGTAGCCAAACCGGGCGCTGGCGAGTTCGTAGAAGTAGCGGCGGTTCTCCGCTTGTTCCTCCGGCAACATGCCCCCTTCGCCGGAGCAAATCCCGGTGCCAGCCATTTCAGCCCCGCGCGCCAGGGCGGTCTTGGCTTCCTGGGAAAGGGCGCCGAATGACATGTCGGATACAAAAAGCGGAATCTCCAGCTCGAGGGACTTCTTGGCTTTGGGACCAATGACCACCTTGGTGTCGACCGGTTCGTCGTCGAACAGCGGCAGTCTCTGGAGCTGGGCGGTGAGCACCTGAATGTCGTCCCACCGCGGCACGGCGGTGCGCGGCACGCCCATGGCGGCACTGGCCCCGTGATGGCCCCACTGCGACAAGCCGTGCTTGGCGAGGTGCTGGATTTCGCTGACGCGGTCTTCTTCGCTTACCGGGTGGGTGTCGGCATACGCACCGAGGTATTCCGTGCGATTGAACGGCTGTGGATGATCCGCGGCCCAAGCCGCAATCTCATCCGCATCGACCATGATTTGATCGTCTTCCACCCAGGCCGTGAATTTTTCCAAGACCTCGGCATTGTTGTATTCGGATACTCCGGTATCGACGCGGAAATCCCAGTTATGGACGCCGCAGATCAGGTTGTGGCCGTCCACGTGACCGTCAGCGAGCAGGGCCCCGCGGTGGGCGCAGCGGCCGTAGAGCACGGAAAACTCGTCTTCGGATTCCCCGTAGCGCGTCACAACAAGATCGACTCCTTCGACCAGCGCGTGGGTGGGTTGATTAACGGCGAGTGACGAGAAGCCGGAAACGGCGTGGGCGCGCATGGCAGGGGAGAAAAGGGGATGAAGCGGCAGGAGGGCGTCCGTGCCATCCAGTCGGAGCGGTGGTGGGCGTACTCTCTATCTCCTAAGAGTGAGCGGGGTTGATTTTATTTCAACCGGGATGTCCGATATGCGTGCTACACCTTGGTTACGTTTCAGCAGTCGCCCCCTGCCGGGTCGAGACGGGAGGGATGACGCGGACCGACTTGTCGGACTCCCGGGGAACCGTGCTAGCGCCACCCGACGGGCTGGAGCCAGGCCTGCTTGGTTTGAAAATCGAAGGATGGGTTGGGGTGAGGCGAAGTCGCAGTGATAGTGACCCGCGCATAAAGCGCATCGACCGGAACGGAAAACCGAACGTGGCGATCCGACGAGAAGGCAAACACCTCGCCAATCCTGGCGGTCCCATCCACTTTGTCGTAGCCCCGGCGGGTGCCGATCAACTCACTGCGGAACCGGGTGTCACCGTCCGATTTGATGGAAAAATCGAGTATTCGCGTTTCCGGATCATATGAGAAGTGGTGCAACTCAACACCGGTAGACGCATAAAAGTCCCCGGCCCGCATGGCCGTGATCAGTGCTTCCGGGGTGAGTTCGGTGGCGGCGACCTGAATCCATCCCCGCCCCGGAGAAACGTTCCCGCCATGATAATGGTGGGAGTCATCAGTGGCCACGCCGAAGAGCGGATCGCTGTCCAGTTTCGTGAGGCGCAGGGTGTTGGCGATGTCCCAGATCACTTCGTTGCCGGGGCGGGTCTCGTCTCCGAGGTGATTGATCGACGGATGTCCGTTGTAGACCTCAAAAAAACGTTCCTCGGTCACGGTCGCCAAGTCCTCGGCGGTGATCGCCCATTGAAAGTTGGGATGATTGAGGTGCGTAAGGATGGGGCGCCCCGTGGTTTTTTCCTGTGCGATCACAGCCTGCAAAAGCTCCCGCATCACTTCCACGGCGGGCCGGGTTGTGTCATCTTTGGTTGGGACCAAGCGGGCCAGGTTCAAGGCATTGATATGCACGGGCCCCGTGTTGGATTGATCGGAGATTTCCTGCGCCTCCAGAATGAGAAACTCGCCGGGGCTTTCGAATTGTGCCCGGACCTCGGCCAGCGTCTTGAGCACAACTCCAGTCTTTCCCCCGACGGTTTCCCATGTGATCCAATCCGGCCCAAACCGGGCGACACACTTCTCAATCGCACTCGGCCCGCTCCCCGTCTGGCGGGCGTGGATGGCACTTTCGGCCATCCATCGGCGATCACGCGCAAGGATGTCGTGATCGCTCACGGCGACGAAGTCATAGTCGTGGCGATGGTAGTAATCGACGACCATCTCCAGGAAATCATTGCCGTCACTCCAGAGCGAATGGGCGTGGGTGTTGCCTTTGTAGAAGGTCTGCTCCGCCGGCGCGCCACTGATGGTCAGGATAAGCACCCAGATCAATATGCCAACGCGGATCATCATCGGGGTTTGACTTATGGCACGTCGGTAATCTTCACACGTACAAAAGTGTGAAAGTCGTGCGACTGACTTTGTGCGTTACGAATCCCCGCTGGGCCTAAACCTTGCCCCGTCGCTCTTCCAATTGGGTGCGGATGTCGGCCATGCGTTTGGGGGTCAGCGGGAAACGCCACAGGCCGATCATCGCCACCAGCAGTCCGCCGATGGGCACGGCCATGAACCAAATGCGGATGCCGGTCAGCGCCCCGGGAGCTTGGTCCGCCCCGAGCGTGGCATCGAAACCGGTTGATTCCAGGGCAAACCCGGACATGCCGATGCCGAGGGCCAGGCCGAGTTTCATGATCCACGTGCCGCAGGCGGCGAACGCACCTTCTCGACGCTTGTGCGATCGCAGTTCGTCGTAATCAATCACGTCGGCACCGAGGGCGCTGTAGAGCATCCAGAAGCCACCGGCGATGAATGAGATCGAACCGGCGGCCAACAACTGCAGCCACTTGATCTCCGGGTTGTAGAGGAACCATGACGAGAGGAAGACGCCGATGCCGATCGACTGCACCGCAAACATGGCTCCGCGCTTGCCAAAACGATGGGCCACTCGGTTGAAAAAGAACACGCCCAGCACTCCGATACCCATGTTGGCCAGGCCCATGGCAAAATTCCATTTGGAACCCAGCGCGACGTCACCTTCGCACACGTAGAACACGGTCAGGTAGTAGCCCAGCGAGCCAAGCATGCTGGTGCTGAGCCCATAGGCCAGGGCCATGGCGAGTTGGGCGCGGAAGGGCTGCACTTTCAGGCATTCCCAGATGGTTTCCATCAGGCTGGTGCGCTGCGTCTGCTTGACCACGAGGCGCTCGTAGTAGCGCTCCTTGACCACACAGAAGATGATTATGCCAACGACGATCATCAGCGCTCCCAACATCATCGTATAAACCCGGGCCCCCTTGAGAATGTCGGGCTCGCCGCTGCTGTCGTTGAAGATTTTCAACGTCATGAACGCCGCGGCAAAGAACATCCCGATCTCGGGCAGTTTTTGAATTGCGCCCTTGTAGGAGAACAGGCTGGTGCGCTCCTGATACGACGGGGTCAGCTCGTTGCCCAAGCTCTGGTAGGGCATGTTGAAACAACTCACGATGGTGATGAACACCCCCGAGGAAATGATCATATACCAGAAGTAGGCCTGCTCGGACCATCCGGGCTGAACCATAAACAGCATCGGCAGTCCCAGGCCGGCCAGGATCGATCCGACCAGGATGAACGGCCGTCGTCGACCCCACCGCGAACGGGTGTTGTCGGAGACCCAGCCGAAAAACGGATCGGAGACGGCGTCGACCAGCCGGTTGATGAGCAGGGCGGTCGAGACGAGGGAAGGCGAGACGTGTAGGAAAATATTGAATACCGGCCACACCATGGTGGGGTAGAGCCAGTTGCCCCACATGTCGTTTACGGTGCCGAGACCGTAAGCGACCTTTTGTTTGGTGGGGATACGATCTTCCGGGGCGATGGGGGCGGCGTTGGGGGAAGCCATGGTGGACAGAAGCGAAGCAGTGAGCCGGTCCCTTAGCGAGCCCGCCCCAGGCCAATCCCCGGATCGTTAAACGAAGCGGGAAGGACGCTATCTAGTCGCTGCGATTTCCGGCCAGGTAGGTCTGCACACAACCGATCACCGACAGTAGTGGAGCGAGGCCGAAGAACCAGATCCAGAGTCCGGCGAGCGGCGGGAAGACCAGGCAAATGAAACCAAGCCCGGCGATGACTGCTCCCCAAATCACAAGATAGCGGCCCCCGATGCGGTTCCAGCGATCCCAGGTTTCGTCTGATTTCATGGCGGCAGCGAAGCGCACCCCGTAGAAGTTGTTGCGTTTCACTTTTCCGCGCAGCAAGGGCAGCCCGAGCGCGACAAACAGCACCCCACACAGGATGTTGCCGAATCCAAGCCAAAGATTGAGTCCGGCCATGGATTATTGCTCGTCGGTCGACTTCAGCTTCCGCCAATGCAGGCCGAAGGAGACCGCGACGTTAATGATGCCGAGGACCACCAGGGTGATGGCCGCACCTTCTGCTCCCTGCCGGTGCAGAAAGATGCCCAGCACATTGCAAAGGAGCCCAAGAAGAAGAAAGAGCAGCCAGGATTGCATGGGATCAGGAATGTTGCTTGAGGAATCGTTTCACGGCGGTGGCCTTGGGCATGGCGGGGGCGGTGCCTGGTTTGGTCACGGCGAGGGCCGCTACGGCGCAACCATGGTGGGCGGCGGCAGCGAGGTCGCCCTCATTTTCGAGCAGCCCCGCGGCGAATCCACCGACGAACGCATCGCCCGCCCCCGTGGTGTCGACAGCCTTCACTTTGAAGGCGGGCACCTCCAGGTAGCCGTCCGCTCGTGAAATAAAGCATCCCCGCTGCCCCAGGGTCACGATCACGACCGGCACACCAAAGGTGCCGCAGAGCTGATGCAGCTTGGGTGCGGGCAGCTTGAGCAGCGTTGTCTCAGTCAGTTTCTTTTTCCCTTCGGGCCGGAGTCGATTGATCAGCTCGACGAATTCCGTCTCGTTGGGAATGAGGATGTCGACATGCTTGAGGATGGCAGGTTTGAAATCCGGTCGCATGGGCGCGGGATTGAGGATGGTGAGCGCTCCGCCCTCGCGCCCCAGCTTCATCGCCGCGGCCGCGGCGGTTAGGTTGGCCTCGAGCTGGGTGATCACGATTTCAGCCTCGCGGATCGACTTCGCCGGCAGGTCGTTTTTTGACAGTCGTGCGTTGGCCGAAAGTGAGACGAGGATTTGGTTCTGCCCTTCGGCATTGACCAGAATGGCCGCCGAGCCGGTGGGGTGCCGTTCCTTGACCGCCCATTTTGCTCCGATGCCCTCGCTTTTGTAGAACGCCCTGGCGTCGCGCCCGAAAGCGTCGTTGCCGATGGCGCCCACGTAAAGGGTGGGGGCGCCGGCGCGACCGGCCGCGACGGCTTGATTTGAGCCTTTGCCCCCCGGGCCGGCCATCGACGTGGCCATGAGGGTTTCGCCGGGGCGGGGAAAGACATCACAGCTGAAGCAGAGGTCCTGCACGAAGCTGCCGACAACAACGACTTGGGAAGAAGGCATGGAGAGAAACTAGATAAGAAGGCTGAAGTAAAAAGTCAGAAGTGAATGCCGGTATCCCGAGGGGGGAATCGATTTTGGGGGCTTAAGGAATGAGCAACAGTTTCCCCTGCACGTGCCGTGCCTCGAGTTCAGCGTGTGCCCGGGCGGCTTCCGCCAAGGGAAAACGCCCGGCGATGCGGGGGACTATCACCCCTTCTCTGATCCCACGGAACAGGTGATCGGCATGTCGTCGCCGTTGTTCCGCAGTTTCCGTATAGTGACTGGCCGCCGCCCAAATCAGCGAGAGCGATCCGCGACCACTCCCGGCCGTGATGCCCGAGAGTCGATTGACGTCAAATGGCGGCACGGGACCACTGGTTTGCCCATACAATACGACGGTTCCGCGCTTTCGGACGGCGGCGACACTGGTGTCGAACGTGGCTCGGCCAACTCCATCGTAGGCCACGTGCACCCCTTCGCCATCAGTGAGGATATCGATGCTTTCCCTCTCTTCGTCCTGGCCGTAGGTGAGCACGTGATCCGCCCCGCACGCGCGGGCGAATTGCGCTTTCGCTGGGGTTGAAACCATGCCGATAACCCGTGCTCCAAGCTGTTTGGCGATTTGCACCAGCATGCTGCCAACTCCGCCGGAGGCGGCGTGCACCAGCACCCATTCACCGGCGGCGAGGGGATAAACTTCGCGAGTGAACAACGCAGCCGTGGTGCCCTGCAGCAGCGATGCCGCTGCCATTTCACTGGAAATGTCATCCGGGATGCCCACCAGCTGATCGGCGGAAACGACCAGGCGCTGGGAGTATATCCCGGGCATGCAGCCAAAGATCCCGACTCGATCACCCACCTTAAAATCCAACACTCCGGATCCTGTTGCTTCAATCACGCCGACCGCCTCGATACCCGGCGTGAAGGGCGGATCCAACGGGTAATAGCCTCCCATCCGGTGTTGCACATCGACGAAGTTCACTCCGATGGCTTCGTTTCTCACCAGCACCTCTGTTTCTCCCGGATCGTCGAGTGTAACCGTGGCCATCTCCAGCTGACGCGGTCCACCGTGAGCTCGGACAACAATGCGAGGGGTGGATTGGCTCATCATTCCCGACCTAAACGCCATCACCTCAGAATCACAACATCGTTGCCGAACCGGTGGTTTTGCTGGTGCAGGAGTTTGCTCGGTCGGCCCGGGATGGAGCCAGGGGAAGCGTTTGCCCGCTCGTCCCGCGTCAGTTGCCGTTTGTCCAAAGTTTGTCCGTTCGGAGGGAACTTGGTGTATGTTGGCAGCGTGAACGACTCTCAGCCCCCATTCCAGGACGCCACCGCCGAGGCCAAACGTCAGCGAGCGAAGGATCGTCTCTACGTGCTGTGCCAACTTCTCGGATGGGGAGCTTTCGTTTCCCTTCAGCTCGTCTTCGTTTTGCTGCTTCGGGACAGCAGCGAAGTGAGTTATTCCAGCATGGACATGGTCCACTTGGTGGCGATTGGTCTGCAAGGTTTGCTGGTTTCCCACTTTTCCCGCCCGTATGTACATCGATGGGGGCTGAAAAACATGGGTTGGAAACGGTTGGCGCCTCGCATCCTGGGCCTGGCGCTGGTCCTCTCCATCGTATGGACAATCATAAGCTACGGCTGGCACTACGGGATACTGCGGGAGACTTACCCCGATAAGCTGAACCCGTTTGTGCTCATGGGCATCAGCATTTTCAACGGGACACTCATCTACCTCACTTGGTTTGTAATCTACTTCGCCTACCATGTCTTTGACCGTTTCAATCGTTCCGAGCTTGAACGGCTGCGGCTGGCTGCGGTGGTCAAGGATGCCGAGCTGCGGGCTCTGAAATCCCAGGTCAATCCACACTTCATTTTCAACTCTCTCAACAGTGTCCGTGCCCTGATTGATGAGGATCCTCAGCGTGCCCGCAGCGCGGTCACCCAGCTCGCCAACATGCTGCGCTATTCGCTCCAGTCAGGCATGAAGGGAACCGTGTCCTTTGAGGACGAACTGGCGGTTGTGAACGACTACTTGGCGCTGGAGCAGGTGCGCCACGAGGAGCGCCTTCGTTTGAAGCTGAATATCTCGCCTTCAGCGCTGCACCGCATGATTCCTCCCATGCTGTTGCAGACCTTGGTCGAAAACGCTGTCAAATATGGGATTTCAACCCGGCCAGAAGGAGGTGAGATCGCGATTGATGCCACCATCGAAGAAAATGACTTGGTTATCGACGTGCGTAATCCTGGACACCTTAAGAACCGGCCTCAAAAAGATGCGGCGGAGGGGCGTTCCACTGGGGTGGGTCTGCGCAACGCGCTCGATCGCCTACATCTGTTGTGTGGGGGCACGGCCCGCATCTACTTGGTTCAATCCGGCCCCAACGAGGTGACGGCCACCGTGGTGATTCCGGAAGCTCGCATCACCGAGCCCCCGCCAACCTCACCCAGCTCCCGCTCCTTGCCCGCCCGCGGCAGCCTCAACCCTGCCGTTTCCCCATGAAAGCCCTGTTGATTGACGACGAACGCCTGGCACGCGGCGAGTTGCGCCGACTTCTCGCGGACCAAAAGCAAGTCGAGATTGTTGGTGAAGCCGGCAATGCCGATGAGGCGCGCCAGCAGCTCAAGAAGTTGAAGCCGGATTTGCTCTTCCTTGATGTGCAGATGCCGGGCGAGACCGGGCTGGATTTTTTGGAGACACTCGAGCCGCCCGCCCCGATGGTTATCTTCACCACCGCTTACGACGAGTTCGCGGTCAAAGCCTTTGAGCTCAACGCCCTCGATTACTTGCTCAAACCAGTCGACCCCGCGCGCCTGCAGGCGGCGTTGGATCGCCTCTCGGTGCGAGTTGGTCAACCCGCCCCCGAGACCCGGCCCGAGGTGCTGCACCCTGAGGACAAGGTTTTCGTGCGCGAGGGTGACAACTGCTGGTTTGTCGAGGTGAAGCGCATTCGCTTGCTGGAAAGCGAGGGCAACTACACTCGGGTGCATTTCGACGATGCCCAACCGCAGCTCTTTCGGTCACTCAACGCGATGGAAGCCCGCCTCGATCCCAAATACTTCTTTCGCGCCAATCGCCGCCAGATGATCAACCTCGAGTGGATCGAGAAGATCGAACCGTGGTTCAGTGGCGGTTTGCTGGTGGAGCTCAAGGGCGGTGCCAAAGTCGAGCTCAGCCGGCGCCAGGCCCAGGCCTTCCGCGAGCGCATGAGCCTCTGACCCTCAACTCATTTCTCCCATGATTGAAGCGATCAACCTTACCAAGACGTTCAAGGATAAGAAGCGTGGACTGGTGCGCGCCGTGAATGACGTCTCGTTCCGCTGCGAACCCGGCCAAATCTATGGCCTGCTCGGAGCCAACGGCGCAGGCAAGACCACCGCCCTGCGCATGCTGGCTACGCTCCTGAAACCGGTCAGTGGCACGGCCAAGGTCGCCGGCTTTGATGTGGTGTCCGAAAGTCAGGCTGTTCGCGCCGAGGTCGGCTTCTTGGCCGCCAGCACCGCGCTCTACGGCCGCCTGACCGCTCGCGAGATGGTTGCCTACTTCGGCCGCCTCAACGGCATGGATGACGCCGGCATTAGATCCCGGATTCAACAGCTCGCCGACCAACTCGATATGCATGAATTCCTCGATCGGCGCACCGACAAGTTTTCCACGGGCATGAAGCAGAAGACCTCGATCGCCCGCACGCTGGTGCACGATCCGGCGGTGATGATTTTCGACGAACCCACACTTGGCCTCGATGTGATGACTTCCCGGGCGATCGTGAAGTTTGTCCGCCAATGCCGCGACGAGGGGAAGACCGTGATCTATTCCTCCCATGTCATGAGCGAGATTGAAAAACTCTGCGATCGCATCGGCATCATCCACGACGGCGAGCTTGTCGCCGAAGGCACGCTCCCGAGCCTGCAGCAGCAATACGGCGAGACCGAGATGGAAGAGATTTTTGTGAAAGCCGTCGGTGGTGAAGCCGCCCTCGTCAAAGCGCTTGAGGAACAGGAATCCCTCGAGAAGTAAACCTCCCCCTGAGACGACCATGAATTGGCAAGCCATCCAGACGATTTACCTCAAGGAGCTCACCGACACGCTCCGCGACAAACGCACCCTCATTACCACCTTTCTTATCCCGGCGCTCGTGATTCCGGGGATTATCTTCGGCGCGGGGTTTGTAATGACCAAGATCATCACCAAAGCGGAGACCGAGGCCTCCACCGTGATGATCATTGGGGCGGACAACGCACCCGACCTCGTCGAGCAACTCAAGGGGAACGCGGAGTTTGAAATCGTGCCTGAAACGGACGACTTCAAGGACCGCATCTCCCACAAGGAAATCCGTGTCGCGGTGGAGATTCCCGAAGGATTCACCGACAGCATTGCATCGGACACCGCGCCCGACGTGACGATCTACCATTACCAAGGGGAGATGAAATCAAACATGGGTCGGAACGAAGTGCGGTCCTTCCTTGGCGACTATCGTGAAGGCGTGGTCGAGGCCGGCCTGGAGGAGCGAGGACTTCCCAAGACGATTGCCCAGCCGTTCAACGTGAAGAGTGAGAACGTGGCTCCGCCGGAGAAGGTCGGTGGCAATGCCTTTGGCGGATTCATCCCTTACATCGTGGTCATCCTGTGCATGACCGGGGCGATGTACCCGGCGATGGATTTGACGGCGGGCGAAAAGGAACGCGGCACGATGGAGACGCTGCTCTGCAGTCCGGTGAATCGTCTCAACATTGTGCTCGGCAAGTTTCTCATGACCCTCTCCGCGTCGATTGCGACGATGGCCTTATCGCTCGTTATGTTTGTGGTGAGCGCGGTGGGAGCGGGAAAATTCTTCGCCGGCCAAGGCGGCGGCGGTGGAGCCGGCGGCGATGGCGGAGGGTTTGTGATGCTGATCGATCCCTGGGGCATGGTGGGCGTATTCGGTATGGTCGCTCCGGTGGCGGTTCTCTTTTCGGCCGGACTGCTGGCGGTTTCTCTGTTCGCCAAGAGCTTCAAGGAAGCGCAGAGTTACGTTTCCCCGCTGATGATTGTGGTCATCCTGCCGGCGGTCATGGGGACGTTGCCGGGCATCGAGTTGACCTGGACCACGGCATTGGTGCCGATCACCAGCTTGAGTCTTGTTTGCAAGGAGATGCTTTCCGGAGTGTGGAACTGGCACTTTATCGTCCTGGTTTTCAGTTCCCAGGTCTTCTATGCCGCGATCGCCTTGTGGTTGTGCGTCAAGATGTTCGAGCGCGAAAGCGTGCTCTTCCGCGCGTAGCCCTGGGCTGGATGGCTACTGGGGTTCGTTAATAAATCGTAAAGGAAAATTTCGTAAACACATAGTAAATAGGTGGTTATGATCACGTTTGATATGGCGTAAGTGAGGAGGAGGCGTAGGGTCGGCAGCGTGGAACCTATCGCCGATATGAAGACTCCCCAACGCGTATTGCTTGCGCATGCCGATGCGCACACGCGCCGAATGCTCACCATGTTGCTCGCTGAGGCCGGCTTGGGCGTTCATGCGATTGAACCCGCGCCACACGTTGTGGAGCGGTTGCGAGGAGAACCCTTTGCATTGGCCTTGATCGGTCACGTCGAAGTTACCGATGACATTTTTTCGATCTGTCCCGTGCTGCGGGATGCCCAGCCGGATTTGCCCATTGTGATGCTTTTGCCGGAGTTGAATCTGCCCCAGATCGTGCAGGGCATCCGCCATGGCCTGACCGATGTCCTGCCGCTGCGCACCGATCCAAAACCCTTGTTGCGCCGTATCCAAAACTTGTTAGGCATGGAAGTGGAGGGTGAACCCACGGCCGCCGAATTAGCCGAAGTCGAAGCCACGTTGGCGCAGCTCGATCCTGAGTCCGCCGTGCCTGCGGCCGACCCGGAAACCCTGGCCCAACGGGAGCGCCTGTGGCGCGGTTTGCGCGAGTTGCATGTCGAGCGTGAACTCATTCAGGCAGCGCAGGCGGGGATAGACGAAAAGGCGCGGATTCTCCGGGTCGAACGCGAGGATCTTCGCCGCGAGCGCAAGACCTTTGCCGCGGAGTTGGCGGAAGTGAAATCCGAGGAGGATGATCTTGATCGCGAGTGGCAACGCCTGCGCGAAGAACAGGATCTCCTGCAGAACGAGAAAAAGGGACTCGCCCAAGTCGAAGCGGACCTCCGCCGCCGCGAGCAGACTTTGACTGAGTCAGTGCCTCCGATGTCATTTAAACATGCTGGATCTTCCCGCGAACTCGAATACGAGTGGGATCGGCTTGACCGGGCCAAGGCGGCTTTTCAAGCCGAGCAGGCGCTCTTTCGTGATGAACGCATGGTCCTCACGGACCTGGACCGCCAGATTCGGCAAAAGGAAGCGCGCATGCGTGATCTGACGGAGCAGATCGACGACCTGGATCGGCGTCGCCGCGGTTTGCCGCTACCGCCGCCCAAGGCTTTCGCCAAACCTGCCATGGTCACGGGAGTCGGCCGCAAGCCTGGGATTTTCAAGAGCCTGCTCGGGCGAAGCTGACCGGCTCTCTTCAATTGTTGGTCCGAGTGGTGGATCAACTTACCGGACCGGCGCCGTGGTGATTAGGACACGGCGCCGGTCTCCCGGAGAAGTAAGCCAAGGCTCCAATGTCCAAAGATTAATGATATCTTAATCAATGATATGGTTTGATGGGTTGGCTCGACGGAAATGCTTCGCCAGCATTTCCAATGAACGGACCAGAGTGGTGATTGTCCGATTCTTAGGAGTCAAAAACCGACCGGTGCCGCGATGATTAGGACGCGGCACCGGTCATCTATCTGACACGGCAAGATTATGTTGTCTTCAGCAACTTCTGTTGCAGGTGGGTGCTGCGGACCTTGGCCTCGTGGTTGCGCACGGCCATGGCGTAGGCGGCGGGTTCGCCGACGAGGTAGACCTTTTTCTTTCCCCGGGTAATCGCGGTATAAAGCAGATTGCGCTGCAGCATCATGAAGTGAGCTTTAAGCAATGGAATCACCACCACGGGATATTCGCTGCCCTGTGACTTGTGGATGCTGATGGCGTAGGCGAGGGCAAGCTCGCTGAAGTCGCCACGCTCGTAGGAATGACTTTCCCCGTCAAAGTCCGCAACCAGCGCCCCGGCTTTGAGGTCAACGCTCGTAACCGTGCCGATATCGCCGTTGAAGAGCCCCTTGTCATAGTTGTTGCGCAGTTGAATGATCTTGTCACGGGGGCGGAGTTCTCCGCCGAGGAATTTCAAACCCTGGTGGCCGGGGTTGAGGGCGTCCTGCAACGCGGAGTTGAGATTGCCGACGCCGGCGATTCCCCGGTGCATCGGGGCAAGGACCTGAATGTCCTGCGTGGGCTTGAGCCAGCGATGTAGATTCGGCAGTGTCTCACGACACAGGGTGAGGACCTTGCGAACGCAGTCCGGTTGGTCTTCAGCCGGGATGAAGTTGAGGTCGCTCCAGGCCTGCAGGCCGGCGAGTTCGGGCTGGGCAGGCGGCAACGTGGGGTCTCCGCCGTTGATGGCGTGGGCCGTGGTGACAATGCCACTTTGCCCCTTTTGGCGATGAATGACGTCGAGCCGTGTGACGGGCACATGCTGCGTGGCGATCAAGTCCTGCAGCACGTTTCCGGCGCCCACCGAGGGGAGCTGGTCGGTGTCCCCCACGAGCAGGAGATGGGCGGCGGCCGGCACCGCCTGCAGCAGGGCGGAGGCCAAACGCGTATCGAGCATCGAGGCCTCGTCCACGACGAGAAAATCGGTTGCGAGCGGATGGTCTTCGTTGGTCGTGAAGCGTCCGGCGGCGGGGTCGAACTTGAGCAGCCGATGAATGGTGGAGGCAAAGCCGCCGGTGGTCTCCGCCAATCGCTGGGCCGCCCGGCCGGTGGGGGCGGCGAGGTGCAGGCGCACCTTTTTCGCGCGCAGGATATCGACCAGCGCACGCAGGATGGTGGTTTTCCCGGTGCCCGGCCCGCCGGTGAGAATGCTCGCTTTGTTGGCCAGGGCGGTGCGGATGGCGTCGGCTTGCTTGGCGGCGAATACGATCTCGGCCTTGTCCTGCGCCCAAGTGATGGCGGCTTCGATTTTGACGGGAGGCAAACCGGACGGGACGGCTTGAACCCGTTGCACCACCGCGGCGATTTTGTGCTCCGCCCGGTTGAGAACGGGGAGCTGGATGAACGCTGATCCCGGGAGCGGATCGGGCGTATCCAAAGAGTGGTGACAGGCAAGCGCGTGCTCCTTGACCAACGCCGACACCCGTGAAGCGAGTCGATCCGTGGTGGTCTCCAGCATCTCGGCCGCATGCGCCACCAGGTCAGCCTCGCGGATCGCGGTGTGACCCTCCTCCTGCAGCGTTTCGAGGGCGTAGATGATGCCGGCATCGAGCCGCGGCGGGGCGTCGTTGGCGAAGCCCAGATTGATGGCGATTTTATCGGCGGTCTTGAAACCGATGCCGTCGATTTCGCGGGCGACTCGATAGGGTTCGGTGGTGAGGATCCGCTTGGCCTCGGCGCCGTAAGCCTTGTTGAGCTTCACGCATTGGCCCGTGGTCACGCCGTAAGTCTGGAGGAAAATGTAGAGCTCACGAAAAGCCTTTTGGTCGTCCCACGCCGCTTTGATTGAAAGGGCGCGTTTTTTACCGATGCCCGGCACGGTGCGCAGTCGGGCGCTTTCCTCGCTGAGCACGCGAAAGGTGTCGGTGCCGAACGCATCGACAATCTTGTTGGCGTAGACCTTGCCAATGCCCGGTACGAGACCGCTGCCCAGGTACTTGCGAATGCCGTAGACGGTGGACGGCAGGGTGGAGCGAAACTTGGCGATTTTAAATTGCAGGCCGTGTTGGCTGTGCCGCGTCCATTCGCCGTCGAGATGCAGGGTCTCCCCGCACTGCACGCCCGGCAGGGTGCCGGTGATGGTGACCTTGTCATCGCCGTCGCCGGTGCGGAACTCGGCGATCGTGTAGTGGTTCTCTTCGTTGGAGAAGATGATGCGCTCAAGCACACCGGTGAGTTGCTCGGTGCTCATGTGAGGGGCGCTCGCTGGATGGGGGTGGCCACAGAAAAAGGAATGCAATCCGATCCGGATCAGGCAAGCACCAGACCCACGGCAACCAACATGAGCCCGGCGCCCCAGAATCGGAACCGGAGGACTTTGCCTCCCAAGTGCTGCTCTTCGTTTTTAAACCAATGTCCAATCCACCACACTGCCAGGACGGACCAGAGGCCGCGGGAGCTGTAGACGACATTGATGGCGGTCGCATCGCCGTAGGTGCCGAGCGCAATGGTGAGTCCGGCCGCCTGCAGGCCGAGTGCGGTGGAACCGCTGATCAGCCACGGCCAGGCGGGCCGGGCGATCTGGCGCAAGGGAGCACTGAATGCGGGAACCAGCGCCAGCGACCAGCCGGTCAACAGCAGGAAGTTGATGGAGAGAAAACGGCCCACTCCCCAAAGCGAAGCCCACTTTTGAACCAATACGTCAAAAAACGCAAAGGAGGTGGCGGCGCCGAGGGCGGCCGTGATGGTGGGGCCGATAGAGGCCGCTCGATCGGCCGACATGCCGCCTGCTGGGTTCCGGTTAAGCATCACGATGGCGGTGACGCTCAGGGCGGCGGCGATCCACCATTTCAGTGGAACGGGGTCGGGCAGAAGCAAGGCGCTGACAAAGGCGACCAGAATGATTTTGGTTCCCAAAGCGGGAGTGGCAATGGATACGTCGCCTTTCTCGATCGCCTGCAATGTGGCGGTTTGACCGAGCATGAAGAGCAGACTGGTCACCACGGGTTGCCACCAAACCCCTCCTCCGCTGGCCATGCCCAGGTTCCAAAATGGGACGAGGCATACTGCATGCATGACATTGGCCACAAAGGTTGTCCGCCACAAGCCGACGCCCAATGCGGAACTGCGTTTGAGCAGCAGGGCTCCAATCACGTAACCCATGCTGCTGGCCAGCGGCAGGAGCAGGTATAGCGAGGAGGACATCAGTGGACGTGACGCCCGTTGCACCGCAGCGTCAAACCGTCGCTCATATCCGCACCTTGGTGTCGAGGGCGCGTTTGCGGGTGCGCGGAAAGTCGGTGATGGCATGCAGGCCGCGGCTCTCGCCGCGCTGCAACGCACATGCGACGATCAAGCGGGCGACCGTGGTCATGTTGCGCAGTTCCAGCAGCTCGGGATCCACCGAGAAGTTCCAATAGTAGTCTTGGATCTCGCGCTCGAGGTTGGCGATCCGCGTGCGGGCGCGTTCAAGCCGTTTGGTCGTGCGCATGATGCCGACATAGTCCCACATGGTCCGGCGCAACTCGTCCCAATTGTGGCTGATCACCACACGCTCGTCGTCATCGTGACCACCAAGATCAACCCATTCGGGAATCGGCGCCGCCCGGCCCCTGGGCAGTTTGGAGAAATAGCGTCTAATCGAGTCTCCGGCGCGGTGGGCCACAACAACGGCTTCAAGCAGCGAATTGGAGGCCAGTCGGTTGGCGCCGTGCAGACCCGTGCACGCGACCTCCCCGCAGGCATACAAACCGGCCAGCGCGGTTTCGCCGGCGAGGTTGGTGGCGACGCCGCCGCAGGTGTAGTGGGCGGCCGGCACGACCGGCAGGTAATCGTTGGCCAGATCGTAGCCCCGCTTCTTGCACGCACGGTAGATTTTGGGGAAACGCTTGCGCAGGTAGGTCGCGTTGCGGTGGGTGATGTCGAGCCACACATGCGGCGCCCCGCTGGCCTTCATCTCCGCATCGATGGCCCGGGCCACGATATCGCGGGGGGCCAGGTCGGCTTGCTCGTGATAGTCCGCCATGAACGCCTCGCCCCCAAGACTGCGCAGCACCGCGCCCTCGCCGCGAATGGCTTCACTGATCAGGAATCGTTTGTCATCCGCGGCATACAGGGTGGTGGGATGAAACTGGACGAACTCCAAGTTGCGGATTTCGACCCCCGCCCGGTAGGCCATGGCAATGCCGTCGCCGGTCGCGATCTCCGGATTGGTGGAGTATTGATAAACCCGGCCCGCTCCTCCGGTCGACAGCATGATCACGGGAGCTTGAAACGTGGTGACGCGGCCATCCAGGACATCGAGCGCGTAGAGCCCACGCACCCGGCGCTGCCGGCCTCGTCCCGTAGTGATAATGTCGATACCAAACAGGTGCTCGAACAATGCCACCCGGGGTTCGCGGCCGATGGCCTTCAGCAGGGCCTCCTCGATGGCCTTCCCGGTCATGTCCTTGACGTGCAGAATCCTCCGGGCGCTGTGGCCGCCCTCGCGGCCCAGATCATAACCGCCGCCAGATTCCCGGGAGAAATTCAAGCCGAGTTGGATCAGCTCCTTCACCCGGGCGGGGCCGTCCCGCACGATTTCCCGGACCACCCGCTCGCGGCAGAGGCCGTCGCCGGCGACGAGAGTATCCGCCACGTGTTTTTCGATGTCGTCCTCCGGACTCGTCACCGCCGCGATTCCGCCCTGCGCCCAATTGGTGTTGGAGTCGGCTTTGTTTTTCTTGGTCAGGATTGCCACCGACCTTCCCGCCTGCGCCGCCTTCAGGGCAAAGCTCAGGCCCGCGATGCCGCTGCCAAGCACAAGGACGTCAAAGGAGGAGTTCATGAGGTAGTCGCTGGCAAAGCTTCAACCCAGCGTGCGTTGCATGATGACGACGTCGAGCCAGCGGTCGAACTTGAAGCCCACTTCAGGCATCACGCCGGTTTGAACGAAACCCGCTTTCACGTGGAGGTTGATGGAGGCGTGGTTGGTCGAATCACCAATGAGGGCCACCAACTGCGTGCAGTTGCGTGCACGGGCGGCTTCGATCAGGCTGGCCAGCAGCGTTCGGCCGATGCCTTGGCCGCAATACTCCGGGTGCACGTAGATGGAGTCTTCGGCGGTGAATCGATAGGCGTGGCGTTCGCGGAAGGGACCAAGATAACCAAAGCCGACGATGCCACCTGCCGCTTCCGCCACCAAGTAGGGATACCCGGCGGCGGTGATTTTGGAGAAGCGGGCGCGCATTTCCGCCGCATCCGGCGGTTCCGTTTCGAAGGTGCCGGTTCCGTGCAGGACATGGTGGGCGTAGATCGCCGTCAGGGCCTCGACATCGGCCTCGGTTGCGTCCCGCAGCTCGGTAGACATCGGGTGGTTCAGAACAGGATGTTGTCGATCAGGCGCGTCTGGTCCACCCAGGCGGCGATGGCCATGAGGGAATTGCCCGGCTCCACGGTGATCTGTTTTTGCATCGTGGCGGGGTCGACAATCGACACGTAAATCACCCGCAGCCGGCGTTCGTCCGCCAGGATGTGGGTGGCCTCCGCCACGAGGCGTTCCGCCCGGCGTTCGCCTTTCGCCACCATGCTCTCGATTTGGCGCAAAGTCCGTGAAATTACCAAAGCCGCCTCGCGTTGGCTGGAGGTCAGGTAGGCATTGCGCGAACTCATGGCCAAGCCGTCGGGATCGCGGGCGGTGGGCGCGGCCACGATTTCAACCGGCACATGGAGGTCGGCCACCATTTTGCGAATCACCGCGAGTTGCTGGGCGTCCTTTTGGCCAAACACCGCGAAGTGGGGTTGAATGATGTTGAAGAGCTTGAGCACCACGGTCGCTACGCCGCGAAAGAACTGCGGGCGCGACTCGCCTTCCAACGGTTTTGCGACCGATTCCTCCGTGACGTAGGTCGAGTAGTCATGGGGATAGATCAACCCCCGGCCGGGCAGGAAGATATGGTGTGCTCCCGCCGTCTCGCACTTGGCCAAATCGCCCTCCAGATCACGAGGGTAACGGTCAAAGTCCTCGTTGGGCCCAAACTGGGTGGGGTTCACAAAAATCGAGACCACCACCACGTCGGCTTTTTTCGCCGCGAGCCGCACAAGGTCGAGGTGTCCCTCGTGCAATGCACCCATTGTCGGCACAAAGCCGATCGTCTTGCCGGCGGCACGCGTCTCGGCGGCCAGTTGGACCATGGCGGAAAGGGAGTCGTGAGTTTGCATCGCGGAAAGGGGAGAGCAGCGTCCGAAGCGGGCTTGATCAAATTCTGCCCCCGCCACTTATTCAAGTTTTTGCCCCGGAGAGTCGGGGTTAATCCCACTGCCAACGTTCCCCTTTCCCACCATGATCCGCATCAACGAAAACTACCTCAAACTCAAGGCCTCCTACCTTTTCGCCGACATTGCCAAACGCGTGAATGACTTCGCGGCGGCGAATCCGGACAAATCCGTCATCCGCCTCGGCATTGGCGATGTGACCGAACCTCTCCCCGAGGTGTGCGTGCAGGCCCTGCACGAGGGTGCCGATGAGCTGGCCCAGCGGGAGACGTTCAAGGGTTATGGTCCGGAGCAGGGTTACGCTTTTCTGCGCGAGGCCATTGCCGAGGGCGACTACGCCGACACGTCCATTTCGGCGGATGAGATTTTTGTTTCCGACGGCGCCAAGTGCGACAGCGCCAACATCCAGGAGATCTTTGCCGAAGACGGTCTCAAGCTCGCCATCCCCGATCCCGTGTATCCGGTTTACATCGACACCAATGTCATGGCGGGACGCACCGGCGCCAACGTTAACGATCGCTATGAAGGGGTGACCTACCTCGAGTGCACGCCGGAGAATGGCTACATCCCCGCGATCCCGGATCACCCCACCGACCTGATCTACCTCTGCTTTCCGAACAACCCGACGGGTGCCATGGCCACCCGTGAGCAACTCGCCGCCTGGGTCGATTATGCAAAGGCCAACCAGGCCATCATCCTTTACGACGTCGCTTACGTGGCCTTCATCCGCGACGATTCGCTGCCGAAGTCGATCTACGAAATTTCCGGAGCGGACGAGGTTGCGATCGAGATGCGCAGCTTCTCCAAGACGGCTGGGTTCACGGGTACGCGTTGCGCCTACACGGTGGTGCCGAAGAAGCTTCAAGCTTACGATGCTGCCGGTAATGCGCACTCCGTGCACGGACTTTGGAACCGTCGCCAGGCCACCAAGTTCAACGGCGTTTCCTACCCCGTGCAAAAAGCAGCGGCTGCGATCTACACCGCAGAGGGTCAGGCCCAGGTGAAGGCGAAGACGGACTTTTATCTGGAGAACGCCGCCATCGTGCGCGAAGCGATGACCAAGCTCGGTTATGACTGCGTGGGGGGCGAGAACGCGCCCTACATCTGGATCAAGACTGGCCAGCCCTCATGGGATTTTTTCGATCTCTTGTTAGACAAGGCCGGCGTGGTCTGCACCCCGGGCGCCGGGTTCGGCACTTGCGGCGAAGGCCACGTGCGCATCAGTGCGTTCAACTCCCGCGAGAACATCGAGAACGCGATGGAGCGGATCGCGGCGGCACTCGCCTAGGTTGTTGACCAATTCCACGCTTTGGGGCCGGACCCACCGTGGGTTTCTGCCCTTTGAGGTGTCCGAGTGGTGGGCAGCGAAAGGCTGAGGATATATCTTACTGTCACGGATCCTGACGGTCCCCTGCGGTCTTCATCATGTTGCGATGGAGACTGATGGCCCGGGTGTAGGCTCCGCGGCGTGCCAGTAAATCGGCATGAGTTCCGGACTCACAGATTCGCCCATCCTCCATGACGAGAATAAGGTCGGCGTTGGTGATGGTGCTCAGGCGGTGGGCAACAATAAACGTAGTCCGGTCCTTCACCAGTTCGGTGAGAGCCTGTCGGATCTTCTCCTCGCTCGCGACGTCAAGGTGACTGGTCGCCTCGTCCAGCAGCAGGATCGGAGGGTCAACCAGGAACGCCCGGGCCAAACCGATGCGTTGTCGTTCACCACCAGAAAGTGCGCCGCCACGCTCGCCGACCTCGGTGGCGTAACCGTCAGGCAGGTTGTCGATAAAATGATGGGCATTCGCTCGCCGCGCGGCTTTCTCGACTTCGATGTCCGAGGCCTGGGGCCGCCCATAGCGGATGTTTTCCCCAATCGACCCGGAAAACAAAAACACCTCCTGCTCGACCATGCCCACCAACTCACGGTAGCTGGACAAGGTGATTTCCTCGGTGGCCACGCCGTTGACGAGTATCTGGCCGTGATCGGGTTCGCGCAACCGGGCCAACAGTTCCAACAAGGTGGTTTTGCCGGCACCGCTTGGGCCTACGATGGCGACTGTCTGGCCTCCATTGATCCGGGCGGAGACATCCTTGAGGGTATCGGATTCGTTGCCGGGGTGACGGAACCGAAGTGCCCGGAGCTCGAGGCTCTGGACCCTCGCAGGCGCGAGCCGGTGAGCCTGGGAACCGGAAGTTTCGGTTGGGTGTTCCAGAATGGAATCCACTCGGTGCAGGGCGGCGAAGTTTTCCTGCACTTGGTCAAAAGACCGGGCGAGTTGCCGGAAAGGACCAAACAATCGCACCGCGAGAATGGTGATGGCCATCACATCGCCAATGGTGGCCGCCTCCTTGATGACCAAATATCCGCCGAAGACTATCACGACGAGCTGGATGACCGCCCCGAGAAAAATCCATCCGCTTTCGAGGACGATTTGATAACGCTTGGCCTTGAGGCCGTGGCGGATCAGGCGATGCAAGGTGCGAACATAAGTGCGTTCCCGTTCGTTTTCCCGACGATGTATCCGGGTTGTTGTCATGCCACTGAACGTCTCCACCGTGCGGGCGGAGAGGCGGGACTGCTCGCGGAGAACCGCGTCGAAGTAGGGCCGGGCCTTGGCGGACAGGAAGTGGGTCACCACGGCAAGAGGCACGACGACGGCCAGTCCGATCACAAAAAGGGTGCGATTGACCAGGAAGATCACCGCGAGGGTCGAAACGATCTGCAGCAGGGCGGTGGCGGGATCCAGCAGGGCGCGGTCGACGACCTGACTGAGCACGGAAGTGTCGTGGTTGAGGCGGGCAGAGGCGCCGCCAGTCTTCAGGTTGTCGAGATCGCCCAGTTTGAATCGCAGCAAACGCCTGAGAACCTGCCCCCGCAGTTTGGCCGTGAATTGATAGTTGAGGACCGCGCTTTGATACAGACGCCCAAAATCGCAGGCCCATCCAAGAAGCAAAGCCAGACACAGCGCCAAGCCTGCCGAAGTGAGCAGCTGGATGCGTTGGTCTGAGGTGAGGCTGGCGTCGAGCACGGCATGGTCGATCACCCAGCGATAGATGATGGGACGGATCAGCTCGGCGCCGGTGGCGAGGCTTCCGAACAACAGGACCACCACGATCTTGCGCTGAAACGGTTTCAGCAATCTCCAGCACCGGGCGAAATCGCTGCGGCTGGTCTGTAGATCAGCTCCGAAAGTTTGGAGGAATTTCTTCAGTTTATGGGGCGGTTCAGGGTTGGAGAAGATCAGTCGACCAAGCTTTGGCGGTAGGCGAGTTTCTTACTCGTGCCTTCGTTTTCGAATGAGCCGAAGTGCACAAAAACTGAGGTGCGGCAAAAGCGCGGCGGCTTCGATCATCAATTTGAGGCGTTTGTGCCGACTCCAGCGGCGAGTGCCCGGCTATTCTGGTCCGAAATCTCATGGACAGAAAAGGTCGTCGAGCCAGGTATCCCTTGATTTTGTGGGGTGGTATTGGGCCCATGCTGGGGAAAGCTATCGAGTCTGAGATGAGCCGTTCCGGGTAGCGAGACAGGACACTTTGGCCGTGATGTCTCACAATTCCGATGGAGCCATGGAACGATCCATTACCTTATCGCAGAGAGCGATTTAATGTTGAAATGTAGTCTGGCAAGGGGCGATCAGTATCTCACAATATGGATACCGCTTCGATGATGGTTTTCATAGGCAGATTAGTTTTCTATATTCCGTCATGGTCACCCTGATAACCCCTACTACCGGCCATCAACGGCTCAAGGCAGCCATCCGCAGTGTGCAACAGCAGTCGCACTCTGATTTCCGTCACATCGTGGTAATCGATGGCGAACCCCGGCGGGCAGCGGCCGAAGCGATCATGGCGGAAACCAACTTCCAGGGACAGGTGATGGTGTTGCCTGAAATCACCGGTGCCGGCGGTTTCAACGGGCATCTGATCTATTTGACCGTTCCCTACTTGGTGAAGTCGGAGTTCGTGGCATTGCTGGATGAAGACAATACGCTGGAGCCGGATCATTTGTCTCAGCTGCACGCGTTGTGCGAACGGCATCGTCTCGATTGGGCTTACTCGCTGCGCAATGTGTTCGTGGAAGGCGGCGAAAGCATGCGTGACGACTGCCAAAGCCTGGGGCTTTGGCCGGTCTACGCGGGTTGCTACCACCACATTGACACAAGTTGCTATTTTGTGCGGCGAGAGATCCTCAAGAAAGCCACCGACGTGTGGGACCGGCCCTTTCAAGAAGGGGTGCGTTGTCCGGACCAGACTTTTTGTGGCTGGCTGATGCATCACTATCCCCGCGGGTTCACGAGTGGCGAATACAGCATGAACTACTCACTGGGATCGGAAGAAACCCTTGCCATGGTAGGCAACCATGACCGCATGGATTTTTTTCGGCGCGGCAATGCGATCCAGGCTCAGATCTACCGCTATTTCCCCTGGCGGTACACCGAACCCGCTGACGATATTCCCTATGGTAACATGGGAATCACCTGTCGGGATCCCGAGTTGCGCTTGAAAATGAGAGCGGTGTTGCAGGCGGCGAGTGCCGGGGCGCGGCCATCGACTGCTCCGATCGATTCGTAAACCCCGTCTGTTCAGGCTATGCCTGCGGAGAGTGAAGCCCCATTTAAGATTTCTGTCATCATTCCGTTTCATCGCGGATTTGTGACGTTGCGCGACACCCTCGAAGGTATCCGTTCCCAGACTTATCCGGCCGAGGCGATTCAGGTCATCGCGGTCAATAATAACCCGGGCGATCCCGGTATCCAGACGATGAAAGGGGATTTCCCCGAGGTGCGCTGGATTGATGAGCCTGTTCCCAGCAGTTACGTAGCCCGCAATCGCGGACTGATGGCGGCTGATTCGGAGTGGTTGGTCTTCACCGACTCTGATTGCCTGCCGACGCCGGAATGGCTGACCGAGGGGGTGAAGGAGATTCAAGCGGGAGGATGGGACCTGTTGGCCGGCCGGGTTGACCTGGCTGATCCGTCAGACCGTTCCCTGAATGCCTGTGAGCTCCTCGAGCACGAATTCTCGATGTTGCATCGGCAGAAGGAACTTGTGGAACATCTCAATGTGGTGGCGACGGCCAATCTTTTTGCGAAGCGGGCATTGTTTGATGAGTTGGGTGGATTCGCCACTGATCTGATGTCCTATGGCGATGGAGAGTGGACTCGCCGGGCGGTGGCGGCCGGGAAGCGTCTGGGCTACGCCGACCGGGCGTTGGTGCGGCATCCTCGGCGATCGTGTTTCCGGGAGATCTTGAGCAAGATGGTGCGGGTGGCGGGAGACCGGGTGAATTACCTGCGTTTTCAGGGTGAGTCCGAGTGGATGGTCTTACACGACCTGTGGCGCGGGTCTTTTTTGGATCCCCGGATTTACGTGCGGATTTTGCGTTGTTCGCGCGAGCGCCCGCTGTGGCAGCGGCTGCAGATGCTGGCGATGGGCGGCATCTGCACCTTCTGCTGTATGGTGCAGAAGATACGCGTGGCCGCCGGAGCCAAGGCCTTTCGCGGTTGAACACATCCCCGAAGGTGGCGAGTCAGCAAACGGCGAAGACTTTGGGTTTGGAGCGTAGCCGCTCAATCCATGTCGGTGCGAAAAGGTTCCGCGGGAAGGGTTTCCCCATTCTGTAGATTGGCGTCGACCCAGCGGCGCCATGCGTAGCGCACATTGCGTGGATGGGCCACGATGTCGCTGGTGAGCACAACGGTGTCGCCGGCAACGGTGGCCGTCGTGGCGGGCACAAATTCATTGTCGATGCCGGCGACCTCGAAGCCACGGGGTGGTTCACCGTCCCGGGTGGTGAGCCCCTTACCGTTGGCGAAGTGCACGATCAGTTCATTCTGCCGGTAGGTGATGGCGGTGTAGTTGGGGCCGCGATACGCGACATCGTGGTCATAAGCGTTGGCCAGGGCGATGCGAGCCAGACGGTCTCCGACGTCCTGTTTGTTGCGCGGGTGAATGTCAAAGGCCTCGCCAACGTCCATGAGGATGGCTTGGCCGGTATACGGAAGGGCAAGGGTCTGTTGCTGGGCTTCGCGGAGAAACGCCCAGCCCGTGCTGTCCCCGTTCCCCGCATCCCAAGAGGCAAGTTGGGCCCAGTAGAAGGGGAGCTCGGGCTGTTCGAACTTCGCCCGCCATTGGTTGATGAGCTCCGAGAACATGGCGCGGTAAGTTTCGGGCTGTCCTCCGTTGCCTTCGCCTTGATACCAGATCACGCCGCCGAGTGCATAGGGCAGCAGGGGCTCAATCATGCCGTTGTAGAGCACTGTCGCGGTCTTGAAGGGGCCGGGCTGCCAGGGACGCGCAGGCTCCTCCGTTGCAAAAACCTTGCCGGTCTTGGCAGCGGCTGCACGGGCGGTCTGCCATTCGGTTAGCTCGCTTTGGTAGCGCTCGTTTTGCGCCAAGATCGTTTGGTTCACAGAATACTGATGACGCGAGACGGTGACAGCCATGGCTGGATCATGGAGGGAGTCCGGCGGCAGCCATGCTTCCACCGGTGTGCCGCCCCAGGTGCTGTTGACGAGACCAATCGGCACCCCGAGATCGCGGTGGAGGCGGCGGGCGAAAAAGTAACCCACCGCCGTGTAGTCCCCCACGGTGTCGGGTGAGCAGACCGTCCACTCGCCGGTGAAGGTTTTGATCGGACCAGCCTCAATATTTTTCGCGACCTTGACATGGCGAATCAGCGGGAACTCGGCCGCGGCGATTTCCATCTCGGCGTCACGGGAGCTGGTGACGGTCCACTCCATGTTGGACTGCCCGCCGCACAACCAGACTTCGCCCACCAAAATGCCTGTGCGCGTGATGACGTTTGAGCCGGCGACCTGCAACGTCGCGCCCTCCGCCAAAGCTGACATGGGGTCGAGATCCACGCGCCAGGTGCCGGCGTCGGTCGCGATCGTGGTGTGAGTCTGGCCGTTGAACGCAACGGTCACTTCCTCCCCGGGGTTGGCCCAGCCCCACACGGGCACCGGTTGGTTGCGCTGCAGCACGGCGTGATCAGAGAAGATGTCGGCGAGGCGCACCTCGGCCGGGGCAACGCCCAGGCCGATGGCGAGAAAACAATAAATGAAGCGGGTCATGGGGCGGAGGAACTCGAGGCAGCGTCGCGAGTTGGTTTGCTGGTTTCGAGGGAAAACCCGGCGGCAACCTTCTTGATGTTCAATCCGCTGGGTTTGAGCTGTGTTGGTCGAGAAACGATTTCAGCTCCACGGCAAATTTGGGGCCGATGCCGGGGACATCGGTGATCGCGGCCACGCTGGCGGTCCGCAGTCGGTCAAGGGTGCCGAAGTGGTCCAGCAGGGCCCGGCGACGGGAGGGACCCAAACCGGGCATGTCGTCGAGGATGGACTCCTTGATCTTCTTGCTCTGCAGGTCGGCGTTGTAGGTATTGGCAAAGCGGTGGGCCTCATCGCGCAGCCGTTGGAGCAGCTGAAGCCCGGGATCATTCACGCTGAGGTTCAGGGGTTTGCGCTCGTCGGGGAAGATGATTGTTTCGTGTTTCTTCGCCAGACCGATGATGGGCGGCGGGGTGACATCGATGGCGAGGAACGCTTTGATGGCGGCGCTGACTTGGCCAAGTCCACCGTCGATCACGATCAAGTTGGGCAGGTTGCGCCCCTCTTCATGCAGGCGGCGGTAGCGCCGACCCACAACCTCTTCCATGGCCCGAAAATCGTCGTTGCCGACGAAGCTCTTGATCTTGAAGCGGCGATAACGGGCTTTGTCGGGCCGGCCTTCGCTGAAATGCACCATGGAGGCGACGACAAACGTGCCGCTGATATGGGAGATATCAAAACACTCCATGTGGGCTGGCGGAGCGGCCAGATCGAGGGCATTTTGCAGCGAGGCGAGCGCGTCTGCGTCGGGCCGAATGGTTGGATGATCGCGTTCGAAGCGGCGGGCTTTTTTGAGTGTCGCTTCGAGGGCAAATACGGCGTCGCGCAGCTCGGCCGCCTTTTCGAATTTCTGCTCCTCGGCAGCGGCTTTCATTTCCTCGCGCAAGGTCTCCAGCCACTCGTGGGATTTGCCGTCGAGGAAGGCGCAGGCCTCGTCGACCCGCTCGCGGTATTGCTCTGCGGTCACCTCGTTGGCGTGACCGTAGATTTCCTGGCGCACATCATCGTAGAGGCGCCAGCGGCCGTCGGGCAGCGACTGCGGGTGGGCATCGCTGAGCAAAATGCCAAATTGGCGTCGCATCTGGGCGAGGGTCTTGCGCAGGAGGCTGCTGTAGGGAAACGGCCCGAAGTAGCGCGAACGTTGGTCCTTGCGGATCCGCGTCAGCCGGAAACGGGGCAGGGTTTCCTGTAAATCGACTCGCACCTGCAGGAAGCGTTTGTCGTCCACGAGCTCGGTATTGTATTTGGGTTTCCACTGCTTGATAAGGCGGCTTTCAAGCAGCAGCGCCTCGGGCTCGGACTTCACTTCGATCGTTTCGAAATCCGCGATCATCTCCACTAAAGTGCGAATCTTGGGGGAATGCAGGCTCCGGCGCGACGACGTGAAGTAAGACGACACACGTTTCCGCAAAGCCTTGGCTTTACCGACATAAATGATGCGTCCCAGCCGGTCTTTCATGAGATAAACCCCCGGTTTGTCCGGCAGTTCGCGGACTTTTTCCTTCAGGTGGAGAGCGGCGGCCATGGGTGGGAAAGCGGAATATCAGGTCAGGTTTACCGTCAAAGCTAACTGAATTGATGCACCGACTGGATATTCACGAAGTTTAGCTTACCTGTGTGATCCGCAAACGGTTTCTCGTCTGCGCCGCCGAACCCCCAGTCCAATTGTCGACCGAACGTGAATCCAAACCGATTTTCGAGCTCATTACCTTGGGTGACGAGCTGCTGCTCGGCCTGACGGCGAACGGCCATCTGACTTACATTGGGGGCGAGTTGCGCAAACGCGGGGCGATCCTTGCCCGCAATGTCACCATTACCGACAACGCCGACGCCATCGTGGACCAGTTTCGCGAAAGCTGGGATCGTGCTGATGTGGTCATCACAACGGGGGGACTTGGGCCTACGTGCGACGACCGCACGCGGGAAGTCGTCGCCGATGCCTTGGGGCAGAAACTCGTGTTTGATCCGGCCATCGAAAAAGCGATCAAGGATCGTTTTCGCACCTTCGGCCGTCCGATGACGGCGAACAATCTCAAACAAGCTTACAAGTTTGCCGATGGGGAGATCATTCCCAACGCCCACGGCACCGCGCCGGGTCTCTGGTATGAGCACCGTGGCAAGGTGCTGGTGATGCTGCCGGGTCCACCCAACGAGTTGCAGCCCATGCTCAGTGACGAAGTGCTGCCGCGGCTTGCACGGATGGGGCTGCTCGAGGATGGCGAAACTTACGTGCAGGTGCGGACGGCCGGGATTGGCGAGTCGGCGTTGGAGGAAAAGCTCCAACCCATCTTTGATCAGTTCGGAGACGACCTCGATGTCTCATTTTGTGCCCACCAAGGGCAGTGCGATTTTCGACTGAACTCCAACAACGGAAACCTGGAACGCTTCGAGCTGGAGGAGATTGGCCGGGAATGCGCCCGACGACTGGGTGAGGACTTCATGTGCTTTGGCCACGATTCGCTGGCCAAAGTGTGTGCTGATCTCCTGCGTCAGTCGGATTGTATGCTGGCGGTCGCGGAAACCGCTCCGGGCGGCATGCTGGCGGCAAGCTTCACCGACCTTTCCGGCGCGACAAAGTTCTTTGCCGGCGGCGCGGTCTGTTACTCCAACCAGTCCAAAATGCAGCTGCTCGATGTGCCTGAGGAAATTCTCATGCAGCACGGTGCCGTGAGTGCAGAGAATGCGGTGGCGATGGCGGCGGGGGCGGCGGAAAAGCTGGGAGCGGACTACGGGTTGGCCATCACTGGATTTGCCGGACCTTGCGGAGGCACCCGTGAAAACCCGGTCGGCACGATGTTTCTTGCGCTCTACACCCCGCAGGGGGTGTGGTCCAAACGCCTGCGCTATCCAGGCCCCCGGCAAACCGTGAAGCGTCGCGCTGTAAATGCAGCACTGGATTGGTTGCGCCGCGAACTGACGAAGGCGGCGCGGGAACCGGTCAAAACACCCGCCCGGGCAATTGGTTTCGACGAGTATTGATGGCCGAGCGGGCGGTCTGGTTCCGTGGCCGCTTCCCGGAAGTCAGCCCAGCAGGCGTTCGAGGGCGCTGAGGTATTTGGCCTGGGTGCGGGCGATGATGTCCGCGGGGAGTGTCGGAGCGGGGGGCCGGCGGTCCCACTTGATCCCGGCCAGGTAGTCGCGAACAAACTGCTTGTCATAGCTCGGCGGGGAAATGCCGGTGCGGTACTCATCCGCGGGCCAATAACGCGAGGAATCGGGCGTGAGCACCTCGTCGATCAGCACCAGGTTGCCTGCGGCGTCGGTTCCGAATTCGAACTTTGTATCCGCCAATATGATACCAACACGATTCGCGGTTTCGCGGCCGTGCCGGTAGAGCCGCAGGCTGATTGCCTTCACGCGTTCGTAGCGCTCGGCGCCGATGGCGGCGGCGCCCTGGGTATCGTTGATGGGCTCGTCGTGATCACCCACGGCCGCCTTGGTGGTTGGAGTGAAAAGCGGTTCCGGCAGGATCTGGGCTTGTTCCAACCCGGGGGGCAGGGGGTGGCCGCAGACCTCGCCAGCCTCTTGGTAGGAAGACCACCCGGAACCCGCCAGGTAGCCGCGGACCACACATTCGATGGTGAGCGGGGTGAGTTTGCGCACGATCATGGAACGCAGGCGCAGGTCGGGATCGGTGATGCCGCGGTGGTCGAACTCGGCGGTCTGATCGGGCAAGAGGTGGTTGGCGACCAGTCCAGCGGTTTGGGCGAACCACCAAAGGCTGACTTGATTGAGAATGATGCCCTTGCCCGGAATGCCATCGGGCAGCACCACGTCGTAGGCCGACAGGCGATCGGAAGCGACCATCAGAAACGCATCTCCCAGGTCAAAAATTTCCCGCACCTTGCCCGAAGCGACGAGGGGAAAATCAACCGTCCGGAAGTCGGTGCGGGCATCGGCGGGCAGGGAAGCGGCAATCTCGGCGGCGGTCATCTCGCCAAGGGGATTGCGTATCGGCGGGCAAAGATCACGCCCAAATCCCGGATGGATTTAAAAAACCTCACCGAGTGCACGCTTCCCGCATGACGCGATTGATTTGCTCAATGCGGTTGGGCGGGTCGTAGTGGTCATGGTTGGTCAACCAGCAGGCTGCGCTGGCGGGTTCCGCCGGGTCGTAGCCGTGCATGCCGACCACATGGCGCTGATTCATGTATGATGGAGCGAAGATGGTGCCCTCCGGCAACAGATACCAGAGCTCGCCGTAGCGCCGATCGGCGAACAGACAGCCGTGGGAGGACAGCTCCTCGTCGGCAAGGATGCGGCCTTCATCCCGCTGGTTCAGCCAGTCGACCACTTGCCGCCGCATTCCCTCACCTCCGGGAAACCAGAATCGCACCATGGTGGAATCCCAGACCGCCGCATAGTCCACGCCGTAACGCAGGCCCAGGGTTTCAAATTCGACCATCATGCGGCTGTCCCGCCGGGTATCGGCCATGCCATGGTCGCTGAACAGGTGGATGCGCACCTCCTCATAGTGTTGCCGGGCGACGTCGTTGATCTCGCGCATCCATTGGGCAAACCGGTCGAACGCGGTGTCGACGGTGGTCCCGGCCGTGCCGTGCGCATGCATGGTGGCATCAAGCCGGGAGGTGAACAGGTAGCTCAGGGCAATGCGTCCCTCGCGCAACTGCTCGAGCAGCCGCCGCACATTGGTCTCGTCGTCACACCGCCAGTCCGAGCGTGACCACGGTCGGCCCGAGCGCTCCCATTCGGTGAAGATGGCCTCCTGCCCGCCAATGATGCCACCGGGTTCGTAAAGGTCGTGCTTTTCCGTGTAGTCGAGCCATGGCAGGCGGCGGAAAGGCACGCTGTAGAGTTGGAAGTAGCCGGTATAGCCGAGGCGCTTTTGCCACCAGCGGCTGACCCGGTTGCGGATGCGGTGGTGGCCGGCGATCACCTCCGGCGCCCAGCCCAGCCACCGGGCTGCGCGGAAGGGCGAGTTCGTCGGATCGAAGACAAAAAAGGAAAAATGCCCGTGGTTGGACGGCAGTTCGCCGGTCAGAATACTGGGGTCGCAGGTGCAGGAGTAGCCCAGCAGCGTGTCACACTTCCGGCGATGGGGCAGCAGGTCGGCCAAGTAGTTCCGCCGCTCGACGATTTGCCAGCCCAGGGCGTCAGCGAAGACAAACAGGTCGAGCCGCGGCGACTTCATTTCACCAGGAGTTTTTGGACGAGCTCCTTAAGGTCGATGGGGCTGAACGGCTTGGTGAGGAAGGCGTTCACTCCGGCCGACTGGGCGGCGTCCTTGATGCCGGTATCACCGCGCGCGGTGAGCAGGATGACCGGCAGGTTGGCGCCGTGGTCGAGTTTGCGGGCGGCCTCGATCGTATCCAGTCCGTTCATACCCTGGAGCTCGTAGTCGATCAACAACAGGTCCACCGGGCCGCGCCCCAGGCGGGTGAGGGTGTCCTCGCCGGATTCGGCCTGTTCGATTTCGTAACCGGTCGATTTCAGGGCAAATTGAATCAGGCGGCGCATGTGGGGCTCGTCGTCGGTGATGAGGATCGTGGGAGAGCTCATGGGTCAGGTGGCTTTGGCGCGAAACGCGACGAGGGTGCGGTCATCGGAAGGTTGCCCTTCCTCGATCAGGCTGAGTTGAGTAAGGCAGGTGGCGGTGAAGGTCGAGAGATCGGCGGTCCACCAGCCGGGCAGGCGTGTTGCCAGCCCCGGGAAGCCCAGCATGTCGCCGTGGCGATCGACCAACTCAAAGGTGCCGTCGGTCACCATGCAGGCCACGTCACGTTCGATCAGAGTGGTGCGGGTCGAGCGATAACGGGTGTCGGGCAGCACGCCGAGCGGCACGTCCCCATTGCTCTCGATCTCCAGCGCCTTGGCCTGGCTGGGCTGAAATGTAAGCAGGGCCGGGTGCCCGGCGTTGGCGATGTCGAGGGTGTGCCCGTCCGGTTGCAGCGCCACGACCACCGCGGTGATGAACATGCCCATGGTGGTCAGGTCGGGGGCCAGCAGACGGTTGAGTTCGGTCAACAGGTTTCCCGGGTCGGTGGTGCGTTCGATGCAGGCCCGGGCGGTCGCGCGCAGCAGGGAGGCAAACATCGCCGCCGGCACGCCCTTGCCCATCGAATCGGCCACCAGGATGACGACCTGCCCGTCGGGAGCGGTGATGACATCAAAGAAATCCCCGCCCACGGTTCGTGCGCTGTGGCAAAATCCATGGACCTCCCACGGCGTGCTTTCCGGAAACGAAGTGGGAAGCAGGGATTGTTGGATCTGCGCGGCAATCTCGATCTCGCGGTGCTCGCGCAACTGTTCCTCGCGCTGGCGGTGCAACTCGGCGGTTGTGTAGGCGACGCCCACAAAATCGGCGACGGTGCGCAGGAGATTGGTCTGTCCGGCAGTGAACGCGGCGCCGGAGCGGCGGGCGGCCGCAATCAGCCCGATCGGCACGCCTTGAAAGCCGATTGGACCGACCATGAGGGCGGCTTCCCAATGGCGCAGCGGGTCCGCCGCCGGCAGGCGGTCGGTGCCTCCCAGCGAGCTGAATTTGCGGGCCTCCCAAACCGCGGTTTCATGGGCCGTCAGGGCATCGGGCAGGGCCCAATCGTCGGGCAGTTCGCCTTCGAGGTTTGATGTCCAGGCGCCGTCGGGCGACCGGATGCGGGCATAGACCAGGTCGCCCGCCAACAGCACCCGCAACCGCTGCAGGACATGATCAAGAAAGTCATCAAAGGTTTTGGAGGTCGCGAGCAACGAGCCGATCTGAAAGAGCGCGGCAAGGCTTTCATAGCTGTCGCTCAGGTCCTGCGTCATCATCGCCAACTCTTCTTCCACGCCCACGGTATTGGCCGGTTGCGGCGAGATGGCGAAAGCCTTGAAAAGCTCGAGGGTGTGGCCGCGTTCCGAGTTGGTGTGGCTGGCGGAATCAAAATAGTTGCTGATGAGGAAGCCTCCCCGGCCGCCTTCCGCCAAGGGATCTTCCGGCAGCTCGTCCCAACCGGGAGGAGGCTCGAACTGGCCCGGGTCCCGGATTTGCATCGCCACGCCGTCATCCCGCCAGGTCCACCGCAGGAGCACCATCGCACCGGGGTGTCCTGCACAGCCGTGCTTGATGGCATTGTTCAAGGCTTCGGCGGTGGCCAATTGCAGCCCGGCCCATTCCTCGGCGGGGAATCCGCGGGCCTCAAGGTAGCGGCGCATCATTTCAAGGGCGGGTTGAACGTGCTCCAAACCGGCGGGCATGTCGCACTCCGCCCCTTCGCGGTAGGTGATGGGATCCGGCATCAGGCTCCCGCCTTTCTGCCGGTCAGCCACTCCCAGATATTGGGACGCAGCCGGGCCAGCATGAAGCGGTCGGTCATCTCGACCCGCGTGCCGCGGCGGGCATCGTAGAGGGCCGCGCCGTCGGCAATCATGTGATCGAGATGCAGGTGGGAACCGACGTAGGTGTCGGGTTCGACCACGGCGTTTTCCACGCTGGCCTGTCCATCAATACAAGCGTGCGTGCCGATGATGGCGTGCGGGCCGATTTGAGTGTCCGCCCCGATCTGGCTGCGGGAACCGATCCAACAGGGGCCGCTCAATTTGGCCGCGGGGTGAATTTGCACACCCGGGCCCACCCACACGCGGGGGTGCAGTTGGCGATCAAGGGACACGGATTCATGGCGCGCCTGCAGCCACTGGAGCTGCGTCTCGAGCCAATACCGGATCATGGTGGTGCCATCAGTCGGCGGGGCCAGCTCGGGTAGGCCGGGCAGGTTGGCCATGGACTCACGTGCTTCCGGCGCATCGGCCGGCGCATCATCGTGAACCCTCACTTCGCGTGACCAGTAAGCGCCGTCTCCCAGCTGTTGCCGCAGGGCATCCGGGCGGTCTGGAGAAACGATTTCAACCCGGGCAACATTGCGGCGCACCGCCTCGTCCATCCAATGGGCCACCACGCTTTGAAACCCGATCCGCCACCGGGCCCATGGGATCGCCCGGCGGGTCAGCTCATCATACGCGCTCCAGTCCGGCGCCTCCAACCAGAGCGTGCCGTTGGGCTCGGCCATGCGGCGATCCTCGCTCAAAACGCGCCGTCTCCTTTCAGCACGGCGGGGATGGTTTTGAAGAGGAGTTTAATATCGAGCCATACGCTCTCCGACTGGATGTATTGCACGTCGAGTTCGACCTGGCCATCGAAGTCAATGCCGCTGCGGCCGCCAACCTGCCAGAAACACGTCAGGCCCGGCCGGGCGAGCAGGCGCTGGCGGTCCTCGACCAGGTATTGGCGCACTTCACGCGGCACGGCCGGACGGGGGCCGACCAGCGACATGTCACCCACCAGCACATTCCAGAACTGGGGCAGTTCATCGACCGAATATTTCCGGATGAAGCGACCGATGCGGGTGATCCGCGGATCGTTCTTCATCTTG
This sequence comes from Opitutaceae bacterium, assembly GCA_028280945.1. Taxonomy (GTDB): domain Bacteria; phylum Verrucomicrobiota; class Verrucomicrobiia; order Opitutales; family Opitutaceae; genus Actomonas. The sequence continues at coordinate 134,993 of JANQKV010000042.1, forward strand.
AAGGTGATGCCGCCGGACATCTCGTTTTGCTTAAGCAACTGGTCTTTCAATCGGTCCGCGTTCGGGACCATGGAGCGGAATTTCCACATCCCAAAAAGCCGGCCGAAACGACCGACCCGTTGCTGGCAGAAAAAGATCGGCCCCCGGTCCTCCAGCTTGATCAGCAACATCGTGGCGATCAATACAGGCGAAAGTATCAACAGGGCCGCGGCGGCCCCGACGATGTCGATCAGTCGTTTCACCGCCCGCGCGCCCCCAACGAAGAGGGACCAGAGCACGCGCTTGCGCCAAAACCGCAGGTTCAGGCGCCACCGGCCCCGAGCCGTGCCGGCGCGGCTCCAGTATTCGACGATGTCTTGATTTTCCGAGGGCGAGGACACGGCGTTCGACCAGTGGTGGAAACAGCAAGGCTAGGATTTGCCGGCAACGGTGGCAAACAGAGTCTCGAGATTGTCCAGGTAGGTGTTGAAGGCGTAGCGTTCGGAAACGAGAGCAAGTCCCCGCTGGCCCATCTCGCGGGCGAGGGTTTTGTTGCGCAGAAGCTCATCCACCCGCGCCGCGTAGGCGGTTTCATCCTTCCACGGCACGAGGTATCCATTGTGGCCGTCGATAAGCCAGTCCTTGATGCCTCCCGCATCCCACGCGACGACCGGCAGGGCAAACCGCATGACCTCGAGCCCGATGGTGGCGATCGGCTCCGGCCACAGGGAACTGAGCACAAACAGCGAGGCATCCCGGTAGTAGTCCCGCAGGGTTTCCTGGGGCACAAAACCCGCGAAGGTCACGCGGTCCGCCAGCCCCAGTTTTTGCGTCAATGCCTCGCAGGCGGCGCGGTGGTTGCCATCGCCGAGCACGACAAGCTCAAAGGGCTCAGTGACGTGGGTCAGGGCCGACAACAGCACATCCAGGCCCTTGCCGCGAATGATCTGGCCGGCCCAGACCAGGAGGTTGCGATCCGAGAACGAGGGCTCGAGCGGTTCGACCTCGCGGGGCACCGGGGGAAAGATCTCAATGCGCGCCGGATCGAAACCGTTGATCTCGAGCTCCTCCCGCATGTAGTTTGTGACCACCAGATGCCGGTCGAATTGGCGGGACAGGTCGCGTTCCCGTTTTTTGGCGGCGTAACTCACCAGCTTGAATGGCAGGGAACCCTCGCGGTTGCGCTTCAACGGAGCGAGGCAGGGAAACACACAATAAGCCGAGGTGGGCCGGTGGCAGACCTTGCGGCTGAAGGGGTGATACCGGTAGCTTCGCAGGCAATACATGTCATGGTCATGCACCATGCGGATGCGGGGCCGGCCGCTGGTCACGATGTCCTCCAGAGACGCGAGGTCGTCCCACTTGTGCACGTAGGTCACATCGGCCCCAAAGATGCGGGCGCAGTCGGCGAAGGACGTGTTGTCGCTCCAATAAACCGCTTCGCCAAAAAGATCGCGCCACGCCTGCTCATTGCGGCCGGTGGCACGCCGGGTCATGAGGCCCACCCGGTGGCCCCGGGCCCGCATTTCCGTGGCGGTGATGAACACGTTGGCCTCGGCACCTCCCAGGCTGCCCATGGCTTCATGCACGTAGAGTAGGTTAAGGTTATCGGCCACGGTCGATTTAGACTTAACGCCAACGACTTTCATAGCTAGCAGATAAATATGCCAAGTCTCATCGAAGCCCACCCGGATGGTTCTGCCCTCAAGATCACCCTCAAGGTTCCCCGGCTGGATGCCGCCGTGGCCCGGGGCTTCAAACAGGAATGCGAGGAGGCATGGGCGGATGGCATCAACGCGGTCGAAATCGATCTCGGCGTGGTTCAATTCATCGACAGCTCGGGCATCGGAGCCCTTTTGAGCATTTACAAGAAACTCCCGGCGGGATCGGCCAGCGTCCGGCTGCTGCGGGCAACGCCGGAAGTGCAGTCAGTCATCGAACTGTTGCGCCTGCACCGCATTTTTGAATTGGTCGATTGAGCGGTCGATGCGAGCCGGGGTCTATGTGGTGGAGGACGAGCCGGCGCTTGCGCAGCGGCTGGATCTCTACCTTAACCAGCTGGCGCGCAAACTCGACTCCTCGGTCGCGGCCAGTTCCACCGTCGCCCTGGTATTGAGCGGCGGCTACGGCCGGGGCGAGGGCGGGGTTTTCCGCGGCGCGGATGGATTGGCCCAGCTCTACAACGATCTTGAATTCTACCTGTTCACGCGGTCGGACCATGTGCCGGCCGAGGTTACCGCCTGGTGCCAGCGGGAGGAACACGACGGCACCGCGCTGCTGGGCATCGATGTGGAGTTCAAGTGCCTTGGGATCGGGGCGCTCCGGGAGGGTGAACCGTCGATGTTTTATTACGATCTGCTGCAAGGCCACCAACTGATCTGGGGCGCCGCCCATTGGTCTCGTGACGTCCCGTCCGTTTTGCGCGAGGCGGACGCAATTCCCCTGCATGAAGCGACCCGCCTGCTCTTCAACCGGGGCAGCGGGCTGCTCTTCAGCCGATGCGCCCTGTCGCAGGGGGATGAACGGGTGGCCAACGGATTTGTGCAGCGCAACCATGCCAAGGCGCGGCTCGCGCTGGGTGACGCGGTGCTCACGGCCAACGGCCGGTATCATCATTTCTGCCGCGAACGCGGCCAGCGGGTGGCCGCCGGGCTGGACCGCGTTCCGCCTGACTGGGCCCGGCTTCAGGCGTGGCACGCCGCCGGGGTGAAGTTCAAGCTGCAGCCTCGTCATCAGAAAATGGATACGGATGACCTGCAGGCGGCCCAGGCCGAGCTGGCGGCGGCCTGGAGCGGGACCTTTCGATGGTTGGAGGGACTGCGCCTGGAAACAACCTTCCCGGATGCCGCCAGTTACACGCGCTACCCGGGGCGGCTGTTCCCGGAGACTCCGGCGGTGCGCAACATCCTCCTCCGCCTGCGCGACCTCAAGTCCCGCGGCGGCGCATTGGGGCACTGGACCGACTACCCGCGCGGAGAGTTGCAACGCATCCTGATCTCGTTGGTCGAGCCCGGGGAAGTGCCGGACATGGCCCGGTGGCTCAGGCGGCTGGGGGGAGGCGAGGTCGGCGGCTGGCGGGGGCTGGAGCAAGGTTTCACCCGCTGGTGGAACCATTACAATTGAGCGGGTTGATCCTCAGGGTGTCAGGTCGATGTCGATGCCGATCTCATCCGCATTGGGCACGGCGAAGCGGGCTCCCTCGTTGGCCGCTACGGTGCGGACGAAGGTGTTGAGCACGAGCTTGGTGTAGTCCTCCAGGTTATTCCACGGCGACGCCGGCACCCAGACAACGTCGCCGGGTTGCAAAGCCAGGTCTGGAGCCTCGCCCCGGCGAATGGCCTCGTAGTCGACAACGGCGACCTGCGGTTCGGTGAATCGGCCCCGCACGACCAGGATGCGCCGGGTGTAGGCGGTGGGCAGCACGTCGAAGGCACTGGCCACGGCGGACACCAGGGTCACCTGGTCCATGAATCCCACCGCTCGCGGTTTATTGACCGCACCCAGCACATACACCTGTTGGCTCAGGGCGGAAGGCAGATAGATGTAGTCGCCGTCCTGCAAATAGATGTTCTGTGACATGTCGCCGTCGCGCAGGAGGGCGTAGAAGTCAACCGGCATGAGTTCACCACCGCGGACGAGGAAGCTGTGCTTCAAGTCGGCCAGTTCCTCGGTTGTGCCGGAAAATCGGGAGGTGAAGAGTCCACCCGAGCGGGCGATCGCTTCCAATACGGTGGTTGGCTTGTCGAGGGGGTAGAGCCCCGATGTGTTCACGCGGCCCAGCACCCAAACCTTGCGACTGTTTACGCCCCGCAGGATGACCCCCACCTGAGGGGACCGGTAGTGGGCGGAGAGCTCGGTCTCCAGTTGAGTCTTGAGCTCCGCGGTGGTCAGCCCCTCCGCGGGAAATCCCCGCAGCAGGTCGTAGTAGATGAGGCCATCAGGCATCACCCGGCAAACCCGACGCGTTCCACTGGCTTCGAGCACTTCGATTTCGACCAGATCACCGACCCCCAGGCGAAACGATTCGGTAGGGGGTTGAAGCAACGCCGGATCGGGGGCGGATGGCACATCGACCGACTGAAATCCCACCGTCGGCGGGCCGTCGAAAGCGGGGCGATCAACGTGGGTGCAGCCCGCCATTCCCAGGCCGGAGATTATCGTAACCAAAGTTTTGATACGAAAACGATTCACGGAGTGGTGGGTTCCTCGTCGTCCTCCTCATCCTTGAGCTGGGGCAGCACGGGGTCGTCGATGAAGGGGCCCACGTTGCGGCTGGTCCAACTCGCGGTCATGCTTTGCAGAAAGGTTTCAATCGCCGTGTCGGCCAGCTCCTCGGCGTAGCGCCAGGGGCGGGCGGCGACATACACGATGTCCTTTGGCAGCAACTCGAAATCGGGTTCGCGCCCCTGGAGGATATCATTGGTATTGATGACAAAACGCTCGGGGTTCTGCAGCGAACCGCGGACCACCATGACGCGGGCCCGGTAGGCGGACTCGGTGAAACCTCCGCGCTGGGTAATCGAACTGATCACGGTGGACTGAGGCGTGAAGCCCAGCACCCCCGGAAGCCCGACTTCGCCCAATACGTAAACCTCGTTGGTGTTGGCCGAAGGGAAGTAGAGAAAATCACCGGGTTCGAGTTCGATGTTTTGCGACAAATCCCCCTTGAAAAAGAGGGCTTCAAAATCGACCGGCATGCGGTGGTTGCCGCGCATCAAAAAGGAACGGGGCAGATCAGCCAGTTCCACGGTATTCTGTTCAAACAGACCGGTTTCGATGCCGCGCGATCGGGCGACCGCTTCCAGAATAGTGATGGGGTGGTCCATCGGGAAGGCACCGTTGTCGATGACCTTGCCGAGAATGAAGTAGCGTTTGCTGCGCAACTCCCACGGAAAAACCATGACCGCCGGATTGCGATAATACTCGGCCAGGATCCGATTCATTTCATCCCTCAGCTCATCGATGGTGAGACCCGCGGCCCGGACATTGCCTGCCTGCAGGTAACTGATGGTGCCGTCCGGCTGCACGAACACCTCGTTGCGGTCGAGTTCGGGCCGGCCGTAGAAGGCGAAGTGGAGGATGTCGCCCGGTCCCAGGGTATACCGGTCGCGCCACGATGCCGGTTCCGGGACGGCGTTCGGCGGCGGAAGCTCCGGTTGGGCGAAGGCGTTCATCGATGCCACCGCCCAGATGAAACAAGAGATCAGTCCGGCCCGCATCATCGTTGGTGCCAAAGGATCTCCCCGGTCGTCACCACCCCGCCAATGTGACCGACGGTTTTGTGAAAGCGCTCGGCTTGTTGGCGCCAGAACGAAATGGAGTCGATTCCCGTCGGCACCAGGATCAGCGCCGGGGTGCCGTGCCGGCCCAGGGTGGAGAGGGGTTCCCGCACCGGGCCCGGCAACCGCAGCCAAACCGGGCGCCCCGTGGCGGCGAGTTGTCGCAGCCGCCCGGCAAGGGTCTCGGCGGATTCAATCGAGAGTTTCGCTTCCGCAATTTCGATCCGGCAAAGCCCGTGGGTCGTGGCGACGTTGTCCAGGCTCGCCTTGGGCAAGCCGGCCAGCGAGGGACACCGGCTGTCATCGGCTGCTCCGGCATCCACCACGACAAGTTGGGGCAACAGCTGGTGGGCCTCGGTCAAAAGCACCTGCCAGAGGACTTCCTCGGAGTCGTGTGGTCGCGGAGTCCAGATGGTGCGCGGCGCCCGGTCCTTGGCCGAACCACTGAGCCATCGCGACCACAGCAGTTGCACGTCGTTCTCCAGCGTGGAAAGTTCGTCGGGTGGCGAGCCGGGCAGGTTGGCGTAGAGGGGCGCCCGCCATGCCTTGACGGCTTCCGCCCCCGTGCGGAGGCGACTGTCAAGCAGCTCCAGCAGGAGTGCGCCTACGATGCCCAAGCCCAGAAATCCCACCAGCCCGGCTCCGGCGTAAACGGCGACTTTCAGGCTTTTTTCCCGAATGATCACAGCATCGAGGGTGGCGGGGGAAAATACGCGGTAGTAACCCGGGGCGCGTTCCTCAAAAAGCTCGGCCTCCCTCAGTCGGCTCAGGAGAAGGTCGCGGGTGTTTTCCAGGGACTCGCGGGTTCGGGTAAGCTGCGCGATGCCCAGTTCCTTGGCGGGGAGTCCGCGCAGCTCCGCCTTGGCGGCATCACGCAACTGCTCCAATTCCCCCAGGCTCTTGGCCAGGGCTTCGCGCTGGCTGCGCAGTTCCAGGATCTGCAGGTAAAGCGTATTGCCCAGAAACGTGCCGGCGAAACGGGAAAGGTCGTCGCTTTCCTCCGCCTGTGAGGCCAGCAACCGGGCTTGAACATCATCGCGGCGGTCCATGGCCTCCAACACCAGCGGGTTGGTGTCGGTGTAGCGCGAGCGAAGCTCGGCCAGGTTCTCCTCGGCCGTCTTCAGTTCCTCGGCCAACGGGCTTTGGCGGGTAAGTTCGGTCTCCAGTCCCCGCAGCTTCACCTCGATGGAATCGATTTCCAACCGGGCCGTTTCATAACGCAGGTCAAGGTCGCCGATGGCGCGCAACTGGGCGTCGATCTGCTTGTCGACACTGACCAGGCCCTCCCGCTGGGTGTATTCGAGCAACCCGGCGGCCACGCGCTCAAGTTCAGCCTCGTTGGCGTCGAGTTCATTTTGGAGGTATTGGCGAATCTCGCGGCTCTCGCGGGATTGCATTTCCTGGGTGTAAGCCACGACCTCGTCGGCCCAGATGTTGGCCAATTCCACCGTAGCCTCGGGCGAATGATAGCCCGACAAGGTGAGGTAAAGGTAGTCGGTGCCGCGTTGTTCCGCGACTTCACTTGAGCGCCACAGCAGGCCCAGCGAAACGGGGGGATCGGACCGCTCGGCCACACGTTGCAGCACGTTGACGGATCCAGCGAGCCCGATCAGGGTGGCGCTGGACAGTGTGCGGGGACGAAATGCTTCGCCGATTTCCCCGGCCCGGAACGAAGTGGGCACCTCCATTTTGATGAGCTGGGCGGAGACCTGGTAGCGCGACTCCGTAATGAACCATCCCGCCGCCAAACCCACCAGCAGTCCCACAATGCCGCCGATCACGATGCGATAGCGGCGTTGCCAGAGACCCCCGAGCAGGCGCCAGGGATCCACCGGCAGTTCCATGGTGGATTCGCCTTCGGCCGGCGGGGGGGACGCGGTGGGAGTGGATGAACCGGCCGGTTTGGCGGACGGGGTCGGCGGCGCCTCCGGGGTGTCGCCCCAGTCGCTGACCCGCAGTTTGGACTTGGGGTCGGAATCGCTCATGCGGGAGTGAGGGCACCGGGGGAACGTTGGCTGGCGAAATCATCGATAACCGCCTGGGCGTGATCGGATGCGACGGTGGGGCTTCCGGCCGCCCGGGCTGCCTCAAGGGATAGCTTCGCAAAGCGATTGAGCTCCCGCGGAATTCCCCGCGAGGCGTGGGTCAGGAGCTCATGGGCGGCGGGGGAGAAGATTTGCCCGGTGGGGTGACCGGCGACGCGCAGCCGGTGCTCCAGATAGGCCCGGCAGTCCGTTCCGCTCATGCCCTCGAGATGGAAGCGCAGGCTGACCCGCTGGTCGAGCGGGGCATGCTGGCGCACGTGGTCCCGCAACTCGGGTTGCCCGAGCAGGATGAGCGTCAGCCGGCCATGGCCGTCGTCGTTGAAGTTCAACAGGCGTTTCAAGTCGGCCAGTGTGTCTTTGCGCAGGTCCTGGGCTTCATCGAACACCAGCACCAGATGGCGGTTGCGATCGGCATTGAGGTCGAACAGCAGGCTGCGTACGAGTTCGTAGACCTGGGCGGCGGTTCGGGCGGAGGCGATGCGTTTCTCGTCGCAACCGAGTTGGCGGGCAAGGTGCCGCATGTGGTCGGCAAAGCGGAAATGCGCGTTTTCAAAAACGACCACCGCATACTGATCCGTCGACAGCTCCGTGGCAAAGACCCGGCCGGTGATGGACTTTCCGCCGCCGATCTCGCCGCTCAGGAGGCCGGCATACATGGTGCGCTCCGCCACGAGGTAGCGCAACCGGGCCAAGGCTTCCTTATGTTCGTGCGACTGGAAGAAAAACCGCCCGTCCGTGACCAATTCAAACGGACGTTCGTGCAGATTCCAGTAGCTGAGAGTATTAGACATGGGAACGGTCGCGGGCACCGGCGGTTTGCAGATACAACTCCGTTAGTTGACGGGCCGCTTCCCTCCAATCGAAAAGCGCAGCGCGTTCGCGTCCCCGTTGCCGCCAGCCCCGCCGCACCTCCGGCACAATGAGTTCGCTCAAGGCCTGGGCAATGTCATCGGAATCCTCGGGCTCGATGATCCGCGCCGCCTCGCCCACGACCTCGCCGAGCGATCCGCGGGTGGACGAGATGACGGGGCAGTCGCAGGCCATCGCCTCTACCGGAGGCAACCCAAAGCCCTCGAACAGGCTGGGATATGTCATCGCCGTGGCCCCGGCATACCACAGCGGCAAATCCTCGGCCGTGACAAAACCGAGGGCCTGGATCCGGTCGCGTTGGGGAGAAGCCGCGATGCGGCGGTGAATCTCCTCGGCCCCATGCCAGTCCGCGCCACCGAAGAGCAGGTGGTCGCGTCGATCCGGGTGATTGGCGGCGAATTTTTCGAAGGCCTCAATGAGGCGCACGTGGTTCTTGGCCGGGTGTTCCAGGCGCGCGAGGTAGAGGAAGTAGGGGGTGTCGCCAAGATTCCGGTGGGTGCGAAACGTGGCTATTTCCGTCTCCTCCCGGGGATAGAACCGGCCTTGGTCGATGCCGTTCCAAATCACCGTCTGGTGGTCCTGAGAAATGCCGAAATGGCGTTCCACGTCCGCGGCGGTGGCGTGGCTGACACAGGTGATGGCATCGGCTCCCCGGGCCAGCCGGCGGGCAACCTGTTGGCCGTAGAACATGCGCGCGGCATCATATTTGCCCTTCACGTTGAAAGCGGCGCAGTCGTGGATGGTGACGATCTGCGGCACCGGTGGTTTCCATACGATCCGGCGGTAGCTGGGAATGTGCAGGAGATCGGCGTCGATCCGGCGCAAGGTGCGTCGCAGGGCGGTCTGGTGCCACCAGATGTTGCGCACCGCCGGGCGATGGCGCTCGGCCACCGGCACCCATTCACACCGGTCCATCCATCGGGTGAACAGGCCGTGGTCATCCTCCAGGCCCAGCAGGGCGATCTTTACCGGGGCATCAATCGCCCGAAATCCGTCCAGCAAGCCGAACAGGTAGCTCGCCACGCCGGAGCGGCCGCGCTGGGCGACGGTGGTGGAGAGGGCGATCTTGATCATGCGGAATCCTCCGGGACATCGAGTTGAAAAAAATCCGCCATGCGGGAGACCTCCAGCACGTTGCGGATGTTGGCGTTGACCCGGCGCAATCGAAGCTCCGCGTGCGGGCGGGACTCCACGGTCCGTTTCAGGGCCACGAGGAGTCCGATGCCCGAGCTGTCGATGAAGTTGACTCTGCTCAGCTCCAACACGAGTTGCCGGGCTCCCGGCTTGTTGTTCCAGCTCTTTTCGAACCACGCCTGCAGCTCCGTGGTCCGGGCCGCGGTGATGTCCTGTTCCACCTCGAGCACCAAGGCGAGGTCGGCGTTGCTGGCCAATCGCGTCTGCTGACCGAAGCGGGATCCCACCTCCTTCAGCGAGCCGACGGACGGGATTAAACGGTCCAGTTTCATGGCCTGCAGGAGTCCGGTGACCGTCCCACTGGGAGCGAGTAACGCGAACTCACGCTGGGTTGCCTTGGTTTCTCGATAGAGACGCAGGATTTGTCCCAGTGCGGTACTGTCGATGTAGTCGACTTTGGCGAGATTCAGCAATACAAGCGGACTCTGGTCGTTGGATGGGGGAAGCTCGAGGTCGGCCCGCTGCACCCGGGCGGCATCACACCGACCGGTCCAAGTGAGCACGAGGGCGGGAGCGGCCCGGGCTTCCACAGAAACGCTGCCCCCGGCGACCGCCTCAGCGGCGGGGGGTGGGGACAACTGCTCCGCCAATTGTCGACGTTGGCGACGAAGAGTGGCGGCAAAGAAGAGCAGGTCGAACAGGTAGCGGTTGAACAACCGTCGCGGCTCCTGGCTCAGCCGGAATACCCATTCGAGACCGGTGCGGCGCATCCAGACCGGGGCGCGTTTGAAGTTGCCGGCAACAAAATCAAGGGTGGCCCCCAGACCGATGGAAACCGGTACGCCCAGCTTGGGCTGATTCATGTAGATCCACTTTTCCTGCTTGGGGCAGCCGAAGCAGACAATCAGGACGTCGGGTTTGGCGGCATGAACCCGTCGCAGGATTTCGTTGTTGTCGAAGTCGAGCAGCTTGGCGACGGGCGGAGCGTAGGTGCCGACAATCTGCAGTTGAGGATGCTCGGCCAGCATCTTGGCAGACGCCATTTCCAGCGTCTTCTCTGTGGCCCCCAGCAGATACATGCGATAGCCCTTGGCCGCGCAGTGGGCGGTCAAGACCGGCATGAGATCCGAGCCTGCCACCCGTTCGCGAATCGGGGCTTTGAGCCAGCGGGAAGCCCAGATCAGCGGAGTGCCATCACACAGCACCAGATGCGCTTCAAGCAGGATGCGTTGCAACTCGACATCCTGGCTGGCCTGGGCGGCGAAATCGAGATTGGCCGTGGCCAGGTAACGGGTGCGGCCATCGGCAATCATGGCATCGATGTGCTCCAAGGTCTCCGCCATCGTCACATCGTGAAACGGCACGCCGAGCAGTACGACGGTCTTGGGAATGGAAAGCGGAGCGGGTGCGGTCATGCGGCGGGAGGAGCGAGCAATGAGGTGTAGTAGTCAGACAATTGTCCGCCGAGGGCGGACCACGTGTAACGCTCGAGGGTGCGCTGCCGGCCCTGGTCGGCGAGTTGCCTGCGCAGGATAGCATCGATGAGAATGCGATGCACGTTGGTGGCAAAGTCCGCCCCGGTGTCGGCCAGGAGCAGGTGTTCCTCGTGGTCCAGATCGAGCCCTTGGGCCCCGATGGTGGTCGAGACCACCGGGCAACCAATGGCGAGCGATTCCACGATTTTCAGCCGGGTGCCGCCGCCGATGCGCAATGGCACCATCTGCGCCCAGCTGCGCTGGTAATAAGGCCGCACATCCGGGACCTCACCGGTCACGGTGACACCTTCGATTTTGTCATAGGCCTGAACTTCCGGGGTGGGGTTCTTGCCCACGATCAGTATCCGCCGCTGCGGAAGCCGCCGGCGCAGGGCCGGGTCGGCCTCGCTGAAGAACCACTTCAGGCCGTCGACATTTGGTGTGTAGTCCATCGCACCGCAAAAGAGCACGGTGGGTTCCGGGGCCGGCCGGGGAGCAAACGCGGAGTGGTCGAACACCGCCGGGTCGACGCCGTTGGCGAGGACAAAAATCTCCGCCTGGGCCGAAACTTCACGGCGCAGAAATGTCTTGTCATCGGGCCCGCACACGACGGTCGCGCGCAGTTCCCCGGCGACCCGCTTTTCCAGCCGGCGCAGTTTCCAGAGATTCTCGCGTCGCAGGAAGCGGTCGCGGCCCGAAAGCGTAAGATGAGTGAGTTCCTCCTGCTGGAACAACAGGTCCACCCGGCTGCGGTCCATGATGCGGGGAGCCGCGGCCGGCAGGGCGGAGGCGTAGGGCCAAAGCACCAGGTCACAGAAGTGAATCAGGTCGTAGTCCTGCCCGGCCGCGAAGGCATCGAGGGCAGGCTGGATGTCCGGCTGCCGCCAGTGGGTGACGGTGGTGGGCAAGGGGTCAAGCAGGCGCTGCGGAAAAAGCCGCGGCCACGGGGGGTGGACAAACCGGTGGAAATGCACGCGCCGGCAGAAACCGAATTCCGCCGCATGGCCGGCGGTGGTGGCGGCGGCGTTCTCATCGAGGCAGAACAAATCCACCTCGTGCCGCCGGCCCAGCTCCCGTGCCAGGTTAAACACGCGGTGGTAGGTGCCGCGGTTCACCGGGTAGGGCACATAGGGGTAGATGATGAGCAGGCGCACGGTCTTGTATTTATAAAATGAATACGAATTCCGGGGCCACGGAGGATCGTTGGAACAGGATCATTACACTTTGCCGGACTGCCGCCAACGAAAGAGTGTCGACGGGTGCACCCCAATCTCGGCGGCGATCTCGGCCAGGCCATGCTGGCCGCCGGCCAACAACTGCCGGGCGCGCTGGAGCCGGTCCCGGCGGGTGCGCACGGGCATGGCCGCGCCGGTGGCCGGAAGGGAGGCCGATCCGGCCGGCGGGACGGGGGTGATAGGTGGCGGGGAGGTGGTTCGAGCCGGGGCCGGTGGATCCCACCAATTGGCCCGGAGCACGGGGCCGTCGTGGAGCAGCACCAGCCGGTCGATGGCATTCTTGAGTTCGCGAATGTTACCGGGCCAGGGATGTTCCCGCAGCTTGAGCACAAGCTCGGGGTCGATGCTGTCGAAGAACTTGCCGAAGCGTTCACCCGCAAGGCCGAGGAAATGCCGGGTCAATTGGGGGAGGTCGTCGAGGCGCTCGCGCAGGGGCGCCAATTCCAGCGTGATCTCGGCAAGACGGAAGAAGAGGTCGGCGCGGAAGCCCTGTATGGCCATTTCCTGGTCGAGGTCGCGGTTGGTTGCGGCCACGACCCGCAGGTTGACCTCGTAGTCCCGGTTGGAACCGAGGCGACGAGCCCGGCGGGTTTCGAGAAAACGGAGGAGCTTGGGCTGCACGGCCGGATCCATTTCACCGATTTCGTCGAGAAACAACGTGCCGCCATCGGCTTGCTCGACCAAACCGGGGCGATCGGCACTTGCTCCTGTAAACGCCCCCTTGGTGACCCCAAAGAGCTCCGCCTCCAGCAACGAGGCCGGCACGGCGGCACAATTGAAGGCGACAAATTCACCGGTGCCGCCGGTGTCGTGCAGGGCCTGCGCCACACGTTCCTTGCCGGTGCCTGATTCACCGAGAATCAGCACGCTCGCCTGCGTCGGGCCCAGCCGTTGAATGGCGAGGCGGAGGGCCTTCATGGGCTGGGTCCGGCCAATGAGTCCGAGCTGACCTTCCTCACCGGGTTGTCCCCCGTAGAGCTGCCACCACAGGCGCTGGGCTTCCGCTGCCCCCGGGATGGCGCTCGCCCAGCGCTCCGGCCCATCGGTTTTCAGATCCACCACATCAAACGCCCCATCCCGGCATGCCTGCACGATGACGGCGGACGTAAGCGCTTCGCCGGCCACCAAAAACGACCGATTGGCCGCGGCCAGACGGGTGCGCCATTGGTTCCACGACGGTTCCAACAACTGGCGGGCGGCGACCAGGTAGACGCGGTTGGCGGAGCGGGCGGTCAGTGGATCCAACTCGGCGGGAAAGTGTAGATTGGCCGCCAAACCCGCCCGCCGCCATGTGGATTGCAGCCGCTTGACCTGAGGATCGGAGAATGGCGGCGTATTGTCGGTTTTGATGCAGCAAATATCGTGCATTTGCACGAATATGACTCGCAATATATATTGCGAGTGCAATGCAAAAATGAGGTCCTTTCCCTAAGAATATGAAATCGGATATTTTTTATTTCATTGATAATCATGGAATAAAGACTTTGATGACGGAGTTGGCATCGATCGTGTTAAAGGGCAGAGCATGAACCTCCTCCGATTCTTCCTTTCACAAAACGCAACCCGCTCCTTGGCGGCAGGCTCGATCGGTGTGCTCGTGGCGGCTTCCGCCGCTGCCCAGACCGAATCGCCCGTCCAGTCATGGTCGCGTCCGTTTGGCCTTGATATCGCGGCTCCCGTGCAGCTCGCCGGTTCCGATTCCGCCTCCGCGGACTTTCAGGAAAACGCCCTGCCGGTGATCACCGATCTCATGAACACCCAGCTGGGTGAGCGGGTTCAGTTCAACAACCAGACGGCCTACTCGCTCGATCCGACCAAGTTGACCATGGCGACCGAATCCACGGCGCGGGTTTACTTCATCGGTGAAGGCGCGGGCTACCGCAATACGCTTGGATTTAACGCCCTGCCAGCCGGCACCTCGACCCCGGAGAATGTGGTCCTCGCCGATTCCGAGCTCATCTTCCCGAATGCCTCGAGCTCCGTCTCAACCTACAACCCGGCCAGCAGGGCGAGACGCTCTTCCTGGGCCCCGCTTCTGCCGGGTGACTTCGTGGACCTGGGCACTTTCGACAGCGGCACCACGCTCGATTTCTTTCTGATTGCCAATGGCGCCAGCGGCGGACGCAACGCCTACGCGGCTCCGTCCACCCGCAACCCCGACCAACTCGACCACGTGGTTTCCTTCGTGCTGCCGGACAGCCCCTATCTGATCATCGGGTTCGAGGACCTTTTCGGGGGCGGTGACAAGGACTACAATGACTTGGTCTTCGCGGTCGATATCGGCGCAGCCAACCTCCAGAAGCTGGTCTCCACCCCGGAACCGGCGGCTTGGACGATCATGTTGGGCTGCCTGGCTTGGGTATTTATGTCGACCCAACGCCGCCGCCGGGTGGCGAACCTCGACACCGTGTAGGAGCCGGATAGGCTCCTCTGCCCAATGACTTCCCGCACACTGATCAAGATCGGAGTCGGAGTGATGGTTGCCGCCGTATTAACCTGGTTTGGCGTGCGCACGTGGCGCGACGGGGTCGTCGAACGCCAGCGGGCCCGGGCTGCCGAGGCCGTGCAGGAGCTGGTGCAGGAACAGCGCTGGCTCGAGGCCCGGAGCGCCGTACGGGAATTCTGGCGGACCTTTGGGGCGGAAGCTTCCCCGGAGGAGCAATTGCGCTGGCGGGAGTATGACGTGGAGACCAGCGAACGCACGGGGGATCTGGCGCGACTGGTCTGGCTGGAGTCGGAGTTTCCGGAATTGGTGCATTCCCGGGAGGAAACGTGTTTGATGATAGCGCGCTCCTTCGCGGCAGCCGGCCAGCTGGAGGAGGCTGGCCGGCTTCGCGAAGTTTGGCGCGGCCGGGAGCTCAACCCGCACTGGTGGTTTTATTGGGAGGTGGA
>JANQKV010000006.1 GCA_028280945.1 Opitutaceae bacterium
AGCGGCGGGGTGCCCAGGTTCTGGGCCGCTTCTTCGAGGGTTTCGCTGGTCTGTTGAAACCCGGCGACGGCCGATCGCACCACATAGGGCAGCCGTCGCACGGAGTAGGCAATGATCAACAGCACAGTGGGGTTTTCGATCGGGTTGATGAAATCGAAAAACCGACCCTCCTGGCTCATGGCCAGGTAGCCGAAAGCCAGCACCAGTCCCGGCACGGCGAGCGGCAGCATGGCGAGAAAATCCAACACCTGGCGCCCGCGGATCTTGGAGCGCACGACCACGTAGGCGATGGCGATCCCGAGTATGATGTCGATCAGCGTGGAGATGCTGGCAAATTTCAGCGAATTGGCGATGGCCGGAACAGTGAGGGGATGGCCCAAGGCAATTTCGTAATTCTCCATCGTCAGCGCCTTCGGCAACACGGTGCCATACCAGTCCTGCGACAGCGAAACGAGCACCACACCCATGTGGGGCAACACGGCGATCAGAGTGACGCTCACAAAGACCAACGTGCATGCCCAACCACGCCAACCGTCCAGCGGGCGGGGACCACCGGAGCTGGTGGCCTTGGCCATCATGGCGTGCGCATTGCGGCCGAACAGACCCTTGCCGAGGGCATAAAGCAGGATGGTGCAAAACAGCATCACCGCCACCAGCGTGTAGGGGAACGGATTGCCGCCGATTTCCTTCAGTCCATAAAAAATCTGCACCGAGGTCACTCGTGGGTAATCAAAGATCAACGGCACGCCGAGCTCGGTGAATGACCAGATAAAGACGATGGTGCCGCCGGCAAACAGGCCGGGGCGAATGAGCGGCATGGTGATCTTGAAAAACTTGCGAAAGCCACGGCAACCGAGGTTTTGCGCCGCCTCGTCCATGGCGGGATCGACATTGGCCAAGGCCGCGACGGCGTTGAGATACACGATCGGGTAGAGCGACAACGCCTGCACCGCGGCAATGCCCCAGAAGCGGTTGGCGGCAAACCAGTCGAAGGCCCAGCCTTCCGGGGCAACGCCAATCCAAATCAGAAACGCGTTCACGGCACCAAACTGCCCGAAGATCTGCTTGATCCCGATCGCCCCGACAAACGGGGGCAGGATCATGGGGATGAGCACCAAAGACCCGAGCGCAACTTTGCCGGGAAAATCAAAACGGTCGGCGATGAATGCCATCGGCACCGCGAGGAGGAACGCCAGTGTCGTCGTCGCGCAGGCCAGCAGGAACGCATTCCACAGCCCCTCCAGATAGATCGGGTCCTGCAGCACCGCGAAGAGGTAGGAAAACGTCAGGTCACCATCGGCATCGATGAACCCGCCTTTGAGGATCTGCAGAATCGGCCAGACAAAGAACGCCGCAAAAAAGGCGGCGGTGAGGACAAAAACCAAACGGGCGAATCCCTGCGACATGCGGCGCAAACGTTGGGGACGAGAGCGACCGGGCAGCAAGCTTCGAGGCCGAGAGTTTGAAAATTAGGCAACACTAAAATTATTACTTGACTATAATTTTTGTACTGCTTCGGTCCACGCTGATGAGTTGGAGATCTCTTTTTCACAGGATCCGCCTCGGTATGCTCACTGCCGGGACCGGTGTCTTTATAGTTGCGGCCGAACCGCTTAGGGTGGTGGCCACCACCGGAATGGTGGGGGATTTGGCGGCGCGGGTCGCCGGGGATCGGGCCGAGGTCGAATATCTCATGGGGCCGGGAGTGGATCCTCACCTCTACAAGGCCACGGCTTCGGATGTGCGCAAACTGCAGCGTGCCGACGTTATCTTCTACAACGGGCTCTTCCTTGAAGGTAAGATGCAGTCGATTCTTGAACGGATGGGACAGGGAGGGCGTGCGGTCGCGGCGGTTACATCGGGAATCGAGCATGACCGCCTGTTGGATCCGGGAGACGGCAGTGGCCACCCCGATCCACACCTGTGGTTTGATCCGGCGCTGTGGGCCGAGTGCATTCCGGTGGTGGTGGAGACGCTGTCGACGGCAGCCCCGGAGTCAGCGGACTACTTTGCCGAGCAGGGGAAGCGGGCGGCGGCCGATTTGACGGCCCTGCACGCCTGGGCTCAGGCGACCATCGCCGTGCTTCCGCCACAGAAGCGTGTTCTGGTTACCAGCCATGATGCTTACGGATATTTTGGGGAGGCCTACGGATTTAAGGTCGTTGGCCTGCAGGGCATTTCGACCGTGAGCGAGGCGGCGCTGGCCGACATGGCGCGGCTGGTCGACTTCATCAAGGCGAACGAGGTAAAGGCCATCTTCGTTGAGTCGAGTGTGCCGCATGCGACGATTGAACGGATCGCGGCCGATGCGGGTGTGGAAATTGGCGGTGAGCTTTTCTCGGACGCGATGGGTGCGCCGGGGCAGATGGAAAACGGTTACGATCTCGGGACCTACGACGGCATGGTGCGGCACAATGTCACCATGATCGTGGAGGCTCTCCAGTGAACGCGAAGCAAAGCCCGGCCCCGCTGGAGATCCACGATCTCACGGTTGCGTATCATAAAAAACCGGTTGTCTGGGGTGTCGATCTGGAGGTTCCGGCCGGTCAGCTCATCGGCATCATTGGGCCCAATGGAGCCGGCAAATCCACTCTGATCAAAGCCTGCATGGGCCTGCTGCCAACGCACAGCGGCTGGGTGAAGGTATTTGGCAAGCCACTCAAAGCCGACCCTACCCGGGTCGGTTATGTGCCACAACGCGAGTCGGTCGATTGGGATTTCCCGGTGAGTGTGATGGATGTGGTTTTGATGGGCCGCTACGGCCGGCTCGGCTTGATTCGTCGTCCGGGCAAGGAGGACCGCGAGATCGCCCGGGAGTGTTTGGATCGCGTCAAACTGCTGCCTTATGCGAATCGCCAGATCTCAAATCTGTCGGGCGGCCAGCAGCAACGCGTCTTCCTCGCGAGGGCCCTGGCCCAGCAGGCCGACCTCTACTTCATGGACGAGCCCTTTGCAGGGGTGGATGCCGCTACGGAGGCCGCGATCGTGACGGTGCTGGAGGATCTTCGCGATCAAGGGAAAACCTTGCTGGTCGTGCACCATGACCTGCCGACGGCGCGCTCCTATTTTGATTCCCTGCTGCTCCTCAACATGAACGTGGTGGCCTTTGGCCCGACGGAGTCGGTTTTCACCGCGGAGATGCTGCAAAAAACTTACGGCGGCCGACTGACCATTTTGTCCGAAGTCGCGTCCACTTTGGCAGCGGAAGAGGGCGGCAACCCGGTGCGGCGATGAAGGGGGGCGGGCTCAATCAAGCGAAGCGCGGGCTGCTCGGGCTCGGGCTTGCCTTGATGGCGGTATCGATAGCCTCTGCCGCGAGTGTTTCGGAGATCATGGATACCGAATGGCGGGAGCAGCTCGGGCGTTTTTTCAGCATGCGTGATCCCTCGCTGCGCTTCGCGCTGGTCGGTTCCATCCTGCTTGGGCTGAGTTGCGGACTGCTCGGCAGTTTTATCGTCGTGCGGCGCATGGCCCTCGTAGGGGATGCGCTGTCGCATGCCGTGCTCCCGGGAGTGGCCCTTGGGTTCCTGTGGGGCATGACAAAGGACCCTCTGGCGATTTTCATCGGCGCCGTGATCGCCGGCCTTACCGGCACGGCCGTGGTCAACGCCTTGGTCAAGACTACGCGGATCAAGGCCGACACGGCGCTTGGCTTGGTGTTGGCGTCGTTTTTCGCGGTGGGACTGTGCCTGCTGACGATGATCCAGAATCTGCCGACCGGAAACAAAAGCGGATTGGACAAGTTTCTGTTCGGCCAGGCCGCTGCACTAGGAGCGGACGACATCACCCTGATGGCCATCGTGACCGCGGCCGCCGTGGCGTTGATCACGATGTTCTACAAGGAGCTGCTGGCGACGAGTTTCGATGCGGGGTTTGCGCGGGTCGCGGGTATTCCGGCCGAGTGGGTGCATCACGGGTTGATGCTGGTTCTGGCGGCGGCGGTCGTGATCGCGCTGCAGGCGGTGGGAGTGGTGCTGGTTTCAGCCATGCTCATCACGCCCGCTGCCGCGGCGTATTTGTTGACCGACCGCATGCATCGCATGCTGCTGATGGCCGGGGGATTCGGGATCCTGGCCGGCGTGACGGGAGCCTTTTTCTCGTTTGTCGGCCGCGGCCTGCCAACGGGGCCCCTGATGGTGATTGGAGCGTCGACGGTCTTTGCCGGCGCCTATCTCGCGGGGCCGCGCCACGGAGTCCTGGCGCGGTGGTGGCGTCAACGCAGCCGGGCCGCGCGCACGGAGCGGGAGAACACCCTGAAGGCGCTTTACCACGTGTGGGAGGACGATGGGTTCCGTGATGTCGGGGTAACCTTGGCCGACCTCGCCCAACGACGGCGGGAGACGTTGGACGAGGCGCTGCGGCGCAGCCGCGAGTTGGAACGCCACGGCATGGCTTCGGTGAATCGCGACGCCGTTTATTTCACGCCCCAGGGCCGCCGACGCGCGGCGGAAATCGTGCGCAACCACCGTCTCTGGGAATTGTATCTCACCAACTCCGCCAACATCGCGCCGGATCACGTGCATGATGACGCGGAGGAAATCGAACACGTCTTGGGCGAAAAAACGGTCCGCGAGTTGGAACGGCGGTTGGACTACGCCACGCAGGATCCGCACGGCAAACACATCCCGGGACCGCGTGACATCCATGGCGGAGTGCTCGCGGGCGGTGACAAAGCGGAGGGAGAACCGTGAGCGAATTGATTCCGGCCTTCGATTGGCAACGGGTCATGGTCGATCCGTGGACGGTGGACCTGAGTCTTTACGGCTGGATTGCCCTGATGGGGTTCCTCGTCGCCACCGCGTGTGGCCTGGTGGGTAATTATCTGATCCTGCGGCGCATGGCATTGATGGGCGATGCGGTGAGTCACAGTGTGCTGCCCGGACTGGTGATTGCATTCTTGTTTTCGAGCAGTCGCGGCACGGGAGCGATGTTCCTCGGCGCCCTGGCCGCGGGGATCGCGGCCACCGTATTGATCGAAGCGATACACCGTAAAACCCGGGTCAAGCAGGACGCCGCGATGGGAATTGCCTTCTCCACGCTGTTCGCGATCGGAGTCCTGTTGGTTTCTCTCTACAGTGAGCACGTCGATTTGGATGCCGATTGCGTCCTCTATGGGGAAATTGCGTTTGTGCCGCTCGAGCCCATGGTCACGTGGCTGGGGGTCACGCTGGGGCCGGTTTCGCTGGTGCGCATGGCGGCCGTGCTCCTGGTGGTCGTGGGGTTGATTTTTGCGTTCTACAAGGAACTGCTGGTTGCTTCTTTCGATGAGGCCCTGGCGAGGGCGACGGGGATAAACCCAACCTGGTTGCACTATGGTTTGATGTCGGTCTTGTCCGTGGTGATTGTCAGCGCGTTTGAGTCAGTGGGGGCGATTTTGGTCATCGCCATGCTGATTCTGCCGGGCGCAACGGCGTCGCTGATGACGGATCGTTTGGGTGTGATGCACGCCATTGCGGTGGGGCATGCGGCGGTGAGTGCGTGGTTGGGAGTCAGCCTGGGAGTGTGGCTGGACTGTTCGATCGGGGCCGCAATGGTCGTGGCGGGAGCGGCAATCTTTACCTTGGTTTGGGCGGGGGCGGTCTTGCGGCGTTGGCAGCGCCGAATGGGTCACGATGTGGAACCGGTTCCGGCGACATCCGTGCCGAGGTGAATTCACCGCCAGCCCATTGAGCGTGATTTGAGCCGGCAAATCGACGTTTTGACCGTCAGTCAGTCGTTAGTCCCAGCACCTTGGGGTCGATGACGACCACGCCGATGCCGGAGGTCAGGGTCGGTTTTGATTTGTCCGCATGGGCGGGCTTTCCGTCATGCACGGTGGCTCGTCCGGTATAGAAAACCAGGGTCTCGCCGCGCCATTGCACGGGGCGACTGTTGGTGAAGACCATGCCGCTATCGAACCGGCCGGATTCGCCGAGCGGAATGATGGGGTTGCGATCAAGTGCCCGCGTCCAGGTCCACCCATCGTCGCTGAAGGCAAGCTGGACATCCATTGTCTGATTGCCGGTGTGATGGCAGCTGATCAAGGCCCCGTAACCCCGCGGCGTGTGGTAGGGAGCCATGAAGTAAAACTGCAGATCCGGCGGGTCCCGATCATCCGGCGTGAATATCTGGGCTGGCCCCACCCAGCGGTCAGGCCACGGATCGGCCCACCAGATGGAGATGACCCGTTGCATGTTGGTGAGGTTGTCGCGGTCGACCGGCAGCCCGGCATCGTAACGCCACATCTGTTGATAAACGAGGTGCCCGGTGTCCCGGGGACCGGCCGGCGCATGTGGATTCACATCAATGAACGTCGCCGCGTCGTTGGCGTTGGTGATGACCGGGTAGGGGGTCACGGTGCTCCAGGCAAATCCGTCCGGGCTGGTGGCGACATAGTAGCCGGGGCGGGCTGCCGGATTACGTCGACCCCAGTAGAGCAGCTTCCAACGTTCCGT
The DNA here is from genome assembly GCA_028280945.1 of Opitutaceae bacterium. Classification (GTDB taxonomy): domain Bacteria; phylum Verrucomicrobiota; class Verrucomicrobiia; order Opitutales; family Opitutaceae; genus Actomonas. The sequence continues at coordinate 6,435 of JANQKV010000006.1, forward strand.
TGGGTTGGTGGCGTCGGGATCATGAATGATGGAGGATGGCATGAAGAATCCCCAATCCATGTCGTTGCCACCCGAGCGCATGACGACATTGGTGCCATCTCCAAGCACAGGTTTGGTCCACGTGCGCCCGTCTTCCGAATAGGCGACGGAGAGGAAATTTCGCGCCGGTTCACCTCGAAAGAGCACGAGATAATACATGCGAAGTTGGTCCGCCTCCGGGTCGGGGAAAATGCCTACTTGATAGAGATGGGCGGCTTCCCGTTCCCAAGGTTTGTCCGCCTTCAGAAGCGATTCGGATGAGCGCCATACGGTGTGCTCAGACACGGATTTATGGTCCTCCATCGCAAAGACGGTGGGAACCAAAACAAGTAAGAGAAGGCAGAGCCGGGGCATGGGAGGGAAACTAGATGGGAGGTAATGCAAAACTCAAACCCGGCCTGCCCACACCGGTAAAAGAATCGGTTGATGAGGATACTTGTGAGGCATTCGTGTTGGGGCCTGCCCATGCTTCACCCTCGGTGATCGGCGGTAAAAATCGGGTAAATTTTTTTTAAGTCCCACCGGAACGCACCGAATACCCTATTGAGGTGTATTAACCCGCCTCATCTCGACTCATGAAAAACCTATCTCTTAAACAACGGCTCGTTGGTATTGGTCTGGCCCTGACCCTTATTCCCATGGCCTTGGTATTCGTGGTCGTCCGAACCGCAGGCCACGGCATAGAAGAACGAATCGGAGTTGAACTGCAGTCCGCTGCTCACGCTGATCTGGCGGCGAAATTGAGTCTGGCGTTGCAACAGGTGAAACTTGCGGATGATCTCCTGCGAGATCACGTGAAGTCCACTCTGAACACGGCTACCACGATGCTGGAGCAGTCGGGTGACATCCAACCCAGCACCGCCGAAACGTGGGATTGGGAAGCGATCAATCAAGTCTCTCGCGAAACCCGCACCGTGGTTTTGCCGCGCTGGCAGATCGGTGGGCAGACGCTGCCCAAAACGTTGGATTTTGATCCGGGAGAGGTGGTGCCCATCGTCGATGCCCTGGCGGAAAGCACCGGTGATACCGTGACCCTGTTTCAGCGACTGAACGACGAAGGCGATATGCTGCGCGTCGCCACCACTGCTCGGAACAAAGAAGGCGGACGGGCCATCGGCACATATGTGCCCGCATCAAGCCAGGTGGTCAGCGATGTTCTGCGAGACAAAATGTTCATCGGTCGGGCCTTTGTGTTGGATCAACACTACATCACGGCTTACCAGCCGATTCGCGATGAGAGGGGAAAGATCATCGGCATGCTTGGGGTGGGCACTCCCGAACGAATCGCGTCGGAGCAATTGCGAAAGAACTTGGCCGATATCGTGGTGGGCACGACGGGTTATGTTTACGTATTGAACGCGCGGGGAGATAACGCCGGCAGGTATGTCTTGTCGAAAGACGGCGAACGGGACGGCGAAAACATCCTTGGTGCTCGTGATGCGGATGGGAACGCCTTCATTCGTGAAATGGTCACGAAGGCGGTGACCCTTCGACCGGGAGAACAGGCATCCATCACCTATCCGTGGCTAAACCCGGGTTACCCTGAACCTCGGCCCAAAATCGTTTCCTATGGATATTTTGCCCCTTGGGACTGGCTGATCGGAGTGGGATCCTATGAAGAAGAGTTTTTTTCGTCCCTGCATGAAGTTGAGGACGGGTTCGACCGGGCCAACATGGTGCAATTGATCTGCATGGTTTTGGCGGCCATTGTCTCGGTTGGGGTTTTTCTCCTGTTTGCGTCGCGCTTGTCGGGCCGCATCGGTGCGGTGTCTCGTGAGCTGCAAAGGCAGTCCCAGGCCTCCCGCGAGGCCGCTGCCGAAATCAATCGGGCGAGTGGCACTTTGGCCGATTCCTCCAGTGAACAAGCTGCGGCTTTGGAAGAAACGTCTGCGTCGGTTGAGGAGATTTCCGGAATGACGGATGCCAATCGGGAAAGCGCAGAGCTGGCCAAGCAGTTCACCCAGGAAACGCGGGAGATTACGGAGGCGAACACCGAGCGCATGCAGCGCATGGAAAACGCCATGGCGCAAATCGACGGTTCCAGCCGGGAGATTTCAGGCATCCTTCACACGATCGATGACATCGCCTTTCAGACCAACATTCTGGCACTCAACGCCGCCGTCGAGGCCGCCCGCGCGGGTGAAGCCGGCGCCGGGTTTGCTGTCGTAGCCGAAGAGGTAAGGTCCTTGGCCAACCGTTGCGCGGAAGCCGCCAGCCTCACGGCAACAAAGATTGAGAGCGCGGTGAAGAGCACCCAGGATGGCAGCAATATCTGTTCAGAGCTTTCCGGAGGTCTTCAAACCGTGGCGGAGAAAATCAAGGAGGTTGATCAACGAGTGCAGGAAATCGCCCACTCCACCCGCGAGCAGGACAGCGGACTCAAACAGATCACCAGTGCGATGCACCAAATGGACAAGTCCACCCAGGGCAATGCGGCCGGGGCTGAAGAAACCGCCGCCACGGCCGTCGAACTGGATCAACAAGCTGGTCGGCTCGGGGCGGTGGTGGACCGTTTGCTCATGATCGTGAACGGGGGTAACCTTCGTCCGGGCCTTTCATCATCGAATGAGACATCCACGGTTGCACCACCGTCTTCCCGAAGTTTTCCGTCCCCGGTCGAGCGGGTCGTGGTGTCTCACGTGGGGGACAGTTTGGACGGCTCCTCACACCAGAGTTCTTCCCGTGATTGGAACCAATCCAACCTGGTCAAAAACTAAGCGGTTTCGCCGAGACCTCTCCTGGGGCAGTGTTGGGTGTTTCAAGCTTCCCGGCTGTCACTTCCTGCTGAAATCAAACCCCCAGGTGCGTTTGGCATAGCCGTAGGTTACGGCTGGCACGGTGTCCGCCTCCAACAGAGCGGCGGCCACGTCACCCTGACTGAACCGGGCTTCGAATGCCTGCAGGTTTTCTTCGTAACGCTCGAGCAGCTTGGCTTTGGTCTTCGAGTCCGCGAAGGCGTGGCGAAGGGAATTTCGACCGAGTGAAATCAACTCCTCCCACGACAAGTTGAAGTGGGTCACGGCGGTGTAATACTCGTCCGTCATGTTGCTGTCCCACATGCCCCGGTCGTCAGTGTTGAGACAGACGGGCACACCGGTGCGAAGCAGCTCGGGGAAGGGGTGTCGATCAAGGTCGGGCACGTATTCAAGCAGACGATTGGAGATGAGCTGAATTTCGATGAGGGTGCGGTCGCTGTGCTGCAGCATGAGCAGTGTGTCCGGATCCCCAAAAATGTTCACCCCATGGCCGATCCGGGAAGCCCCGAGCAGAAGGGTTTCGCGAATGTTGCGGTCGGGACTGTCCATTTCGCCGGCGTGGATCGAGAGCGGCAGGGTGGGGTATTGCGCACGCAGACGACGGTAGGTTTCGAGAAACCGCAGGGGATAGCCTTTCCCGCTTTCCTCGATTCCCGCCATGTTGATTCCCACCCAGCGGTCGCGATGGGCGTTGATCCATGCGTAGGTGATTTCGAGATCCTTGAGTGCGTCGGGACTGAAGCGCAGGATGGTTTCCAAAAAACGGATTTCCAAACCGGTGGTGGCGACATCGGGTTCGGCCAGACGACGTTCCATCATGAGGAGCAGTTTCTCGTCATCCCAGCGGACGCCGTTGTTGTCGTGCATGGTATGGAGGCCGAACATGGACTCGAGGTAGATGAGCCCTTCCGCGGCAAACGCCTTGATGTGTTCGGCGAGCAGCTCAAAGCGCACGTGTGGATTACGGTGGATGTCGCCCAATCGACTCCAAGTGTGCTCAAAGAACTCATACCGTCCCTCCCCGGGCGCATCCAACCGAAACGCGTTCAGCCAATCCTCACGCTCGGCCTCGGTGAGTTCGGACAGCGGCACGTATTCCAAGCGTTTCTGGTCGTCGAGTTTGTCGTAGGTATGCTGACGAATCGTGTGATTGCGCACGCGCGGATCCACCGCATCAGGTGAGACATTAAACCGGGTCCGGGCATAGAACGTGTCGCCGCCGGTGCGGTTCGGGTCGGTGAGGATTTCCCATTTCCATTCGGGAATGATCGAACCGCCAAAGTGGTTGTGGAGATCGCCCCCCTTGGGCAGAGCGTAAAGAAACTTGTAGAGCTGCTCCGGCGTGGCGGCTTCCCGGATGGCATGGTAGCGGGCAGCGAATTCGCTACCGGGGAGCGTGGAAACGAGAGGCAGGAAAAAGATGAAAAGCCGGGCGAATCGCATCATATGGGAAAAGCATCACAGCTCATATCGAGCCAATTAAAAAGCTGATTGCTGGCACCAAGAGTGCTTGGTTGAGCCGCATGCCGCTGACCCGTTTCTCCGTTCCCCCGCTTCATACTGTCACCCAACAACTCGCCGCCGTGGCCATGGCCCAGGTCGAACCGGACCTGGTGATCCAGGGGGCGCGAGTACTGTCGACCTACACGGAGAGGATTCTTCCCGACCGCGAGGTTTGGGTCAAATCGGGCCGGATTGCCGCGGTCAGGCCGGCAGGTTCCTGGAAGAAGTCGAAGGGCACCGCAACCAGACGCTTTGACGCCAAGGGAGGAATCATCGCGCCAGGGCTGGTTGATCCCCACATCCACATCGAGAGTTCGATGATGACGGCCTGTGCTTATGCGGAGGGAGCGTTGCTCAATGGCACGACCACCATCTTCTGCGACAGTCACGAAATCGGCAACGTGTGCGACGCGGCGGGCGTGGAGTGGATGTTGAAGGACGCTCGGCGGGCCCCGTTGAACATTTTCCTGACCGTGCCAAGCACGGTGCCGGCCACTTCCGCGGCGCTGGAAACAGCCGGAGGTGACCTGACGGCCAAAAAGATCGGAGCATTGTTCGACCAATGGCCTGAAGCCGAAGCACTGGGTGAAAAAATGGACTTTGTGCAGGTCGCCTTGGGCGATGACCGCAGCCACGCCATTTTGGCCGAAGCGATCAAACGCCGTAAGCCCATCAGCGGCCATATCTACGGCCGGGAGTTTGTCGCGGCGGGCGCGGCGAGTGGCATCAACGACACGCACGAGTCAATCGATCGCGACATTGCTGATGACTTCCTGGAAAACGGGTTCTGGATTTTCCTGCGCGGTGGACCACCAACGACGCCCTGGCATTCCCTGCCGGAGGCGATCAAGGCCGTGACGGAATTGGGTGCCAATCCGAAGCGAGTTTGTGTCTGTACCGATGACCGCGATGCGGACGATTTGTTTTTGTTTGGGCAGGACTGGGTCGTGCGTGAAGCCGTCCAGGCTGGGATGAGCCCGGAGGCAGCTTGGTCGATGGGATCGCTGCACCCCGCCACCCGGTTTCGCCAGGACGATGATATTGGTGGCATGGGCCCCGCCCGCCGGGCTGACTTGGTTTTGCTCAATGACAGCCTCGAACCGCAAAGCACGTGGTATGGCGGGGAATTGGTGGTGCGAAACCGCCGGGTAATGCCGGTTCTCGAAGAGACGTTGTCCCAACCTTATCGTTACCCAAAAGCGGCCTATCGCACGATCAAGCTGCCGAAGGCACCCAAATTGACGCCGGACCTTCCCACCGAACCTGTGGTCGCGAACACGATTCGCACGGAGCTGCCGGGAATCATTCTCTTTCATGACAAGGTCGAGCTTGCTCCGGCACCGGATTGGAACACGCACTTCGCCAGGCACGATTTGTGTTTTGTCACGGTGGTGGAGCGGCATGGAAAGTCGGGTCGGGTGGCTCATGGCCTGTTACGCAGTTTTGGTCTCAAAGGAGGCGCCGTGGCCAGCAGTGTGGGGCATGACGCGCACAACATCATCCTGGCAGGCACCAACGAGCCCGACATGGCCATCGCCCTCGCCACCATCAAGAAAACGAGGGGAGGAGTGTGCATCGTGCGTAGCGGCAAAGTCTTGGCTTCAGTCGAGTTGCCGGTGGCCGGTTTGCTGTCGGATCAGCGGGCGCGGGTGATCGCCAAGGCGACCACCAAACTCAAGCGTGCCTGGGTCAAGGCGGGCTGCACCCTGCCTTACATGGGCTTTAACCTCATTCCCCTGTCCGTGATTCCCGAGATTCGCATTACTGACATGGGTTTGGTGACCGTGCCGGCGATGGAATTGGTCCCGCTGTTCGAGTCCGGTCAGGAGTAGTTCAAGGCGGGGTCTGCCGTCGCCCACTTTAGGTAATAAAATAATAAGTATGAATATTATTTCTGGCCGGGAGGCATACCACGTGCTTTTACCGTGACTTCGCAAACCGCCTATGAACCCACTAAAAAATACCTACCTGCCGCTGGCTGCGCTCTTTGCCAGTGTTGTTCCCTTCGCTCTGGCCCAAGATGCTGAAGAGAAGGCGATCGAGATGGAGGAGTTCAGAGTAAACGATGTGCCCATCGAGGAAAACATCGTTCCGAGCTCTCGTCCGTTCAACTCCGTCTACGGAACCGATCGCAACATCGTGGATACGCCTCGTAGTGTAACCATCATTTCTCGTGAGCAGCTTGATGCCATCAGTATCAAAACGCCCCGGGACTTCGCTCGACTCACCTCTTCATCCTACACCAAGAGTAACTTTGGCGCGCCGACCTCGCCGAATCTCCGCGGACAGGAAGCCGACATGTTCGTTAATGGCAGTCGGAAGGGCCTTACCTCCAACGGCAATGGTCTTCCAATCAACTTCAACGCCGTCGAATCCGTGAACATCGTCAAGGGTCCCGCCGGCCCGGTCTACGGCACCTCCAATTATCTGGGTGGTTACGCCGACCTCATTACCAAGCGTGCCTTCTTTGACGGACCAAAAGGGGAGGTTTCGGTCACCGCCGGTTCCTACGACGTTTACTACGGCACCTTTGACTACGGCGCGCCGATCAGCGATACGCTGGCATACCGGATTTCGGTGTCCGGCGAAATGTCCAAGGGCTACTATTACCGCGGTAAGAAGGAAACCCAGGCCATCTACGGCACCATCACCTGGCGGCCGAATGACAACTACGAGCTGTTTCTCGCCGGTGAGTTCTTCAACGCCTCTTACACCGAGAACTGGGGCTTCAATCGCCCGACGCAGCTCTTAATCGACGAAGGACTCTACTACCCGAACGCGCAAACCGACGCCGAATATGCGGCCTATGTTGCCCAGTTGGGCGGACCGAACTCGCCGAGCTTTGACACGGGCTTCAACACCTTCGTGCCCCTCGATCTGGACAACCCGGTCAAACTCGACCGTCGTCAGCGGCTGTTGGCCCCGGGCGACGACTCCTATGGTCAAAACATTTGGGCGCAGGCCGTTTCCAGCTGGAAAATTTCCGAAGAGACCCGGGTGGTCCTCAACTCCTACTACCAGTGGATCGATCGCAACACCTTCAGCTCCTACCATTATTCCGAGCTGCTTCGCGACAACTGGAGCTGGGACAACTCCCTCGCGTTCATTCATAAGCAGGATAACATCGGCACCAACGTGGGATTGCGTTACCGCTACGAGAATGTTTGGTCGGTCAACCACTTCTTTAACGAGCCGGTCAACTTCTGGGACCTGACTCGTGATCCGAATTCCTGGCGGGTGCCCGACCAGGGTTTTGCCGGCAATCCGATCGTTCCGGACGAACCCGCCCGGGGTATTCTGAACAACTGGTATTACGGCGGTACTGGAGGAAAAAGCACCGGCTACATTCTCGGGCCCTACGCTCAGATCGATTACACAATTGCCGACCGCCTCATCATCGATGCGGGCGTGGGGGTGGACTATGTGGATGCCAAGGAAGTTGACCCGGTGAACGGCGCCGCAGGCTTCCGCCTGACGGATTCCGCTGCGCTCGACAACTACACGGCCGCGGTCGTGTTCAAGGCCACGGACAATCTGTCGGTTTACGCCAATTACGGTTATTCCGAGGCCCATCCTGCCGATACCGGTGGTCGCTTTGACGTCGGCGCCTTTGGCACGCCGCTCGAAAGTGAGCTCGCTGAGATCGGACTGAAGGCCAGCCTGATGGACAATACCTTGTTCCTCAGCACGGCCCTCTTTGATCGCGAGTTCATCACGGTGAATCCCGACAACACCCGCGATTCGGTCTTCCTTGAAGGCATCGAGCTCGAGCTGAACTACCAGCCGAACAAGAACTTCTACGCCACGTTTGGCTATTCCTACATGAAGTCCGAACGCACCGCCGGATTCTTTGCGACGGCCTACACCGCCGACCGCGCCGACGAAACCGGTGGGGTTTACTACACGCCGACCTTCCCCGTCTCACGCGACCCGAATCAGCTGTTCGATTTTCCGGGCAACCCTCAGCACCAGGCTGTCGCATTGGCGAGCTACAAATTTAACGAGAACTGGGGCGTGCGGGCCAACGTGGTTTATACCGGTCCGTTTTTCCTGGGCTACAACGGTATGGAAGTCGCTTCGGGCAATGTGCTCTACCTCTTCCTGGATCCAGGCGTAACCAACTTCGTCGCCAACAGTGTTCAGATCCCGGACCAGTATGAAATCGACTTTACCGTGTTCTACGAGACCAAGAACTGGGAAGCCAAGATCACGGCCTTCAACCTCACGGATGAAGACAACTGGGATGCTCCGAACGCCGGTTACGGCAACGGTTCGGTCGTCGCGCGTGAGCCGCTTCGTTTCGAAGGCACCTTCACTTATCGCTTCTGATCAACGCACCCGATTGCGTTTAGTCTTAAGGCCGTCCTGCTCGTGCAGGGCGGCCTTTTGGTTTCCCCAACCTCAACCCCGATCATGGTCGTCTTGGGTGGCAGAAGCAGAAGCTAACCCGGTCGCTGACTCGATTATCAACCGTTTGTGAGCTTGGCCGGTTACCGGTCGACCATGCCTACCCGCCCTGGGTATGGTTACGATAGAGCCAACGCGCGAGGGCGGGCAGAATGATGATCGCGGCCAGCATGTTCACCAGGAACATGAAGGTCAGCAGCACACCCATGTCCGCTTGGAATTTCAGCTGCGAAAAGATCCACGTGCTCACCCCGATCGCCAACGTCAGGCCGGTGAACACCACCGCGCTACCCGTCCGGGTAAACGCGTTGTGCATCGCTTCCTCAAAAACCTCCCCGTTGCGGAGCCCCTCCGAGAGTCGCGAGAAAAGGTAAATGCCGTAGTCCACGCCAATGCCCACCCCCAGTGCGACCACCGGGAGCGTCGAGGTTTTAAGTCCGATCTCGAGATAAACCATCAAGGCGTATCCCAGGTAGCTCACCAACAGCAGTGGCAGGACGATGCAGATTGTCGCGCGAATCGAACGGAACGTGATCAGGGTGAGGGTGATCACCGCGCCAAAGACCCAAAAAACGATGGGATATTGCGCCGCAGCCACGACTTCGTTGGTGGCAGCCATGACCCCGGCATTGCCGGTGGCGAGACGGAAGGTCACTTTCTCCGAAGGATTGGCCGCGGCGAATTCCTTCACCGCATCGGTTACCTGGACAAGGGTTTCAGCACGATGATCGGTGAGAAAAATCATCACCGGCATCACGCTGCCATCCGCGTTGAGCAAACCTGTTGACGTTTCGATGGGTGAGACGGCTTGTGCCAATGCCTGGGGATGGGTTGGCAGGATTCGCCACTTGAGGGAGCCTTCGTTCCAGCCGGCATTCACCATCTTGGCGATGGAAGGTAGACTGATTATCGATTGAACCCCGGGGACCTTGCTCATGTGCCCCTCAAATTGATCGATCACCGTGACGACATCATAATCAACCACCGCGTCCGGCCCGCCTTCGGCGATGACGGAGAGAATGTCCACGCCGATGGAAAATTCGTCGGTGATAATTCGGCTGTCTTCGTTGTAGCGCGAGGACTGGCGCAGCTCGGGCACCCCCGAATGGAGGTCACCGATCCGAACTTTCTGTGACTCGCCAAATGCCCACCACCCCAGTCCAAGCGAGGAGGCGATGATCAGCAGGGAAACGCCGGGCCGCATGACGACACACACCTTGTGCCAGGCTGCGTCGGTTTTGGTGCGGCGCGCCGCAATTCGCTCCCGATAGTGATTCGGCAGCTTCACGTAGGAGAGCAGAATCGGCAGCAGAAAGAGGTTGGTGATGATGATGACGGCCACTCCCAGTGAGGCCGCGATGGCGAGCTCCTGGATTACCGGAATCTTGATGATCATCATGGTAACGAACCCCAACGTGTCAGTCACGAGGGCAACACCTCCCGGCACCAGCAGTTGGCGGAATGCCGCCCGGGCGGCTTCGACGCTGGATTTTCCTCCAAATGCCTCGGCTCGATACGCGCGCATCATCTGCACACCGTGTGAAACCCCGATCGCGAAAATGAGGAACGGGATCAGGATGGAGTAGGGATCCAGTCCGAAACCGAGCGCATTTAATGCACCCAGCTGCCACAATACCGCAATGAACGCACAGGTAAGGGTGAACGCCGTGAGTTTCGCCGACTGGGAGTAAACAAAAACCAGCAGCCCGGTGATGACAAAAGCCACCGCGAAGAAAAACAGCACGTTTTGCGCGCCGTCACTGATGTCGCCCACGACCTTGGCAAAACCGATGATGTGCACACCGAGATGCACGTCGACCGCCCAGCCTTCATATTGCTTGCGGATACGCTCCTCAAGCGCCTCGGCGACTTCGATGTAGTCGAGGCGCTCGCCTGTGGTTGGGTCGATTTCGAGGAGCTGGGCGCTGATGATGGCCCCGGAGAAATCATTGGCCACCAACTGCCCGAGCTTGCCGGACTTGATGATGTTCTCCCTCACCTTGGCGAAGTTGGCCGGAGTCGGCGAAAAATCCGCCGGGATCACATTGCCGCCGGCAAATCCATCATCAACGACCTCGACATAACGCACGTTGGGCGTGAACAAGGACTGCACCTGGGCCCGATCCACCCCGGGCAGGAAAAACACGGCATCCGTGGCCTTTTCGAGGGTGGCGAAAAACTCCGGCGTAAAGATGTTTCCGTCCCTCGCCATCAAGGCGATGACGATGCGATTGGCGCCGCCGAAATCAGCCTCATACTCCTTGAACGTTTCGATGTAGGGATGGTCGTTCGGCAGCATTTTGGAAAAGCTGGCGTCGACGTAGGTCTTCGAAGCGAACCATCCCATCAGGACTGTGAGCGCCGCAAAAAACACGACCAACAGGGTGCGCCAGCGAAAAACGAAATTCTCAATGGCGGAGATGATGCGGGCTTTCATGAGATCGCTGCGCTCCTCAAAGTCAGAGGGATGAAGTCAGAAGTTAGAAGAACAGAAGCGTGAAGAAGCTTACGCCAGCGGCCGTTACAGAAGTTGCTGTGAACGAGCACGACTGACGGGATCAGGGCATCATGCACAATGAGCTCTGTCAGAGACTTTTGTCTTTTTCTCTTCGCATTGCTAAGATGGCCGATGCTATGCCGGTTACGACGGCTTCCCGGAACGGAGCCGGTCAAATCATCCGTAGTTCCAGCTCGGCGGCGGCCAATTATCGAGCTTCGCAACGTGGGCGATCCCGAAAGGACTTTACGAACAAAGTGGGTATTGCGTTGGAGGAGGCCGATGAGACGGAGTTTTGGCTGGAGTATATCGAAGGATTGGAAGTCCTGTCGCCTCGGCAATTGGATGGTTTGAAAATCGAAGCCAACGAACTCGTTCGCATTTTGGCATCGATTCGGAAAACTGGTTGATACGTCTTCTGACTTCATCCCTCTGACTTCTTACTTTCGCCTAAGGAGCTTGTTGGACGCCGTCTTCGCCGAAAGTCAGGAGACGGCCGTTGGGAGTCTGCAAGATCTCCGCGATTGCGGGTGTGTCATTACTGGCCGCTGCGAAGGTTTTACCGCTGTCGCGACTGATCCACCAAGTGCGGCTTTGGCCGGCCACAATCACCGTGCGGGCGGCGGCAAGCTCGATTCCCGTCATCAATAGACCGGTGCCCGGGGTGTCGATACTGGTCCACGTTTTCCCGTTGTCGGTGCTGCGGTAGATGCGCCCGCGCAAACCATAAGCCAGCAGGTCTCCGTTGGTCAGAGGCAGGACTCCATAAAGGGAACCCTCTTCGCCAGTGGAAAGCGTTTCCCAGTTCTCACCTTCGTCGGTCGAGCGCAGGAGGGCGCCAAACTCGCCGGCGAGCCAAAGGGTGCCGTCGGCCGCCCGGGTGATGCGGTTCAGGTGAGCGTCCTCGTCGAGGATCCATTCCTGTTCCCAAGTCGATCCGGCGTCGCGCGAGACATAATAAGCTCCAAAGGCACCGACGGCAATGACTTTGCCCCCGGGCAACGCGATGATATCCAAAAAGGGCGATTCGGTGTCCTCGCCGGTGAACTGATGTTCCCACGATTGCCCGCCGTCGGTCGTGCGCAGAATGATGGCGCCGTGTCCGGCCGCCCAGCCAGTTCGACTGTTGGCGAAACTGACGGCGCAAAGTGTGCGCGAGACCGGCGCCTCCACCACGTCCCAAGTGTGACCGCCGTCAAACGAACGTTTGATCAAGCCGCGCTCACCCACCGCCACGAGGAAGCCGTCAGCCACAGTGGCATCGAGCAACAGCGACTCCAATACGCCGGCCCCCGGGGCGGGGGCGGCGCAGAGAAGCAGGCCAAGCAGCGGGACGAGCGGTCTCACCGCACGCCGGAACGACGGAGCGCGCCCTGCGAGTAGTCCCGCTCGGTGCGCTCAATGCTGAAGTCATACATCGGCATCTTGTTGTCCAAACCGATCGCCAGGTAGCGTCCGGCCACAAGATCGGTGTGCACTTCCAATGTGCTCCAGAAGGTCGGCACATCATAATAGTTGATGCAGTGGGCTTCCGAGACCCGCCATAGGTCGCCACGGTTGTCGTATTGGTCGACGGCCAGGATCTGCCAGGAGTCCTCGTCAAAATACATCGTTCGACGGGAGTAGATGTGGCTCGTGCCCTCCTTCAGGCGAGCTTCTACCACCCAGACGCGGTGCTTTTCGTAGCGGGTGAAGTCCTGGTTGATGTGCAGGGGACTCAGGATATCCTTCGGGTCGATCTGGTCGCTGTGCAGCTGGTAGGAGTTGTAGGGAACCAACATCTCACGCTTGCCGACGAGCTCCCACGTGTAGCGGTCGGGAGCGCCGTTGAACATGTCGAATTGATCACTCGTGCGCATGCCGTCCGCCGCGGTGCCGGGATTGTCGTAGGCGACCTGCGGCGCGCGGCGCACCCGGCGCTGGCCGGCGTTGTAGACCCAGGCCCGGCGCGGCTCGACAACCTGGTCGAGCGTTTCGTGCACCAGCAGAATGGTGCCGGCGAGACGCGGCGGTGCCTTCACCGATTGTTTGAAGAAGATGATGGTATTGTTGAGTTCGTCCGGTCCGATGTCCTCACGGGCATAGTTGAACCAAAACTCGTCCTCAAACTCGACCATGGTGTAGCGGCCCGAGCGCTGGGGGGCGGCCTGACCGATGGTGCGGATGGCGGCGTCCCCGCGGTAACGCAGGAGATGGTTCCAGAGCACCTCGACTCCGTTTTCCGGCACCGGGAAGGGGATGCCACGAATCGCACCGGCGATACCTGCGCCATCATTGATCACTTGGGCCGTGGGGGCGAATTCCTTGGTGGCATCATAGATGCGCTGTGGAGCCGAAGCCGTCCGATGGGTTGGGTAAACCGGCATCTTGTAGGTTTCCGGATAGGTCTCAAACATCGCAATCGCCCCTGCCGTGAGCAATTCTCGATACTCGCCGTAGTTGGCGGCCGTGATGGTGAACAGGGGCGACTCGTGGGCGAATGGATCCGGATGGTGGTCGCCCGACTGATAGCCGGCGGGAAGGGTGGTGATGCCGCCTTCCCATGCAGGAATGGTGCCTTCGGTGTTGCCGGCGCGCTCAGCTCCGAACGGGGTGAGGTCGTTGCCGAGGCGAGCGAGGTCGGAGCTACTGATATCAGCCAGCAGGAGAGATCCGGTCAGCAGGCTGCCAGTTAAGAAAAGAAGTGTTTTCATCATGGAGGTGATGGGATCGGGCGGAATTAAAATGCGAACTTGATGGTGGAAGAGAAGAAGTCCCGATCACCGATCAGGTTCTGCACTCCCGCGCCGGAATAGCCGACGTATTGGAGGTTGAGCGTCCATTGATTCTGCCAAACAAAGTCGGCTGAAATGCTGAGCGAGTTGCGTCCGTCCAGATAGTTGGAAAGAGGCGCGGGGCTGTTGCCGGAAACATCGTGTCCCCAAGCGACCGAAGGCAGGAAGTTCACTCCGGCGAAGACATTGTTGTATTCGAGGCGGGCCAACAGGCGATAACCCCAGGCAAAGTCGTCGGCGAAGAAGCTGGCCGGGGTGGCGGGCAGGCCGCCGCCGACCGCGTCCATGGCGGCCTGGGAGCCGGAGGTGAACGTGCCGGCGACTTCGTAACGCAGCACGTCCTTGGCCGGGATGTCAGCCCAGAGTCCGCCGACCTCACCAACTACGGTGAGTGAATCGGCCCCAAGGGTGGGCCCGAAGATCTTCGTCAGGGTTGTCTGAGCCGTCACGACATCGTGCGGACGCCAGCCGCGGATGATCTGGCCGTATTGACCGAAGAAATTGCCAATCTGGTTGGCCTGGCCGAAGCCCGGATTGAGCGTCGAGAGAGCGGCGAAGAGGAGCTCAACATCATCCACCTGCAGCGGCACATCCTGCTTGTAGGAAACCTCGCCTTGCCAGGCGATGCCGGTATTGCCGAGATCGGTGTTGAAGCTGCCGCCGATCATGAAGATGCCGTCCGGATATTCGAGGAAGTAGTTGGCCGTGTTCGCGGCGGTGAGAAGTCCGGTTTGTTGCGCGCCGTCCACGATGCCAATCGCGGAAGGGTAAAAAGGAGCAACCGGCCCAAGAAACGGACTCATGTCGATAACCTCTTGGGGAACGCCTTGGAAGGCAGCCCCGACCAGTGCTGCTGCGGCCTCCAGAGCGACCTGGGCGGGCACGCCGTTCTGGATCATGGCGGGAATCAGCAGGGTTTGGGTCAGCTGATTCGCCGTGCCGTTTACGACGGCGGGATCGATGGGGCCGGTTGGGGTGATGGCGTCAATCAGCGGAAGGCGGCTGTGGAAGTTGGCGACAAAGAGTCCGAACTCCGTGCCATTGAGGTTCTCCGCGAAATGCCGCAGGGCAAAGCCCCATTGGGTATAATTGTTGGGGCCGTCGTTGCGGGCGCGTTTGATGGCGCCAAGGTTTCCTCCGTCGGCGAGGGCGCCGAACCCAAGGTAAACCGTGTCGCCTCCGATGGAGGCAAAGTCATTGGTCGAAAAGTAGGTGCCGGCCGCCTCGATGTCGGTATTGCGAAACTCCATCAGCCAGAAAGCTTCAACTGACGTATTGGCCGTGAGGTCGGCGGCGACCTTAACCATGTTGACCGGGAGGAAAGCCTCACGCAGCTCGGCTCCCGGGACCCGCAGATTCGCGACATCCACCGGGTTCACGATGTTATTGCCGTTGGGCAGGAACGTGCTTTCACCCCAGCTCACGACTTGGCGGCCGATGCGCAGATCGACCGGAACCTCCCCGATGTCGAAGCGGACCACGCCGAAGAGATCGAGGTAATCGAGCCGGTTGGCGGCCTGGTCCTTTGCACCCGATGAGAGTGGTTTGTGCGGACGGGTGCCGTTTTCAAGCTCCTCGTCGTAGAGGTAAAAAGCACGTGCGAAGAGCGAGAAGTTATCGCCGAAGTTGAGCTCGAGATCGGAGGTGACTTTAAAGGCTTGGGAAACCCAGCCTTTTTCGAAGTTCAGGGTGCCGTCGTCGGAGTTGACGGAATTGGCGTTGCCGCCGTTGGCGACACCGTAGAGATCGGGGTCGGGGTCATCGAGACGGTAGATGCCACCAATGGACAAAGTGGTGTCGAAGCTACCACTCACGGTGTCGTTCGTGAACGTGATCGCGGGCGCTTGGAAAACTGCGAACAAGAAGACTACGACTCCGCGAATACGGGAGAGGGTCGAATTATGCATGGATGATGTAAGTTTGCTTGGTTCCAATCGCACCATAGGCCAGAATGGGTGAGTTCGATTGGATTTCAGCCAGCGCTAGGGGTTTGGCCGGTCTAATTTGCGCGAACATATACGGAGGTGATTCCGGTCGAGCAAAGCCAAAAGACGAACGGGTTGCCGATTGTGACGATTTGGTGAATCCGTCTTGCCGCCCCGAAAAATCGGCTAAGGTGTCGGTTCTTCGTATGCAGATTGAAACTCACATTCATGTCAAAGGGGCGCGGGAACACAATCTGCAGAACCTCGAGCTGCGCCTGCCGCGGGGAAAACTGATCGTGATCACCGGACCCTCGGGTTCCGGCAAATCCTCCCTGGCGTTCGATACCATCTATGCGGAGGGACACCGCAAATACATGGAATCGCTGTCGACTTCGGCCCGCCAGACTCTGGCCCAGCTTCCGCGTCCCGACGTCGACTATGTACACGGCCTTTCTCCGGTGCTCGCGATCGAGCAACGCACCGCAGGTGAATCGCCTCGCAGCACCATTGCCACGGTCACTGAAGTCGCGGACTACGCGCGCCTGCTGTGGGCGTTGCATGGGGAACAGTATTGCCCGAAGGACGGCGGGCGGGTTTTGCGGCGCTCGTTGGACGACAACGTGCAACGGGTTTTGGCCGAGGCGGCGGGACAGCGGATCATGGTCATGGCCCCGGCCTTGGAGGCCAAGGCGAGTGTGCTGCGCGACGAGTTGCCGCGTCTGCGCCAGCGAGGATTTCAACGGGTGCGCATCGACGGCGAAATCAAGTCGCTCGATGATCCCAAAGTTGTTCCGGATGGGCGTGGCGTTATTCCGCTCAAGGTCGACCTCGTGGTCGATCGACTTGTCGCTGCGACTGATCAACGCAGCCGTCTCGCCGATTCCCTGGAACTGGCGTTTCGCGAAGGCAGCGATCGGGCGACGGTTTTGGCCCAGAAGGATCGTGATGCGCCGTGGCGGGAGATTTCCCTGAGCCAGTCGTTGGCGTGTGAATTGTGCGGCGACGTTTTTGAGAAACTCACGCCCCAGCATTTCTCATTCAACCATCGCCAGGGCGCCTGCCCGACGTGTGGCGGACTCGGTCGCAAACTCAGTTTTGCGCCGGATCTGGTTGTGCCGGACAAGACCAAGAGTGTGCGGGGTGGGGCGATCAAACCCTGGCGGTTGGGCGGTAAGAATTTGATCATTCGCCACAACGCCGTACTTAAGCAGTTGGCCGAGCAACTGCCGTTCGACGCCAATGCCCCCTGGGAGGAGTTGCCGGAGGAGGTGCACCACACGCTTTTGCACGGTGCAGGCGATCGATTGTTTGCCTTTAAGCTCAAGCGCATGCGCGAACCCAAGGCCATGCCGTTCCCTGGGATCATCGCGGAGCTCGAGGAGTCCTGGCGCAATACCGCGAGTGAAGGGTTTCGAGCCCGGCTCACCACATTCATGATCCGGGGCGAGTGTCCGGAGTGCCATGGCTCTCGCCTTAATGCGCGCAGTGGCGCCGTCATCGTGCGGGCGGGTGAGGAGCGGCTGCGGTTGCCCGATTTCATGGCCATGGATGTCAAGCGTGCACACGCGGTTGCGCAGACGCTGGCCGATCAGTTTGGCGGCAGGGAGGCACTGAGAGATGTCGTCACCGGCATCGAACAGCGGTTGGGATTTCTGGAAGAGGTTGGATTGGGTTATCTCACCCTCGACCGGGACTACGGTACGCTCTCGGGTGGGGAGTCCCAGCGGGTACGATTGGCCACCCAGCTGGGGATGGGTTTGATGGGGGTGATTTATGTGCTGGATGAGCCCAGCATTGGATTGCACCCGGCGGACAATCAGGCGCTTCTCCGTCTGCTGCAGGATTTGCGTGACCGTGGCAACACCGTCCTTGTGGTGGAGCACGATGAGGACACGATGCGGATCGCCGATGAGATCCTGGAAATTGGTCCCGGGGCGGGTTCGGAGGGCGGACGGGTTCTTTTTCAAGGGACACCGGCCGGCCTGATCAACGCGCCCCGCAAGACCTCGGTAAGTGGTCCCTATCTGGCGCGCAGTTCGCGGGTCGAGCGGGAGGCGAAACCACGCCGCGCCGATCAGGGGTTTCTTACCGTGCGGGAGGCGAGGGCGAACAACCTGCAGGGTGTGGACGCAAAGTTTCCCGTGGGCATGTTGACCGTCGTCACGGGCGTTTCAGGTTCGGGCAAGAGCACGCTTGTCAACGATGTGCTCGCGGCGGCCGCGGCGAAAAAGCTCAACGGGGCCAAATCGGTTCCGGGGCTTCATCGCAGCATCGAAAACTTGGACTTCTTCCAAAAGCTTGTGCAGGTCGACCAATCGCCGATTGGGCGCAGCCCCCGTTCCAACCCGGCGACTTATACGAAGCTGCTCGATGCCTTGCGCAACCTGTACGCCCAGGTGCCGCTCGCCAAGGTGCGTGGCTACAAGGCCAGCCGTTTCTCCTTTAATGTCCGCGGCGGCCGCTGCGAAAAGTGCCAGGGCGACGGGGCGATCAAACTCGACATGCAGTTCATGGCCGATGCCTACGCGCCGTGCCCGAGTTGCGAGGGACGTCGCTTCAATCGCGAGACCCTGGAGGTGCTGTTTCATGGTCATTCCATCGCCGACGTGCTCGCCATGACCGTGCGCGATGCGATGCAGCTTTTTCGCAACATCCCGAAGGTGATGGACAAGCTCGAAACCCTGGCGGCCGTGGGCTTGGGCTATCTGCAGCTCGGCCAGTCCGCCACCACGCTTTCGGGCGGTGAAGCCCAGCGGTTGAAACTCTCGCTCGAGCTCTCCAAACGCCAACAGGGCGAAGTGCTCTACATTTTGGACGAGCCCACCACCGGCCTGCACTGGGTGGACATTCAGAACCTGATGGACCTGCTCTTCAAACTCCGCGATGCCGGCAACACCGTGATCGTGATCGAGCACAACCTCGATGTCATCAACCTTGCGGACTGGATTGTCGACCTGGGCCCCGGCGGTGGCACCGCGGGAGGAGAGATCGTCTACAGCGGCGAACGCGCTGGCATCGAAAAGAAAGAGCGCAGCCAAACCGGGGCTGCGCTTCGCCGTTGGGCGAAGCCGGTTGGAGCAGAGTCACCACGCTGAATTGCGACCGAATCAGGAAACTCCTGCGTTCATCACTTCATCAATGATCTGGTGAACCCGGGATTCACGGGTTTCAGGGCGTTTTGCCGATTCAATCAGGTGACAGAATCCTCGTCGCTTACCAGGGGTGAGCTGTGACCACGTGTTTCGCAAAACGGGGCGTCGATCCAGCTCTACTTGCAGTTCCCTTGGCACGTGCACCGTGTCCTGGCCGGCTGGCACAAGTCGGCAGGATACGGTGCGGCCGAGCGACTTTTTCAGCTCCCGTCGCAGTCGCTTCGAGAGGATCAAATACCAACGACCTCGCTGGGGCTGGCACGCGCCTTCAAAGTGCGCATCATCGATCCATCCCATCACGCGAAGGCGAAGGCTGTCGTTGAGCCTCAATTGTCTGGCGGCACTGTCCGGCAGATAGACGACATGATAAGCCATGCGCCCAAAATCACGCAGGGTGATTTCGGCATTGAAGATCGACTCTATCGGCTTGTTGCCCAGGGGGCAGTCAGGCTCCGGGGAACTGTTCGTGGATGACGACTTTTTCATCCGCCAGGCGCGGACCGCGGTCCCACGCGGGTTTGGCTTCCTTGCCTACGGGAATCATGAAGCTGAGCACATGGTCCGAAGGCAGGTTGATGATCTTGGCCACGGCCCCGGCATCAAAACCAATCATGGGGCATGAGTCATAGCCCATGCCGCGCGCCGCGAGCATCAGGGTCATGCCCGCAAGGGCCGACGAGCGAATGCCCTCGTCGCGGATCAATTGATCTTTGCCTTCGTAGAACGGCTTCACCATCGGGCCGAGGATGTCCTGCACCGCTTGCGGAGCATGGCCCCAGTAGAGCGCCGGGTCGGCCATATGGGCCGTCAGATCGGCGCACATGATGAAGAGCACACTGGCTTCCTCGACGTGAGCTTGATCCCACGCGGCCGCTCGGATCTCACGCTGGCGGGCTTTGTCGCGAATCACCACCAAGCGGTAGTTTTGCATGTTGAAGGAGGAGGGGGCCAGCTTGGTCAAACGGATGAGCTCAGCCAGATCGGCTTCGGGCATCACGTGCTCGGGGTCAAAGTGCTTAACGGAGCGTCGGCTCTCGATGGTTTCAGTAGTGGTCATGCAAATTAAGGATGAATGGGGACCGCACCAAACGAGGCTTGGGCGCACCGTCAATCCGGCCGAGCGATTCCCGGCGCATGAAGGTTCTGCCAAACTTTTTCCAAAAAAGATGAATCCTAACCGCGCCCGCGGCGTCGTAGGCTTTGTAAAGATTCATTGTATCATGAAATACCCAACCATCACTGCCTTTCTAGCTGTTGTTTTGTTGTTTGCCGGATGTTCCGCGCCGGGAACCCATGAACGACGGGGAACAGAAATTGGTGCTGTCAGTGGAGCGATCCTCGGCGGCATCATCGGCCACCAGTCCGGCGAGACCGCCGCGGGAGCTGCGCTTGGTGCCGCCGTCGGGGGCACCGCCGGGGCTGCGATTGGTGCGGCCCAGGATCGCGAAGAGGACCGCCGCTACGAACGTGGCGCCATGCGCGCCGAACCCAAAACGGATGAGTTCGGCTACACGTTTCAGGAATACGTCGATCTCATGACCGATGAAGAAATGGAGATCCTCCAGGCCCGGGCTGATGCCCGGCCTAGTGTGCCTCTTTCGAATCTACTGACGGATCAGGAGAAGGCCAACCTTCGCCTCCGGGCCGAGGGTAACCGCGAAATTGGCCGGTAGCCCACAAATGCTTCTTTCTTGCTCACGGCGGATCCAGATCCGCCGTTTTTTTTGAGAAAACCTGTAACTCTGGAGCTGTCTTGAGGGTTCTTTCCCCAACCAACGATTTTAACCCCCTGACGTCATGCTCCTGAAAACTCGCTCCTTCTCCTTCGCTTCCCTTTTTGCCGCGCTGCTTCTGGCTGGTCCCGTTTCCGCCAAGATCGAGCGGAACGTGCACCGGACCTTCTCAGTTGATCCGGGAGGCCTCGCGTACCTGTCCACCCAGGGAGGTGACATCGTGGTGACCTCGGGTGCCGTCGATACCGTTGAGGTGCACGCCCGCCTGATTTTCCCGCGAGCCGATTCGGAAGCCGAGGCAGACCGAATCATGGACCAACTGGATCTCAGCATGACAGAGGATGAGCGGGGAGTCCGTGTCACCACCCAACGAGTCAAAGGCGAATCCGGTTGGTTTAACTGGAGAAGCTCCAATCGTGTTTCCGTTGATTTAAATGTCGTCGTGCCGAGCGAATACGACGTCGAAGCCCGCACCTCCGGGGGAGACATTGAGATCTCTGATCTTTCCGGCGATGTGCTGGCCCGCACCAGCGGCGGTGACATAGAAGTCGGACATATTGATGGACCGGTCAACATCAGCACCTCAGGTGGCGATATCGAAGTGGCTTATGCCTACGGCCCGGTGAAAGCATCCACCTCAGGTGGTGACGTGCACGTGAGAGAGGCGGAGGGCTCGGTCAACGCCAGCACGAGCGGCGGAGACATTCGCATCGGTCGGGTTGAGGGAGAGCTCAAGGCGTCCACCAGCGGCGGAGATATCACTGCCCGTATTCAAGGAGAGCTGACAAAAGATGCCCTGCTGAGCACCTCCGGCGGCGATGTGACGGCATGGGTCGAAGAGGGGATCTCCTTCGATCTGGATGCGCGCACGAGTGGCGGCAGCGTGCGAGCCGATGGCATCACGATTCGTATCGATCAAGGCGGGGTCGGCAAAAGCAAACTCGTAGGCGAGGTGAATGGCGGCGGTCCCGAGCTCAAGCTTCGCACCAGTGGGGGCAGTGTGCGGGTGAAGACCTCCTGACCGATTTTCCAGTAGTGTTGGACCTGATGGGCCGGCGGAAACGCCGGCCTGTTTGTTTTTGCGTAGTTTTACGTAGCGGTGGCCTGCGCAGGAATACGGGCTTCTTTTGATTTGCGAAAATGTTAGGGTGTATACCCTATATATGTATGCAAACGAAGGCCCCTACGATTCTCGCAGCACTGATGCTTGTCGCGGGTTTTTCCCGGGCAGCTGAACGCACGGAAAGCCACGAGTGGCTGGTCGGAGACGCTCCGATCATCAAGGTGGAAGCGTTCAAGGGCTCGATTCGAGTCGAGCGAGCGGAAAGTGGAAGAGTTCAGTTTGAGCTCAACGCCCGTGCCTCGGGTGACAACGCCGGCCAGTGGGTCGACCGCATCGCGGTCAAAGCCAATCCATTTGGTGCCGGTTTGGTCGTCTCGGTCAAACAGGCGGGGTGGGGGGTGGAATTTGGGAGCGGCACCGCGCCGCAGCGCCATGTCGAAATGGTCCTGCGGGTCCCGCCCCTCTGTAATTTGGATCTCAAATCAGAAGTAGGTAGTATAGAGGTGGCAGATGACATCGAGGGCAACATGCGCGCTCGCGTCTCCACGGGGAATATCTTCTTCGGTAGAGTAAAAGGTTCGGTGACGGCCGTTACCCGTTCGGGTAACGTCGTCATCGCCCGAACCACCGGCGACCTCGATGCCCGCAGTCATTTTGGCGACCTGCAGATCGGAACCATTTTGGGATGGGCTGAACTCCGGGCGGATCATGGCAATATCGATGTGATGAACAGCTTTGGGGGCCTTTCCGCTGAAGCCGTTCGTGGCGATATCACAGCGGGCATGTCTCGACGTGTTTCCGCCAATTCGTCTCTGAAGTCAGCGGCCGGTAACATCGTGGTGGACGTCGATCCTGAGTCGCCGTTGACGGTTCAAGCCGCCGCCTCCTGGGGACGGATCCAATCCGAAATCGATTGGGAAGTCGCACAGGGGAAATCGACCAAAAATCGACTGCATGGGGAACGAAACGGCGGCGGACCACTGCTGGCCCTGAAAGCCAGTGGCGGGGATGTGAGGATCAATGGTGTGCCCACGTTCGGTATGTAATTTTCTCGACCAGGAGTAAGGGTAGTAGTTGAGCGGCCGTCCTGGGGAGGACGGCCGCTCTCACTTTTGACTCCGCAATCATTTGGGTGGACGCGGAGTTGCACCGGGTTGGGTTTTCGGGTTGGTAGTCCGTTTACGATTCTATTCCACCATGTCCGACCCGTTTGCCCGACTGAACACCCTCCTCAAACATCAACACGTCATCGACTCCGTCGATGGGTTGCTCGGCTGGGACGAGCAGGTGAATTTGCCGCCTGAAAGCGCCGACTTTCGTGCTGAGCAGATGGCGACCATGGCTAAAATCAGCCATGCCGCGGCGTGTGATCCGGAAGTAGGCAAGCTCCTGACTGAGCTCGAGTCGCAGGTTGACGCGCTCGATGAAGATCGCCGTGCGGTGGTGCGCGAAGCCCGCAAGGACTACGACGAAGTGACCCGGCTTCCAGAGGAGTTTGTCGAAGAAAAGGCCCGCCACTCGTCCGCCGCCTACCACGCCTGGCACGAAGCGCGGGCGGCGCGGGATTTTCCGGCCTATGCTCCGTTCATCACCAAGCACATTGAGTTGGCGAAAAAAGAGGCGGACCTGCAGGGGTGGGGGGACCGGCCTTACGACTATATGATCGATCAACACGATCCGGGTTTCACCGCGGCCAAAATCGACGCGCTCTTTGCCGAACTGAAGGCCGGATTGGTGCCTCTCGTGCGGGAGATCGACGCCGCCTCGGCGAATGATGGTCCGAGTCCCTTCCGCGGTTTTCCGATCGGTAAACAGCGCGAGTTTCTGGAGGAAGTGACGGCGAAGCTCGGCTTCAATT
Organism: Opitutaceae bacterium; assembly: GCA_028280945.1. Lineage (GTDB taxonomy): Bacteria > Verrucomicrobiota > Verrucomicrobiia > Opitutales > Opitutaceae > Actomonas. Next base: position 30,142 of record JANQKV010000006.1, read on the forward strand.
ACCAGCGCGGACGAATTGACGTTTCAGCCCATCCGTTCTGTTCGGGCAACGGTGCCGATGTGCGCATGACAACGCGTTTTCAGGAGGACGAGCCGATGGACTCGCTCTTCAGTTCCATTCATGAGACCGGCCACGGCCTCTACGAACAGGGTCTGCGCCGTGAGTTTCATCACAACGCCCTCGGCGAACACGTGGGCATGGCCGTCCATGAATCCCAGAGCCGCATGTGGGAAAACCAGGTGGGGCGCAGCCGGGCGTTTTGGAGGTTTTTCGAGCCACGATTTCGCGAGTGTTTTCACGAACAATTGAAGGATGTTTCGTCGGAGAAGCTTTACCGCGAAGTCAACGCCGTGCGTCCCACGCTCATCCGTGTCGATTCGGATGAGGTTCATTACAACCTCCACATCATCCTGCGATTCGAGATCGAACAGGCCCTGTTCGCGGGCACGCTCGCCGTGACGGACTTGCCCGGCGTATGGAATGACAAGTGCGAGGAACTTCTGGGCCGCCGTCCGCAGCACGACAGTGAGGGTGTCTTGCAGGACGTCCATTGGAGCGGTGGTGCGTTTGGCTATTTCCCGAGCTATTGCCTGGGCAACATGATCGCCGCCCAAAACTGGGTGAAGGCGCGGGAGGCGCTGCCGGACCTCGACGCGGAATTCGCCCGGGGCGATTTCTCGTCATTGCTCGATTGGACCCGCCGCGAGATCCACCACCACGGTCGCAAGTATCCCACTCTCGAACTGGTGGAGCGCGTGACGGGCCGGGCACTCTCCCCCCAACCGCTGCTGGCGTATTTGCGCGAGCGATACGGCGAGATTTACCTCCAGAGCCGTGGGGCTGATTGACTCGCACACCCACCTCGACTCATTTGCCCGCCGGGGCGAATTGGCGTCCACTCTGGCCCGTGCCCGTGAGTTCGATCTCGAAGGCATGATCACCGTGGGCACGGATGACGAGGACTGGGAATTCTATCGGCAGATTGCCACGGATCATGCCGGTTTTGTGGACTACACAGTGGGTTTGCATCCCTGCCATGTGGAAGCGGGGACGTGGGAAGATCAGGTTGCCAGGATCTCCGCTTATTGGTCTTCGGAAAAAAGGCCGGTGGCCCTGGGCGAGTGTGGCCTCGATCGATTTCATCTGCCCCGGAAAGACGAAGCCGCTGCGGATCGAGTTTATGCCGCGCAGCGATCGGCGTTTTTCGCCCAACTGGCCCTTGCGAAGGAATTGGATTGTCCGATCGTGATCCATTCGAGGGGCGCTTTCGATGACTGCGTGCAGGTGATCGATGACAGCGGGGTGGATTGGGCCAAGGTCGTCTTCCATTGCTTTGCCGAAGGTCCCGCGGAAATGACGACGCTGCGCGAGCGCGGCGGAGTGGGATCGTTTACCGGCATCCTAACTTACAAAAATGCCGAGGCTGTGCGCGAGGCGGCGAAGGTGCAGGGACTCGAAAACCTGATGATCGAAACCGACGCGCCTTACCTCACCCCGGTGCCGCATCGGGGGAAACCGAACGAGCCCGCCTTCGTGCGGCATACGGCGGAGTTTGCCGCGGAATTGTTTGGCGTGTCCTACGGTGAGCTGGCTGAGGTCACCACCGCCAATGCGCGGCGATTTTTCGGTCTGGCAACGGGCGAGACGGCGGCCGACCAAGGAACCACGGGATTGCTTTAAGCTTCGTCAAACTTTCGGGCGAAGAGCTGCTCCAGCTCGGTGAGCATGGACTCGCCGTCTTCTCCCGAAACGAGAAAGCGGACTTTGGAGCCCTTGCCTGCGGCCAACATCATGAGCCCCATGATGCTCTTGCCGTTCACCTGCTCGTCGTCCTTTTCGACCATGACTTCGGCCGAGAACTTGTTGGTGACTCGCACTATCATGGCAGCAGGACGGGCGTGGATTCCCATCTTGTTCTGCACCTCGAGCTCGCGGGTGAGCTGGTTGCCGTTTGTGGCGGTATCGGCTGCGTCGGACATGAACAGGAAAGCGTCCGGAGGCGTTGGGCGGCTTGCAACTCAAAAACCAGCTCTCCAGCCTGCCGTCCTCGCATATGTCTGAAATCGCGATAATTGTTCCGTGCCGACTGGAGTCTAGTCGCTTCCCCCGCAAGCTGTTACACGAGATTCGTGGGGTGCCGTTGGTCCTGTGGGTGGCCCGGCGCATTCAAGCTGAAACGCCGGAGTTTCCCCTCTGGTTCGCCGTGGATGATCCGCTTCTGGCCGCACCTTTGGAGTCTGAAGGATTCAAAACACTCATGACTCGACCGGATCACACGAGTGGCACGGATCGACTCGCCGAGGCCAATCGCACGGTGGGGGCAAGCCGCGTCATCAATGTGCAGGCCGACGAACCGATGGTGACCGCCGATCAGATCCGAACCCTGGCGCAGCTCATCGCCGGTGAGGTCGCGATGGCTACACTCGCCACGCCGTTCCAGCGGGTGGTGGACTTCTATGATGCCAATCAAGTAAAGGTGGTTATGCGGCGTGATGGCCGTGCGCTGTATTTCTCGCGGTCGCGCATGCCGTTTCCCCGCGATCTCGGCCTGACCATCGAGGACGATTGGGTAGAGGCCAACCCGTGCCGTCGGCACCTCGGCCTCTACGCTTATCAGGCGGGTCTTCTGGAGAAGTTTGCTTCGTTGCCGCCGGGAGAACTTGAGCGGATCGAAAAACTCGAACAGCTGCGGGTGTTGGAAAATGGCTACGACATCGCCGTTGGTTTAACCAACGAATCCAGTGTCGGCATCGATACTCCCGCGGACACGGCGAAGTTCGAGGCGCTCTTGCCGCCAACCTAGACGTTTCCGGCCAGACGGCTGGCGATGAGGTGGCGAAAGTCCTCGAAAAGCGGGTCGGCGTCGTTTGGTCCGGGAGCTGCCTCGGGGTGATACTGCACGGAGAACACCGGCAGTTCTTTGTGGCGCAGCCCTTCGACGGTTTGGTCATTGAGATTGATTTCCGTGACCACGCCGCCGCCCGCTTCAATGCTCTTGGGGTCAGTGGCGAAACCGTGGTTCTGGGCCGTGATGGAAACGCGGCCGGTTTCGAGATTCTTGACCGGTTGATTGCCGCCGCGGTGACCGAATTTCAGTTTGAAGGTCGAACCACCGAGCGCATGCGTGAGCATTTGGTGGCCGAGACAGATTCCAAAGGTGGGGAGTTCGGGCACCAGTGCGGTCACCGTTTGGTGCATGTAATCCAGAGCGGCAGGGTCGCCGGGGCCATTGGAGAGGAAGAGCCCGTCCGGGGCGTGCTCCCGAATCATTTCGGGAGCAGCGTTGGCCGGAAACACCTGCACATCAAAACCGTGGCGGATGAGTTTGCGAAAGATCGTGTATTTGGCCCCAAGATCAAAGGCGGCGACCCGGAAACGTTGTTCGTGCGCGGGATGGGCGCCGAGCGTGGTGCCGGTGGGCAGGTAGGGGGCGTTGAATCTCGACGCTTCTTCGGCGCCCCAAATGTAGGGTTCGTCGCAGGTCACGTCCTGCACGTAGTCGCTGCCGGCCATGTCCTGCCAACCCCGCGCGCGTTCGACGGCCTCTTCATCGGTGAGGGGCAGCGTGCTCAGACAGCACTTCATGGCGCCGTCGACCCGAAGTTTCTTGGTCAGCGTGCGGGTATCGATTTCGCTGATGCCGGGAATGCCATGACGGGCCAGATAGTCCGACAGGGTTTCTTGAGAGCGCCAATTCGACGCAATGGGCGAGAGTTCGCGCACCACAAAGCCGGAGCATTTTGGCCCTCCCGCTTCTTCATCCTCCGCGGTGATGCCGTAATTCCCAATTTGGGAGGCCGTCATCGTGACGATTTGGCCAAAGTAGGAAGGATCGGTGAGGATCTCCTGATAACCGGTCATCGAGGTGTTGAAAACACACTCCCCGGCAACCGTGGCGTCGGCACCGAAAGCTAAACCATGAAAAACTGAACCATCTTCGAGGGCGAGGACCGCAGGCTTGAGCGTAGGCATTAAAGCCGAACGAAAACTCGTGGGGTCGGGCCTGCCAAGGGATTTTAGCGCCCCTCCGCGAATAAGCTCACATTTCGCCGCGATGGGCGGACTTGAGGATGCTTTTCAGCTCCTCCGCTTTGATGGGTTTGGTGAGGTAGTCGTTCATTCCGGCGGCGATGCAACGCTCCCGATCTCCCACCATGGCGGATGCCGTCAGGGCCACGATGGGAACGCTCCGGTGGTGTTCGCCGGCCTGGCCTCCACGGATGCGGCGCGTGGCCTCATAGCCGTCTACTTGCGGCATCTGACAGTCCATGAGGATCAAATCGAACTTTTGCTCCGAGGCTGCCTGCAAGGCGGCCCGACCATGTGCGGCAACTTCCGGAGTGTAGCCGAGGCGGTGCAGCACCTGTTTGATCAGCTTCTGGTTCACCACATTGTCCTCGGCCACCAGGATGTGCAGGGGGAAGGTCTCGGCGAGTTGCTCGGCCCGTTGCGTGGGGAAGGGATGGGCGGACGGAGCACGGCCTCCGCTGCGCGCGATCATCGCGTTGAGCAGGACGTCCAACATTTGTGACATGCGGATCGGTTTTTGGATGATCGACTCGAAAACGCTCAAGTCGCCGGCTTTGCGCAGTTCGGTGTCTCCAATCGATGACAACAGGATGATGGGAAACTCGCGCGCCGGATGATTCCGGCGGATCTGCTCCGCAAGTTGAATCCCGTTCATGCCGGGCATCATCATGTCGAGCAGCACGATATCCACTTCGCCCTTGGTGTTGAGGCGTTTGAGGGCGTCGGCCGGTTTGGCGAAGCGGAGCGGGTGCAGGCCCCAGCGCTGGAGAAGATTCGCCATGATGCGAAGGTTGGTCTCGTTGTCGTCGACGATCAGCGCCACCTTGTCGCGCAGGTCAATCTGGGCCTCGTCGATGTAGGCAGGGTCCTGAGCTCCCTGCGGGGCGTCGCAGGCCGGGGCTCGGATGGTAAAAGAAAACACCGAACCTTGGTCTGACGTGGACGTCAGCTCGACGGATCCGCCCAACAATTCGGCCAGCCGACGGGAAATGGCCAAACCCAGCCCCGTGCCTCCGAATTGCCGGGTGGTGGAGGTGTCGGCCTGGGAGAAGGGTTTGAAGAGTCGGTTGATCCGGTCGGTCGGCACTCCCATGCCGGTATCCCGAACTTGGATACGAAGACAGGGCGGCCCGTCGTCGGCGGGGGGCGGCCCGGGTTCGGCGCGCACTTCGACCTCGCCGGTCGAAGTGAACTTGATGGCGTTGCCCACGAGGTTGAGCAGGACCTGGCGCACCCGGGTGGCGTCGGTCAACACCCATGGCGGCAGGTTGGGGTCGATCCAGCACAACAGCTCGATCTGCTTTTCACTGGCTTTGCTCCACAACAGCCCCGTCACCTCTTCGATGGTCTTGTCGATCGCAGTGGGACGAAGGTCCAGATCGAGTTTGCCGGACTCGATTTTAGAGAAGTCGAGGATATCGTTGATCAAGGTCAACAGCGTCTCCCCGGACTGGCGAATGGTGTTCAACCAGTCGCGTTGTTCGTGGTTGAGCGAGGTTTCCTCCAGCAGGTTGGTAAAGCCGATGATCCCGTTCATGGGCGTGCGGATCTCGTGGCTCATCACCGCAAGAAAATCGCTCTTGGCCCGGTCCGCGGCCTCCGCCTCCTCCTTGGCCGTGACGAGTGCGGCCTCGGCGGTTTTGCGCGCGGTGGCATCGTGATCCATGCCGATGACGAGTTGCTGATCGCCCACGGTCACGAGGCAGGTAAAGTATTCGGTGGGGAAGGTCGATCCGTCCTTGCGGCGGTGCACGCTCTCACCGGTTGCCACCCGGTGGCGTTGTAGGTTGGCAAACCAAGCCTGCCTCAGGTGCTTCCAAGGCGTCACTTCCAGCAAATCGAGATCCTGCCCAATCAATTCCTCCCGCGAGTAGCCGTGCAGTTGGGCCGTTCGTTCATTGCAGTCGAGAATCCGGATAACGCCGGCGGAATCGAACGGATCCAACAAAACCAGTCCCAACGGCGATTGATCCCATACGGCCGCGGTCCGGAAATCACGGCGCAGAGCCATCGAAGTGATGCTGCGCAGCCACCACGAGCAGGCCATCAACGCGGTGATTGCCAACAGCCCGATCAAGACCACCGTGACCGCATCGGTCGCATGCCGGACGACCAAAACCGCGGCGAGGGCAACAATGATAACGATGGCGCAGAGCACCACCTTGGGGTTGGGACGGGTAAGATGAGGGGGCATCTCAGAGGGCAGTCTAACCTTGTGGATTGCACCGAGGCAATCCGGCAATTGCATGCGCCCGAGCAACTTGACCCCGGGGGCAATCGTAATGGGGACCGGTTTCCTGTGACCGCCGAGAGCCGGAGCCCCGTTTGACAAGCCTGCGCCAGCCGACTTAGTGGGAAACAATTGATGAGTTACAGCGAAGATCGATCCGAATGGTATGAGGGGCAGGGCCACTGGCAGCATGTGCCTGCCGAGCAATGGCAGAGCTGGATCTGGCAGTTGAAGAACCGGATCACCACCCGGGAACAACTTGAGCAGTTCATGACGCTCACGCCGGACGAGAAGGCAGGGGTGGCTTTTGCCGGCCAGAAACTGTCCTTGGCCATCACGCCCTACTTTTTTAATCTTATCGATCGCGACGATCCCAACTGCCCGATTCGGTTGCAGATGATCCCTCGTGAGGGCGAGACGAAGGTATCGGCGGGGGAGATGTTGGATTCGCTGGGGGAGGACGAGCACTCACCGGTTCCGGGCATTGTGCACCGCTACCCGGACCGGGTGCTCTTTCTGGTCACGGATCGGTGTGCCGCCTACTGCCGCTACTGCACGCGGAGTCGCCTCGTTTCGAATGCGCAGGACTATAACTTCCACCCGGAGTACGAGCAGGGGCTACGCTACATCGAATCACACCCCGAGGTGCGTGACGTGCTTTTGTCCGGCGGAGATCCACTCCTGCTGTCCGATCGCAAACTGGAGCATCTGCTGGCGCGGTTGCGTGAGATCCCCCATGTGGAGTTCATCCGCATCGGCTCGCGCATTCCGGTTTTTCTGCCGCAGCGCATTACCCCGGAGCTGTGTGACATCTTCAAACGCTACGGCCCGATCTGGATGAGCGTGCACCTCAACCACCCCCGGGAAGCCACCGCCGAGCTTAAGGCCGCCTTTGAACGGCTCTCATTTGCGGGAGTTCCTCTGGGCAATCAGAGCGTGCTGCTGGCGGGGGTGAACGATGATCCCGACGTCATGAAAGCTCTTGTGCATCGGCTGCTGCGCATGAGGGTTCGACCCTACTATCTGTATCAAATGGACCTCATCACCGGGGGATCCCATTTCAAAGTGGATGTGCGCAAGGGGCTCGACATCATCCGTGCCCTACGGGGACACACGACTGGATATGCAATTCCTCAATACGTGGTGGACGCGCCGGGCGGCGGTGGAAAAGTGCCGCTCAACCCTGATTACGTCGAATCGATCAATGACGAAGAGGTGGTCTTCCGCAATTTCGAGGGCAAACAGTTCCGATATCCACTGGTGGGAGCGACGGGGGCACCGTTGTCTAACTCTCCCGAAGCCTTGGTGGAATAACAGATTCCGCTGGTGTGCAGGATCATGCGATTTCAACTCCGCCGCCGGGCGGAGAGAATGAAATTAATTTATATTTTTTTTGTCTAATTTTGAGCGGATCAACGGGGAGGGCGTCTACCTAGGAGCAGATTATAGCGCCGTCAGAGAATCAACCTTAGTTGAGGGTCTGCGGTTTGCTTGGTGTTAGGTCATAAGGGACGCCCTTCACGGGGCGTCCCTTTAGCGTTCAGGGAGATTTCGCGATGCTTGGTTTTTTTATAAAAATCAATTGAAGAAATTTTGAACGAATCCGCGGGGCCTCCGTCTATCTGGTCGTTCAAGGTTTAGTTTTTAGGTTTGCTTGGTGTTAGGTCTAAAGGGCGTCCGCAATGGGCGCCCTTTACTTTTGCCCAGCCGGGAGCCTATTTCCGTAACCCAATCGTCAAATTTCAGTCCAAATTCGGCGATTGACGGACCCAAATGAACTGCTCTGGTGGCGGTGTTCTTTGCCAGTTTGTGGTCAGTCGGGAGGTCCCATTCAACCCTGGTGCCTCCATCTGACCATGAATGAACACAACAGAAACCCATTCCTGAATCATCAGACGTTTGGCATGATCCACGGATTCGAGGCTTACATTGGTCTTCGAATCGCCGAGGCCGAACGCCAGCGGATTCGGGAAAAGGAATCCTCGGTTCGAGAGAACCCCGGAAAATGGACCTTCCGTTTTCCGCGGCGTCTCTGGCGCCGTCGCCAACCGAATCGGGTTTCCGCTCAATAAGTAAACGACCCGCCCGTGGCCTCACCGCCGCGGGCGGTTTTATTTTGGGGAGTCGGGAGAAGGGATGGAGCAGGGGGGCGCCGCCACCCCGCGGGTCCCTGTATCCACACAAAAGATGCCCCCGGCCAGGGGCTGTTCCTGCAACGCCGCCTCATCCAATCCACCGCGGGCAGACGTGATGAAAAGGGTCCGGTATTCCGGACCACCAAAACAGCAGGAGGTCACCTGGGTGACGGGCAGGTCGACTTGATCGATGATCCCGCCGGTCCGGCCGTCGATCTGCAGCACCGCCGACCCTCCCCAGATGGCCAGCCAAACATTGCCCTCAACGTCGATGCTGAGTCCGTCGGGCAATCCGCCGTCACGCGGAAACGATCGAAGGATGCGCGGATCGCTTAACGCGTGACTGTCTGCATCGTAGTCAAAAACCGTCAGCTCGTAGGCTTTGGAGTCTACGTAAAAAAACCGCGTGCCGTCCGGCGACCAGCCCAGTCCGTTCGACAGGGTAACACCGCGGCGAATGATTTGCAGGGCACCCGATTGATCCGCGCGATACAGCGCCGCGGTTTTCCGGGAATCGTCGAGAGCCGCACTTCCCACCCAGGGATGTCCATCGGGTCCACAGAACCCGTCGTTGAAGCGATGGTGCGGGGGCAACCCGGGGATCTCATGATCGATGGGCAGAACCTTGCCGGTTGGAGCGTGCAGCCAGGCGCAGTCACGTTCCCGCGCGGTCCACCACCAGCCGTCCCGGGCCGGCAACGCCACCCCCAACGTGGTCCCGACTTCCCAATGGCAGATCGTGCCGTCGGAGGAATCCCGGCGGAAAAGCCGTCCTTCCGTGATGTTGACCCACCAAAGCGCATCTTCCTGCCAGACCGGCCCCTCGGCCAGATCGTGTCGAACATCAGTGTAAAGCGTGGCTTTCATGGGCAGGGAGGCGGTGAGGTGGTCACTGGCTTTTGCCGCGGGCGTCCACGGGCCAGGTGCTGCGGATCTTATTTTCCGGCCCCACCAGCTGAACTTCGTCTGTCAGGTTCACCACCGTGCAAACGTGAGCGGGCACCAAAAGGATTCGATCGCCTACGTTGACCTGTCCCAGATCCTCTCCCCGCACATAGCCATGCTCCTCATTGACCTTGAAGACTTCTAATTTCCGACCGTCGGCCGGGATCGCCGAAATACCTTGGGCTGTGCGGTCGGAAGAAAAGGTTTTCGAACCCGCGTCGATCAGGGCCAGGTCGGGTGTGGGTTTGTCAACCACGGTGGCGAGCACCTGCAGTGCCACATTTTCCCACGGCATGACGTTGGCATTTTGCGTGAGGGAAAGATCGCCAAAAACATAGGCACCTGGCCGCACCGCCTGCACGCGTCCGGCCGCGACATCCACCACGGCGCGGGCACTCACGCTGCAGCCGGGCCACACCTCCAGCGTAGGATCTATGGCGTCTCGCAAGCCGCAGATTCGATCCAGCAGCCTTTCCACGTCTTCAACCCGCTGGCTGTGATTGGCACCGTAAAACTGCCCTTCGTGACTGTAGAGTCCTGTCAGCTCCAACAACGGATCCGCGTCGATTGTTGAGGCCACCCTTTGGGCGGACTCATCGCGACGGATCCCCTCGCGATCGAGTCCGGTATCCAATGCCAACATAACCTTAAACCGACGATTCACCTTCCGAATCAACGGCTGAAACACCTCCAGGTGGGCTTCGCTGGTCACCGCGAGCCGCAATTCTTCAAGGTGTTCGGCCAAGGCCGCGATGCGATTGGCCTGCCGGTGATCGACCAGGGAATGCGCGAGAAAGATCTCGCGCACGCCGCTGGCCAGCATGGCCTCCGCCTCCCCGAGTTTGGCACAGGTCAGGCCCTTGGCCCCCAGTTCCAATTGTCGCCGGGCGATCGGGACCAGCTTGTGTGTCTTGATGTGGGGACGCAGGTCGATGCCCGCTTGGTCGCAGGCCGTCTGCATGGTGTGCAGGTTGGCCTCGAGTCGATCCTCGCGGACGAGAATGCTGGGGGTGGGCAGGTCGTCGACAGCAGTCATGGAGTGGTGTTGCCCAACTGGCTGGTGCCCATGCCGCTGCTACTTCTGAACAAAAGGGTGTTCATCGGGAAGTAGCAGGTAGTTGAGCACGTTGTCGTGGGTCACTTTGTGGAGCAGGTCCGGAGGCAGGGCGCTGAGACAGTCCGCCTCCTCCGCGTAAGTGCTACGCAGGGACATGTCCTGGTCGACGTAACTCTGGAAGGGGGAGTCCGACCCCCACATCAATTTGTTCGGATAAGCCTCGGCCAAGGTGCGAAGCACTGCGGCCGGATCCTCATAATCAGCCTCGATGCGGCGGTCGGGCGGGGCGACGGCAGGAAAACCCTGGACTGCAAGTTCGCAGTGAATGCGGTGAGCGGAACAGTCGAACCACGTGTTGGGTAGGGCGGCCACCCGGTCGAGGCACTCACGGTCAAATCGGCAGGAGTGAGCGAGATTGAATCGTACGTTCGGGGTGGACTCGGCCACTTGCAGAATGTCACTGGCCTGAGACCAGGTGTCGGCGGGATCCACGCTGGAGTGGATGACAAAGGGAAGATTGAACTCGGCGGCAAACTCGAGGAACCCGCGGCCTTCGTCCAACAGTGCGGTCACACGCGACTTGATCATGGTCGCCTGAATCTTCAGGCCGTAAAACGGAAAGCGCTTCCGCAGCTCCCGCAGTTTGGCAAGCTGGCCGGCGGGTTCGCGCAGGGGGTCCAGAATAACAAACGGCAGCGTGTGTGCGCCCAGGTCGGGGTAGAGCTCATAGACCTCGCGCAGCATCCGCTCGTTTTCGAAGGCGTAGGGCACGGTCTCCAAGCCTCCCGGGAGGAGTTGCCGACTGCGCATCGCGGCCAGATCAAATGTGAGATTAACGACCATGGGAAAGACCACCCAACGATCCACCCCACAGCGGCGTCCTTCGGTCACGAGAGCAGGAAGGTCCTGCGCGTAGGGGTGAAAGCCGTTCAGGTAAAAATAGGGATCCACCCCCAGGTGGTTGTGGCAGTCGATGATCACGGAAGAAAACAGACGTTGATCATGATGGGAACCCAATAGCCCCGCCCGCAAAAGATCAATCCCTCCTCAACCTCTCCTTCTTCTCTCTTACACAATGTTCGTATTACGAACAAAACTCTTCGATTCGTGTTATATGGCATCTGCCAAATGTTCGTAATACGAACATTTGGCGGTATCGGTATTCGCAGTGTCTGGGGCGGAGTTTCTGCTGGGCATTGATTTCGAAGGGTTGCACACCGAGACAATTGCGCTGATTTTGATCCACGTAACCGGCCGGTTACTCACCCCGTCGCCATGCCCTATTCGTTTTCTCGTTCCTCAGCCCTCTTTGAACGTGCCCAACAGCACATTGCCGGCGGTATCAATAGCGGCATCCGCCTGTTGGAGAAACCGGTACCCCTGTATTTTGATCGGGGCGACGGCTCCCGGGTTTGGGATGTCGATGGGAATGAGTATATCGATTTTCAGCTGGGACAGGGCGCCTTGCTCTATGGCCATGCGCCGAAGGGGTTGGCGGATGCGGTTGCTGCCCAAGCGAAGCGCGGCCTGCATTGGGCCGCGCAATCCGAGCTCGAGTTGGAGGTAGCGGAACGCCTGGTCAAAATGGTGCCGGCGGCGGAGTTGGTGCGCTTCAACAACTCCGCCACCGAAGCCGTCATGGCCGCGTTTCGACTGGCCCGCACGCACACCGGACGCCGGCTGATTCTTCGCTTCGAGGGCCACTACCACGGATGGAGCGACGAAGGTTTGGTGGGTTTCGCCAACCCGCCCAGCACATGGGATGACCCCGAAAACCCGGCCCGCACCCACCCGAGCAAGGGCATCATTTCCGAAGTCACCGACCAGTTCGTCGTGGCGCGCTGGAACGACATCGATCACCTTCGTCGGCGCGTCGAACAGCACAAGGATCAGCTCGCTGCGATCGTTTGTGAGCCCGCCATGTGCAACACCTGTTGTATCGAACCAGGCGAGGGCATGTTGGCGGCGATCCGCGAGCTGTGCGACGCGCATGGCCTGCTGATGATCGCCGACGAAACGATCACCGGATTTCGTTTTGGCGCCGGCGGCGCCCAGGATTATTACGGTGTAAAACCGGACCTCACCGTTTTCGGCAAGGCCATCGGCGGCGGCACGCCTTTCGCCGCGCTCGTTGGCACTCGCGCCGCCATGGCCAGGATCATTTCCGGCGAGTCGATGCACGCGGGCACGTTGAACGCCAACCCGCTGTGTCTCGCCGCCAGTCGCTGGTGCCTCGACGAGGTCCTGGCGCAGGGCCCCGGGCATCCGGCGAACCTGAATCGATTGGGTCAAAAGCTCATGGCTGGTCTGCGGACACTGGCTGATCAGCATGATATCCCGCTTCGACCCCAGGGACCGGGGTTGGCTTTTCACTCCCTCATGGTGAACCCGGATCGGCCTGAGCGCGCGGTGGCCAACTACCGTGATTACGCCGAGTTGCAGGATGTTGCCCGCTGGACCCACCTGCGCCGCTGCCTGCTGGAGGAAGGAGTGCGGGCGATCGAACGTGGTCTTTGGTCAATCAGTCTCGCCCACACGGAAGCGGACATCGACGAAGCCCTGGCCCGGGCCGCTGTTGCCTTTGCGCGCCACGCCGAGTCATGGCCCACAAAAGTGGGATAAGCAGCGTTGAAAAGGTTGGGATATGAGCGGGCGGATTCTCTACGGCGGCCTGTTTCACGAGACCCACACGTTTCTGGAAGAAACGACGGACTGGCATGATTTTGAAGTTGTGCGCGGAGAGGCCGTTCTGGCGAAGCAGGGAGATTGCTCGCCTTTGGGTGGTTTCCTGACCGCGGCGCAGGAGTTGAGTTTTGAGGTCATCCCCACGCTGGACGTGCGGGCCACGCCGAGTGGCACGGTTGCTGATAAGGTGTTTGATCGGTTTTGGACCGAATTTGAACCGGTGGCCCGGGAGGCCTTGGCCACCGGAGTGGATGCCATCTTCCTCGTGATGCATGGCGCCATGGCCACCGCTTCGCAGCCGGATGTGGAGGGCGATCTTCTGGGGCGGATTCGCCAGCTCCCCGGGGCCGCGGAGGTTCCGATATTCGGTGTGTTTGATCTGCATGCCAATTTTTCGTGCCGCATGGGACAGTTGGCCAACGGTTTGCTGGCTTACCGGGAGAACCCTCACACCGATGCGCGGGAAAGTGCGATCCGAGCCGTTCACCTGATGAACAAAGCTCTAAAGCAGGGGGAGATCCCACACATGCTGACCTGTCGTATTCCAATGGTGTGGGCGCCACCGGCAACAGGCACCAGTGACAAACCGATGCGAGCGCTCCGGTTGGCGGTCGACGAAATCGTGGAGTCTGATCCCACGGTCTGGGCGGGCAATGTGGTGCCGGGCTTCTCCTTCGCCGACACCCCCGACACCGGGTTTTCCTTGAGTGTGATCTACACGGGCGATTCCGCGGGGCCAGCCGATAGATTGCGGGCGGTGGCTGGACTCGCTTGGGCCAAACGAGAAGAGGGACTGGTTTCGTATCCACCTGTTGGTGACGTCCTGCAACAACGGTCGACGGACATCTCGGGTCCGGTCCTGTTGGTCGAGCCTTCCGACAACATTGGCGGGGGCGCTCCGGGTGATGGCACCGGTGTCTTGCGCGCTCTGCTGGCACATGACGTGGGCGATGCTCTGGTGGCAATCAATGATCCGGCTGCAGTCCGGGTGCTGGCGGCCCACTGGATCGGTGAAACCACAAACCTGAATATTGGTGGCAAGGGTTCACCGCTGGATGAGGGACCGGTTCCCTTGGAGGTTACGCTGGTTTCGCGGAGCGAGGGAACTTTCGAGCTGGAGGATCCTCACAGTCACCTCGCATCGATGCTGGGATCACGGGTTGAGATGGGGCCCTGTGCGGTGGTGCGCACCGGAGGGATTACGATTCTGTTGACCAGCCGCAAAACCCCGCCGTTCGACCTCGGCCAATACCGTAGCCAAGGCATTGAGCCTGCCGATTTTGTGGTCATCGGTGTGAAGGCGGCGGTGGCGCATCGTCGCGCCTATGACCCCATCGCAGGGGCAAGCTTTGGGGTCGATACCCCGGGGCCCTGCCGCAGCGACGTAACCGCCTTCCCCTGGCGATGCCTGCGACGGCCGGCCTGGCCACTGGACCACATTTCCGAACCAACTTTCCTCATCTCATGAACCATCCCGCTGTTTCTTATCCACGCGATGCGGACACTCCGGTGTCGCATCTTCCCTTCAGTCCCGCCGTGCAGGTCGGCGACTTGATCTTCGTTTCCGGTCAGGCTTCGGTGGATAAATCCGGTCGGATTGTATCCGACAGTTTCGAGGGCGAATTTCGCCGCTCGATCGAGAATCTCCGCACCGTTTTGGAATCGGCCGGCAGTGACTTGGCGCACGTGGTGAAGACGCACAACTTCGTGCGGGAGCCCGAGGATTTGGCGAAGTTCAACGAACTCTACCGCGAATACTTCAGCGCCCCGTATCCCGCTCGAACGACGATCACGAGTTGTCTGCCGCCCACCCTCAAATTCGAGATGGACTGCATCGCCGTGCCAAAGCCGAACTGAGCCGTCAGTCTGGTTTTTCCCACGGAATACACAAAAAACACAGAATCCAGCCTGCAAAAATGAGTGTGATGCGGTGCGTCAGCCCTTTGCTCTTTCTGTTGTAACACCGGCAGGCTAGCGGTTTCACAATGGAACTGAGAGGCAGGGCTGTTTCTCACAGAAGAGAGCAGAGAGAAGCAGAACTTGGCAGGTGGATCATAAGTTGACCCCTCCGCCGCATGGATTTGCCCACGAAAAGGCACTAAACCCCAACCCTGAAATTTTTAGTGTTCTTTGGTGTTTTTAGTGGGCTCCAAACCTCAGGCTGACGGCTCATTGCTCTCTGTGCCCACCTCTGCGCCCTCTGTGTTAAAAAATGCAGTGGAGTGGTTTCTTGGTTGGCTTCGTTGCCTCTCAAGAAACCTGAAACCCAAGTCCCATTCGTTGTCGGGCGTAAAGCCCGACCCACAATCAAGTTGCTTCCCCGATGTGGGTCGGGCTTTACGTCCGACAGGTTCTGCTTCTGTAAAAATCACCCGTGGAGTAGGCTTTATTTAGTTGCTCCGAGTCCGGCGGCGGAAACAGCCGGCGACACCAACCGTGACGATCAGCGAGCCTGTCGCGACCCAGAGGTTGGAGACGGCGGAGAAGGCGATGCCCCAACCGGCGAGGGTGCCCAGGCCCATACCCAGCAGCACGCCCCGTGGTTGGAAACGCCACTTGTTCACCACGATCATCATGCAGCCCACCATCGGGCCAAAGAAGGCGCCCATCACCGCCTGCGTGGTTTGAAAGAGTGACCCCATCACCGTGGCCAAACCCGCGGTTGCCATGGCCAGAATTCCGATCCCCACACTGGCGTAGCGGCCGAAGCGATACAGCTCCTGCGAGGTGCGCTTCCGGCCAAACCGTTGCAACCAATCGTTGGTGAGGGTGCCCGCCAGGGCAATGATGCCGCTTGTCATACTGCTCATGGTGGCGGCCAGCAGCGATGCGATAAGCAGTCCGGCAATACCCGGCGGCAGTTCCTTGGTGATGAAATAGGCGAGGACCTGGTCCGCGTTTTCCGGCAGGTTGTCATCGGGGTGATTCTGAAACCATACCCACAGCAGCAGTCCGGCTGTCACGAGGAAGACGCAGACGATGATCACGCCCCACGTGTTGATCGCAAAGGCCCGGGCCGCCGCGCGGGTGGATTCGGCGGCATGGTAACGCTGCAGCATCATCAGGTCGCCGGTGTAGCTGCCGAGATTGCCGATCATCAGACCGAACACGACGGACCAGAACGTGATGTCCTGCGTCAGATCGAAGGTGAAATCGAACAGCACCAGGCGTTGGCCTTGGTCGAGCTGCGCGTAGATTTCGCCGAGGGGTAGATCCAGTTTTTGCAGGATGAAGCCGATGATGAACAGCATGCCCAGCGCCATGATCGTGAACTGGATGGCATCGGTGACGATGACACTGCGGATGCCGCCGATCGCGGTATAGAGCGTGCACGTTACCCCGATGCTGATGACGATGGGCCAGAACCACTCGTCGCCCAGTCCGGTTGCCCCGAGCAACACCAACGTCGGTGCCACGAGGATTGCGGCCATCCAGCCGATGCGCAGCAGGATGAACATTGCCGACAGACACAGGCGGACCGATTCCCCCAACCGTTCCTCGATGATGTCGTAGGGATGGAGGCCGCCGCCGGCCAGATAGCGGGGCAAAAACCAAAACCGCAGGATCGCCCACGTGATGGGAAAACCCAGCATGCTCACGACGATCCCGGCGCCATCCGAGAAGGCGACGCTGGTGTAGATGACATAGCTGACCCCGCTGAACAGCGTGGCCGCCATGCTGAAGCCGACCATGACCATGCCCAACCGCCCGCGAAACCCCCTCCTGGAGGTGAAGTAGGCGTCGCTGTCTCCGGACCTGCCCCGACTCGCCAGCCCAGCCCACACCACCCCCACGAGGTAGATGGCGACGACGACTAGGTCCAGGGAACGCACAAGGCTGGCTTTACCGGGCGCCGCGACGATTACTTGGCCGTATAGCCGCCATCGATGGGGAGATTGGCACCGGTGATGTAGGTTGCGGCGTCACTCAGCAGGAAGACAACGGCGCCGCCGATTTCGTCGGCGTTCGCCATGCGGCCGAGCATCGTCATTTTGCCGTAGCGTTTAAGGAAGGCGTCGGCCTGGGGTTTGCCGGGATCATAAATGCCTCCCGGGGACACCACGTTCACACGCACGTTGCGATCGCCGTAGTGGGAGGCGAGATAACGGGTCAGGTTGATCATGCCTCCCTTGTGAAAAAAGTAATCCGGCGGGGCTGACATGTTCGTGCCTTCGTAAAGCCAGGGATTGGGTCCGATCATGCCCATCTGGGAGGAGATGTTGACGATACTGCCGGAGCCGTTCTCGGCCATGGCATCACCAAAGGCCCGCACCGTGGCAAAAAAGCCGGTGGAGTTCACCTCCATTGAAGCTCGCCATTGCTCGAGGTCGCCGTCGGGGCCGGTCATGGGCCGGCTCACCGCGTTGAAGACGATGCCATCGATCCGACTGTGCTGCGCCAAAACCCGGTTGCGCAGACTGTGAAGAGACGCTTCCGAGCAGATGTCGACTTCTTCCACGTCCACCTGATGTCCCGCCGCATTTTGAGTAGACGCCACCGCCTCTAAAGCCGGCCGGTTGCGGGAGGCCACCACCAAGGTGGCCTCTGCGCCGGCGATTGCGTCCACCAACGCTCGGCCCAACAAGCCGGTGCCACCAAATTGAATGATGACCTTGTTGGTGAGAGAAAACCGAGGGGGAGTGGACATGGGCTAGGGGAATGATTGCCCACTAAACACACGAAATCACACGAAAAGCAGGGGTATCAGACGGAGGAGTTGTTTCGTGCTATTTCGTGTGTTTAGTGGGCTGCATTAGGTTGTCTGAATTTCAGAAAGCGGAACGACGCGGCCACCTTGTTCGCGGCTGACTTTGCCCGCGATCACGAGCTGCATCAATTCCACGGTTTCGGCGAAGGGGAAGGGATACATTCCGGTGCGCAGGTAATCGACAAACGCGAGCAGTTGGGTTTTGAAGGCGAAAAAACTGTCCTCCGAGACGGTCTGCACCCGGCCGTTGGTCCCGCAGAGTTGCAGGCAACCGAAGCCACCCAGCATGTCCCGGTTGGCGACAACGATCACATCCGCGCCGCAGCGATGGGTGAGGTGCACGATGTTGCGATCGATGGTCCCGGTGTTTTGCGCGGTGAGAAATCCAGGGCCGAGAATGGGGTAGATCGCCTCTAGCGCATGGATGCCATAAGTTTCCCAGGACTTGTGCGTGGTGATGCTGGCAAATCGGATGTCTCCGAGATCCCCGTTGGATTCGTGATAGGGCATGAACTCCTTGCAGTAGCGCATGCAGCTGGAGGACATGATCGGCCGACCTGCTTCAACCCAGCGGCAGAACGTGCGCAGGTCCTCCACGTTGTCGGCCAGGGGTTTGTCCACAAACACCGGCAGGCCCGCTTCGACGAAGGGCCGGGCGCGTGCGACGTGTTCGCCACCGATGTCGGTGGCAACGATCACCGCGTCGACTGCGCCGATCACATCTTCCGGGGCCTCGGGAACGTTCGGAACGAGCGAACACTTGGCGACGTGTTCGGCCGTAAATCCACCGTCCCCGGCGCAGTGGATGTGGGTGACCTGCGCTCCGGGAATGGTCAGCTCTTCCGCGGGTTGCGGGTTGAGGTAGGCCGGGATGCCGGGAAAGGGGCATTCGGTGGTCATGGTCTCGCGGTCATAGCCGTTGAAGATCGCGCTCCAGGAATACGGGTGGCCGTTGCCCGGAGTGCAGCCGAGCATGGCAAGGCGAATGTTCTTCGGGTCGGCGACGAGACTCATGGGGTGGGCAGGGAAGCGAGGTCATCGAGCACCACGCGTCGTCCGGTGTCGGCTGAGACGAGGGCGGCTTGATTGAAGCGCAGGGTCTGCACGGCGGCCTCCAGCGAACAGATGTGGGACGGTTTGCCTTCGATGGCGTCGAGCCAGGCATGCGCTTGCGCCTCAAAATGACTGTCGCGATGGGGCACGGCGTCATCGTGCCACTCCCAATCATTCCCGCGCAAACGGAATATCCCCCAACGCTGGCGATGGTATTCGATCTTTACTGAGCCCGTCGCGGTGTGGAAGTGCAGGGTGCCATCCTCAGGGGCCTGAAACTGGTTCAGCGCGTAACTCACCAGGATATCGCTGTGGCGGGCGGTGATGTTGACGGTGTCTTCGATTTCCACCCGTGGCAGGACCTGGTGAGCACAATCGCAGAACAAGCTTTCGGTTGGGCCAATCACGCTTTCCACAAAGTTGGCCGTGTGGGTGATGGCATCCTGAATCACGCCGCCACCGGTTTCGCGACGCGCGTAGTAGGTTTGCGAGTAATGGGCGGTGTGGGCGGGTCGTCCGGATGGGAAGTGACTGCCGCCGGCAAAGGTGACATGTTTGATGTCGCCCAACTCACCGCCATGCAAAAAATCCCGGGCGGCCCTGAGATAGGGGTAGACATGTTGCACATAGGCCACCGCCACCTGCCGACTGGATGCCTTATGTGCCGCCAGCAAGGCAGGAACCTCTGTCAGGTCGACGGCCAGGGGTTTTTCGATGAGCACATGTTTGCCCGCCTCGAGCGCCGCCATCGCCATGGGAACATGCAATGGGGGTGGAGTGCAGATCACCACCGCTTCGCCACCACTTGCGAGGGCGGTTGTGAAGTCGGCGAAGGTCTCGACGCCGTAAGTTCGTTCCATGGTTTTCCGCAAAGAATCATTTGGATCACATCCGGCTACCGCGGCGCGACCGGTGTTCTGGAAACAGCGCAAGTGGCGTTCACCGATGCTGCCACAACCTACGATGAGAACGGAATGCATGCGAACGGGGCAGGGGGGAAAGACGCGAAAACGAAGCGCAAATTGCGTCGTGGAAATTCGGTAACTATGCAACCTTGGTTTCCCGCAAAAGCAAAGCATCCCCCCAGCTCTTGCCCATCTCCCCTGTCCCGTTCCTTCCATGAAATTTCTTTTCCCGGCCCTTATCGCTTCCGCCGTGGTTTCAGCTGAGGTCATCGACCTGGGTGACCGTCGTGAACTCATGATCGACCATTACCTCATCGATCGCCTCGACGGCGCGGAGTTGCAGCTGCAGGAACCGCACAACGAGGGGATTGCCTTTCATTTCGACCGGCCGCACGAGGGTGCGTTTTGTGCCTACGTGACCATTGCCACCTTGCCGGATGGCAGCGGCTATCGCGCCTACTACCGGGGCCTGCCCGAAGCCGTGCCCGCGGGATCGCCGGGTGAAGTCACCGCCTACGCGGAATCAGTCGATGGCATCACATGGTCCAAGCCGGACAACAACATCGCTCTGCGCGATGCTCCGTGGATCACCCACAACCTGTCGGTCTTCTACGATACCAAACCAGGTGTGCCGGAGGACGAACGTTGGAAAGCCCTCGGTGGACTCAATGCCTCCGGCCTGATGCGCATGGTCTCTGCGGATGGCCTTGAATGGCACCACTTCATGGAGGGTGTGCCGATTTTCGAAAAAATACCGGAAGATGAAAAACGGTGGCGCTACGATTCGCAGAATTTGGCGTTCTGGTCCGAGTTGGAGCAGCAATATGTCTGCTATTTTCGCCAGGTGCGTCCCATCGAGGGCATCGGCACCCATGTGCGGCTGATTGCGAGGGCCACAAGCCCGGACTTCGCCAACTGGACTTACGAGGGGGAGATGACCTACCGGCGTGCCGATGGTTCGGCTGCGAAGATCGAACACCTCTACACGAATCAAACCGCCGCCTACTTTCGGGCTCCTCACCTTTACGTGGCGATCGCGGCGCGGTTCCTGCCGGGCCGCCAGGTGTTGAATGAGGCCGAAGCGAAGCAGATTGGTGTGAACCCGAAGTATTTTGGTGATATTTCTGACAGCGTGCTGATGACGACGCGCGGCGGCACCATCTACGACCGCACGTTCATGGAGGGATTTGGTCGTCCCGGGTTAGGCATGGAGAACTGGACCTCGCGTACCAATTATCCGGCGCTTAATCTCATCCAGACTGGACCGGCGGAGATGTCGTTTTTTGTGCAAAAGGCTTACGGCCAGCCCAACCACCGGCTGGAGCGTTATTCCATGCGACTCGACGGATTCGCCGCGCTGCACGCCGGTTACGATGGCGGCGAAATGGTGACCAAGCCATTCACGTTTTCCGGTGAGCAATTGGAAATCAACTATGCGACCTCAGCTGCCGGCAGCATTCGTTTTGAGTTGCAGGACGAAGCTGGTGAACCGTTGCCGGGATATGCCCTGGCGGATGCCCGCGAGATCATTGGTGACCAGATTGCCCGCACGGCCACCTGGTCCGGCGGTTCAAGCGTTGCTTCGCTGCAGGGCGAGATCGTCCGCCTGCGGGTGGTGCTCGAAGACGCCAGGCTCTACTCGTTTCGTTTTTATTAAAATCGAGTGAGCGGCTTGGTCCCCGCCGGGAGGTCGACTACGAGAGTGAGTAGAACTGTTCGCGGATAATCTGTCCGTCCTGCCAGCGCTGCACGGCGACCTGGTCGTATTTCATGACCCCCCACTCGGAGTGCGTGTAGTCGAAGTGCCACTCCACCATCGTGACTTCCTCGCCGACAGCGACGGCTTTGACCTCGGCTCCGCGAAACTCGGTGATGTTGCCGAAGAACGCTTCCTCGCGCGTCCGGTTTGCCGCTTTGCCCTCTGCGAGAATGTCGTTTTTCTCAATCATGACCACGTCCTCGTGGTAGTATTTCTCAAACGCTTCGAGCGCTTTGCCTTCGAGGATGAGGCGGTTGAGGTCGGAGACTTTGTCGAGGAGATCGTTCATGATGGGATTCAAGATTCGTATTTGGGTGAAGCCGCAGCCTAGGCTGGAACTTCGAAATTTGCGAACGGCGGCGAGTGGCTGATTTCAGCCTTCGTTTTCAGCGCGTTCGCTGGCCATTCGGGCCCAGCACCGGCACCAGCCCTTGGACGGCATGAATAATCAACAACGCATCGCCGGTCGCGACGGCCGACCGGATGGCCGCGCCGACCTTGCGCTGGTTGTGGGACTTTGCCAGGGTGACTGCATGCTGCGAGCCATTGTCACCGGGGGAGCAACCAACATCGGTCTAGCAATCACGGAGCGTTTACTGGCGGACGATGGCAGAGTGGTTGTCGGTCAACCGGATCCGTCCGTCGCGTCGACCTTGATTGATAAGTATGGCGACCGGGTGAAGGCACTCGCTGTCGACGTGAGCGATGCCGCGCAGTGTCGCCGGTTCGTGGATGACGCCGCTCGGGAGCTCGGCGGTCTGGATGTGTTGGTCAATAACGCTGCGATTACCGGTGCCGGTGCCTTGACCCCGCTGGCCGAACTTTCGCCGGAGGAATTCGACCGGATGATCAGGACCAATCTGGGCGGCCCGGTGTTTTGCTCGCAGGCGTCGGTTTCTCACCTGCGCCAGTCGGGCGGCGGCGTCATCATTCACATTTCATCGGTCAACGCCTCTAAGCCGCAACCCGGCGCGTTGCTTTACGCGGCGACCAAGTCAGCGGTGGATTCGATCACCCGGTCCATGGCCCGCGAACTCGCCCCGGATGGCATCCGGGTGGTGGCCGTGGCTCCCGGCGATATCCGCGTCGACACTTCCGCGGCTTCCGCGCAGGCCATGGCGGCCAAGGGGCTCGATTCGGGAATCGAAGGGTTGACTCCCTTGGGGGCCGGGGAGCCCCAAGACATCGCCGACACCGTGGCGTTTCTTTGCTCTGACCAAGCCAAGTTTGTGACCGGCACGACCTGGGTGGTCGATGGCGGCCTGCTCGCATGAATCCGGACCACTCAGATCGGCACCACCACAAAAAGCGAATCGCCCGCCTGCACCGAACGCGGGTGTCGCCGCAGCACAACCGTGCCTTCGGTCTCCGCCCACACCGGCGTGGGCGGGCCGTCATGCGTTGGCCAGATCAGACCCAGTTGCGATCCGCCGTCCACCCGATCCCCCAGATCCACCTTGGGTTCCAAGGTCCCGGCGTGTGGGGCGGGGTGATGAACCTGCAGGTGGGTTTCCTCCGCCTCGGTCGACTGGTAATGGGGCTGAGGAGCGAGTGTCGGGGCCGGCCCGTCCAAGCAACCGATTTCGTTGAACAAGTGGCGCAGCCCACGATCCAAAGCCGCCAGGTCCTGCTTCCGCACCCCGCCGGCGCCAAAACACTCGACGTAGATGGCGGGAATCTGACGGGCGAAGGCCGCGCTCATGGAACGCCCCGGCAGGAACGGTCCCGACCAGCACCAGAATTGATCGAAGCAGGCCGCCATGGCCCGCTGGATAGGCGCGACGTTGGGATCGTCGCCGATGTATCCCACCCAAGGATACAGCGCCAACGCATGGCCCCCGCTGTGCAGGTCGATGTAATGGGTGGCGCGGGCCAAAACCGCGCTGTCGAAAAGATGGGCCAGCCTTTCCGTGACAGTGCCGTCGACCCGGCCTGGGAAGGTGCGGGCCAGGTCCGTTCCGTCCACCGGATGACAGCGGGCGGTGGCCGCAAAAGCGCCCTCGTTGAGCACGGGGATGAACAGCACGGTTCCGCGCAGGTCGTCCGGTTGCCACGATCCCACCCAGTGTCGCAGCAGGGTGGGTCCCTCGTATTCGTCGCCGTGGGTGGCCCCGTTGACCACAAGAGCCGGGCCGGGTTGCCCCTGCCAGATCCACGCCTCAAAACCAACCTCCTCGTCGCCGAACCGCCGCTGATGGAGTCCCGGCGGCAGGGCGGTCCAGTCGAATGTCGCGGAGCCTGCGGAAGGAGTCGTCATGATTAACTCCGGGTCCCTTTTTTCACTGCAACAGCCAAAACCACACGTACGCCGAGGGCAACGTTGGAGCATGGGGATGGTTTTTTACCCGGAGACGATCGTATGAGTATCTGGAATTTTGCCGGGCGTTGGGGGGCACCGGCCCCTGAGTTTGCCGTGACCATGGGGGAAGGGAATACGCCGCTGGTCCGTTCGACCACCATCGGTCGCGTCCTGGGACTCGAAAACCTCTGGTTCAAATATGAAGGGGGCAATCCGACTGGCTCCTACAAGGACCGGTTTGCGGCGGCGGCGGTGGCGCATTTGCGGGCGATGGGCAAGTCGGCCTGCCTGGGCACCTCGAGCGGCAACACCGGGGCGGCCCTGGCGGCATATTGTGCGCGAGGTGGGCTAAGCTGCCATCTCGCCATCGTTGAAGGAGCCCCGGAAAGCAAACTCCGCCAGATGCGAGCCTATGGCGCTCACCTCCACCGCATTCAGGATTTTGGGAAATCGCCCGCGGTGAACGAAGCAGTCATGACGGGGTTGCGGGAACTTGCGCAGGAGTTGGACGCGGGCTTTGAAGTCAGTGCGTTCGTTCATTCACCCTTGGGCATGGCCGGGGTGAAGACCCTCGGTTATGAGATTGCCGATGCGTTGGCCGGTGATCCGTTTGTCGTCTTCAGTCCCACTGGCGGTGGGGGTCTGACGCTGGCGGTGGCCCGGGCGGTGGCCGAGTCGGGTGGGACAGGTCGCGTTAATTGCGTTCAACCCGCCGGCAATGACACCATCGCCACGGCGCTGTGGACCGGTTCGAATCGGGCCGTTGCAGTGGAGTCGACCACAACCATCAGTGGACTGCAGGTGGGCAGCGTCTTGGACGGCCATGATGTCATAGCCGCTTGCCGCCAGCAGGGTGGCACGGGTTACACCGTTGCGGATGATGTTGTGTTGGACTGGCAGGCGCGGCTGGCCCGGGAGGAGGGAATTTTTTGCGAGCCTGCGTGTGCGGTTTCGATGGCAGGTGTTGCCGCCGCACTCGAGGCGGGTGAGTTGGATCCGTCGGAAAATATCGTGTGCCTGATTACCGGCGTGGGATTCAAGGATGAGCAGTCACTGGCCAAAATGGCGGGAACTAAACCCACCTCCCTGTTGCCGACATTCGCGGATTTTTCCGCCGCAGTGCGCGCTGCGCTTTGATCCCCAGGAGAAGATGAATCTCATGATGAACAACCCAGACAATATGATGAGAATTGGCATTTGCAGCGGACTGCTTGGGCTTGCGACGACAATGCCAGGCGCGGTCACCGACATTGGCACGCAACGAGAGTTGTTTGTGGAGGGCAGCTTGATCGAGCGGTTGGAAGGTGGCGCCCATCTCGTCATGCATCGGCCGGTGCCTCGTGAAATCGCGATCATCCACGATGCGCCGTGGGAGGGCACGGGCAGCGGTTATCACAGTGTCTTTGAAGACGCCGGCCTTTACCGGATGTATTACAAGTCGTGGCAACTGGACCCACTGAATGCGGCGCAGCGTGATCCCGACGACCCGCCCAACCCGAGATTCACCGCTTACGCGGAAAGCGACGATGGCATTCACTGGCGAAAGCCCGCGCTTCACCTCCATGCCTTCGAGGGGAGCACCGCGAACAACATCGTGATGCCCAGCATGCAGATGGGATCACTTGACGTGGATGCAGCGCATCCCTCGGTCTTCAAGGATACCAACCCGGCTGCGCCGGCGGATGCGCGTTACAAGGCATTCTTCCGGTCCAATGGAGCCAAGGGCCTGCTTGCGTTCAAATCGGCGGACGGTTTGCGATGGAAGCCGATGGCGGATCATCCGGTCATTACCGATGGTGCCTTCGACTCCCAGAACCTCGCATTTTGGGATGGTGCCGCGGGAGTCTATCGAGCCTATTGGCGGAGTTTCACGCCGCCGGAAAAGGAAGATGATACAGGGTTGCGTTCGATTCGCACCGGCACGTCGACCGACTTCATCAACTGGGAAGTGCTGGGCGATTTGACTTATGTCGATTCACCGCCCGAACAGCTCTACACCAACCAGATCAAACCTTACCACCGCGCCCCGCACCTGCTGATTGGTTTCCCCAACCGCTACGTGGAACGGGGGCACGAGCACGAGCCGCCAGTCGATGCGGCTTCGGCCCGCATCGCGGGTAACGAGGCGGCAGGAGATGATCGCAGTGCAAGCTGGTCCCACGCGATGAAGTCCTTGCCTGAACTTGAGCATCGCAAACACCGGGCCGAGGCCCGCGAGCGCTATGGCACGGGACTGACCGATGCACTGCTGATGGCGAGCCGCGACGGCCGGCACTTCAAACGCTGGAACGAGGCGTTTCTGCCACCGGGGATCGAGCGTCCCGGCACCTGGAACTACGGGCATCAATACCTCGCCTGGCACATTGTGGAAACGGCATCAGCCTTGGAAGGAGCCCCGCGCGAACTTTCGCTTTATGCTGTCGAAGGCTATTGGACGGAGCCGGGCAGCAAGGTGCGTCGTTACACTTTGAGGCTGGATGGCTTCGTTTCCGTGCGAGCGCCGATGGCAGGAGGAGAGGTGATAACCAAGCCCATCCGTTTCGACGGGACGCAACTGTCGGTGAATTTTGCCACCTCGGCGGCGGGCAGCGTGCGTGTCGAAATCCAGGACGAGGCGGGAAATGTGGTTCCGGAGTTTTCCCTGGAGGATTGTGCTCCGCTCTACGGCAACGCCGTGGAGCGCACGATTGCGTGGAAGCATGGAGGTGATCTGCGTGACCTGGCCGGCCGGTCGGTGCGATTGCGCTTTGTGCTGCAGGACGCCGACCTTTATGCGTATCGGTTCATCACTGAATAGTCGCTGGCGTCAGATTCGTGGTGAAAGGGGATCGGTGAAGTTCCTCGGAAACCACCCCTAGTCGCGGGTGTAGTCAGCGAGCCGTTCCGGCACGAGCGTGGCGATGGGCAGTCCGAGGGAGAAAGCCGGTCGTCGGAACGTCACATGTTCAAACCTGGCGATAAGGTCCGGGGCGGCAGTCGGAGGACCATCGCGATTCAGACGCTCGTAGTCGGGGTATATGGCTGCGGCGGAATCCCAATCGGTGTAGGCCGTTGGACCGACCCACAGCGTGTCCGGCAGATCGGGGCGAATGAACTGATCCAGGACCGTCCACGACGCAGCAGGGTCCACGGCCCGATACAGCAAGGTAAAGATGGAGCCGTCCCGCACGACTCTCAGGTCCACATGGTTACTGGGAGCGTCTGAGATCTTCAGGGTCGAGCGGCTGTTGGTGGTGGTTTTGATTTCAAATTGGGGAGTGTCTTTGATCTGCAGGTCTTGCGGCAGCTGTTCGGGGTCAGCCGCGGTGCCGACACTAAAAAACAACCAGTTCTCTTGGTTGGGCTGCCAATTGCCGGCGTTGAACATACGGGGGGCGCGGATGAGGAGTCCGGCCAGTGAGAAACTGCGTCGCGGCAACTCGCTGTCGCGGCCCGTGACATGCAACCGGGTTGTGACGACAAAATTACCGTTCACGGGACGATAGAGATGTCCGCCCATCATGTCTTCGAACCAACCTCCCGAGTTGGGGCTGATCAAAAGCCGCCCATCGACAATTTCCATCTGTTCCCATTTGGGCGTCCATCCCATGACCTGAAAACGTTCCCAACCGTGCAGGGCGGAAGGTTGGTCGAATCGGGTGCTGAGCGGAGCCAGATCGTTCGCACGGACTGATGGGGAGAGAAAGAAAGTGAGGCCGAGCAAGGCAAGGAGGGGGGCGATTCGATTCATGCCGCAAAATACTCGACCGCCCGGATTTTCCCAATTTTATGATTATATATAGTGATTAGTAAATGTTATCAATTGGGGTTGGAGCTGCGCCACGTGTCGGCATTTGCCGTGCTCGGTGAAACGCTCAATTTTCGCGAATCAGCCCGACGCCTCGGCATCACCCAGCCCGCACTCAGCATGCAGATCAAACTGCTCGAGCAGCGGCTGGGCCAGAAGCTGTTTGTGCGCAGCACGCGTCGGGTGGTGTTGACCGCGGCGGGCCGCCGGATGCGTCGTCAGGCGGAAACCTTGTTGCGTGCGGGAGATGATTTGGTGGACAGCCTGCGAGCCAGGCGGTCTTCCGGGCCGGTGGGAAAGCTGGTGATCTGGTATGGCACCCAGGCGATGTTCACCGTGTTGCCTGATTTGCTGCGTGACCTGCATATCGAGGCGCCGGGAATTGAGTTCGAGTTGGTGGACGCCACAACCGAGCAAATCAGCAAGGCCCTGAAGGACGACCGGGCCGACATTGGGTTCCTTCACCCTCCGATTGAGCGCCGTGGTCTCGAAAGCCGGGTTCTGCTGCGCGAGAGTTTTTGCCTCGCGTTGCCCGCGGGCCACCCGCTGGCCCGTCGAAGGCGGGCTTTGGATTTCGCGGCGCTTGCCGAGGAAACCATCCTGCTGCATGATCGATCGGATGGGCCCATGCTCTACGACGATATCATGGGGGGATTTTCCAAAGTGGGGGTGACCCCTCGGCTCGGCCCGCGAAGCTGCCAACCGCAAAACACCCTGGGACTGGTCGCGGCGGGGATTGGGATTGGATTCGTTTGTGCATCCATGCGGGCGATGAATTTGCCGGGAGTGACTTTCCGGGACTTCGTCGGCTTCGACAGTCAACTCAGTCTGGCTGTCGCGAGAAAGGCGGGGGACGACGCGGAGCCGGTCGCCTGGTTTTGGAATAGAATCCAAAAGAACCACCCGGAGGTGGTTTAGTTTGGAGGAATCTCGCCGACGGAACGCGTGAGCTCGTTGAGTCTACTCGGTCAGGAAACGAGAAACACGCGGTAGCGGATCAACGGGTCAGCCCTCTGGGCGGGTCCCGGAAGCGAGGAGCGTTTCGAAATGCGGCTCCCGTTCTTCACGGCTGACCGTGGTGACCTCGACCTGGTCGAAACCAATGTCACGCATCATCTGGTGCAGGTCGTTTTCGGAGAACCCGAGCCAGACGTCGGCGTAGAGCTCGCGTGCCTTTTCGAACGTGTGGGCCTTGAGATCCAGCAACAGCAATTGGCCGCCGGGTCGCAGGATGCGAAACGCTTCCCGCAGCGCCTTCTCCGGATGCCGGGCGTGATGCAAGGCCTGGCTCAGAATCGAGAGATCAACCGAGCGATCGGACAGGGGCACGGCTTCGATGTCGCCGAGTTTGTAGGAGAGGTTGGCGAGTCCGTTTTTTTCAGCGAGCTCGGTGCCGACCTCCACCATGCGCGGCGAATTGTCTACACACCAGACGCGGGCGACCCGGCGGGCGAGCAATTGCGAAAGCAGGCCTTCCCCCGCGCCCAAGTCCGCCACCTCGATGGCGGGAGCGAGGCGCAGGGCCAGGTGGCCAATGGCCTCCCACGACCGCCCCGGACAGTAGTTTTTGCCGAGCTTTCCCGCAATCAGGTTGAAGTAGTTTTCCTGGTGGGCACGGCGCTTTTGCAGCACGCGTTCCAGGTTGGACTGATCGGTTTGGATTTCCGGTTGTTGCGCCACCGCCCCGCAGGCGGCCTGCAGCAGTTCCAAAGTGGATGACGGCACGTCGGGGCGCAGTGAGTAGTAGGCCTTTTTGCCTTCGCGCCGATCCTGCACGAGTTCACTTGAACGCAGTTGGGCGAGCTGGGAGGAAATGCGGGACTGTGCCATGTCCAGGATCTCCCCAAGTTCGCCCACCGAGAGCTCCTCCGCCTGCACCAGCGAAAGGATCCGAACCCGGGTGGGGTCGGAGAGCAGTTTGAGGATTTCCCAAGTGCCGTTCACTCCGCGACGTTACGCCATCGGCCAAATCGGGCGGAAGCATAAAGTAGTAGCGTAATTCCCATCCGGTTGTTGCTTGCTGACGCTAAAACAAAACGCCGCCCGGACAGGGCGGCGTAATGGTAAAGCGGAGATGATCGATCGGATCAGGGAGTGGTTGCCGGCACGCGGTCGAGGCCGGTGATCTCGTATTCTTCCTCAGTCGAGCCAATGGAAACTTTCACCTGGTCGCCCACTCCCTTGCCGAGCAGGGCTTGGCCGAGCGGAGTTTTGTAAGCGATGACAAAATTGTCCGGATCGCTGTCCCACGCGCCCAGCACCTTGTAGGTTGGAGTCTGGCCGGTGCCGAGGTTTCTGAGGGAAACGATGCTGCCCACGCCGACCTGGCTGGAGGTGAGTTCGCTGAAGTCGGTGATGCGGGCGCTGGCGAGCTCCTTTTCGAGCTGCGACTTTTGGGCCATGAGCACCGACTGGTCCTGCTTGGCCATCTTGTATTCGGAGTTTTCCTTCAAGTCGCCATGTTCGCGGGCGGCGGCGATGGCCTTGGAGTTGTCCGGGATCTTCTTGGTGACGATCTCGTCGTATTCGGCCCGGCGGCGCTCGTAGCTTTCGCGCGAGACCAGCAGCGCCTCTTCCTTGCTTTCGGCATCACCCGCGACAAGCGACTGGATGCTCGGGAAGATTTTGATGAAGCGGGCGAGCAAGGATTTTTTAGTCAGATCCTCAAAGCCCTGGTTGAGCATCAACGTGTTCGCGAGGTCGCGGGCATTCTCCGGATCGGCAGTGGAGAGCAGGTCGGCGATCAAGTCGCTGTCTTCACTCAGGATGTCGGCGAGGGGAATGCGCCGGGCGGAGGAAGCTTGCAGCGCCTCGTAGTCGATCGCGAAGAAAATGGCGCTGAGGAGGCGCGGGGTGATCAGGTCGTTGAGCAGCTTCGCGAACTTCTTCGAGTGGCGATTTTTGACGATCCACAACAGGACCGGTGCGCGCAGGTGTTGTTCAACCTGCCAGCGTTTGAAGGTCTCGGCGAGGTCCTCGGCGTAGTCGTTTTCCACCAGAAAGTTGATGCACTCGGTGGTGAACTTGCCCTGGGAGGACTTCAGCAGGTTAAAAACCAGATCGCGGCACTCGATGGGGTGCGTGTCCTTGATGAGATTGAGGAAACGCGACTGGAAGCCGACGGGGATGTTTTCCGCGATCTCAGGCAGGTCGCGCACGTCTTCAATGATCTGGCCCTCGGTGGGTTCAAGCGTGGCGGGCTCGACCGCGGCCAGCTTCGCGAGATCGTTGCGCACGGCGGCGCCGTAGAGGCGCTCGGCCTGGGTGATTTGATTGGAATCGCGCACGGCCTCGGTGACCACGTGCAGGACCTTCACCAAGTCGTCGTGGTTCTCTTCCGGATCGACGGCCGCCACCAGTTTTTCGGCAATGGTGATGCGGCGTCGGGCCGAGCGGGTTCCCTCAAATGCTTCCAGCAGTTCATCCTTGGCTGAAATCGGGGTTTCGCGGAGCACGTAGACCTCGGTCTTCTTGGCCGGCACGGCTACGCGGGGGTCCTTGGCGGCGGCTTTTTTCGCCGCGGTCCACCACTTCTTGAATTTCGCTTCGCCGACAACCTGGGCGAGGGTGATCTCGAGATCGATGCCGCTGGTGGCGTGGTTTTCGTAGGATTTGAGTGCTTCGACCACGAGCTGCGCCGGATTGTTGTCGACCAGATCCTTGATCGTTTCGGCCTCGGTCTCCTTGCGGGCAAGGATGTGGTTGTCCGCCAGAACGTCCATCGTGTTGACACAAAAGGCCGGGTCCATCGCGTGGCCGGGCTTGTCCTTGAAGTCGATGATCAGGCGTTCCGCGGCTTCGTCGTAGCTCTTGATTTGGCCGAATCCCCAGCTCTGGTGGACCACGTAGGTTTCGGGCTCCATGGCCTCCAATTTGGAGGCGGCGGCCTTCAGGGCCGGTTTTTTTGCGATCAGCGCGGATACTGCTTCAAGATTCATAACAAAGGCTTTCTGGGATGAATTGGTCATTCCAGACAACGCGGCCCGCTTATGTCAACAGGAGGCTCGCCCCCTCTGAAATCACTCGGGTTAAGGCTTGGCAGGTTGTCCTCCCGGTCGTTGGTTGCGCCAATGTCATCGCCCGTCGCCCCCCGCTCGGTTCCTCCCCTTGATGATGCCTGGGGCTGGGCGGTTCGTGTGCTGGAAAGCTGGCAGGAGCATGACCGCCGGATCGATTGGTCGCTGGATGATCTTCCCCCGGCCATGCCCGCCGGGGTCAGGGCGCGGGTGCAGCTGCTGGCGTTGGGCACGCTGCGGCACCTGGGCCGGATCAACGCAGCAATGGATCCATGCATCAAACGACCACCACGCCCCTGGGTGAGGGCCGCGTTGCGGGTAACGGCTTTTGAGGTTCTGAATGAACCGACGGAGGAAACGGCTGCCAAAGCGGGCCACCACCTGGTGGAGCGGGTGCGTCGGGAGGCGAGTATGGGCGAAGCCAGATTTGCCAACGCGATCATTCGCCAGGTCGCCACTGCCTTGCTTACGCCCCGTGAGGTGCCGGGCGAGGGGACGGCGGTGGAAGACTGGGCCAATTACTACTCGCACCCGGCCTGGTTGGTGGAGCGTTGGCGGGTCCAACTCGGTGCGGCCGATACGCGTCGGTTTTTGGAAACGAACCAGCGGCCCGGGCAGGTCACGGTGCGGTGGCGTGGCGGCGAAACACCCGAACCCGTGCCATCGTGGCTTGAGCCGATTGCTGATGTTGACGGATTTTACGCCGTGCCGGCCGGACGTTGGCCGGACGTGCGGCCGCTGCTGGAAACGGGCCGGGCCCAGGTGCAGGACCCGGCGACCCGGCATGCGATTTCCCTGCTTGATCCGCAAGTAGGTGAAACCCTGCTCGATCTTTGCGCGTCGCCGGGAGGCAAAAGCCTGGCCATGGCGGATCGCCTGCAGCGAGGCGCGATCATAAGTGTGGACCTGCCGGGGCGGCGTCAGGGGCGGCTGCAAAAAAACCTTAGCCTCTTTCCGTCCGGCGTGACGGGCAGAGCCGTCGCCGCTGATGTCTGCCGTGGTCTTCGCCGGTCTCTCACCGCCGCCAACCAACCCGTGGCGTATTCGGGAGTGTTGATCGACGTGCCGTGTTCAAACACCGGTGTGATGCGGCACCGGGTGGATGTGCGCTGGCGGCTCGAGCCGGATAGCTTTCGCCGTCACGCCCGCCAACAGCTTGATCTGCTCCAGGCGGCGGCGGACTGTGTTGCGGTGGACGGACGGTTGGTCTACAGCACATGCAGCATCGACCGGGAGGAGAACGAACAATTGGTGCAGGCGTTTTTGCGCCGCCGCAAAGGTGAGTTCGAGCTCACCGCCTCCGAGCTGAGTCGCCCGTGGGAAACCGGCCACGACGGTGCGGCCGCCTTTCGACTGGAGCGGAAATCCAACTGACGCCCCAACTCAATACCCCCTTTTCTCCCTCCATCCTGCATTCCGATTCCGTACTGAATGTTCGTAATACGAACATTGTCCTGTTGCAGCGGAGTTTTAGAGGCGGGGAAAGGGTGCCTTGGGAGAACTTGAGTGACAGCGATTAGACTAAGGTCAGATCAGGGCACCAGCGCGAACGTTTCGACCTGGATCGTGACTTCATCGCGACCTTCCAAGAACGTGTAGTCGATCGATCCCCCCGCATCGACGAGTTCCTGATAGCGATTGAGATTCCAGTCCGCGACGGGCTCACCATTGATCCGGATGACGAGATCGCCTTCCGCACAACCGGCGGCCTCGGCGGGTGAGTCGGGAGCCACCGCGGTGACTCGCCAATACGCCCGCACTTTGCTGAAACTCAGGCCGGAGCTCACGATCCCGGGCGAGGGAATGACCAGGTTGTTTTCCTCCCGATACCACGCGACGACCTCGATCGACTGGTCGAAGGTGATTTCAAAATTCTGCAGAATGTCGCCGCCGATTGACGTGAGCACCCCGCTGAGGTCGACCACTGGTTGCGCCACGTGAAACGGACCGAGGTGCAACGTGTCGGCCAGCCGGCCCAACGTTTGCCGATGGTTGCCGTGCAACGTGCCGATCATGGTGCCGGCCCGTGGCTTCACGGCAAAATCGAGGTTCAGGCCGGCCGGGTCGAGGTTCAGGCTGCCGTCGCTGCCGCTGTCGATCAGCGCGAGGATTTTTCGCGCTCCGAGCCGGGCGGATAACATCGGCACGCCATTTTGATAGGTGAAGGGCATGATCTCGCCGCGCAGGGGGGTGGCGTCATTGAGCTGTGACATCACGATTCGCCGCCCTGGGTAGTCCAGCGTGAGCCGGGCATCGGCGAACAGGTTGAAACCCAGCACGCCGTCGATCTTCACGCCCAGGTGATCCGAGATCACGCTACAGTCGAAAACCAGGGCGCGCACGTTGCTGAACTGGGCCGGTCCAAAATCGATCTTTTCGAGAAACACTGACTCAACCGGCACGGCGCTGCCGGACGCATCGCGCAACCAAACCTGGCCGGGTTCGGGATTGGGCCGTCGGCTGCGATGGCGGATCGCGAATTCGGGCGAGACCAGGGTCGCGGATGAACCGGTATCGATCAGGAAGTTCCAGGGCCCGCCCTCATCGTTGGCCTGCACCACCACCAGGCCGCCGATCAAATTCATGGGAAACTCCACCCGGGTCGGCCGCGGCGCCTCCTCGTCGGCTATGACGGGCAGAGGCATGAGCTCGATGGGAGGACCGGCGTCACGCTCACTTGTGGTCTGGCAGCCGCTCCCAGCCAACCCCAGCAACAAGCCGGCGAGCAGAACAACGAAGCGGCGGGACATCGAGATCATCGGTGCGGGGAGGGCAGGCGTCGCGCTACCCACCAACAACCCAAACTCAAAGCCGCCGCCGCCGCAAACACCGTGGGGCCGCCCATCATCCAAAAAACCATTCCCGCCAGCACCGGGGTCACTGCCCGGGCCAACGAACCCAGCGAACGAAATATTCCCAACACCCGGCCTTGCTCATTTTCGCCCGCGTAAAGCGAGATGAGCCCCGAGGTCGCCGGGTTCACCAAACCTGCTCCCATGGCCAACACGCCCAGCCCAATGTAGAGCATGAGCACGTTGGGTGCG
The DNA here is from genome assembly GCA_028280945.1 of Opitutaceae bacterium. Taxonomy (GTDB): domain Bacteria; phylum Verrucomicrobiota; class Verrucomicrobiia; order Opitutales; family Opitutaceae; genus Actomonas. The sequence goes on from JANQKV010000006.1 coordinate 64,794, forward strand.
GTGCCGACCAAAACAAAACCGAGGGTCGCGGCGATCAGGCCGTAGGAAAGCACGCGGATTTCCGGCAGTGTTTTAAGCAATCGGCGCACGATGAAGCCCTGGGTGATGATCGAGCACACCCCCAGATACGCGAGCATCAGACCATTTTCCCTGGCCGTGAATCCAAAGCGGTCCTGGCCAAAAAAGGTGAGCGAGAACTCCATCGCGCAGAAGGCCAGGGCGAAGCAGAAACCGACAAAATTGGTGACCTTGATGGTGGGTTGGGTGATCTCGCGGGCGGCCTTCAGGGGGTTGCGCAGCCGCAGTCGCTCGGCGCCGTCGGACCGGTTTTCATTGCTCAAGGTCTCGTTGAAGCGAGCGCGGATCCAAAGAAAGTTGATGATGCTCATGACCAACGCCACCAGCGCCGGCACCGAGAAGGGATGGATTCCCCAGGCCGCCCACCCGGGATTGGACTCCAGCAGGTTGATTTGCGCAGTGAGGGCGCCGATCCCCGGCCCCGTTACCAGTCCCAGGCCAAAGGCCGCCCCCACCAATCCCATGGCCTTGGCGCGTTCCTCGCGGCTGGTGACATCGGCTACCGCGGCCGTGGCCACGGAGATGTTGCCGCCAAACACCCCGCCCAGCAAACGCGCGGCCACAAACAGCCAGAAGGAACCACTCACCACCCACAACAGGTAGCTGAACGCCGTGCCCGCCACCGTCAGCGTAAGCACATGGCGGCGTCCCAACCGGTCACTGGTCGCCCCCCAAAACGGGGCGAACATGAACTGGAGCAAAGCATACAGGCTGCTCAGAAATCCCCCCAACAGCACCGCGGCAAAGTTGCTGTCCTTGCCAAACGCCGCGGCGATGCCCTCGGTCGCCGCCAGTAGTCCCCCCAGGATCCCGCCATCGCCTTCAACCGCCAGGTAGTGCGCCAGGATATCCGGCACCAACGGGAAAATGATGGAGAACCCGATCAGGTCGATGTAGAGGGTCAAAAAAATGACCCCAAGGGGAAGGCGGCGTTTGGGCGAGGAAGACGTCACAAGCGAAGGAAGCGATGAGGAAGACAATCGAGCGGGCGATTGAAAAGCTCCGTCTCACCCTCCGGTGCACAAGATTCGTGCGATTTGGGTTTCCCCGCCATGGGGGATGCGTTGATTGGAGGCATGATATTCACGCTCGCGGTCATCTTGATTGTCGCCCGGTTGGTTGCCGAACTGGTGCTGGCCCAGCTCAACGTGCGGGAGGTTCAACGGCATGCGCAAAAGGCTCCGGATGCCGTGGCTGCGATCATGGACGAGGAAACCTATCGCAAGTCCGTCGCTTACACGTTGGCGAAGATTCGGTTCAACCGTCTCAGCCTGGTGTTTGATGCCGGGGTCCTGATCATGGTGCTGGCCAGTGGCATCCTGCCGGTGATGTTTGCCCACATCGGCAATTGGGCGCCGGGCGCGAATTGGGACGATGCGCTCTTCATCATGTTTGTTGGCGTGCTCCTGTCGATTCCGGGACTGCCGTTCGATTGGTGGAGCCAATTTCGCCTCGAAGCCCGGTTTGGCTTCAACAAGAGCACTCCGGGCCTGTGGGTGTCGGACAAGATCAAGGGACTGATCCTCTCCTTCGTGATCGGGTTTCCGCTGCTGTGGGGGCTGCTCTCACTCGTTGGCTGGATGGGGACCTATTGGTGGATTTGGGCCTTTGTTTTCCTGTTCAGCTTCCAGCTGTTGATGATGGTGCTCTACCCGAAACTGATCATGCCGTTGTTCAACAAGCTGACCCCGTTGCCGGAGGGCGACCTGCGGGAACGCCTGATGACCCTGGGCGATCGCACGGGATTTCAGGCCAGGACCATCGAGGTCATGGACGGCAGCAAACGTTCCGGGCACTCCAACGCGTTCTTCACCGGCTTCGGCCGGTTTCGTCGCATCGTCTTGTTTGATACGCTGGTCGAGCAATTGGAGGCGGTGGAACTCGAAGCCGTGCTGGCCCACGAGGTGGGGCACTACAAGCGCGGCCACATTCCCAAGATGCTGGCGATGGCGGCCGTCAGCCAGCTGGCTGCGTTTGGCGTCATCGCCTGGCTGCTGTCGGCGCATTGGTTTTTGGCGGGATTTGGTTTTCCGCCCGGAGAACTCGCTCCGGCACTGCTGCTGTTTGGCCTGCTCAGCGGCGCGGTGACGTTTTGGTTCACCCCGCTCAGCAACCTCATGTCACGGAAACATGAATACGAGGCCGACGAGTTTGCCCGCGCGGCGATGGGCCGGTCCGCCCCGCTGGTCGCGGCGCTGCGCAAGCTGGCCAGCAAGAACCTCAGCAACCTGACCCCCCACCCGTGGTTCAGCGGCTTTTATTATTCGCATCCGACCTTGGTGGAGCGCGAGCGCGCCATGGTGGCGAACGACGCGACCGGGTGAAGCGAGCGGTCCTGACTTGCCTTTTGCTGTTCGGCGCCGTGGGAGGGCGCGCCGAAACATTGGTTCTGGCGACTTACAACGTCGCCAACTACACCCTGACCGATCGCCAGATCGAGGGCGCCTTTCTCACCGCCTATCCCAAGCCCGAGCGGGAAAAGACCGCCCTGCGCGAAGTCATGCGTCGGGTGGATGCCGACGTCTGGGCACTGCAGGAGATCGGGGGAGAGGAGTTTTTGCGGGAACTGCAACGCGACCTGCGGCACGAGGGAACCGACTTTCCGGAGGCCGTTGTGTTGGAGGCGGCGGATCCGGATCGCAAGGTGGCGGTGCTCAGTCGCCGGCCGCTGACCCGCGTCGTGCGGCATACGGATCTTGATTTCAGATACTTCGAGGGTCGCCAGCTCGTGAAGCGCGGCATGTTGGAGGTGGCGTTTGCATCGCCGATGGGTGAGGTGGCCCTGTTTGTGGTGCACTTGAAGAGCCGCTGGACGGAGCGCCGCGATGATCCCCAGGCGGCCTTGCGCCGCGGGCGTGAGGCCACCGCGGCGCGCGATCGGATTCTCGAAAGGTTTCCGGAGCCCGGCCAGGCCCGGTTCATCATCGCGGGAGATTTCAATGAAGGGCCGTTGCACCGGCCGCTGCGGGCATTTTCGCGGATCAATGACCGGCCGATCAGCAGGGCGGTGCCGGCGGTCGATTCCCGCGGCGAAACGTGGACGCATTTTTACCGTCGCAACGATGAGTATTCACGCGTTGACTACATCATGTTGTCGGCGCCGTTGCAGCCGCGGGTCATAGGCGGGCGGGGGGAGATCCCGGACGCTCCGATGGTCTTGCGCGCCGGTGATCACCGGCCGGTGGTCGTGCGCCTGAATCTCGTCGGTCCGCCGGTCGGAGCGGAGTGAATTTTCATTCGTTCATGCGGGCTAGACAGGCGCGGCAACCGCTTGCACGGTGACGACCGTTCATGGCCGCAATCGACTGGATCATCGTCGCGATTTACGCGATCTCCACCATTGGTTTGGGAGCTTACTTCAGTCGGCGGCAGCGCTCGACGAAGGATTATTTCATCGGCTCGGGGAAGATGAATCCGCTGCTCATCGGCGTGTCGTTGTTCGCCACGTTGCTGAGCACGATCACCTATCTGGCCATCCCGGGTGAAGTCGCGGGCAAGGGGCCGGTGTATCTTAGCAATTACCTGGCATATCCCTTCACCTTTTTGTTGGTCGGATTTGTCATCCTGCCGGTCTACATGCGGCAACGCGTGACGAGTGCCTACTCCTTGCTGGAGGAGCGGCTTGGCCCGAGCGTGAAGTTCCTGGGCGCGATCATGTTCACGCTGCTCCGTCTGGTTTGGATGACGCTGCTCGTCTATCTGACCGCCAAGGCGATTTCGATCATGATTGGAGCTCCGGCGGAGGCGGTGCCGTTGATCGTGATGGTGACGGGATTTTTTGCCATCATCTACACCTCGTTGGGAGGTCTGCGGGCCGTGGTCATCACCGACTTGATGCAGACCATTTTGCTCTACGGCGGAGCTTTGCTGGTGATTGGCACCGTGACCTGGAAGATGGGTGGCTTTGGCTGGTTTCCCACCGAGTGGCCGGACAGTTGGGATGATCAGCCGGTGTTCAGTCTCGATCCGTCGACGCGGGTCACCGTGTTCGGATCGATTTTGTCGGTCTTTTTGTGGACGGTTGCGACGATGAGTGGCGACCAGGTTTCCGTGCAACGCTTCATGGCGACCAAGGACGCGCCGGCCGCGCGCAAGGCCCTCGCGATGCAACTGTCCATCAGTGTTGTGGTGGGCGTGACGCTGGGTTTCGTGGGCCTGGCGCTGCTCGGATATTTTCAGGCGTTTCCCGAGCTGCTGCCGCGGGAAGGCGGCGTGAGCGGCCAGGCGGACGCGCTGTTTCCCCACTTCATTGCCTTTGAGCTGCCTCCGGTGATCGCCGGCCTGGTGGTGGCGGGGCTTTTTGCCGCGGCGATGTCGAGCATCGATTCGGGCGTCAACTCCATCACGGCGGTGGTCATGACCGAATGGGGTCGACGTCTGGAAGGGCGGCAAATTGAACCCCGCCGGCAGGTTTCCCTGGCAAGGTGGATGGCGCTGATCATTGGCACCATCGTGGTGGTGGGCAGCGGGTGGATCGGTTACATCCCCGGCAACTTCATGGCAGTGACCAACAAGGTCGTGAACCTGTTCACGGTGCCCATTGCCCTGCTGTTTTTCTTTGCGCTGTTTGTGCCGTTCGCCAACGCCCGGGGCGTCTGGATTGGCACGTTGTCGAGCGTTACCGTGGCCGTTCTCATCTCCTTCTCCGGCGTGATCTTTGGCGTGGACCCGGAAACCGGTCTCGACCCGGTCAGCTTCCAGTGGATCTCCCCCTCGGCCCTGGTCACCGGCGTGGTGATCGGAGTGCCTGCCTGCTATCTTTTGCGACGAAAGGAGCCCGCGTGAGGAAAGCAGGTTCGCTGCTCATGATGTTGATCATTGCGCTGTCGACCGCGGCGTCCGAGGTGATGACGGCAGCCCAACGTGAAAAAGCGCTGCGCGTCCTGCACACGGGTTTGCACAGCGACGCTTTTTGGCCGGCCATGCATGCAGCCGAGGCCCTCACCATCGCCGGGCAGGGCGATGAAGTGCGGCGCACTTTGTTGCCTCGTTTGGATGTTGAGACGGACGATCAACGACGATGTGGATTGGCCCGGGAGCTGGTGCGGGCGGGCGACCATCGCCGTGCCCTCGTCATGTTTGCGATTCTCGATTCACCGGATCCGCACGGACACGTTCACGCCGCCGAGAGCTTGTTTAAAGTCGGTTGGCGCGGTCGCGGGACGCAGCTTTGGACGGCTTTTACGCAGGTTGAAAATCCTACGCTGAAACTGATGGCGGCGGCCGCCCTGGCCAAGCATGGTGATGATTCGGATCAGGAGGCCGCGTTGCGTTATTTGCGCAGCCATCTCGCGACAGCCCCGGACCCGGTGATGTTTCGGTTGTCTGCCTGGGTTTTGGGTCGGGTGGGTTCGGCCGGGGATGTGGCCTTGATTCGCGGCCGACTCGGGGATGCGACCGATCCCAAACACCGCGCCATGTTGCATCATGCGATGGCTGCGCTCGGGGATCCTTTTGGTCGCGAGCAACTTTTGGCCAACTTGACCTCGGCCGATCCGTGGATCCGCACCGCCGCCGCGACATTTGCCGGCGAGACCGGTGTCGTGGAAGCGGCGCCGCAACTGATTTCCCAGCTCTACGACGAGCACGAAGATGCCCGTATCCGGGCTGCCCAGGCCCTTTTCACCTTGGAGAAACTCACCGCCCAAAAGTCCTCATGAGAAAAAGCAAAACTCTCGCCCGCATTCGCGCGGGTGAAATCGTTCGCACCTGCAACCTCGGCCACTACATCCCGGCTTACGTCGGCCAAGCGGCGCATCAGGGATACGACTGCATCTGGTTCGATCTCGAACACCGCTCGCTGTCCGTGCGGGAGGTGCAGGCGATCCTGGCCTATGCGCATGTCTTCGACATCGACATCATGGTTCGACCGCCCATGCGGGAAGGGGCGGCGCTCTACCGGTATTTGGAGGACGGCGCGGCGGGGCTGCTGATGCCGTTGGTCAACACTGCCGAGGAAGCTGCCAGTCTGGTCGACACGGTGAAGTTTCCGCCTGTCGGCAACCGGGGCCTGGACGGTGTTGGCTTCGACGCCGACTTCGGCACCGTGCCTCTTGATGACTACGTGGCCTGGGCGCAGCGCGAGACGTTTCTCGCCGTGCAAATCGAAACGCCGGAGGCCGTCGCCAACGTTGATGACATAGCGGCGACCCCGGGGGTCGATATGCTCTTCATCGGTCCGGGCGACCTCACCTTAAGGTTGAAGTATCAATCCGAACTGACCCTCGACGATGCCTGGGAGCGGACAGCCACCGCCTGCAAAAAGCATGGCAAGGCTTTCGGCGGTCCATCCTTTTCCACCGAGGAGTTCAAGAAGCGTCGCGAGCAGGGGGCGCAGATGTTTATCGGCAGTGGCGAATTTAGGAGTTGGGCCAGCGCGCTGCCCGCCCACACCGCCAACTTTGAGGGGCTTTAGGGCAAGAATACAAAAAGCTCCGTCCGTTGCAGTCCAAGCTCTGGTGCCGGCCGGAGAAAAATAGTCGTTCCACCATCTCCACAAGACGCCTCAGGCCAATGTTCGTAATACGAACATTTCTGTGTAACACCCTTTTAATGAATGGTTAAAGTGGCTTCTGTCTTTATCGTGGCAAAAGCAGCGGAACGGACCAGGTCCGGGTCGCAGTATTTTATCGGCGGAATCCGGTTTCGAGCGTGAAAAACCGGGGCGCAAGACCGGCCATGGGTTCACGCAGCTTCTCGATTTCGGCCGCCGGGCCATGCACCTCAAGCCGTTCGATGGTTACGCCGGTGCTCAACAGTTCCTCGATCATGGGTCCGACGCGCGTGAGGTGCGTCAGCAACGCGTTGGCATCCTCATAACCCTCGCGGCAGTGCATGAGGTTGTCGGCGAACGTGAAGGCGTAGTAGAGGCAACCGGGCTCCTCTTTTGTCTGGTCGACAAACTTCTGACAAACAGCGCGGGTTTCATCGAGCAGTTCATTCGGAATACGAAAGTAGGGGTGAATGGAAACAGCGGTATCAGGAAGCATGGTGAGAAGCGGGGGAGGTGGGTATGAGTTGGGTGGAGATAAACCGAGCGATCGGCACTTTAGTCCTGCTTTGCATCGAAAAGGTAGACCAAATCTCCGGGATCATAACTTCTGAGTGTATCCGGAAAATCGTGGACTTCGCTGAAGCCGTTGCGCAACAGCACGCGTTGGGACGGTTCGTTTTCCGGATGGACCGTTGCCCAGATGGTGATTTCAGGTGCGGCTTGGCGAATTTCGTCCACCAGCCAATTCAGCGCTTCACTTCCCATGCCCCGGTGCCACCAGCGTGAGCCCAACAGGTAGGCCACTTCAACTTGATCGCCGATGAAGGTCGCCTCCAATCGTCCAACGCCCGCGCCCGAAACGCGGTCAAACAGGGCATGATTCCACCATGTCTGATCCGGAAACCGATCACCGGGTCCGGCAATGATCGCTTCGCAAAACGCCCAGAACGATGCCTCATCGCGATGGGGTTCAATCCATTGATAGACCTTTGGGTCGAGCAGGGGATCAATCAGTTTCGCAATGTGCTCGGCGGCGAGAGGTTCGATGCTGAGTTGATCGGTGGAGCCTGCGCGGGGCAGGATGCGAAACGGGCGCGGCATATGTAAGAACCCGAGTGAATTTTCACACCCAAGGCAATGGGTCTCACCGGTCTTCGCGCAAAAACCACCCTTGGCGTTGAACCCGGCTGCCGGGTGCACTCAGTCTCGGGCCATGAATCGCCGTCACTGGTTATCCCTGGTTCTCACTTCCTCCGCTTCGACTGTTCTTTTGTCCCGCTCCCTGCAAGCGATGACGTCCCCGCCTCAGGGCATGGGGTCGGGCCTGTTTTTCGATCCGGCCCACCTGGATGGCATCCGTGACAACTACCTGCATCATCCCGAATTTGCCGAATTGCGGCAGGAGCATCGTGACATCGATTTAGCCGCCAAGGAGGCGTGGCTGGACAACGAGATCCGCTACAACGATCAGTTGATGACGATGCGGCCGCTGCGGGCATTGGCGGAGGAGTTGGCATTCATTGCGGTGATGACGGACAACCCCGAAGCCGAACGCCTCGCGAAAAAGGCAGTCCGCACGATCATGAAATTCGAACGCTGGGATTTCTTCCTCGATGGCGACGACCCCATCGCGGTGCAGCGGGCTTCCCACGCCACGGTCGGGATCAGTTTGGTGATCGATTTGCTGGGTAACCGTCTCTCGACGGAAGAACGACGGGAGTGGCTTCAGACCATGTGGGAGCGCGGCATCACCCCCTGTTTCCGCACGGTTGAAGATATCCGCTATCCCCGGACCGTGAAGGGGTGGCGGTTTGATCCCGAAAGCACGTTCTTCGAGCACCGTCCCGGCAACCGCACCGATCAAAACCGGCGGCCGGAGATCACCATCAACACCAACCTGCGCGCCGTGCCGGCCTCCGCTCTGGTCATTGGCACGATCGCCTACGAGTTGGAGTTTGGGTCCAATGAAACGCTCGAGCGCTACCGCGAGATGGGGATTTGGGGCGTGGATGCGTTCCGCGAGTTCTTCAAAGCCGACGGCTCCTACGACGAGGAGGTCAACTATGCCAATTACACGGCGACCCACCTCGCGCAGGCCATCATTGCTCTGCGGCGGCACAGTGACGTCGACATGACCGACCTGATCGATTGGGACGCCTTCATCGATTTCCTCTACAACATGGCGATGCCCACGGAGGCGGATCCTTACGGCGTGGTAAATTGGGGGGACAGCGGGCGCACCCCGGATTCGACGGCGACAGTGAAACGCACCGGCCTGGCGCACTGGGTCGCGGGTGAGACCGGCAATCCTCTCGCCCGGGGGTTCGCTCAAAACCTCGGCGGCAGTCATGACCTGTGGGCCGCCCTGTGGTTCGACCCCGATGTGCGGCCTGCGCTGCCGCCCAACCAAAACAAGCTTTGGGTGTCGGACCTGGACCGGGTGGTGGCCCGCACCGGCTACCGCCCGGAGGACCTGGTGGTGGCGCTGCGCAGCGGTCCCCCCGCCAATCACGAGCACGGCGATCGCAACAGCGTCATCGTGAAGTGTTTCGGTCAGGAGTTGATCACCGACCCCTTGCGGCCGGCCTACAGTTACAGCGATCCGGCCTGGCGCATGCGTCTCACCGAGGGTCACAGCGCCATCTTGATCGATGGGCGCGGCCATGAGCACCACAACGGGGTTGAAGGCACCAATGCCTCCCGGTCGTTTGCCCGCATTGTTTCCCACCAGGGCACGGACCGCTTTGCCCAATGGGTGAGCGATGCTTCCCAGCCCTACCGCTTGGTCGATACGGATATCAAGCTGGTGCGCCGTTCCATGGCGGTGCTCTTCGACCTGCCTGCAGTCATTGTGGTCGACCATGTCACGAAGTGGCGCGGCGACTCCACCGTGCAGGCTCGGTTCTTTGGCTACAATTGGGACGGCAAGCTCGGGCTTACGGCCGGGAAGGAGGGTTTCATGATTCGCCGGCCGGGATCCGTCCTCAAAGCCCAAGTCTATGCCAACACCCCCTGGTCCAGTGCGGTGGGACAAATGGACATGCTGGGCGAGCGAGCTTCGATTCACCCGTTTGTCGACGTGACCACCGAATCCACAACCGATCTCACCATGGTCACCGTCATGGCCCTCGCCGAAGATGAAAGCGACCTGCCGACGATTTCAGGTCAAGGCGACGGATCCATCTTCCAACTTGAGGTCGGCGGCCAAAAGATCCGCGTGGACCGCGACGAAATCCAGTTAAGCTGACCGCCAGTGCCGGCTTAATGCGCTCCGCTCGGCCAAAGCGTTTTATTGGGCTCCGAGCCGAGCACCACCTCAAGCAGTCCGCCTTGGGTGATGTCCGCAAAACGAAGTTTTGGAGCAGTCAGGTTTTCGCCGTTGAGTTGGACTGACTGGATGTAAACATCCGCAGGTGACTTGTGGTGGGTCCGAATTACGAACGTATCGCCTTCGTGAAACTCGGGATCGAGATGAATCACGACCTCTTTGAACAGGGGACTGCTCAGATCGTAGGCCGGGTCGATGGCGCACCCGCCGTCCATCTCGAATAATCCTATCGATAACAGGCAGAAGAGGGAACCCATCTGGCCTTCATCCTCTTCGCCGATCCAGCCCTGAAGAGGATCGAGGTCGAAGAACTCGTCCAAGACATACCGCGTGTATTTTTGCGTGAGCCAAGGTTTGCCGGAGTAGTTGAAGAGGAAGGGCGCCTGCAGATTGGGCTGGTTGCCGAGGTTCACGTAGTTCTTGTGGAACCCTTCCTCGAGGCGGGAATTGAATTCCGCCACTCCGAGCAAATCGATCAGTCCAGGCAGGTCGTGGGGCACGAACCAAGTATAGATCCAGGCCGTGCCTTCCATGTAGCCAGGGCCATTCCAACCTCCCTCCGTGCCTTCGCGGTGAGGGTCAAAGTCTTCCAGCCAAGTGCCGTCCGCGTGGCGGCGCCGAAGGTATTTGGTGTCCGGGTCGAACACATTCCGATAGTTGAGGGAACGCTCGTGAAAGTAGGCCGCATCCTCGGCCTGGCCCAGCGATAGAGCCATCTGGCCGAGACACCAGTCGTCGTAGGCATACTCCATGGTGTTGGACACAGGGCCATACTCTTCGGGAACGTATCCATAATCCATATACGGTTGCAGGTGCCGGTTGCCCGCGTAGCCGCCCCCGGGGTGTTCGATGCCCTGGTTCAGATAGTCGTGCTTGATGGCTTCATAAGCACTCTCAACGTCGAAGGTGGCCAGACCCTTTTGATGTGCGCTGATGATGATGGCATTGTGGTGCTGGGCCCCCATCGTGGCGGCATATTCCAGTCCGGTGGGGGCCTCGGGGATCCAGCCACCGACCTTACCCAGCTCCAGCAGTGATTTTGCCATGGCCTCGTTCCAGTCCGGAGCCACCAGGGTCCAAAACGGCGCCAAGGTCCATTGGGCTCCCCACAGTCCGTCACTGCTAATGGCGTAGGGTGTGGCCGGGTCGAGCGTCCGGGTGTGCTCGAACATGTCAGTATATTCACCGTTCACATCGCTGAGGATGTTCTTCCCAAAAAAAGACCGATAGAAATTTGTGTAGAACAGGGCCACGTTTTGTTCGTTTTCGGAACTCACCTCGACCCGGGCCAGCAGCTCATTCCACTCGTTTTGCGCGTGGGCAACCACGGCGTCGAAGTCCCAGTCGAAGTCCTGCATCTCGCTGGCGAGGTTCAACTGGGCATTTTCAATGCTGACGAATGAGATCCCGGTCCTGACCTTGACCACCTCCCCCTCGGAAGTCGCGAAGTTCAGCACGATCCCGCTTTGCGCTCCGCCCGTAAACGTTTCGATACCATTCTGGATGTGACATTCCCGCCGCCAGTCCGTGCCGTAGTTTGCCGGTTCACCGGCATAGGGTTCAAAATGCCAGCCATCCATGCTGGCGATCGGACGGTTTAGTTCGGAGGCAAAGTAAACCGTGTAAATGTCGGCGTATTGATTGGATTGCGTGACGTAACCCGAGAATGCGGTTTCGGAGTCCCGTTGGACGTAGGTCTCATGAATGTTTGCCAGCTCCTCCGTCGGGAAATCCAGGTTGAGGATCAGCCGCGAATCATCGCTCTGCGGGTAGGTAAGTCGCATCAATCCACAGCGCACGGTGGCGGTCAGTTCCACCTTGATATCATAATCGTGTAGCTCGACCGCATAGTAGCCCGGTTTGGCGCTTTCCGTGTCTTTGTTGATGCGGGATCTATATCCTGCCGTCCACATGTGTCCGAAGGGACCGTCGGTGCCGCCTGGGTGAAGCTTGGCATATTCCTCGCCGAAGAAGAGTTGGCCAGAGGCGGGCATGAAACTTATCCCGCTCAACGACATGCCGTGCAGATGGCTGAAGCCGTGGATGCTTGCGTTGGCATATTCGTAACCGCCGTTCCACACGTTGCCTTGGTTATCCGGTCCCAGCTTGACCATGCCGAAGGGAAGGGATGCGGCGGGGGTCAACATCCAACGGCTGTTGGACGTTCCGGTGAGAGGGTTAACGTAGTCAACGGGTCGTTTTTCAGCGAAGGCGATGCTCGCGAAGAACACGAGCGCTAGGCATGGAATTGAGCGATACATGAGGTCGGTCGGGGCGAAAGGCGTTTGGCGGCAGGATACCGCCTCCTGAGGATTCTGCGCAATGGACTGAAGAGGTGCGAGATAGCGTGTAACTGGCTTAGCTTACTCGTTAACCGCCGGGTCGCTTGAGCGCAGCGTCCACATGCTCCGATTTTCCATTGGGATGAGCTGGGCCGAAGGGGATAAACCAACTTGAAACGGCACCATAAAAAGGCCGAAGCGGATTCGCTTCGGCCGGAGAGAAAAACGAAAGAGTTTTTGTTTATCGGACCGTGATTGGAATGGCGATTTCGCCGCCGCCAAACCCGGTCAGGTAAAGGGCGCCGGAACCCGGCAGGCCGCCGCGCACGGGCACGGTCACGGTATTGCTGCCGGCGGGCACAAAGACCTCGGGCATGATCACGCTGTCCGGCACGTCGGTGGTGATGTCGAGCAGCAGGCCGCCGGTCGGCGCCGCGTTGGGCAGGGTGAAGGTCAGCGACTGGGTTTCGCCCTGGCTGAGATCGAGGGCGGCCGGGAAGATCTCGATGCCGATCGGGTCGACCCGGAATGTGCCGACGGGCTGTGAACCGGTCGGGCCGGAAACGGCGACCTGATAATTGCGGCCGGGAGCAACCGCGGGCACAAAGAAGCTCAGGGCGTTGTTGGACTCAAAGACCGTGCGGGTCGGTTGTCCGTTGAGCGTGACCACGTCCTGCGCGGTGAAACCCTGGCCCACGACGCCGATGCGGGCTCCAACCGGACCGCGGTTGGCGATCATGGAAAGGACCTGGCGGCTCGTGAGGGTGGAGCGGATGACGGGCGAGTAGGCCTCGCGCAGACTGGCCTTGTTGTTGAAACTCACCTCATAGGTCGCGAGGAAATAATAGGCCACCTCGGAACGACCCGCGGGGATGCGGTAGTCGAATTCGAAAACATTGGGGCCCACCGGACTGGGCTGCAGGTCGTGGATCTTGCCGTCGATCACGATCTGCGGTTGCATCGAATTGGCCACAAATCCGCGCGACTTCGATTCGAACTTGGCCGAGAACGTGTAGATCTGCGACGGGTTGGCGGGCAGTTGCGAGGGCGTGAGGTTCGTGATGACGAACTCCTTACAGCCAGTGAGCAGGCCGATCATCAAAAAGCCGATGAGGGTTGGCCAGAATCGTCTCGCTTGGAGGATGCGGTTCTTTTCCATGAGGTTTCGCAATAAGATCTTGGTGGATACGCAACACAATCACTCCGCGTTGGCAATGAGCGAAATGACTCCGGCTGACGAACTTGGCGGCAGACGCGAATCCGCGCCGCTTGGACTCTACGTGCACGTGCCGTTCTGCGCAACAACCTGCGACTTCTGCGCCTTCTACCAAACCGCACCGTCGGCGGCCGGGATTGCGCGGTATCTGGATGGCGTCGACAAGGAGATGGAGCTGCTGCCTGCTCCCCGGCCGATTTCCACCGTGTTCTGGGGCGGGGGCACGCCGGGTCTGTTGTCGCCGCCCAACCTGCGGCGCCTGGGTGAAGCGGTCCGCCGGTATGCGGGAGAGTCGATTGCCGAATGGACCGTTGAGATGGCCCCGGCGTCGGCAACCGAGGCGCGTCTCAACACGCTCAAGGACCTGGGGATCACCCGCATCTCCCTGGGGGTGCAAAGCCTCAATCCCGCGCTACTTGACGCCTTGGGTCGACAGCACACGCGGGAGCAGGTGCTCCGCGCCTACGAGCGGGTGCGCAGCGTGGAGTTCGACAGTGTGAATCTCGATCTGATGTTCGCGTTGCCGGGGCAGACGAAGGAGGAGTGGTTGGCCGATTTGTCCGAAGCGGTCGCGCTCGGACCGGACCATCTCTCGACCTATTGCCTGACTTTCGAGGAGGACACAAAGTTGTGGGTGAAACTCTCGGAAGGGCGGGTGAAACTCGACCCCGAGCACGAGGCCCGGCTCTACGAGACAACGTGGTTGCAATTGGCCGGGGCGGGGTTTGCCCAATACGAGGTCGCTAATTTCGCCCGTCCGGGACACCGCTGCATCCACAATCTCAATACCTGGCACATGCACGAGTGGATTGGACTGGGGCCGGCGGCCGCCTCCCAGCAGGGCGGATGGCGGGCGAGCAATCCGAGCGACCTCGACGATTGGTGGACGGGACTGGCGTCGGGTCGGCGGGCCACGGCTGAGGCGGTGGAGCTGACGCCGGATCTGCTGGCGCAGGATGCCTTGATCTTTGGACTGCGGCTGACCACCGGTATCAACCCGGTCTCCCTGGCGCGGCGGTTTCCCTCTTCGCAATGGGATGCGGCGCGCGGGGTCCTGCACGACTTGGTGGCGGATGACTTGGCCGAACAGCACGACGGCAAAATTCGCCTGACGGTGCGCGGACGACTGCTGGCCGATGCGGTGGGGGAGCAGATTTTGAGTGTGATGGCGGTGGATTAAAGCGACAAAAAAGCGGCCCGATGACGGGGCCGCTGAGCGGAGGATGCCGTGGGTTGGTTTGGGCCAGCGTGGTTTACTTGTCGCTGGTGGCGGCGTCGGCGATGGCCGCTTGATACATCTCGATCATCTGTTCGATGGCGCGCTCGGCGGCGGGACCGAAGTCCTCGCTGGTGGGACCACCGGACGCATAGTGTGAACTGCGGGCGCGGAACGAACCCATGTCCCATTCCTCGTCGCCAACGGTGAGCGTGGCATCCATGGCAAATTCCACGGTCATGGATCGGCCGAAGGACTCCAGTCCCAGTTCCCAACGATAGACATACAGGGTGAGCCGCTGGTGGTAGTCCTTGAGGCCGCCGGCGAACCGTTCGACTTTCACTTCACCGGGGTAGTTGTTGTCCTCCGCGGCGTTGCGGAGGGCGTCTTTCATGACCAGGAAACGCTCGGTTTCCATGTTGGGGCGGGTCCAGGCATCGCGGGTGCGCATCATCACGTTGTCGTGGATCACGACCTGGAGGGCCTCCGAACGGTCGACCGGGATGGGTTTGTCGTTTTTGGCCACCGCCGCGGGGGTGAACCCAACAATCGCGGCGAGCAGGGCGAGGCAGGAGGGGAGTTGCGTTAACTTCATGGTGCCTAAAGACAAGCGCTCCCGGCCGGGGTTTCAATTCCCGGCACGAGTTTGTGCGGCGTCAGGGCGCCCCCCCTTGGTGTCCGCGGCAACCTGATCGTCGCCCCGCGGGAAGGGCGCAAACCACGCTGCAATGAGCGAGGGAATCGCCGCAAAGCACACAATGATGAAGAAGGTTTTGTAGCCGAAATGGTCGGCCATCGGCCCCGAGGCCATCTGCAGCGGCACGAGCACAAGGTTCATGATCGCGGTGCAGAAGGCGTAGTGCGTCATGTGGTATTTGCCGGGCGACATCTGCTGCATCATGTAGAGCATGTTGGCCACGAAGCCGAAGCTGTAGCCGAACTTCTCGAACACCACCAACCACTTGATCACCGCGAAGGAAAGGGGAGCTTCCGGCGAAACCGCCTGGCTCAGGTAGACAAAGCAGAGGTTGGGCACGTTGATGCACAGCGCCATGAAGAACAGGGTGCGCTTCAACCCGAACCGGGCGATGAACATGCCGCCGAGCAATCCGCCGATCAGCGTCGCCACCGTGCCGAACAGGCCGTCGATCAATCCTTTCTCCTTTAAGGTGAGGCCGAGGCCGCCGTCTTCCAGCGACGACTGCATGAACAACGGCGCCTCCACCAACAGCAGGCCCTCGGCGCTGCGAAACAGGAAAACAAACGCCAGCATGCCCCAGATCTTTTCCTTCTGAAAAAACGCCACCAACGTTTCCCCAAACGACCGCATGGCCTGGCCCACCGAATGCGCCCGTTCACCCACGCTTCCCTGCGGCAATTTAAAGACATGGTAGACGCCGAGCAGGGCCATGGTGGCCGCGCTCAGCCCCAGTGACCAGGCCCAGGCCGCCTTGGGCTCGTAGCCGTGGCTCTCCTGCAGGTTGCCCGCGATCCATACCACGGCCGCCACGGCAAAC
This sequence comes from Opitutaceae bacterium, assembly GCA_028280945.1. Lineage (GTDB taxonomy): Bacteria > Verrucomicrobiota > Verrucomicrobiia > Opitutales > Opitutaceae > Actomonas. Next base: position 80,924 of record JANQKV010000006.1, read on the forward strand.
AGCCGGCCCACGTTCCAAAACACGCCCTGAATTCCGATGTAGGCCGCCTGCCTTTTGGCCTCGAGTGACGTGATGTAAATACCGTCCGCGGTGATGTCCTGCGTCGAGGAGCAAAACGCCAGGACCCACATCATCGCGATGATGACTTGGAAGTAATTGGGCAGGGGCAGGGCCAGCGCGATCAGGATGAGCAACCCGGTGAGGGCGAACTCCATCGCGAGCACCCAGAACCGCTTGGTGCGATACATGTCGAGAAACGCCGCCCACAGGGGTTTCAACGACCACATGATGCCGATCGAAGCCGTCGCGACGGTGATCTGGCCGTCGGAATGACCGAGGTCCTTGAACATGGTTCCTGCCACCCAAATGACGAGGGAGAAGGGGATGCCCATGGCGAAGTAGAGCGAGGGCACCCAGACAATGGGGTGGGGAATGGCTTTGGTGTCGGCGGGAGAACGCATGGGTCGGGGGTGGCTTGCGGATGGAGCATCAGGCGCGGGAGTGCAAGCATGCGTCCGTTCAACGATTCACGGTCAGGAGTTGAGCTGCGGGCGACAGCCGCATTCAGTCCTGCCCATGCCCGTCGCCTTCGCTCGCATGTTTTCCCTTCTCCTTGCCGGGTGTGCCCTGTCCTCACCGGCCGTGGCGGAACGCTTGCGACTGGCCTGGCCGACCGCGAATACCGCCTACGCGCGCGGTGAACCCATCGAGAACTTTATCCAGCCCACGCAATCGGGACGGGTGGAGTCCGGGCTCTATGGTTGTGTGCGCAACAACGGCACGCGGTTTCACGAGGCGCTGGATCTGTTCCCCATCAAACGCGATTCCCGCGGGGAGGCGTTGGACGAGATTTTTTCCGTGCTCCACGGGATCGTGCGCTACGTCAACGACGGCCCGGGGCTCAGCAGCTACGGTCGCTATGTGGTGGTGGAACATACCGACGCGCAACTGCCGGTCTACACGCTATACTCCCACCTCGCCAGCATCGCCCCGGGCATCCGCCCCGGGGTGCGCGTCCGTACCGGGCAGACCCTCGGCATCATGGGACGCAGTGCGGGGGCGCGTCCGCTGCCCAAAGAGCGCGCCCACCTGCACTTTGAGATCGGACTGCGGCTCACCGACGACTTTCAGCCCTGGTATGATTGGAAGAAGTTCGGCAGCAAAAATGACCACGGCCGGTGGAACGGGATGAACCTGACGGGGATCGACCCCCTGGCCTTTTACGACGCCTTTCGTGCCAGGGAAGTGGATACGTTTCTGGACTTCTGGCGGCGGATCAGTCCGGCGGTGACGGTGCGGTGGGCCTCGTCGCACGTGCCGGACTTTGTCAAACGCTACCCGGCCCTGCGCGCCGAACCCCTGCCGCTGCGGGGATTGGCCGGCTGGGAAATCGAGTTCGACAAGTATGGCGTGCCCCTGTCCTTCCGGCCCTTGCGCCAGGTCGATATTGCCGAGTACCGCAAAAACGAGTTGCGGGTGGTGCGGGCGGATACGGCGGTGCTGCGAGACATCCGGTGCAAGGACCTGGTGCGAAATCGCGGCGGTCGTCTTGCTCCCGATGATGACCTGCAGATGAACCTGCAGCTCCTGCTGGGAATAAGGGAGTAACGCCCCGGACCATTCTTCCGGGTATCTTTCTCCTTACTCTTTATCTTTCTCTTTCTTCCGGGGAATGGAATGGCCGGCGCTTCGTGCCGTGGGAGAAAGAGAATGAGAACGATAAAGAGAAAGATGGGGCGTCGCCCCGGGGCTCCTACGCCTTGCTCCAGTCGAGCATGCGCTGGATGGGCGTAAACGCAGCGGTGCGGATGGATTCATCCATCGTGATTTCCGGGCTCATTGTCTTCAGGGCATCACGTACTTTCTCGATGGTGTTCATCTTCATGAACCGGCAGTCGTTGCAGGCGCAGGTGTTGGTTGGGCCCGCGATAAAGGTTTTTTCCGGCACGTCCTTTTGCAGCCGGTGCAGCATGCCGCTTTCGGTCACCACGATGATGCGGTCGGCCGGCGTTTCCTTCGCAAATTTCACCATCAACTCCGTCGAACATACTTCGTCCGCCATGTCGCGCACGGCCTGCACGCACTCGGGGTGGGCGACAACGGGCGCGTCGGGGAAGTCCAGGCGGATCTTTTCGATCGCCGCGGTCGTGAACTGCACGTGGGCGTAACAACTGCCCGGCCACAGATGCATCTCACGGCCGGTCTGCTGGCTGACCCACTGGCCGAGGTTTTGGTCGGGCACAAAGAGGATCTCCCGGTCGGCCGGCACGCGGGCGACGATTTTTTTGGCATTGCCGCTGGTGCAGATCACATTGCTGAGCGCTTTCACACCCGCCGAGCAATTGATGTAGGCGACGACGTAAACCTCGGGGTGGGCTTCCTTGTAGGCCGCCAGGCGGTCCGCCGGACACGAATCCGACAGCGAGCACCCCGCATTCATGTCAGGCAGCAGCACGGTGCGCCCGGGATTTACGATCTTGGCGGTCTCCGCCATGAAGTGCACTCCGCAAAACAGAATCACATCCGCCTCCGCGGCCTGGGCCTGGTAGGAAAGGCCCAGGGAATCACCCACGTAGTCGGCCACCTGCTGGATGGCTTCCACCTGGTAGTTGTGGGCCAGAATCACCGCATTGCGCTCCTTTTTCAGGGCGAGGATTTCCTCCTGGATCGCGGTCAACGCCGGCGGCGCCGGACGGGGGGCGACGATGTGGGGTTCGTAATCGAGAACGGGTGACATGGTCGGGAAAAGGGATTTCGAACAATCGAACCCGATGGGCTACCGGGTCTTCATCGTCTCGAGCAAGTCCTGATATTCGGGATAGGTGCGCAGCCCGACGAGGTCGGGATCGTTTTCCATCCAGTCATAGTCGGCGTAGCCGAGTTCGACGGCCTGCCGCAGCGTCTTGATCGCGTCGCGATGGCGATCGCTCAGCGCCAACGAGCAGGCAAGGTTGTAGTGGGCGGTGGCATCCTCCGGGCAAAGTTTCACCATGCGCCGGTCCATTTTGAGGCCATCAGCGATTCGTCCCGCCTTGGTGTAAAGTCCACCCAGGATGGCGACGACGTCCTCGTAGCGAGGGTCGCGCTTGTAGATGGATTCAAAGAATCCGATTTCCCATTCCGGGTCTTCTTTGCGGGTCACAGCCAAATATCCTCAGGCAGTGCGATGTTTGCAAATGCCCTCGTCGCGTAGCTGATTGCAGCGGGCGGATACCTGCAGGCGTTGCGACACCGGTCGCAGGCCCACCTTGGAGGCGACGGAATTGCCATACCATTCCATGAACGGGGCCTCGATTTCGAAAATCTTGTCGCAGTCCAGACAGATCACCTGGGCGACCTCGGTGCCGCCCTCGACGTTGGGCAGGTAGTACTTAAGGTTCTTGCCGATATCGACTTCGCGCAGCAACGCGCTCTCCACCATGATCGGCAGGGTGCGGTAAACCGTCGCGCGGGAGACGGAATCATCGATGGCCCGGGCCAGGTCCAACAGGTCTTCCGCGGTGAAGTGTTCGGTCTGGGCAAACGCGGCTTCAAAAATGGCCAGTCGTTGGTTGGTGACGCGGAGGCCTTTGGTGCCGAGGTAGGATTTAAATTTTTCGCGCGCGGCGTCGTTACTCACTCCGTGAATGTTCGCCGCTGGCCCCGCACTGTCAATCGAACTGTCGGCACGCTTGCGCCGCGCTGCGGGCCCCGCCACAACGGGCAGCTTGAAGATCGTGGGTGTCCATCCTCTGGCCGGGTTCGACAAATTGCTGCACTACAAGGTGCCGCTAGCCGTCGCTGGACAGGTGCAGGTCGGTTCGCTCGTGCGCATCCCGATCGGCCGGCGCTTCGTGCTGGGTATCGTCGGCGTTGAAGGTGCTCCCGCCGATTTTCCGGTGGATAAACTCAAGATGCTGGCCGAACTCGTTTACGACTTTCCGGCCCTGCCGCCCGACCTGCTCGCCCTCGCCAAGTGGATGGCGAGCTATTACGCCGCCCCGCTCGACGGCATCATCGAAACCATGCTGCCCGGGGCGGTGCGCCGGGCGGCGGGACTGAAGCAGGAGAAGCTGCTGGAGGTTGCCGGGCGGTTGTCCGACGACGAACTGGCGAAGCTCCGCCGCCGCGCGCCGCAACAGGCGAAGCTCTATGATTTTCTGGTCGGCCAGTTCAAACCGGCCGGGAAATCGCTGGTGCTGCGGCGGCTCGGCGTAGGGCCGTCGTCGGCAAACGCCCTGCTCAAACGCGGCGTGCTACGCGAAACCACCCGGCGCGTCCGGCGCGTTGCCTACGCCGATGACTTTGCGCACGGCGAGTTGGTTGCGGCGTTGCCGCACCGGCTCAATTCCGAGCAAAAAGCGGCCCTCGACGCCGTGGTGGCGGCGCTTGGCCAGAACGAGTTTGGTGTTTCGCTGCTCCAAGGTGTGACCGGCTCCGGCAAAACCGAGGTATATCTGCGCGCGATCCAGGAGGCGCTCGACAGCGGAGGCGGGGTGATCCTGCTCGTGCCCGAAGTCGCGCTTACGCCCCAGACCGTCGCGCGCCTGCGGAGTCGGCTTGAGGCCATTGCCCCCGACCACGCTGCGGTGGTCTGGCACAGCCATCTCAGCGAGGGCGAGCGCGTGGACGGCTGGCACGAGCTGGCCACCGGGCAGGCGCGCATCGTGGTTGGCGCCCGCTCGGCCATCTTTGCCCCCGTGCAAAACCTGCGACTGATTGTGGTGGATGAGGAACACGAGCCCGCTTACAAGCAGGATGAAACCCCGCGCTACCACGGCCGCGACGTGGCGGTCATGCGGGCCAAGCTCAATCACGCCCATTGTGTGCTCGGTTCGGCCACCCCCTCCCTTGAGTCCTACGCCAACGCACAGACCGGCCGTTACCAGCACCTGCACATGCGCCAGCGCATTGATGACCGCGAACTCCCGTTCATCGACGTGGTGGACATGCGCGTTGAGGTCATGCGTTCGCGCGGACTCACCACGTTGTCCCAAAAACTCGTCCACGAGATGCACGATCGTTTTGAGAAGCGTGAACAGACCATCCTGTTTCTCAATCGCCGCGGTTATTCGTCGTCGATGATGTGCCGCAGCTGCGGGCACGTTGAGGAGTGCCCGCACTGCAGCATCAGCATGACCTACCACCGGGCCGACGAATCGCTGCGCTGCCACCTGTGTGGCCACGAACGTGGCGCGCCGGTGCGCTGTCCGAAGTGCGAGGCGCCCGACATCCGGTGGCGCGGCACCGGCACCCAGCGTGTGGAGGAAGCCGTGCGCCGTGTGCTGCCGCGGGCCCGGATCGAGCGCATGGACACCGATACGATGTCCAAAAAGAATCGCTTCCGGCAGGTGCTGGGCGAGTTCCGGGCGGGCAGGATCGATGTTCTTGTCGGCACGCAAATGATCGGGAAGGGACTGGATTTTCCCAACGTCACCCTGGTGGGTCTGGTTGACGCCGACCTGTCGATGCACCTGCCCGACTTCCGCGCCCATGAGCGCACGTTCCAATTGCTTGTGCAGGTGGCCGGCCGGGCAGGGCGTGGGGACCGCGCGGGGGTGGTTGTTGTGCAGACCTTCACACCGCAGGCCGAGGCGATTCAGTTTTCGCGTCAGGCCGACTTCGATGGATTCGCCGCGGCGGAACTCAAATCGCGCCAGGCGTTTCGGTATCCCCCGTATCGGCATCTCATCCATCATGCCTTCCGTGGACCCAATCCCGAAAAACTGGCGTTCTTCGCGGAGCAGTGGGCGCGGAAAGTGGAAGCCGAGTTTGGCGATAAGATTGAGGTGAGGGGGCCGTCGCCGTCGCCCATCGAAAAAGTGAAGGACCACTACCGCTACCAAGTCTGGTATTTCACCCATGGCGTCACCCGGATCATCGACGACCTCAACAAGCTGCGCCGCGACTTCCAATGGCCCGATGACGTCATTCAGGTCCTCGACGTCGATCCGGTGAGCCTGATGTGAAATTACGATTTACGAATTACGATTTGGTGGTCCGCCCGCCGGGGGTCGTCGCCCCATGGGGTCATGGCCGTAAAAAAGTGCAACGAAGCGCCGCGACAGCGGGGCGCAGTTCGCTTTTTACGGTCTGACCCCGTCCTCCCGTCCCGGAACGGATTCAAAAACGATAATCTGACTTCTTTCCCAAACTTCGTGTTCTTTGTGCCCTTCGTGGTTCATTTCCTCTCGGTGTAATTGCGCACTGCCGTAAGTGATGCCCTAAGTAAACTCTCTCGCGGCTCCATTCACTTTTGACTCGCGGCGCTGCGTGCCAGCCCAACGCTCAACCCTCTCCCCAATTCCAGTTCAGCCCGCCATGTCCTCTGCTTCTTCCCCCCGTCCTGAAGACCAACTATTGGCCGAAGCCGAATCGAAATCCGGCCTCGGTAAATACGCGATCTACGCGAAGCTCTCGGGGCCGGGATGGCTGCAGGGCGCCGTCACCCTGGGCGGAGGCAGTCTGGCGGGAGCATTGTTTCTGGGGGTCCTGGCGGGGCCCAACCTGCTCTGGCTGCAGCCCCTTGCGGTCATCTGCGGCATCACGCTGCTGGCGGCGATCACCTACGTGACGCTCTCCACCGAGCGGCAGCCCGTCGCCACCATCAGCGAGAACCTCAGTCCCGTTTTGGCCTACGCCTGGATTCTCGGCACCATGGTCGCCAACATCGTATTCTGTGTGCCGCAGTTTGCCCTGGCGACGTCAACCGTAGTGCAAAATTTGATACCCGGACTGAACGACAGCACGATCGCGCCGTGGATCATCGGGGTGATTCTCGCGGTGCTCGGTTTTGTGGTCGTGCGCAGTTACGGCTCGGGCAGCTCGGGTGTGCGGATTTTTGAGCTGGTGCTGAAGATTCTGGTCGGCGTGGTGGTTGTATCGTTCATGGCCGTGGTTGTGCTCCTGATTGGCAGCGGGCAACTCAAGTTCGGCGCCATCCTCGCCGGTTTTGTGCCGTCGTTCTCCCAATTCACCGAACCCACCCCGGCGCTCGCCGAGGCGGCGGCCGCCAGCCGCTTCGAGGGCATCTGGCGTGAGCTCATCGCCGACCAACAACGCGATCGCATGCTTGCTGCCGCAGGCGCGGCGGTGGGCATCAACATGACCTTCCTGTTGCCCTATACGTTGCTTAAACGCGGCTGGGGACGTCGGCATCGCGGCCTTGCCATCTTCGACCTGTCGCTGGGCCTGTTCGTGCCGTTTATCATCGCGACAAGCTGTCTGGTCATCGCCGCGGGCAGCCAGTTCTACAACAAGACCGACGACGTGATCGCCCCGGACGGCTCCATCAAGCCGGCCATGGCGGCGGCCTACGAAGCGTCGGCCAACCAGTTTGTCGCCAAGCTGCCGCCCGGTCCGGGGGAGGACACCTTTAACCTGAACACCCTGCCGGAAACCGACCGGCGCCTTGCCGCCATGTTGGCCTCGCGCGACGCGGGACAGCTCGCGCGCACGCTCCAACCCGTGTTGGGCAAAGCCGGGGCCAACCTGATTTTTGGTGTCGGTGTTTTTGCCATGGCGGTGTCCACCATCATCATGCTCGGCCTGATGAATGCGGCGGCGCTGGGTGCGTTGCTCAAGCGCTTTGAGGATCGCAAAGTGTTCCTGATCGGCGCGGTCATGCCACTTATTGCCGGTATCTTTGCTCCCGTGATCTGGACGGGCGCTTCCCGGGCTGCGCTGGCCATTCCGGCGTCCGTCACGGCGGTGACGCTGGGGCCCATCGCCTACATCACCTTCCTGCTGCTCATCAACAGCAAGCGCGCCCTCGGTGAGCGGCGGCCGGAGGGTGGAGCCCGGGTGATCTGGAACGTGCTGCTGGGCATCGCAACCGCGTTGGCCACCATGGCCAGCGTGTGGGGACTCAGTTCCAAGCCCGATCCCTGGGGCACGGTGGGCATGATCGGCCTCGTGCTCCTGGCCGTCGTAGGCGTGCTCGGCTACGTCCGCCACCGGCAGGTTTGAGACGAGATCATTCTCGTTCTCTTTATCTTTCTCATTCTCTGACGGTGCAAAGCACCGCCCACTCCGCTGCTGGTTTTAACGCGAAGGAAACGAAGAAATCGCGAAGGGCACAAAGATGGATTTGGTTTTTGAGGTAAATCTTCAGCCTGGTTGGACTCACGCGGATCCGCCGTCGCCGAGGCTATGGCGAGACAGAGGACGCGGTGCGAACTAGTCCGCAATCCGCATTCCCAAATCCAAAATAGCGCGGCCATCGGGCCGCGCTTGATTCACGATCAGCACCGGAGGGGCAGACGCGGCGGGCGGGAAATGTTGGCGTGTGGTCATGCCAGCGTTCGTGCCTTTCCGCCTTTGCCGTTCCCTTTTTGCCGGTGCCGCGCTCGCGGTTTCCAGTGCCGTTGCCGTCGAGCGGGTCATCCTCGACACCGATCCGAGTTACGATCCGGACGACATGGGGTGCATGGCGATGCTGCACGGCATGGCCAACAACGGGGAGCTCGAGATCGTTGCGGTCATGAACGTGTTCCACCACGAGGAATCACCGCTCGCGATCAGTGCCACCAATTGGTTCTACAACCGCAAGGCCATCCCGGTCGGTGATTACCGCGGCCTGCCCAAGGAGAAAGCTCCAAAAACCAACTACGATTGGTATCTGGCCCAGAACTACCCGCGCGAGCTCAAGCACTACATGGACGCACCGGAGGTCACCGACCTTTACCGTGAGATCCTCGCTTCGGCCGAGCCCAACAGCATCACGATTCTGGTGGTGGGCACGCAGCACAACATTGAGCTCTTGCTCAAATCCGCACCCGATCATCACAGCCCGCTGAATGGCATCGACCTCGTGGCCCGGTCGGTGAAGCAGATCGTTACGATGGGTGGCAACTTCATCAACGGTAGCGGCTTCGATCGCACCAACTGGGGTGGATCCGACGAGCTCTGCCGCGACGACCGTACTTGGGCCTGCCTCGTCGAGGAGCAAAACCGGCTCACCCGCTACGTCATCAACAACTGCCCTGTGCCCTTCGTCGCGTCCGGTTGGGAGAACGGCAACGGCCAGTTCAACGGCGCCGAGCAGGGCGACGTGCGGTCAGGCCAACGCCTTAAGGAACTCGCCGCCGACCACATCGTGCGGGTCGCCTACGAAAAGCATTTCGAGACCCGCGGCGGCTCCCACAAAATCGACCGTCACAGCAATGACCAGTGCGCCTTGCTCTACGGCGCGCGTGGGGCGGGGGATTATTACACACCGCACATCAACGGCACCATCACCCTGACCGAGACAGGTGAAACGATCTGGGAACAGACCCCGGGTGGCATCCAAGGCTACGTGGAGAAACTCGCCCCCGATCTTGAGATCGCAGCCCTGATTGAAAACCTCATGCTGGCCGAAGTTGCTCCCGCCGACACGACGCCTCCGACGGCGCCGAGCCATGTCCGACTGGCCCGGACGGTGGGTCAAACCGTGCTGCACTGGCGGGCGGCTGAAGACGATACGAAGGGCAGCTGGGTGGCCTACTACAACATCTACAGCGGCAGTGAAAAGATCGCCCGCGCGCACGGCCTGCGCTGGGTGTTGCCCGACCGCGACGGCGCCCAGTTCGGCACCCTCAGCGTGACCGCCGTCAACGTCAACGGCGTCGAAGGCCCGGCGGCAGTGATGGAGTAGCGAGCAACGGCTGGAGTCCCGTCAGCTTGCAATCTTGAACCAGGAAGAACACAGAGTTCACGAAGGCAGGCTCAGAACGATTACTTCTTACTTCGAACTTCTGCCTTCATACTTGGTTAGCCGTCAGCCTGATGGTTTCTCACGCGGAGTCGCGAAGCCGCGGAGCGAATTAATCCACAATCCGCATTCTGAAATCCGAAATGGCAAATCCCGACCGATCGATTGCCATTCGTAATTCTGAAATCGTAATTCTGAATTTGAATTGGCGGAGACTTGCCTGCCTCTGGTGGGGTGGAGGGAGTTGACTCGTTTCACTCGGGTCTTCGACCCAAACACCAACGGCGTTTGCCCATATCCCTCACTCATGGGCGTTGCCCATCAAATCGCTGCGCGCTTTGTCGGCTCATCATCAAAAGATGGGGACATGCGGTTATTAGGCCAACATGTCCCCGATGATGATAGATATCAGCAATGTGCCGATGCCTCAG
>JANQKV010000024.1 GCA_028280945.1 Opitutaceae bacterium
CGTGTCTCAGTTCCAGTGTGGCTGATCATCCTCTCAGACCAGCTACCCGTCTTTGCCTTGGTGAGCCGTTACCTCACCAACAAGCTGATAGGCCGCGAACTCCTCTCCTAGCGCCAGGTCCGAAGATCCCCAGCTTTAGTAGGTCTTTCATGCAAAAGACCACCACATGCGGTATTAGTACGCCTTTCGGCGCATTATTCCCCACTAAGAGGTAGATTGTTCACGTGTTACGCACCCGTCTGCCACTAGGTTTTCACATGTATTGCTACGCGTGAAAACCCCGTTCGACTTGCATGTCTTAACCACGCCGCCAGCGTTCATTCTGAGCCAGGATCAAACTCTCCGAAAAGAGTTCTGAACCTAGTGATTCATGAACTACTGGTGAGTTACCTAAGTAACTACCAATGTGTTGTTTATTTGGAATATGTTGATTGGGGGTCCCAATCAATCGCACAAAGTAACTTTCAAAGAGCTCCCCGTTTTTTGGGGAAAGACGATCAGCGAGTCATTTCGTTATTAGCCCGTCAATATCTTTTCTGAAGTTTTTTCAGCACAAGGTTAACAGAACTAATTCTGAAGTGATTTCGAAGAACATCCCATCGCGATTTCTGGCGAACCTTCCATCGAGCGGGACGGCGAACCATGAAAATTGCGGCAGGCTGATCAAGACTTTTTCTGAATTATTTTTGGGATCACTCTATCTATTTTTAATTCAACAAGTTAAATCACGAAAAAACTCATTGTATCCAAAATATAACTACGATTTGAACGCCTTCAGCAGCTTAGAATGAGTAAAACCAACCGCTCCGGTTTGACCCGGGGGTTCTCGGACACCTCCCCAAGCTCAGCTTGCCGGTTTCTGGGTTAAGTTTCAGACAAACCACTCAGGATCGTTGAGTGAGCAATGCACCGAAGCAGGCTCGCCTCCATTGGAAGGAAACAGACCCAATGCCGCAAAAGCACTGGTCGGGCAAAATGAAGCAGTTTAGTCCGATTTTAGCCCAGAATGAGTCAAAAATGCCATGATTTTGCGGAAAACCCCGCAAAAAACGGTCATTGCAACGCTTCATGGAATTCATTTTGAACGCCACCTGCGACTGCGGAACTAACTTCCCATTCATTCCAGTAATTCAACCTAGGATTCCGTTTTGGACATCAAACAGATCAAGCAAGTCATCGAATTGATGAAACGCGCTGAGCTCAGCGAGTTTTCGGTAGAAGAAGAGGGCTTCAAACTAAAGATCAGACGTGGCAACGGCAAAGGCACGGGCGGAAGTCGGGTATCCGCCCCGCCCTTTGTGGTCGCGGCAGACCCTGCAGTTCAAGCGACGATGCCTCCCGTTGCACCGGCTGCCGCGCCTGCACCAGCTCCTGCTCCCGCCGCTCCTGTTCCTGCGGACGATGAAGCGGGAGTTGCCTTCATTAAGTCACCCATGGTGGGCACCTTCTACCGTTCACCGTCGCCGGATTCGAAGCCCTTTGCCGATGTCGGAGCCAAGGTTTCAGAAAACTCCGTCGTTTGCATTGTTGAAGCGATGAAGATCATGAATGAGATCCAAGCGGAGGCGAAGGGCACGATCACCGAGGTTTTGGTCGAAGACGGTGATCCTGTCGAATACGGGCAGAAATTGTTCAAAATCAAAATCGGCTGAAACCGCTGATCGTCCAAGTCAGCATCAACCCGGTCATCCTTGAGCCCGGGATTGAGGCAGAGCACCGCGATCTCCCCTTTAAACCATGATTCAAAAGATCCTCATCGCCAATCGCGGTGAAATCGCCCTTCGCATCGTCCGGGCTTGTCGCGAGCTCGGCATCAAATCGTTGGCTGTCTATTCGGAAGCCGACGTCCAATCCCTTCATGTGCAACTCGCCGACGAGGCAATCTGCATCGGTGGTCCCAAGAGCGCGGACAGCTATCTGAAAGCAGACCGCATTATTGCCGCCGCGGAGATTGCCGACGTCGATGCAATCCACCCGGGCTTTGGATTCCTTTCCGAGAATGCCGAGTTTGCTGAGCAGTGCGAAACCTGTAACATCAAATTCATCGGACCGCCCTCCGCCGCCATTCGCAACATGGGTGACAAAGCTGTGGCCAAGGAGACGGTCAAAAAAGCCGGTGTTCCGGTAGTACCGGGATCAGATGGGCCCGTTTCCGACGAAAAAGCCGCCATCAAACTCGCTCGGGAAATAGGTTATCCCGTCATCATCAAGGCTGTTTCCGGTGGAGGCGGACGGGGTATGCGAATTGCCCACAATGATGTCTCCTTTGCGAAGGAACTTCACGTAGCCCGCAACGAAGCGGAAAAGGCGTTTGGCGACGGCTCGGTTTACATCGAGAAATTCATCGAAAAACCCCGTCACATTGAGTTCCAGATCCTGGCCGACGAACACGGCAAGATCATCCATCTCGGGGAACGTGATTGCTCCGTGCAGCGACGCCACCAAAAGCTCATCGAAGAATCCCCCTCGCCGTTTCTCATCGCGAACCCCGCTCTGCGCGAGGAAATGGGCAAGGCGGCGATCCGTGCAGCTGAAGCTGCTGACTACCAGAATGCCGGCACAGTCGAGTTTCTGGTCGATGCTCAGGGCAATTTTTTCTTCATTGAGATGAATACCCGCATCCAGGTGGAGCATCCAGTGACAGAAGAGGTCACCGGTGTCGACTTGATCAAACAGCAGATCTTGGTCGCAGACGGGCGCCCGCTCGAGATCGACCAATCCGACATCATGTTTGAGCGACATGCCATCGAGTGCCGCATCAACGCTGAGGACCCCGCCCGCAATTTTGTCCCCTCTCCGGGAACAATCGGCCTGTATTACTCTCCTGGAGGTCATGGCGTGCGCGTCGACAGTCACGCCTACTCGGGATACCAGATTCCGCCCTACTACGATTCCATGATCGGGAAATTGATCTGCTATGGATCAACCCGTGAAATTGCGATCGAACGCACTTACCGGGCACTGAGCGAATACCTCATTCGAGGTATCAAAACCACCATCCCGCTCCACAAGGCAATCATGATGGACCCTGTCTTCATCGACGGCAAAGCCACGACCGCTTACATGGAAGACTTTATGAGCCGCACCGCGGTCGACATGTTCGACTAGGGCCGGCGGTCCCTACACTTCATGTCGGTCCGAAGTCTTGCCTCGGAAGGGAGACTTGCCTACCTAATTGCCTAAAATGCAGTCGCCCGAATTCCAACCGCCTCCTCGTTACGACGATCAACCCGATCTGGGTGACATCAAAATCAACCACAATGTGATTGCCGGAATCGTCCGGTTGGCTGCACTCCAAGTGAAAGGCGTATCGGGGGTAGGCGGCGGAATCGTGGACGGCATTGGAGAAATCTTCACCAAGAAAGATGCCGATAATCGAGGAGTCCGGGTCAATGAGTCGGAATCAGGCGCCTACGAAATCGAGGTCCGATTGATCGTCATCTATGGGTCAGAGATTGGGCAAACGGCTTACGACGTCCAAGTCGACGTCAGGAAGCAGGTGATGGCCATGACGGGCAAAGAGGTGAGCAAAGTCGACGTGATCATCGAGGGCGTCCGCATTCCTGGCGACGCCGCCAACCAAGACGACGACCTGTGGCCGGATCACGCTGCCACCGACTAACCCGGGACCATCCATCGCGTGAGTATCTTATCGGACTTTTGGATCAATTCCCCTCTGACAACCTTGGCGGTTACAGGTGGGCTCGCCCTGCTGTTGGTGCTCCTTTTCTTCCGCCAGCCGAAATCGCTCCCGCTCGCCTCCAACGACTCCGGCAAACTGATGATTTCTCGCCGGGCCCTTCACCGCATGGTCGAAGCTTGTTGCGAAAATGTCCGCGGCGTCGCTGCCGCCAATGCCTCCATCAATATCCGCGGAGAGCAATTCAACACGCGCTTGCGTCTCAAAATTCGACCCGAGGCTAAACTCGATGCAATCCAAGGTTACCTCACCCAGGAGATAACCCACATCTATCGGGAAAACCTCGGGCTCACTTCCGAGATTGGTCCGATCGAAATCAAGGTGGTTGGTGTCATCCCGGCCGAACCGAGCTTTTAGCTTTTCAGTCGACTCGGTCCCGGATCGATCACGTTATCCGGAACTCACACCATGGTGTTCGATTTCCAGAGCTTTGATGCTGCCTTCCCGTGGTTTTTTGCCGGAGTCGCATTTTTGGGAGGAGCCATGGTGGGAAGTTTCCTCAACGTGGTGATCTACCGGGTCCCCCAAGGCAAATCGATCGTGAGTCCCGGTTCTCACTGCGCCTGCGGCCGCCCCATCGCATGGCACGATAACATTCCCATTCTAAGCTGGTTTCTGCTGCGCGGCAAAGCCCGGTGCTGCGGGCGCCCCTATTCAATTCGCTACGCGTTTGTGGAGACCCTGACCGGACTTGTCTTTCTGGCTTGCTGGCTCACCTATCCTCCCGTCATCGCCGTAGCCGGCATGATCCTGCTGGCGTTGCTCATAGCGGCGACATTCATCGATCTCGATCACATGATCATCCCCGACAGCATCACCATCTGGGGCACGGTTGCCGGGGTTCTGATTTCAGGGTTGGTGCCCTCCCTGCACGGCTATTCGACCGAGCCCCTATATCTGCTGGGGAGTATACGTGCGGCCTTTTACGCGATGATCGGGGTCATGATCGGATCCGGATTGATCCTCTGGATCGGCTTGCTCGCGGAGGCGGTGCTCCGCAAGGAGGCCATGGGATTTGGTGATGTAAAACTCATGGGCTTGATCGGTGCTTTTCTCGGCTGGCAGGGGGCCATCTTCACCGTCTTTGGAGGGGCCATCGTCGGGACGCTTTGGTTTGTGGTCGCCATGCTCGTCGGGAAGCTCACCGGGAATAAAAATCAAGCCGCGCTGCGGGCGGAAACCCCGGAGGGAGAGGAGACCGATTTGGCCATGGGGGCCCAGGTGCCATTTGGTCCGATGCTGGCTATCGCCGCCGCGATCTACTTGCTCGGCGGCCGCGAAGTTCTCGCGCCTTACCTCGAACAGGTCATGGCGATTTGGTAGCCACCCTAGAATTCCGGTCCGGGATTCCCCACCACATCATCAGCCGTGTAAAGGACACGATCAGGACCCGCGGATCGGATTTCCATGTGGGCGCCCGAAATTTGGTGAAACTCAAACGGGGTGCCCCACCTGTCCACCAGCTGGCCGGTTTCGTTGATGGCAGGATGATCGGGTGGGATCAGTTCCAGTCGCAGTGGGTTTTGACCGGTCAGCGCACGGGTGATCTCTGCATTGAGTCCCACGGGATTGCCCTGACCGGGGAAATTGGTCTGCCACGCATGAAAAAGCTCCGTCAGAATTTCGACATCGTCCGCGGCGTTGCCGTCGACGGAATTTAAACCTTCGCCGACAAGGCCGAGCAGAGGATCAGTTTCGGTGGAAACAAGGTTTCCTTCCGATGCTGCCGCTGCCTTGTCGTCAGACAGCTCCCGCGACGAGAATTCATTCAAAACATGGATCCCAGGCTGCGGCTGCTCCCGGGGCGGACCCGCCCGCCAGACCCCAATGACAAGTATCAGCCCGACCAATACAGCAATCCACGCCGTTCGAGTGGTGTTCACAACATGAATCCCAAATCGGGCGTTCCAAACCGACCAAGGTTGGGCAGGACCAGGGGCAAATCGGTATCGCTGACGCCAAACCACCGGGCCAGCGTCGCCGCATACTCATCCACGCTCGTCGTGGGTATCCAACGGCCGCGGCCCGTATCGTCGGGACCGTTGATTTCCAGCACCGGCATCGTGCCATAGATATCACCACCCCGCACGGCACCTCCCATGATCAAGTGGTGGCTGCCCCAACCATGATCCGATCCATCGCCGTTGGTGTTGAAGGTGCGCCCAAAATCGGACGCCGAGAACGTGGTGACAGCATCCTCGCAACCCAGCTCAACGGTCGCGTCGTAGAATGATTTCAGGCCGCGGGAGATTTCGTCGAGCAGGAGGGCGTGGGCATCGATCTGGGTATCATGAAGATCCCAGCCGCCCAATCGGGCGAAGAAAACCTGGCGTTTGAGTCCGAACTGCGGGGCGACCGAAATGAGCTGGGCAATCATCGACAGTTGATCACCCAATCGTCCCTCGGGAAACTCCGTTGTGATCGGCGGGGCGTTTTCGAGTGCCTCGCCCAGCAAGGCGCTCGTATCGATCGCCGATGAGGTGATGTCGCCAAACGCGGTTTGAAAGAGGCTCTGATTTTCCTGACCCATCACCTGTTTGAGCGCCTCCAAGCGCACTCCGCCGGCGGCACTGCCCGTGCCGCTCAGGTTCACCACCCCGGTGCGATTGACGGCGAATTGTGAGACACTCTTGCCGACTTGAAACGAGTTCTGGCCATCCAAACTGATCGACATGGAAAGCGTTGGATTCTCGTTGAAGGCGTTGATGAGGTCCGCGAGGCGCCCGCCCCAACCGCTGGTAAAGGGCTGATCGGGCACGCTGCTTTGCCACTGCACCTGCTGGTCATTGTGTGAGAACAGCTGGGGCGGGAGCGGAACCGATCCGGCTTCGTATTGCGCCCGGGTCGTGGGCACGATCAACGTGCCCACATTGGCCAGAAACGCCAACTTACCCGCGGCGAACAATTCGCCCAACGGACCCACTGACCCGTGGAGTCCATAGCTGCGTCCATCGGTGGTGAGAGGAGTGATGGGCAACAGCGTGGACTGCGGAAGCGACAGGGTCGTGCGAGCCGCCGCATAGTCGTTGTATCCACTTGTATCATACGGAACAATCAGGTTGTTGGCATCGTTGCCCCCGTTGAGAAACACGCAGACCAGGGCTTTGTAGTCATCACCCGCACTATCGCCGGCCACTGCTCCCATTAATCGCAGCTGCGCCATCGCGGAGAGCAGACCGGTGGAGCCCACCGCGGCACAGCACGAGCGGATAAAGCTGCGACGGGACAAATCGGAAGGGTTAAAAGAAGGATTCATGTTGAGATCGGTTCAGCGCTGGATCGCCGCTTCCGGTGCAAGCAGGACCAGGTAGGCCATGGATCGCACTTTGTTGAGGTCCGAGGTCCCGGCGGGAAGCGCGTCGTAGGCGGTCCGGATTTGGCTCACCGTGGTGTCGGAAAGCTGCCCTGCGGTGAGATGCAGGTTGAGAGTATCGATCAGCTCATCCGGGGAATTCACCAAGCCGATGATCGGATCGAAACTCATGCTGATGCCCCCCGGTCTGAGAAAAAGGTGGTTGTAATACATGTTGGGCACGGTGATGGCCGTCGTGTCCGTCATGATTTGGAATTCCGGGGCAAAGAGACCGGCTCCGGCAATTGATCCCGGTCGGGTGTAGTCGGGCTCGAAAAAATTGAACACGCTCGGCGCACGATAAGGCTCCTGCGCCAAAAGGCTCTCCATTCCCCGCACGTCGAGACGACCATCATCTCCCGCAATCGGCAGAAGCCGAATCAGGGAGGTGAACCGCAGGATCGGTTCTTTCAATTTGCCGAACGAACCCGTGGCGGCGATCGCTGGTGAACGAGCCTCGTAATCCGTCAAAATCGCGCGCACAACCGCCCTCAGGTCACCTCGCTCGCCCGCGCCGTTGTCGGCAAAAACCTGGGCAACCCGGTAGACGTAAGCCGGGCTGGGATTGCTGGTCACCAATCGCTGAATCAGCCGCCGCGCGATGAACGGCCCCGTGTTGGGATGCTCAAAAAGCGTGTCCAGCGTATCACGCAAATCGGCCTCACCGCCCTGTCCCGCCGGCAAGACGCGACCGGTCACAATCGTCTTGGAACCATCATCGTGAAACTGCGGGAACAGGATCATTGGATTCCGATAGTCGCGGGTCGAGCGACGGAACTGGCGATCAACGGC
This sequence comes from Opitutaceae bacterium, assembly GCA_028280945.1. Lineage (GTDB taxonomy): Bacteria > Verrucomicrobiota > Verrucomicrobiia > Opitutales > Opitutaceae > Actomonas. The sequence goes on from JANQKV010000024.1 coordinate 7,845, forward strand.
CGGATTGGCCGAGGCAAATGTCCAACCCGTGAAGACTTTGGCCATCTCCTGAATCGTTTCATTCGTGTAGGTCGGAATGGGAAGTCCGCGATCATCCAACCGCAACGTTCCGTCTGGTTGGAGTTCATTCAGTCCGATGGTGAACAACTGCATGACCTCCCGGGCGTAGTTTTCGTCGGGCAGTGCTCCCGTCTCGGGATCAGCCTTGGCATTACGCAGATGGCTCAGGAACGTGCCCATCGACGGGTGCAGGGTCACGCCTTCCAACAGTTCGCGGAAATTGCCAAACGCATGGTCGAGCAACAGATCGTGGAACGTCGCCACGCCTTCCTCCCACTGGAACAGCTGCACGTTTTCGATGGAAACCACGAAGATCTGGCTCAGGGCAAACGCCACGCGCTGCCGCAACTGATCCTCGCCCTGCATCACATCTTTGAACCAGGCACTGTTGCGATGGTGAAACCCGGGACGTTCGCCGTTGCCGCGGCCGCCCTGGGGCACGGCGGCAAATTCAGCGAACATGTCGTCCCGCAAATACGAGATCGGAGCCGCCTCCTGCTCGTCGATCCATGCATTGATGCCGATCGCCTTGACCCGATCGATGTCTGATCGAATCGGGCCAAAGGTAGCCTGAGTCAGGAAACGGGCCGCTTCTTCATCGGTCGTCAGCGTGTCGCCGACGGACGGCGGGGCTGGCGGCGGCTCAAAGTCGAGCCCCCCGGTGTGTCGCAGCAGTCCACCGGCGATTTCGCCTGTCGGATGATTGGCCGTTTCGATGCTGAGGTAAATCTGACCATTGCGCAGCGCCTCGAGAAGTTCGGCGGAGGTGTATTCGCCCGTGGCCGTGAAATCCCATCGCTCGTTGACGACCTGCCCGTTGGGCAAGCGGAAAAGATAGGGGCCGTTGTCTCCCGGCGTCCCCAACCGCAGGTAAGCCACCGTTTGCGGTGAAGTCAGCCCCGCGAACGAAACATTGATCAATGAGGTGGATCCGTCCGCCGAGACTTGGATGGAGATGGAACCATATGCAGCAGACACCACGCCGTCCAACGTGCGCAAAGTTCCCACATAGAGCTCACCCGGAATCAACACAATCGCCACCGTCGCGCTGGGTTGTGTTCCCGGCAGATACCCACTGCCCGGTTTCACGGAGAGAATCACCGTCTTGCTGGGGTCCGTGGAAAACACACTGCTGTAGGCATCGACCATCACCTTCGCCGTCGATTCGCCGACACCAAACGTCACTTGACTGGGCAGGAAAACATAGTCGGTGCCCATCACGGCTGAACCGGTGGCACCAATATTGACCGTTAGCGGTTGGCTAAGATCACCGGTTCGCGAGAGTGTGAATTCCCCCGGAGGCGTATTGTCATCAGTGTCGGTTGTGGGGACGGTCGCCGAAACACTCACCACCGGGGCTTGCACGTTGGTGAGATCATAGACTTCGACCAAAGCCACGCCCTCCGCATCACCGACCCCGCTCACCTGCATGGTGTAAGCACCGGGAGCCAATTCCACCAAAGCCAACGCATCCTTGCTGCCACGCTCCAAACCGAAGGCCCCGACCACGCCAAAGATGGCCTCGAGGCTCTCGGCATCGCCAAAATCCTCCCAATTGTCGTTGGCTACGATTTGGATCGCATCGCCAGCTCGCACGACCGCCAGAGCCGGATCGCCCAACGCATCCGTGACTCCAAACGAGCCCAAACCCGGTCCCACTGCTCGCACCAACAGCCTCCGGTTTTCCGGTCCTGGTGCGACCACAAATCCGGACACCACCAGCGACTGATCGGATTCGATGCGTCCGCGCGTGGACAAATTGAGAAGTTGGGCTCCACCCGAAAGATCATAAATCTCAATCAATCCCTCGCCATCTGCGGAAAACCCGGCGCCGGCCGCATGGGCCGAGTAGACGCCCGGTTCCAACGTGACAACCATCGCGGCATCACGACTGCCGCCTGGCAGCTCGAATGCACCCACCGTCCCAAACATTTCGCCCACCTCGGTCGTCCAATCGTTGTTGGACGCGATCAGGTTGTTGCCAGCATCGTAGAGTTTGAGCTCGGGATCCGGCAAAGCCCCCGTCAGTCCATAATCAGCCAGGGTCGGACCGATCGCACGAACCATGACTTGTTTTGGCTCTCCCGGCCCCACCACAAAGCCCGCCACAAATACGTTGTCCCCCTGCCCCACCCATCCCCGCGAAGAGAGATTGAGCAGCCGCTCGTCTTCAGGCTGCGCCGACAATACCACTCCAAAAACCAAGCTGACCAACGAACCAAGAAAACAGAGCGGCAATCGAAACATAATGGGGTGATAATTGGGTAACCTCGCAGGCAAGCGGGCAGTGGCGCCTAGGGTAAGACGCACCTTCCCACGTCCGGTTTCACTTCGTCGATTCAATAGGCGTTACAAATTCGTCAAAGCAGCTCAACGAACTCGGCCGACCGCACCTTCCGTTCGTCCGCACCATGACGTTTGAGATTGAGAATTAATATTTATTAACAACAGTCTGCGAGGTCTCCTTACCCCATGGCTTTGTTTCCTACTCCTTCTGTCAGTGCAGTTCGATCTCTTCTGACCGCGTTCAGTCTACTGGCCGGATCCACCTTGCTCGCCACTACCGTCGCGGAAGACGCCTTTACCGACGGCATCTTGGACGGAGGAAGCGATCCCAACGACCTGGCCTGGTTTGCCGCGAGTGCTGCAACCGCCACGATTGCCACCGATGCCGCCGGTCTCAACTCGGGCAATGCCCTCCAACTCACCGGCACCGGAAACTTCTCCCGCGTGACCGCCGCCTTTGCTGCTCCCATTACCCTCAGTTCGGCCGGTAACCGCATGACGGTTTCGGCGCGAGTCCGCCTGACCCGTTTCAGTGAGGCCAATGAAGGAGGTCTTCGATTTGGTCTTCACCAAAACAATGGCGCCGCGATCTCCGCCGCCAACGCCGGGGAAAGTTGGACAATCAACACGGAAGGTTGGGACGGCTACTATTTCCGCGCCGGAGTCGGCGGCCCCACCGGCATGCGCATCTTTCGCGACCTGAACAATGCCGGCAACAGCGCCATGGGGGGCAGTGGTGATCAGACGATCGGCAATGGCACCGCCTGGACGCTGAACGACAACAATGTGCACACCCTCCGCATCGAGGTCGAACGGCAGGTCGACGATCAAAACACACTGCGGTTCTATTGGGACGACGAACTGCGTCAGGAAGCATCGACCTCCACGGCCGGCGGCGCCACCACTGCCTTCACCAATTTCACCATCGGCAGCGGGGCGACGGAACTCGATCTGTTGGTCGACGATGTTGTGGTAACCCTCACCTCCGAAGACACCGGCGGCGGCAATCCGCCGGAACCCATCGACCTCAGCAACCGATTAATCGACTGGTCTCAAGCCGGCCTCCAAAATGGTGTTCCCAGCTACAGCAGGGTCATCGATTTCCTGGGAGCAGGTGGCGACAATACCGGTAATACCGACAACGCCCCCCTGCTCCAATCGTTGATCGATGCGCTGACCGAGGACACCGTGATCACTTTTCCCGCCGGGACCTACCGCATCGATGACCGCATCAACTTCCGGCAATCAATCGACGAACGCCTGCCGGGAATCATTATCCGCGGCGCCGGCACCGATCTGACCAAACTGCGGTTCACTGATGACACCGCGGAAGACGAAGGGCTTTTCGATATCTCCGGGGTTAATTTCGGCAGTGATAAAACCATTACCGGTGGCCTCACCAAGGGCTCCACCGTGATCACCTTGTCATCGCTCTCCAGTATCCGCGTGGGCGACTGGCTGTGGCTGCGCCAGGACAACGATCCGGTGGCAATGGCAACCAACATCAGCATCCCCGGATATGAGGAGACGATCGACAACACATCCGGCTGGGCCCGCCGGGTGGTGGGACAGGTTGTGCAGGTCGCGGCCCTTACCGGCGACGGGGTCGAACTCGTCCAACCCCTCCATCTCGACTTCGACTGGCCGAACCCGACCGCCACCTTGATGCGCACCGCCAGCGGAATCGGCTTTGAGGACTTCACCCTCGAAAATGCCGGTGGGGCCGCGGACCGCTTTAACTTCGACTTTGTTCGCAGCACCAATTGCTGGATCCGCAATGTCCACAGCCTCTTGGCCATGCGGTCGCACGTCGCGGTCGTCGGTTCAGCCAACCTGGAGATCCGCGATTCCTACTTTAACGACGCCTACCGTCACGACGGCGGCGGCCACGGCTACGGGGTGCTTCTGATGGACACCACCACTCATACGCTGGTGGAAAACAACGTATTCAGAAACTTGAGACATTCGATGATTTGGAAGGAAGGCGCCAACGGCAACGTCTTCGCTTACAACTACTCAACGGACGGCAACCAGGAAGGCGCCACCGTGGCCAAGGATGTCTCCGGCCACGGCCACTACGCCTTCGCCAACTTGATCGAGGGCAACATCGTGCAGTTCATCCACGCGTCGGACTACTGGGGACCGATCGGCCCGAACAACATGTTCCTGCGCAATCGTGCCACCGATGAACGCATCCTGATCACGGATGGAACCAAGGATCAAAATATCATCGGAAACGAACTTGCCTCCCCCACGTCGCCTTTTGTCGTGACCGATTCGACCTCCACCGGCGCCTACGTCCACGGCAACAACGAGGGTGGCACGCTGCAGTGGCGCTCCGGCGAAGCTCAGTCGGTGGTTGCATCCTACCACTATGCCAGCCAGCCGGAGTTTTGGGACATCTCCGCCCCCTGGCCTTCCCTGGGGCCTGAACGCGAGCTGGGAGCGTTTACCATCCCCGCCAAACATCGGTGGGACTCCGGCCAGATGCGTGAATTCACCTCCTCGGCCGGCGACGGGCGCCTGTCCAATCTCTCCACCCGGGGACTTGTCGGCTCGGGCGATGCGATCCTGATTGCCGGGTTTGTGATCACTGGGCCGCGCAACCAGCAGCTTTTGCTCCGGGGCATCGGCCCCGCGCTCGATGACTTTCTCAACCCCGCCGACACCCTCGATGATCCGGTGCTCACGATCTACCGCGGCAGCGACGCGATCCTCACCAATGACGACTGGGGCAGCCAAACCGATCCGACCTCCGTTGCCAGCACTGCCGCCACCGTGGGGGCTTTTCCGCTGAATGAGACTTCCGCCGATGCCGCCTTGGTGGCCGATTTGCCCCCTGGTCCCTACAGCATGCACCTTGAAGGCAAGACCAACGAAGGGATCGGTCTCGCAGAGATCTACGTGGTTGGGTCCGACGATGCCGTCCAGCTCCTCAATATCTCGACACGGGGACGTGTCGGGACCGGCGACGCCATTCTGGGACCCGGCATCGTGGTGACAGAATCAAACCGGCGTTTGTTGATTCGCGGCATCGGTCCCGAACTCGAACGCTCCTTTGGCTTGCCGGCGGGCAGCACCCTGCCCGATCCCGTTTTGACGCTCAAAAACGCCGACGGTGATACGATTGCCACCAACGATGACTGGGAAACCCAAACCAACGGTTCCGCTGCGGAAATCGCTGGTGTGGCTCAGGACGTCGGCGCCTTCGCACTTTCTGCGGGCGGCCGCGACGCGGTGCTCCTGATCAATCTTGAACCCGGAATTTACACTGCCCAAGTGGCCGATTCCACCGCGGGTGAAGGCATCGCCATCGTCGAGGTTTATGCGGTGACCAACTGAGCTGCGCCGACCAGGACGAGTTATCGATCCGGGATTTCATCCCGCCAACGGTAGCGGGGTTCGAAACCCAGGACGTCACGCGCCTTGTCGATGGCCAGCAGCGTTTCATACTCCGCCAACTCCCCCCGAACCTCGACGGTCGGAAACACCTCCGCCATCAGGGCCGCACTGGGCCGGTTCATGATCGTGTCTGCCGCGGCAATGGTCACGTTCACCGCACCACTCACCTCGGCTTCCAGCGCCGCCCGGCAGCTTCGCCCCACATCGCGGGCATCAATGTAGCCCCACAGGTTCCAACTGCGCTTTTTGGTGTCGTCCCAAAACGACGGAACCAGCGCATAATCCGAGGGAAGCAGGATGTTGGAAAAGCGGAGGCCGACATGCGCAACACCCGACCACCGTACAAACTGCGCCGCCATGCTTTCGCCCACGACCTTGGAAAGGGAGTAACTGGAGTATGGATACGGCGCGTGATCGTCGTCAACCGGGGCATACCGCGGGGGATTTTCCCAAAAGGACAGTCCCAGCACGGTCTCACTGGAGGCCCACACCACCCGCTGCACCCCAGCCTGCTGAGCCGCCGCGAAAACATTGTAAGTGCTGGCGGTGTTGTTGTGAAACACCTTGGGCCCGGTGTGCCGCATCTCATTGGGGATCGCTCCCAAGTGCACCACCGCATCCGCACCATCCATGACGGCATGGGCTTCGCCCAGATCCGTCAAATCGGCCAGTTTGCAAGGATAAGCCGCGGCCGGACCACGAGGGGCGACAATGTCCACGTTGAGCACATCATACCCCGCCTCAGCCAAAACCTCGAGCGTGGCGGTTCCAGCTTTGCCTGATCCTCCCGTGACAATGATACGACGCATGGAATGGGTTTACCCTTCCACGCCGGAGACGCAACTCACTGTCCTACCAAACCGTAAACCGATTACCATCGCTCAGTTGCATTCCGGATGTATTCCTACACACGTGACTCTCCTTCTTTGTCCCGTCCTACCGTGAAGATTCTATCCTACCTCCTTCTCATCGCCGCCGTCTCCTCGGCCTCACTTGCTCAAAATCGGATCGGCACCGGCACGATCAACGAGACCTACCAACTGTTTTGCGCCGCCTGCCACGGCGAAAAACTTGAAGGCGGCCAAGGCGGTTCGCTGATCGATGACGAATGGAAACATGGCCAGTCCGACGCCGATATCGCCAAGGTCATCACCTATGGAATCCCCGACCTCGGCATGGTGCCTTACAAGGGAGTGCTGACCGATGAGCAGATTCGTGCGATGGTGATCTATATTCGTGAGCAGGGCCAGATCGCCCGCACCGAAGGCATCAAGGAAAAGACCCGG
>JANQKV010000025.1 GCA_028280945.1 Opitutaceae bacterium
CTTTAGCAACGTTTTGGAGGACAGGTGATGAATGGTCATTGGAGGTGGCTTGAAGTATAGCACCGCTTCCCTGCACAACTGGCTGCAAAAGCATCCGGACCCCGTCTGATGAGTACCCAAAGAAAAGTTCCTTATGTTTGATGAGGATTTACCTATGGACTGCCCCCCGGCATACGGGGATACGGATTTCTCGAACCGGATCGAATTCCTATATACGCTTTTTCACGCCGCAATAGATGGCAATAGAATCTAACTCAATTCACCCACCCACTATCTTTACCAGCTGAAGACGGCCTCCGCTCTGGCCGCTCTGGATCGAGCGCCGCTGGCGGTTTTTACGCTGCGTGAGCCTGCCGGGTGCATCCAATCCTTCTTCAAGTTCATTTTGAACAATCCTCTCCAGATCTTTCCGGGCTTCGATTTTGATGACTACGTGGCAAGCTTACTCAAGAGGGACGGGGAGCGGATACTGAGTCACATGGAGTCTGCGCGAAGTGCATACGCTCTCAAACGAGAACTGTAATATACAACAACTATCCTCTCCCTACTATTCACAAAAGCGAAATGGTCATGAAGCATGCCTGTCCTATTCGAAAATTTTTACAAGCAACGCCTGATACGACTAGAGCCGCATTTTAACTCGCCATGGTCAAAGTAGCGTTTCTATTGATTTATGGAAAGCACTACACGGGAGGCCCCCGTGTATTGGTTAACTTACTTGCGGGGCTTGATCGATCGGTGATTGAGCCTGTTGCAATTACCCAGCGTGACTCGCCGATGAGCGTCGACCTCGAAAAGCTCAATGTTAAAGTACACTTTCTGCCGCTGCGAGGCAATGTGGCTGTTGGACAAGAAGCGGCCCTCCGGGCTGGTCTATTTCACAAATTGGCGGTCATACGAGAAATATATTCATTTAATCGTAACCTTAAGGAACTTCTTGCACGGGAAGCAATTGACTGCATATGGGTAAGAAATTCGAAGGGCGTCATACTGGCAGCATGGGCTGCCAAAAGGCTGGGCAAGCCGCTAATATGGGATATTGGGATGGAAAAACCTTACTTGGGTATAATGAAGGGGGTTCACGAAATTGCCATGCGAAGCTCAAGTGTGGTCGTTGCTGAAGCTAAGGCTGTTTACCGAAATATATTTCCTCAGAACGTCCGTGACCGCTATGCGGACAAACTGCGCGTGATCCCGTCTGGCATACACGACAGCCGAATCCGGGAAATCGAAATGTGTTCCCGTGACTCAGGCGCGAAAAACTATGTTCTTTGCGTTGGCAGTTTGTGTAAGCGTAAGAACCAACTGTTCATACTGCAGGCTTTGTCATATTTGCGTTCAAAGGGAGTCCGGGTAATGGCCAAGTTGGCCGGCGGAGAATCGGAGGACGGCTATCTGGATAGCCTAAAGCAGTATTCCCAAAAGCATGGGTTGGACGATCAGGTTGAGTTTCTTGGGTGGCGAGAAGATGTGCCTCAACTGATCTGCAACGCGGCCTGTGTGATTATAGCATCCAAAAATGAAGGAGTGCCCTATACCCTACTTGAAACGGTCCATGCCTCGACACCAATCATATCCACGCCTGCAGGAGGAGTTACAGATTTAATTCAGAACGGCGTTAGCGGCTTCATTGTTGATTATGATGATGTAGAGCAACTTGCGGCGTGTGTGTGTAAGTTATTAAATGATCCGGAGATGGCGATTGAGTTTACTCAGAATGCTAGACGTGATGTGTTGGAAACCTATAATAAATCAAATTGGCTCAAGTCATATAATAGTTTGCTTGCTCAGATGTGTCATGCCCGATAAAACAAAGTCTGAGTATCGTAAGACCCTATCCCAAGCGAATCTCCTGTTCCTAGTTCAACGAAGGGATCAACGAGCGCACGCGGATCTAGCTATGCAAAAGTGTCTGCGCGAGATAGTGTTTATCAACTAATTCCACTGTGAAATTTTTCACCAGTATATATTCGTGTTTTGATAATTTATATTCCAGATTACTCGGGGAAGGTTTGTGATTCCACCGTTGTGAGGTTTGTTGATAAATATTTTTCAGTTACCCACTAAACTAAAATGCATACTGCACACTTATTGAGCCATGTCACAAAAACCAGTTGATACTTTTCAACTGACATTTCTCGGTATCGGCCCACAGCGGACGGCGAGCTCTTGGTTGGATCAGGTCTTGCGGTCACATCCGGCAATTGCTTTGCCCCGGAATGTAAAGGAAACGATGTTCTTTGACAGCCGGTTCGAAAAAGGGTTGGCGTGGTATACATCGCACTTTCCCTATAAAGCGATGCATCGCTCGTTCGGCGAAATAGCACCAACCTATTTTGATGATGCGGGTGCTCGCGAACGAGTCGCTTCATACTTTCCGGAACTCCGTATAATCATCAATGTCCGCAACCCTGTAGAAAGAGCCTTCTCGCTCTACCGGCATCATCTCGGTAAGGGACGGGTTACAGGTAGTTTTCTCGATGCTGTGAGAGAGATGCCGAGGATAATGGAATCGGGGCATTATCGAATTCACTGTCCCGCATGGGAGGCGCGATTCGGGCGAGAGAGGGTGCTCTATTTGATTCAGGAAGATATCCAAAAACGTCCGTCGCAAGTGTTGGAAAATGTGTGTAGTTTCTTGGACTTGAACGTGATACCCCTGCCTCAAATGGGACAAAGACGATTTGGGGCATCTGATCTGCCTCGGTTTCCGGCACTGGCCCGCCTGGCAGCGAAGGCTGCAACCGAGTTGCGGAAGCGGCGGTTGCACAATCTAGTCGAATTCGGCAAGCGGCTCGGACTCAAAAGCGTCTATCGCGGCGGTAACAACAATCAGGCGACATTAACGAGAAGTCTTTTTTCGAAGCTCCAGCCAGAATTTGAGGAGGATTTGACGTGGTTGGAAACACGATTGGGGCGAGATTTGTCATCGTGGCGAACATTTCGAGAAAAGACGTGAAGACAAATAAAGGCGCAAAGATTGTCCTTGTCGCCGGACATGCTCCGTCACTGCTCAATTTTCGAGGCCCCTTGATTGAGTCTCTTCGAAATATAGGACATGAAGTAATTGCTTCGGCGCCTGACGATGGCGGACCGGCAATTCGATTGTTGAAGGAAAACGGAGTGCGATTCGAAGCGGTGCCGCTTTCTCGAACGCAAATGAACCCTTTACAGGATTGGCGATACTTGTCTGCGTTGCGCAGTTTTTTCCAGCGCGAGAAGCCAGAGTTGATCTTGGCCTATACTCATAAGCCAGTGGTTTATTCAGCACTTGCGCTGTCGAGGAGGGTGAATCAACCAAGGATGTATGCGCTGATTACCGGTCTCGGGTATGCGTTCGGTGAGGATGTCGGGATGCGCCGTCGATTTTCGCGGATCGTATTGTCGACTCTCTATCGTCGCGCAGCGCGTCGGATCACTGGGGTAATGTTTCAAAACCCCGACGATCAGGCGCTGTTCAAACGACATAAGTTGCTAGCCGCTTCGATGCCCCAAACGGTTGTTCGTGGCTCGGGAGTCGACTTGGAGCGATTTAGTCATTTCCCGTTTGACGAAGCGGATTATTATCAACCTGGGGTGAGAACTGGTTACGGGCCCACACCGGAAAAACCACAATTCCTGTTAGTGTCACGACTTGTTGCCGGCAAGGGTATACGCGAGTGGGTGGCGGCGGCTCGGGAAATCAAAGAGACGGATTCTGGTGTCGAGTTTCATCTCGTGGGTCCCTCAGATCCGAATCCTTCCGGCATTTCGGAATCGGAAGTCAGAGAATGGCACAAAGCTGGAATCGTAATTTATCATGGAGCCACGAGTGATGTACGGCCTCACCTGCGCGACTGCAGCGCGTTTGTCTTGCCAAGTTACTACGGGGAGGGCACTCCGCGGACCATACTGGAAGCGATGGCCACGGGCCGTGCGGTCATCACCACTGATGCGCCGGGGTGCCGGGAAACGATCTTCGATGCTGGAGTAGCTGACTCTCAGGGCGTGAGGACCGGCAAGAATGGATTAATGGTTCCGGTAAAATCGGTCGATACGCTGGTGGCCGCAATGCAACGTTTGATCGATAATCCAGAACTTGCTATGGCCATGGGCCGGGCCGGACGCTACCTAGCCGAAAAGTACTACGACGTCCACAAGGTCAACAAGCAGATGCTAGACTTTATGGGGCTTTTGCCAACGACGCAGTCGGACGGCGAATGCAGAAAAACTGAAGCCTGAATATTAAGTAAAGCGAATCGATTCTTGATCTGACTGCTGGTAAATCTAAGGATGAGCTTTAAGTTCAATAAATTATATTATATTGATGGTCAGACAGCAAAGACTGAGACTGTCGAAGGGGTGATTCGTCGACTCAGTCAACCAAACTTGCCTTCAACCGAGTCTCGGGGGAATAAGGAGGCTTTTGAAAAGTTGGTTTGGGGGTTTGTGTGCGGTAAGCCAGTGGAACTCTTGAAGTCTGGCGGGTCGAATCAAGAGGGGCGGTATCGAGGCACGACTGGTCTGTTAGACTTGGAATCGCTTAAACAAGCGGAAAGGTGGCATTCGTTGTGGCAGCGGTCTGAGGAGGATGGTTTCTCCGTCGCACTAATCACCTCGGGAACAAGCGGAAAACCCAAGCAGGTCGTGCACACGCTGGGTTCTATGCGAAGAAACCTGCGGATATCCCCTCGGTATGATGATGATGTCTGGGCACTGACCTATCCTCTTCATCATATTGCGGGTGTGCTGGTTTGGGCTCAGGCGATGGCCAACTTTAATCCGATTATTGATGTTGCGGGGCTTGGGCCAAGGGAGACGCTTTGTACACTCAGGAAATACCAGGTCACGCATATTTCTGCTACGCCCACTTATTACAGACTGTTGCTGACTCAGGGGGAAGTCGTGGAGACGATTAACTCGGTGACGGTGGGTGGAGAAGTATTGGACGATAAACTCCATACTAATCTTCAAAAACTTTTTCCCAAAGCTCGGCTTCATAACGTCTATGCCTCAACGGAAGCTGGTATGATTCTTCAAGCTGAGGGAGAGCTTTTTGGTGTTCCGCCAAATTTGTCCCATAAGGTGCAGGTGCGTAAGAACCGTGTGTATGTGCACAGCTCCCAGTTAGGTCATCTTTCCGGGAAGGTGGAAACAGATGAGTGGTATGATACAGGCGATGAAGTCGAGGTGGTTTCATCTGAGCCGTTGCGATTTCGTTTTCTGGGGCGGTCTCGGAGGGTGGTTAACGTTGGGGGAGAGAAAGTGATTCCCCAGGAAGTCGAAAGGGTGCTGCTTGAACACCCGGCCGTGGCAGACGCGGTTGTCACAGGTCATAATAACTCGGTGACCGGCGAACTCCTACAGGCTGAGGTGATAGCTAAAAAACCTGAGCCGAGTGAAGCTGAACTCCGGAGTTTTATGAGTCGTCGCTTGCCGCCGTTCAAAGTCCCGAGAATTATCACTTTCGTGTCCAAGCTCAGCACTACCCATTCTGGAAAGGCGATTCGCCGATGACACGTCACATTCTCATTACCGGAGTCTCGCGAGGGCTTGGACTAGCCTTGGCGCAAAAGCTTCTGGATGCCGGTGATACAGTATCCGGATTGAGTCGACATCTTTCCGCCGATTACGAAACCCTCCAGAAGAAGCATGGAAAGCGGGCCCGCTTCAAGGCGTTCGATCTAAAGCAGGCTTCGCATATCAAGTCGGAAGTGTTCGACGATTTCCTGCCCTTCGATCTGCCTCTACATGGTTTCGTGAACAACGCAGCGGTCGCCTATGATGACTTGGTCACCAATCTGGATCTCGATCGGTTTCGAGCGATGAATGAGGTGAATGTGCTTGCTCCGATTACCCTGACCCAACATGCGATTCGGCACATGCTATTCAACCGCGTTGCGGGATCGATTGTCCATATCTCTTCAGTTTGCGCTCACACTGGCTACAAGGGTCTGGCGATGTATGCGGCGACGAAAGGAGCCCTCGAGGCGTTCTCGAAAAACACCGCTAGGGAATGGGGGGAACGCGGAATTCGATCGAATTGTGTGGTGGCCGGATTTATGGAAACCGACATGAGTGCTTCTCTTTCCGATGAACAAGGGAAGCGAATCCACTCCCGCACTGCACTCAAAAAGGCCACTGAAATTGAATCGGTCGCTGCAGCTGTGGTTTACTTCCTCAAGGATGGCTCATCTTCCATCACGGGGCAGAATCTCTTCGTGGATTCCGGGACGATCTGATCAATGAAGGCACTTCCTGAACTCGTAATCATCGGCGCCGGCGGATTTGGCCGGGAGATGTATGCCTGGGCTGAACAGTCTGAGCAGTATCAACGCGATTGGACGATCAAGGGGTTTGTTGATGACAATCTTCAGGCTTTGGATTCCTTTCCTTCACCTGGTCGTTTGCTGGGGACCATTTCCGATCATCAGCCTCAAAGTGATGAAGTCTTCATCTGCGCCTTGGGCCAGCCGGGTCCCAAGCGGAAGTGCTCAGAACTGATTGAGAGCCGGGGAGGGCGGTTTACCCAATTGGTTCATCGAACCGTGGTGATGGGCCATGAGGTTTCGTTGGCTGCCGGCGTGGTGCTTTGCCCATATGCCGTGGTTTCGGCGAATAACAGACTGGGAAAGAGCGTAGCCATCAACCTGCATAGCTCCGTCGATCACGACGCAGAGGTAGACGATTGGTCGCAGATTAATTGCCACTGTGATCTCACTGCCGCGGTTAAAGTCGGAAAAGGGGTTTTTATGGGAAGTCGTGTTTCGGTAATTCCAGAGGTATCAATTGGAGATGAAGCATATCTGGGGGCGGGTTCTGTGGTTCTTCGGGATGTGCCAGCAGGTTGGAAGATGGTCGGTGCCCCCGCCAAGCGGGTTGGATAGCAGGGTATGTTGATGGGACATTATGAGTAAATGGGGGAATAGAAATTGAGGAAGAGGTGGATCTTTGTTCAGGAGACGTTGAAATTTAAAAATGAATCGACTGGCCAAAAAAACAGAGACTGAACGCCAATGCATGACCCAAACCTGAACGTTGCGAATGTGCTCACTGAGCTTTTAGGAATCGTGAACATGGTTAGAGAAAACAAGGGGCAGTTGTTACTGGGAGAACTCACCCCGGAGATGAAACTGCGGGAAGATCTCGGCTTTGATTCCATGGACTTGGCAGAGTTGACGGTGCGGATAGATGAGCGGTTTAAGGTGGATGTGTTCGAAGCAGGATTGGTTGATTCGGTTGACGAAGTCTTGAACCGAATTGGTGGTGGCAAGGCATCGAAAAACAATTAAGAATCGGCCATCACACGGCGATCCACCATTTCTCATGACCAAACTCCGAGTTGCCGTAGCCTCCGTTTTGATGCTTGCATTGGCGACAGGCTTTGTCCTGCAAGCGGGATTCATTCGGGACGTAAAACGGGGCGACACCACGTCGCCGGTGCAAAATGTGGGACTGGCGGAACGCGTGCCGACGAAGCTAAATGGATGGGTGGTGCGCGATGAACCCTTGGGACCGACGGAGTTTCTCCAGTCGGCCGTCGAACAAAATCTAAACTACGACGATGTGGTGAACCGGGTTTACGAACGAGGTAACATCTCGGTGGGAGTCTACGTTGCCTATTGGAGCCCCGAACGGATGCCGGTGCAGAAGGTGGCTTCCCATACACCTGATCGCTGCTGGACGGAGAACGGCTGGACTTGTGAAGAGTATGCCCGTTGGGGCGACGGTTCACTGGTCTCGGGTTTACTGCCGGCGCAGTGGAGAGTGTTTACTCCTCCGACCTCCTCGATGCTGACCCACGTGATGTATTGGCACCTAGTGGGAGGCGAGCTTTACGATTATGGAGAGGGAATGAACCGGTCGCTAGGCCCCATTGCTTGGTGGAAAGAGACGTTGTACTACGCTCTCAAAGGAAGCGCGGAGCAGTACTTCATTCGACTGACCAGCAATCGACCATTTGACGAGGTTTGGGATGATCCGGGAGTACAGGAGATTGTTCGAGCTCTTGCTGAGCTTGGGCTCGCCGGAGAAACTGATACTTTGAAAGCCGAGAACCTGAAGTTGGGGAGGATCTCGATTTGATTTGATCCAATTGAAGGAGTACTTGTTGGGTGACCGCGACATGAGTTTGTCGCGGTTTTTTGGGGTCCTTACGCTAGCACTTTGCTGGCCTATATTCATTGGGGATGCATCCGCTCAGCTGTCGGGGAAACGAGAGCCGCATCTCAGACTGAAAGCGAAGATCAGTGAACGAGAAACCCTCTGGAGATATGACAGATGGTTTATGCCCGGTCGGCTCGGTTACGAGCCCGCGGCGCCGTCTGAACGTCGCAAGTCGCAGAGTCTTAGTGTCGAGCGGGTTGAGCACGAAGACTTCATTGGGGCGCATTTTGCAAGGCGACGGCCTGAGCTGTCGGATTCCGCTTTTTGGACGCGCGCGTTGGGGGGAGTGGACAAAGAGTGGGGGGAGTTCAACCAGCTGACCCCACGGTTAAACTTTTCGCACAATTTGGGCCGGATTGTGCCGCGCGAGTTGTTTGATGAGCAGCCGGAGCTGTTCCCATTGATTGACGAGAAACGCTGGCGACCGAAACCGGGTCGGGTGAACTGGAATCCGGATCTGGGAGAGCCGGCGACCGCGGAACTGGCGGTGTTGGCAGCGGATGAATACTTCAAGGAAAATCCAGGCGCCGTCTCCTTCGCACTTGGCGTCAATGACGGGCTGCGCTTTGGCGAATCTCCCGCGACACTGGAGTGGATCGATCCGGTGCGGTGGTTTCGGAATCGCCCCGACTATAGTGATTTGGTTTTTCAGTTCATGAACGGCGTGGCCCAACGGTTGGAACCGTCGTGGTCGGACAAACATGTTGGTGCATTGGCCTATTATTGGGCTGAAAACGTGCCCTCGTTTTCGCTTCATCCGCAGGTGTTGCCTTACCTTACCGCGGATCGAAGTCAGTTCTACGATGCAGGCTTTCGAAGGGAGGAATTGGAATTACAAAGGCGTTGGGCTAATGCCTTTGTAAAATCTGAAAGGCTGAATGCTGAAAAAGTGATATTAGACCAGCCGCACTCTGACCCTGACGGCTCTCCGCTAACTGCTGTTAGCTCCGGGCCTCGGCTCGGAATCTACGACTATATTTATGGAGTCGGTTTTTTGGTCCCTCGGATTCACACGGAATATCTCTCTTATCATTTGCGTCATGCACGGACGGTGGGTTTTACCGACTATTACGCTGAGATGTCGCCGAATTGGGGGATCGATGGCCCCCAGCCGTGGTTGGTGGCACAGCTGTTACTGGATCCGGAGGCGGATTTTGAGACTATGCTCGACGAGTATTATGCCCGTTTCTTCAAAACCGCTTCGGTGCCGATGCGGCGGTTCTTCGAACGGTGTGAAGAGCAATGGGTGAATCAAACCGGGGCTTCATATTGGCTCAAGCACTTCAAAAATGACTCCCAGGCAAAACTGTTCCCCAGTGGGGTTAGCAGAGAATTGCGCACGTTGCTAAACGACGCGTTGCGTCAGGCGGAATGCAGCGGCAATGAGGTGGTGATCGAGCGGATACGTTTTGTCAGGGTAGCGTGGGGGCTAACAGAGCGGTATGTGGCATTTTGCGAGGCAAGGAACGAGCTTCAGGAGTTGCTCTTGGCTTTGGCCAAGGAAGGAACCGGAAACTCAGAGAGAGATAGCATGGCCAATTTTTTGGAACAGGTGCTGGTGCGATACCAGCAGACGCGGATCGAGTTCAAGCGGTATGCTGAGTGGATTCAAGAGGAGCACCCTTTGGCGTTCACGCGAGTGTTGCTAGATATCTTTGTGCGACATGATCCTGGGCCGACGGCTGAAGTGGAGTTGGTCAGGATTAGCCGCGAGAATGCGCAAAAGGATGCAAAAACAACTGAAAGATCGGCGGACTCTAGGTCCCAGAGTTCAGATCGTGGATTTCGGATTCACGGCTGGGAAGGGGAGTTGCAACCGGGGTTGGAGATTGCAGGTTTGCCATTCGAATTGGCGCTGCCTCGCGGGTGGCGCAGTTCGGTCGAACCATGGCTGAGGTTGTTGACTGAGATGCGTCCGCTGCAACAGTCGGGGAGAGGCGCAGGGGGAGTTCTGCGACTGGAGAATCACAAGTTGACCTCGATTATTCGGGGCTACCACGCCCCTTCGACGGCCGTTGGACGGGAGTTGGGGAACTGGGGCATCGCGGTCGACGTGCGAGGGAGACTAAGCGAGACGGCTCTCCTAAACCTTACGTTGCGCCCCTATGATGAAAACATGCAGGCGCTGGGCCCGGCTGTGGACACCAAGTTAACTGCAGGTGACCATGGGCAGTGGACCCAGTTGGTACAGTTTCCGGTGATTCCGGAAGGAACGCGATATCTCGGACTCACGCTTTGGTGCGCGCATCAACAGGCAGGCGATTGGTTGGAAATCGGAGAACCTCGGGTCATTTCAAACTCGAACTGAGGTCGGCGGAAACCCGCCTTGCCAAGCAGGGTGATGCCAAGGAATCCTTTCTCAATGTATCGGCGATTTGGCAAACGCATCTTCGACTTGGTCGCGGCATTCGGCGGCCTATGCCTGTTGCTGCCGGTTGTGCTTATCGTTGCGTTGTTGGTGAGAATCAAGCTGGGGTCGCCGGTGCTTTTTCAGCAAACGCGACCGGGGAAGGGAGGCGCGGTGTTTTCGATCTACAAGTTTCGGACGATGACCGATGCCTGCGACGAAACAGGGAAGCTGCTGCCCGATGCCGATCGTCTGACGCCTTTGGGGCGTTTTCTTCGATCCAGCAGCTTGGACGAGCTGCCGGGCCTTTGGAATGTAGTTTGTGGGCAGATGAGTCTGGTCGGGCCGCGTCCCCTTTTGGTGGCCTACTTGGAACGGTATTCTTCGGAACAAGCACGCCGACATGAAGTGTGTCCAGGGATTACTGGTTGGGCTCAGGTCAATGGTCGCAATGCCATCAGCTGGGAGCAGAAGTTCGCCTATGACGTGTGGTATGTGGATCATCTCAGCTTCAGTCTGGATCTGAAAATCCTGATCATGACTATCGCCAAAGTGTTTGCTCGTCGGGGTATTTCAGCAGCGGGCGAAGCGACTATGCCGGAGTTCAAGGGAAATGCTGAAAATCTGACACCTGAAAACTGAAATTCAGGACTGTGCTCCGAAGTCCGGTTCTTCGCGATCGAGCGACTGGCATCCAGTATTAACTTTTCGCTCGCTCTTGGTTGCGCCCACAGGTTGCAGTCTCCGTTCTTACAAATGAGTCGCATTTATCTATCATCTCCACACATGGGCGATTTGGAGGCCAAGTACGTGGAGGACGCGTTCGCCACCAATTGGATCGCGCCGATGGGGCCACATTTGTCTGCGTTCGAAACGGAGTTTGCAGATGCGGTAGGGGCAGCTCATGCCGTGGCGGTGTCCTCCGGCACTGCGGCCTTGCACCTCGCTCTGTTGCTTTCCGGAGTGGGGCCAGAGGACGAGGTGATGTGTTCGACTCTTACTTTTGTGGCTTCGGTGAATCCCATTCTGCAATTGGGAGCCACGCCGGTCCTGATCGATAGCGAAGCGCAAAGCTGGAATCTCGATCCCTTCCTGCTACAACAATTCCTTGAAAAGCGAGCCCGTGACGGACAGCTGCCCAAGGCACTGGTGCTGGTGCATCTCTACGGGCAGTCTGCGGATTTGGATTCAGTTGCGGAAACATGTGCGGCATTTGGCGTAATCCTGATCGAAGATGCAGCCGAAGCCTTGGGCGCGACGTACTTTTCCCGGCGCTTACCTGAAGGAAAAACTGAAACGCTGAAATCTGAAAAACTGAAAACCTTGGACTCGGGTAAGAGGAAAGAGGGGCAAAGTGCCGAGTCCAACCTCCAAGAGAGTAGTGGGGCGCTGACAGTAGTGCCGGGAACGGTGGGGCGTTTCGGAATCTACTCCTTTAATGGCAACAAGATCATTACCACCTCCGGTGGAGGCATGTTGGTTACCGCTGATACTGAGTTGGCGGATCGAGCCCGATTTTTGTCCACCCAAGCACGTGATCCGGCACCGCACTACCAGCACAGCGTGGCGGGATACAACTACCGCATGAGCAATGTGCTAGCTGGAATTGGTCGCGGGCAATTGGCGGTGCTACCGGATCGCGTCGATGCTCGTCGTCGAAATTTTGCGTTTTACGAGGAAAACCTGAGTAATTTGCCCGGAGTCGAGTTCATGCCGGAAGCTCCATGGGGACGGTGCACGCGCTGGTTGACCTGTCTGACTATAAACCCGGAACATAGTGGCGGGGTGACCCGCGAGGAAGTGCGGTTGGCCTTGGAGAAAGAGGACATCGAAGCTCGCCCAGTCTGGAAACCGATGCACCAACAACCTTTGCTGGCGGGCGTCGAGACCGTGGGCGGGGCAGTGTCCGACCAACTGTTTGCCCACGGACTTTGCCTGCCGTCGGGCTCAAACTTAACCGAAGATGATCTCAGGCGCGTGATTCATCTGGTGCAGAAATGCTGGAAGGGGAGTCCTCAGTAATGACCGTGATGCAGGAATCTCATGCTGGAGTAATACGTCGGCTGATGGGAAATCAGTGGAGTCGCGCGGTCCTGCTTGCTGGGGCCTACAGCTCACTGGTTACGCTGAGTTTCTACTTCGCCTACGAGATTCGCTTTGATTTTCGGATCCCTGAACCGTGGCCGGTTCAACGGTTGCACATGCTGCAGTGGATCGTGCCGTGGAAGATCATGTGCCTGCTGGTGTTCGGGCAATTTGGGGGGCTGTTAAGCTATTTTCGTCTGCCGGACCTGTATCGTCTGGTTGCGGGCTTGGCGGTGGCTACGCTTCCGCTGCTGATTGAGCGGTGGAGTCTACTTGGATTCAGTCAACCGGTCCCACGTGGGGTAATCCTGATCGACTTCGTGATTTGTCTTTTGGCGATTGGGGCGTTCCGGGTGCTGATGCGGTCCATTCGCGAGCGGACGGCGGTGCAACCCACCGGTCCGGCGACCCGGCGACAACGTAAAGTGGCGGTTATCGGTGCCGGCGACGTTGGTGCGATGGTTGTGGCTGATTTTTTGGCCAAGCGGGGACTGGGGCGGCGTCCGGTAGCGCTTTTTGACGATAATCCCGAAAAGTGGCGACTGAACATCCACGGAGTGCCCGTGTTGGGTGCGCCGGAGAAATTGAAAAGTATTCCCGAGCTCAAACTCGACGAAGTCATCATCGCCATGCCGTCGGCTCCGCAAAAACGTATTCGTGAGATCATTGAATTGGTGCAAGGAGTAGGCCTGACAGCGGAAATCGTTCCTTCGTTGGATGAGTTGATGAACGGTCGGGTGAAAGCCAGCCGCCTACGCATGGTGGATATCGAAGATCTGCTGGGGCGGGATGAAGTCGAACTCGATACAGACCAAATTGGCACGATGATCCAAGGGAAGCGTGTCATGGTGACCGGGGCAGGCGGCAGCATTGGCAGCGAGTTGTGTCGTCAGATTTTGCGGATGAATCCCGCGCGTTTGATGTTGGTGGAGCGTTCGGAGGTGCAGCTTTTCCCCATCGAACAACAGCTGCTCGCGATGGGGGCGGGAGCGCTTATTTTACCCGAAGTTGCGGACATCGTGGATGGACCGCGCATGCGTGGTCTTTTTGAAAGCTTTGGACCACAGCTCATTTTTCATGCGGCTGCGCACAAACACGTGCCCCTGATGGAGCGCCAGCCGGCAGAGGCGGTGAAAAACAATTCGCTGGGCACGGCTGCGTTGGTGGACCTGGCGATTGAGTTCAAAGTCGAGAAGTTTGTGGTGATATCGACAGACAAGGCGATTAACCCGACCAACGTCATGGGTGCCTCCAAGCGAATGGCCGAGATAATCATGCAGGCGGCCCAGCAGCGGTCTAGAAACCAGACCTGTTTCGCGGCAGTGCGATTCGGCAACGTTCTGGGATCATCTGGCAGTGTGGTACCGGTTTTCAAACAACAGATCGCCAATGGTGGACCTGTAACCGTGACCCATCCGGATGTGACCCGATATTTCATGACCATTCCGGAAGCGGTGGGATTGGTCTTGCAGTGTGGGCTGCAGTCGACCGGGGGAGAGATCTTTGTTTTGGATATGGGAGAACCCGTTAAAATTGCGGACCTCGCCCGCCAGATGATCGAGTTGAGCGGTTTTGTGCCGGACGTAGACATCGAGGTCCATTTCACCGGACTGCGCCCCGGAGAAAAACTGTTCGAAGAATTGCAGCATGGAGGCGAGGATCACCAGTCCACTAGTCATCCCCGGATCATGCGATTTGTCGGAGAGTGTTATCCTCCGGAGAAGGTCGAGGTGATCCGCCGCAAATTGCGGGATGCGGTCGACAAGGATATGCCAGTCTCAGAGCTGAAGGATCTGTTACAGACCTTTATTCCAGAGTACTCTCCCTACAGGGGATGAGGTGTCTAGAGTCCCTCACGACGAGGTTGAGGTCGTGGGTTGTGATTCAGGACTCTTCCGGGGCGAGAGGTTTGACTGGGCCTGACTCCAATTGGCTGACCAAGAGTATGGTCGCAGCCAAAGTTCCCCACAGAAGCACGATTGCCGGGTTGCCAAAGACGAATTCGACTCGAGCGTGCCCTAAGGTCATCAGGCAACCGCCTGCACCGACCACGACGAAGGGATGTCGCCAGGCGCGGTTTTTAAACAGATAGCTGAACCCCCATAACATAAACAGGCCAAGTAAGCTGATCCCCACCCAGCCCACTTCGGCGGGAGTTTGGATCCAATCATTGTGAGCAAACTCCCAAAACATAAACCCTTGTTCTCGCTCCGGGTGAAGCCACTGGATTTCGGGATATGCTTTTTGGTAGCGAGGAAACAAAAAACGAAAACTACCTGCTCCCCAGCCATAGGCAGGCTTTTCCCGCCACATTTCTGAAGTTGCTTGCGTGGCCAATTGCCGCACCTCCCAAGTCGTTTGGTCGCCTTCCCAAAACTGCTGAAATCGATCGTAGGTTCGTTGCGCATTAAAGGCGGACAAGCCAAGAGCGCCTGCTCCCAAAAGCATGGTTGCCGATGCTCCTATCAGCAGGGGCTGACCATGGCTTTTCGGCCGTGAAACCAACCAACAGGTGCCAAACAAAAGAATCCAACCGATACCGCCGCCCAAAACTACGACGCTGCCCCGAGAGTAGCTCACTCCCACGGCGACTGCTAAAATGATGGCGGAAAATGCCAGCAACGCCGCGGGACTGGACCGGGAGAAACGACGCAGGGCTCTAAAGTGCACCCACCCCGCAAAAGCCGCAGTCAGCATGAAGCCCAAGCCTAGATAAGCACCAGCATGGTTGCGATAGATAAAAGCACCAAAGAATTCGTTGGCGGAAGCAATCGCACCGTAAATCCTGGTTACGCCCATAACCTGTTGGGTAATAGCAAAGACACCGAAGAGAACGAGATTCGCCACTATCAGCGAGAGTAAAACATGCACTGATCTTCGGCGCGTAATACCCGTCCAAAGCGCACAAACCGTCAGAAAAGGACTTCCCCAGATGACCATTTGACGCCAGGGATTCATCACTTCAAATGGGGTGAGCATGCCGGCGGGCAGCCATACGATGTGGTCGATTTGGCGCATCCCCCAACTATTCTCCATCTGCACAAACTCCCAGGCGGGATTGAGGGCTTGGATAAGCACATAGCCGAAGAACACCAATCCTATCCACCAGACAGGCCAACGGAGGAATTTGCGATGAGGATAAAGCCGGTAGGCGTCACCGTGCACGAAGTCCTCGTCGTAGTTTCTGGGCAAGAGGGCTAAACCTAAGGCCACGATGGACAATCCGAATGAGATCAATTGAGCCCAAACCCGCATGCCACCCAACATCCAAGGGAGGGAACACACGTTCAAAGTGACGACAATGAGGAGCGCTTTTTCGAGTGGGTGAAGCGGGAGTGGAGCGCGGAGGTCACTTCGGAACGCGGCAATCACATCGTGATTTCGTTGGTTGCTAGGATCTAGACGTTGGTTGCTAGACACGGAGAAATGGCCACAGGAAATCGCAGAAAGTGCAAGACATCACAAACCTTGGACAAAGACGAAGCCGTCCTAAGGCCTCAGGCTGCCATTCGATGATAAAATGATGGGGAGGTAACTTGAGAAACTGAAAAGACCGGAACACAGCTTGGTTACCGTAGGCTTGGCACTTGCATGGGGAAGTGACTCGCAACATTCGTTGATGGTGCGGAGCGTTCGGCTTACGATTTATTTGGTGGTTTTTGCGGTGCTGGCCGTAGGGTCCCTTACGTTCGGATGGCAGACTTGGCAGGAGTATCAGCGTTTGCAGGAGGTCTCGCGCGTGACCAGTGAGCGTCTATTGGTGGCCCAACAGCGATTGGCCGACCAACAGGAGCAACTCCGACGGCTTCGAGAAGACCCATCCTACGTGGAGTTGGTTATCCGGCGGAGATTGGGCTACGCCAAACCCGATGAAATGATCTTTCGATTTGAGGCACCTTAGCACATTGGACCTAAACAAAAGCCAATATGCTGGTCGTTCGTTTTGGCTGCTTGTTGTCAATCGGCTAGTTGCACGGAGCCGGTCAAAACCCCGTGAAAGTCGGCAAAGCCAGATTGCCAGCAGGTATTTAAGCATGGCGTTCCCGTTTGCCCCCGGTAGCTAGGAAGCATGTATCAGAGTTATTACGGCCTTTCGGAGATGCCGTTTAACATCACCCCGGATCCGAAATTTCTCTACTTGAGTCCGACTCACCAGGAGGCGCTGCAGCACTTGCTTTATGGGCTGCAGGAGCGCAAGGGATTCATCGTGTTGGTGGGCGAGGTGGGGTGCGGCAAAACCACCCTTTGCCGGCGGCTGCTCAACGAACTGGAGAACTCTGAATGGGATACGGCGCTGATCCTTAACCCCCGCATCAATGAGGAGGAGATGCTCCGGGCCATCTTGCGTGAGCTCGGCGAGGAAGCCAAAGGGCAGGGATTGCACGATCTGATCGCCCAGATGCAGGAGGTCTTACTCGAGCGCATCACCTCCGGACGTGAGATTGTGCTGATCATCGATGAAGCTCAGAACCTGTCCTTCGAGGTCCTCGAGCAGATTCGACTCATTTCCAATCTCGAAACCGACACCCAGAAACTCCTCCAAATCATTCTCATGGGCCAGCCGGAGCTCAAAGACATCTTGGCGCTGCCCGAACTTCGCCAACTGCGGCAACGCATTTTGGTCCACTACGAGCTCAATCCGCTGACCAAGGAGGACGTCGCCCACTACATCCGCCACCGGCTGTCTCTCGCCGGCAGCGAAGGCCGTCCGAAGTTCACCGACTGGGCCTCCCGCAAAATCCACCGTTACTCAAAGGGGATTCCGCGCATCATCAACAACGTCTGTGACAAAGCGTTGCTCGCCTCCTACATCCGCGACGCCGACGAGGTCAATTACTGGGACGTTCGCCGAGCGATCAAGGACGTCAAAAAGTTAACGTTTTAGCTACTAGTCTTTAGGGGCTGGCTGCTAGCTAAGTTCACTCCTATATTCGTCCTAGCTGTCACCCCAAACTACAGTCAACCCCACGCCGATGTCATATCGTAATCTCAAGGTCTACCAACGAGCCCATGCATTTGGTGTGGCATGCCACAGTGCCAGTTTGAGACTTCCGAAGTATGAACTCTTCGAGTCAGGCAGTCAGCTTCGACGGGCATCTAAGTCGGTTTCTGCCAACATCGTTGAAGGTTATGGACGCCGGGGGTATCCCGCTGAGTATAACCGTTTCCTTGTTATTGCATTGGCCTCCAACGATGAGTCGATGGAATGGCTAACATACGTCTCGGATTGTCATCCCGACCTGCAGGAACACTTCTCTCCCCTTATCAATGAATGCGAAGAAATCGGACGCATGATGACCGGCTTCATGCGATCATTAGAGGGTGGCGACTAAGCTACTAGTAGCCGGAGACTAGAGTCTAGATCATGAGTCTCATAAACGAAGCCCTTAAAAAGGCGCAGAAGAAGCAGGCGGAAACCGATGCCGCGAAGGAAGGCAAGATGCTTCCTCCCGAGATTGGCGTGCCGGCTTCACCGCCACCTCCGAAGCCGCCACCGGCGGCTCCGCCTGCAGCTTCACCTGAACCTGATCCGGAACCTTCTGCCTCGTCCCCCTCGCAACCTCGATTGTCCTTTGGCGGAGGCAAAGCGGTGGCCGGAGTTGCTGGCGTGGTAGGCTTGGCCGTCGTGGTTTGGGTGTTCACCCGCGGCGACGACTCTGATGCCGCAACGGAAGACTCGATGGTTGCGGTGCAGAGAACACCGTCTGTTGTGATTGAAACTGAAACCGAACCTGCGCCCGAACCCGCTGCAACCAAGGCAGGGCAACCGGTTCACCCTGCGACTGAAACGCCCGCAGTTGTGGAGGCCCGGGTTCCGGACGCGATGAAGCGAGAGGAAGAAGCGGAACTGCCTGCCGGTGACACTCCTGATGATGTTGGGCGGGCCGAAGCCGAAGAGGTGACCACGGTTGCGGTGGAATTTGCTGGCGAGCAGCAATCGATTACGGGGCGAATTGCCGAATTGAAACAGGAGAGAAGTACGGGACCTTCGGGTCGAATCGAGACGGTTGAGGTTTCGATGGGGTCTTCCGTGCCCTCGGCGGTCGCGACTCCTCCGGTTGCCGTTGATACAGTTCCCTCGCGGGAGGCTGCTCCCACTGGGATCTCACCACCGGCAGCCGCTTCCTCCGAGACGTCTCTCCGTTCTCGGGTTGAAGCGCGCCTGGCAGCAACAGAAGCGGAACGTCGGGTGACGATTCTCGAGCAGGCCACTCCCACAGAAGTAACGACTTCTCGGGCAGATAACACTGCCCCAGACACGGCCGTGTTGGCCTATCTCGAGTCCGCTCGGGTCACGGGCGTGCGGGCTTCCTCCACGGACCCAAAGGTTTTGATGAACAATCGGGTCTATCGACTCTACGATACCGTGGACCAGGTGCTTCAGCTTCGGGTCACCAAAATCACCCCGCGTGAACTCGAATTCACCGATGCCCGCGGGTATGTTTACAAGAAGAGCTTTTGAGCTGCGAGCTTCTAGATACTGGTTTCCAGCGGCTGGAAACCAGCTATTGGTCATTCAGGTCCGCCAGTTTCCAAGGAAAATTGTCGAGAGGGGTGATTTTGTAGCCGAGGACATTGGGGCTGATGAGCTTTGAATTGGTATAGTGATAGATTGGCATGATCGGCATTTCGTCGATCAGGATTTCTTCCATGCGATTGTAGATCGTAAAGCGTTCGGTGTTTGTGGGGGAGTCGAGGGCCTGGTCGAGCAGCTGATCAAATTCTTCGCTGCCCCACCCGGTGTCGTTGTTGCCACCGCCGGTTTTCCATAGGTCAAGGAAGACATGCGGATCGACGTAGTCGGCCACCCAACCTGCGCGGGCAACTTGGAAGTCCAAGTTGTCCTGTGCCTCGAGGTAAACTTTCCACTCCTGGTTGTAGAGCCCCACGCTGATGTTCAGGTTCTGGCGCCACATCTGCTGAATCGCCTCGGCGACCGTGCGGTGTTTTTCGGACGTGTTATAGAGTAGTTCGGTGGGCGGGAAGCCTTCGCCATTGGGATACCCTGCCTCTGCCAGGAGTCGTTGCGCCTCGGCGACGTTGGCTTCGAAGCGATGCTTGCTTACATAGTCGAGGATCTGGGGCGGAACGACGTGATATGCCGGGCTTTCGTTGGCCAAGGTGATGTTTTCCACAATTGCGGTGCGGTCGATGGCGAAGGCCAAAGCCTTGCGCACCCGGACATCGTTGAAGGGTTCACGGGTGGTGTTAAACCGGTAGTAATACACCCCGTGGTAAGGTGCGACGCTGATGCTGTCGGGATCTTCCTCCAGATATGTCCGTAGTTTTGAGAGTGGAACCTCATTGGTGATGTGAAGTTGTCCGGTCCGGAACATGCGCTCCTCCGTGTCGATGCTTTCGATGGGATAGAAGTGGATCTCGTCCAACTTCACCGTA
>JANQKV010000015.1 GCA_028280945.1 Opitutaceae bacterium
GGACTGCGCCCCAGTTCGTGAGTGAGCTCGTGCTCGATCCGGGACACGGCCCGAGCGCGTTCGCGCCGCCTTCGGGCGAGGGGATCGAGGCGCCGCAGCTCGTCGAGCATGGCGCCGCGAACCCGTACGAAACAGAAAGCGCGGGCTTGGCCGGCCGGGCCGTCGAACCGCAGGGTGGCGTGCATCAAGGCCTCGCGTCCGGCGGAGGCGAGATCGTCACGATCAACGTGGGCCGGGAGGCGCGGGGCGATACCGGCCAGCGCGCGGTCCACCAAGTCGAGCAACTCGACCGGATCCGGCGCAGGGGAGGGAGGACATAGGGTGTTTGGTGCTATCATGGCGAAACGCCCGCCGGGTTTGGTTTTACTCGGCCCCAAGGGGGTGGGACCTCGTCCGGTCGTGGGTTTCGCGGGCAAAAAACAACCCACTTCCGGGAAGGAAGTGGGCGTCAGGTGAAAATCAGGTTCTAGATACTATAGTTTACACCACTTCCTAGGTTATCGTGTCGTCGTGCTTGGTCGCTTTGACGGTTACGAGCGCGTCGCGCCAGTTGCGTCGAATGGAACCAAGACCCACCACGGAGAGTTCCATGGCCAACGGGCACGGCTTCATCGCGGAAGCAAACGAGCTGTTATATTGGCCGTGGTTCATCATGAAGTGGTGGTGGAAGCGGTTATTGGATCATCAGGAAGTGAAGGGGAAACGGCAACTGGATGGGGGACATCAAGGGGTTTCCACAAAAAATGTGGTAAAAAGAGAAAATTATTCATGGTTGCGTGGCAACCTTCGAATCGCTGGGCAGTTGTATTTGCCCGTGACGTTTGGGTGACGGAGATATCACTAGGTTCGAAGGACGTTGAGGGGGCTAACCTGTGCGGCGCGGCGGGCGGGGAGATAGCAGGCGGTCACGGCAACCACGGCGAGGGCGATCGAAATCGCAGCGAACGTGAGTGGGTCCTGCGGACTGACTTCGTGAAGCACGCTGTTCAATAGTCTTGAACCGGCAAGAGCTCCAGAAATGCCAATGATCATGCCTACCCCCACCATGATGGAGGCGCGATGTAGAACCAGCCGCACGACGTCTCTCGGTTGCGCGCCCAACGCCATGCGCACGCCGATCTCGGTTGTTCGTTGATTCACGGTGTAAGCCACCACCCCGTAGATGCCGAGAGCCGCGAGCAGGACGGCCACGACCGAGAAAACACCGAAGAGAAACAGACAGAACCGGTGCAGTGTAAGCGCGTTGTCCGCGTAGGTTGAAAGCTCGCCTAGTTCCCTTGCCACTGCGATGTTGGGGTTTACTTCGCGGATGGCGGCGGCAACGCGCCCGGCGGGGTCGGGTGCTCCCGGCTGGTTGCGGACCGCTAACACGATGCGAACAGGGATGAAGCTCTGGTGCAGCGGCATGTAGAATTGTGGTGAGTTGATGGTGGGAGCCCCCCAGTGCCGTACTTCCTCGACCACCCCCACGATTTCAAACCATGGACGATCCTCGCCTGTGGTCACGGTGATGCGGCGCCCCAGCGGAGATACGCCGGGAAAGTATTGTTCTGCCAAGCGCTTGCTGATGATGACCACCCGGGGGCTATCTCCGCGGTCCCGGTCGGTAAACAGGCGTCCTTCGAGAAGTTTCGTTTGGGTGACGGCAAAGTAATCGGGGGTGACGCCGAAGAAACCGACCTGGGGGAGCCGGTTGGGATCCTGACGGTTTGTTTCGATGTCCATGCCAATCTCATAAACCCGGAAGAAGGGCAGCGTGGTGGAGAGCGAGGCGGCCTCGATGCCGGGTTGAGCCGTGATCTGTTCCAGCGCCCGGTCGATGAAGGTGTGTTGGCTTTCCACGTTTGGGTAGCGGTGAGGCTCCAATTGGATGCGAGTTGCGTAAATGTGGTCCGGGTTAAAGCCCAGGTCCGTCTCCTGCAGGTTGGTAAAGCTGCGGGTGAGCAGGCCCGCTCCGGCCAGCAGAATCATGGCGAGGGAAACTTCCGCCACGACCAGGGCATGGCGAAGGCGGCCGCCTTGCCGCCCACCGCCCGCGCCTCGGCTACCGTCCTTGATACTGGTGGTGAGATTCACCTTGCTGCTCATGACGGCGGGCATCAGCCCGAAGCCGACACCGGTAACCATCGTGATCACACAGCAGAATCCCAAGGCCACGCCATCAATCCGCACCTCGTTCATTCGCGGCATGGCCGCGGGCGCGAACTCCAAGAGCATGGGCATGATGCCGTAGGCCAAAGCCACGCCGAAGACTCCGCCGACGGAAGCGAGGAGAATGCTCTCGGCCAGCAGTTGCCGGACGATGCGACCACGCCCGGCCCCCAAAGCGGTGCGCACCGCGATCTCGCGTTGGCGGGTGCTTGCCCGTGCGAGGGAGAGATTGGCCACATTCACGCAAGCAATGAGGAGCAGAAATGCGACCGCCCCCAACAACATGGCGAGGGGAGAGCTGATCCCCCGCACGTGGTAGTCCAGCATCGGGAATACCCGCGTCTCGATGCCGCTCCACAGGTCCGGTTTGGCTTGCGCCAGTTGCGCTGCCAACACGTCCATTTCGGACTGGGCTTGGTCCAGGGTGACACTCTCCTTGAGGCGCCCGACAATGTTCATCAGTCCGCGGCGAGTAGGTTCGATCACGCTTCGATCCAAGGGAGCAAAGACCTGCGGCGTATCGGGCTCATCCCGAACCCCTTGGGGCAATACTCCGATGATGCTGAAGGACTGGTCGCTAAAACGGATGGTGTGGTTGAGGACATCGGGTCTGCCGCCGAAATACTCCTGCCAAAAGTCATGGCTCAGGATGAATACGTTGGTGCGACCGGGCAGCGCGTCCTCCGCGGTGAAGTCGCGTCCCAAAATTGGCTGCACTCCCAGGGTCCGAAACAAGTTGGGAGTGACATAGTTTCCAACCAGGCGAATGGGGTGCTCGATCCCCGTCATGTTGCCGCTGAGGTAGGAATAGGCCGCCAGATCGGAATACGAAGTCGCGTGCTGTTCCCATACTTGAAACGCCGCCAATCGACGCGGCACCTGCTCTTGGGTGGTTGCTTGGACGCGGCGGATTTCCACCAGTTCATGCGAGTCTGCGTAGTCCAGCGGACGCAGCACCACGCTGTTGTAGATGCTGAAGATCGCGGTGGTGGTGCCGATGCCGATGGCGAGGGTCAGGATCGAAACAAGGGCGAAGCTCCTCGCTTTGCTCAATTGGCGGACCGCAAAGCGCAGGTCCGGCAGCAGATCGGTCATCCAGTTGGGTCTCCAGGAATCGCGGCAGGCTTCGCGATAAGGATCAAGGGTGCCAAATTCGCGCTGGGCGGCCAGGCGGGCTTCATCGCGAGCCATGCCGTGTGCGACATATTCCTCGGTAAGTTGATCGAGGTGAAATTGGAGTTCTCGATCGAGCTCGGTCTCCTTCCTTCGAGACCGGAACAAACTGCGCCAGCGCAAGCGTAACCAACGCCAGCGTTCGGCGTTCACGCCTTGCCCTCCATGTCCAGCACCCGGCCGATGGCATCGGCGAACGATGCCCATTGGGATTGCTCTTCGGTCAGGCGTTTTTTACCGGACCGAGTGAGACGGTAAAACTTTGCGCTGCGGCCGGCCTCGGATACTCCCCACTCGGCTTCGATCAGCCCGCGGTTTTCCAAGCGATGCAGGGCGGGGTAGAGCGAGCCTTGCTTGAGGCTGAGGCGATCCTGGGAAACCACGGCAATACGTTTGGCGATGTCCCAGCCGTGAAGCCTGGCCGTGGAGAGCGTTTTCAGAATCAGGAGCTCCAGGGTGCCTTGAAGCAGCTCTTTGCGCATGAGAGTCATGCCTGAAAGCCTGGTGTCGACAGGCTACAACGGACAAGTTTTATAGTCGTTTGGCGACAACAACGACGCAGCCCTTGGAAGGGTTGGAAAAATCAGTCCTTGAGGAAATTAACCAACAAGGGCAGTGCCTGCGCAAAGATCGGAGACTCAGCGGGTTTTGCCAGCGACACTGTTCTCGTCCTTGGCGCGCCGTTTCCACGCGGACACGGCATCATCGACCAGCAGGATTTCGGTGACCTCGACCGTGGTTGAGACTTGGTGTTCATACACGGGCTCCTCGTATTCAATCAACTCTTCCGTGTTGCGATCCCAATAGCTTTGGGTTTGGGAACCCATGATGACCAGTTCCGAATCGGTGGCCACGACCCGTTCGTAGACCCAGACTTCGGCTTCGACATCGTGCTTCTTGAAGGGATAGCGCCGCTGCGGTTCCCCAAGGTGCTGAATCAAGTCTGCGGCCGAAGTGCCTCGTTGCACGGTGAAGGCCGTTTGGAGACGGTTGATATCCTGGTTTGCGGTGGGGTCCGGGGCAACTTTGGTGGATTCGCAGCCTGTCACACCCAAGAGCAGCAGGGGCAGTAAGACGGCGGTGATCTGTCGGATTGTGGGGTTCATCGTAGGCGAGGCAGATGTGGTTGAGGGATTGGAGTTACTGGAGATGAACGCTGGACCTTGGGGAGATACGCCCCCTGGTGAGTAGGGGTGCTGTATGAATCTGACAGGTGAGGAACCTTTGTGTCGATAAGCTACAACAAGCAAGCATTATTGTAGACTGACGACAATTAAATAGGATCCTGCTTATCCACCCCTTGCCCGGGGGCGGAGCTGTGCGAGGGGTTACAATGACATCGTCATTCCACTTGTTTCGGTCTAACCCCTTCTCCCGTTCGATCCGGACAGGTTGCGCCGTTGAACCAAGTGCCTTCCACAAAGGTCGACGTGGGAATTTCCGGCACGCCAAATTTGTGGTTGTGCAGCTGTCCGGCCAAAATCTCGACGGCGAGCTCACCCACGGCATGGTGGTTCTGTCGCACACCCGCGATCTTGCCATCGGTGTTTTCCAGGAACAGGTCGATCAGCGCCACGTCTTCCGGCACCCGCAGGTTCAGTTCGTCGAGGGCGGGTTGGATGAACGATCGTTTCGTAATGATCACTTCGGGACGATGTTCTTCATACCAACGACGAAATGCCGCCGTCGGAGCGACGGCATCCACTTCGATTTCCATCAACCATGCCTCGGCAGGTTCGGGCTCGGGAAAGAGATGCAGTGGGACGAGGTGTTTTGGATCGTCCCGCGATTGCTCGGTCAGGAAACCGGCGCTGCCGAGTTGGTCGACCGCATGATCCCAACCGCGGTGCAGTGCACAACCGATGCGCTCGTAGCCAAGTTCCTTGGCGCGGCGGAAGGCCTCTCGCACAATGCTGCATTGGTCGTTGGTGACGTTGTGCAACTGGGGTTGGTGCGGCAGGTAGTCGATCTTGACCGCGCTGAATCGCGACCAGTCAAAATGCAGGGCGACGTCGGTGTCGCGTCGGTGCGAGGCGATGATGAGTCCGGTGATGCCGCGGGTTTCGAGGATCTGACTCATGCGCCGGTGCGTCAGCCCGGGTTCGCCCATCCAGAAATGGTCGAGTTTGAAGCCGAGTTCATCGGCTTTGGCGGTTGCGCCGGCATGGAACTCCGGATGGGCGATGTTTTCCCGCCAACCGAATTTTGTGTCCCAATTGGTGAGGTAGGCGAGCGTCGGGGGATTGCGCCGCTCCATGACCTGGCCACGGTAGGCGACAAGGGACTGCAACACCGGGTCCTTTTGGTAGCCCATCTCCTTGGCCAGTTTTTGCAGTCTCTGTCGAGTCGCCTCCGGAAGCCGGGGATTGTTGCGCAGAGCGAGGGAAACGGTGGTCACGTGCACGCCGGCGCGCTTTGCTATGTCGGCTAGAGTCGTGCGACGCGGGGTGGTCATGGTTTGAGGGAGGCTCAGCCGGTCGGGACAGTCAATTGTTAGCGCAGTCGACGGATTGAGCGTCTGAACCGATCGGGAATGGTTGGCGCTCACCCCGGCGGGCTCGACCCGATTCCCCCCAATTCGATTACCCACTCATGAAATCACGTCACTTTAAGGATATCCCTGAGATCCCGTATGAAGGTCCCGGCACGGACAACCCGCTGGCCTTTCGCCACTACAATCCCGATGAGGTCATCGACGGGAAGACCCTCAAGGAGCACATGCGTTTCTCCATTGCCTACTGGCACGCGTTTCGGGGGGTGGGGGCGGATCCGTTTGGGCCGGGCACGATCAATCGCCCGTGGGAAAAAGGCCGTGATCAGATCACCGTGGCGAAGCGGCGCATGGACGCGGCGTTTGAGTTTTTCCAGAAGATCCAGGCCCCGTTCTACTGCTTCCACGATCGTGATATCGCGCCGGAGGGGGCAACGCTGCGCGAGTCCAACAAGAATCTCGACGCCATCGTCAAGCACGCCAGGGCCCACCAAAAGGAGAGTGGCGTGAAGTTGCTCTGGGGCACGGCTTCACTCTTCACCAATCCACGTTACATGAACGGCGCGGCGACCAGCCCGGACGCCCATGTCTTCGCCTATGCGGCGGCGCAGGTGAAGAAAGCGCTTGAGGTCACCAAGACTCTTGGTGGCGAAAACTACGTGTTCTGGGGTGGTCGCGAAGGCTACGAGACATTGCTGAACACCGACCTCAAGCGGGAACAGGACCACCTTGCCGCGTTCATGCACATGGCGGTCGACTACGCCAAGTCGATTGGCTTCACCGGCCAGTTCTTGATCGAGCCCAAACCCAAGGAACCGACCAAGCACCAATACGATTTCGACGTCGCCAGCGGCATCGCCTTCCTGCGCACCTACAAGCTGGACCGCCACTTCAAGTTCAACATCGAAACCAACCACGCCACGCTTGCCGGCCACACCTTCAATCACGAGATCGAGGTGGCGGCAGCGGTCGGGATGCTTGGTTCCATTGATGCGAATGCCGGCGACACGCTGCTCGGCTGGGATACCGATCAATTCAACACCGACGTGCGTGAACTCACCCTCGCCATGGTGTCGATCCTGCGTGCCGGCGGCCTCGGCTCCGGCGGCTTCAACTTCGATGCGAAACTGCGCCGTCCTTCCATTGATCTGACCGATTTGTTCTACGCCCACATCGGCGGCATGGATGCCTACGCGTTGGCGTTCAAGATTGCCCGCCGCATCCTTGCAGAGGGCAAGTTGAACGAGTTTGTGAAGTCCCGTTATTCTTCCTACGACGTTGGCTTCGGCCGCGACATCGAGAAGAAGAAAATCGGCTTCAAGGAGCTGGAGAAAATCGCCTTCAAACTGGGCGAGCCGGCACCGTCTTCCGGTCGACAGGAATATCTCGAGAACCTGCTCAACACTTACCTGCACGGGTAATCAACGTTTCCCAACCAAGGCGTCCGCCGGGGCGCCTTTTTCCTAAACCCCTCCCTTTGCGAGTGGACCGCCCCGGTCCGCCGCACTCCTTGCTACCCGCCCCATGAGCAAAGACCCCTCCCATGTGAAACTCCCGTTCCGGGAGAAGTTTGGATATAGTCTGGGTGACGCCGGCGCGAATTTTGTCTTCCAGATGATGATCATCTTCCAGACGGGGTTTTATACCGACGTCATGGGGATCAGCGCATCGGCCGTGGGGTGGATGCTGCTGTTGGTGCGTTTCAGCGACGCGATCACCGATCCCATCATGGGGGCGATTGCCGATCGCACGAACACGCGGTGGGGCAAGTTTCGACCGTGGCTGATTTGGTCGGCGGTGCCGTTTGCACTGTTGTTTTGGGCCGCCTACACGGTCCCGTCAGGCCTGAGCGAGAGTGCGAAGCTTTGGTATGCGGTCGGTACTTACACGGTGTTGATGATGGCCTACACAGTGAACAACGCGCCGTATTCCGCGCTCAACGGCGTGATGACCAGCAGCGGCAGCGAACGCACGAGTCTGTCGCAGTTCCGTTTCTTTGCGGCCATGACGGCGGCTTTTGTCGTGCAAGGGTTGACGTTGCCGTTGGTCAAAAAATTCGGCGACGGCGACGACGCCAAAGGCTGGTCGCTCACCATCGGAATGTTTGCGGTGATCATGGTTGGCCTCTTTGTCATCACATTCATCAGCGCCAAGGAGCGGGTGCAGCCGCCTGCAAATCAAAAGCCGGACTTTTGGGCCGACTTCACCGGTGCCTTCAGGAACCGCCCCTGGTTGGCGATGTTCGGCATGGCGTCGTTCATGTTCATCACCCTGGCACTGCGCGGCGGCTCGGGTTACTACTACTTTACCTACTACGTTGATGCGGATGCGCTGACCGCGTTTGTGGATCGGTTGGGTTTCTTTGCCTCGCCGGAAGCGATGGCCGACCCCGGAGTGGGGTTTCGCCTGCTTGATACGTTTGGGCTGATTGTGAAACCGGGCGACAGCCCGGTCGCGGTGGGCTTCAGCATGTTCAACATGACGGGGGGTCTCGTGAACATCATCGGTGTGCTTGCCGCCGGGGTGCTGGCCAATCGCTTTGGCAAAAAGGCGGTGTTCATTGCGGGCTTGGGCGGCGCGACGTTGGCCCAGGGTTGTTTCTACTTCGTGGATTCGACGTCGGTCTCAACCATGTTCCTGCTGACGATCCTCACCAGTCTTTCCTATGGACCGACCATTCCGCTGATGTGGGCAATGATTGCGGACACGGCGGACTACGGGGAGTGGAAAACGAATCGTCGCGCGACCGGGTTCATGTTTGCGGGGGTTGTCTTTGCCCTCAAAGCCGGCCTTGGGGTGGGCGGAGCCGTGACGGGCTGGCTGCTGGCGATGTATGGTTATCCCGAGGATGCCGATGTGCGGCCGCTGTGGGAACAAGCCGTGGCGGCCCAGGGTTTGTTGGCTGAATCCGATGCGGCCAAACAACTCTGGGACGTGATGATCCTCGAAGCCCGCCAAACCGGTGAGCTCATGGGGGGTTACCGTAAGATGCTGGGATTCTACTCGGCCCTGTTCTTCGCCCTCGGCTGGGCCTGCATGCTCTTTTACCCGATCTCCAAAAAGGTCGCCATCCAGATGGGCGAGGAACTCTCCGCCCGCCGAGCGGGTTGAGATACGTTTCACTCCGATCAGTCGGATTTTCGCCCGGCGTTGTATTCGTTCAAGGCTGCGAGCATGGCGTGGATGTTTTCGCGGGGCATGTCAGGGCTCACGCCGCCGCCCACCGAGAGGATGATGCGTTCACCTTCGCTCTTGGTCAGCACGTCCATGGTGGCGGCGTGCACCTCATCGGGAGTGCCACGCACCGCAACCTCGAGCGGATTCACGTTGCCCATCAGGGTCATCTCGTCGCCGATGCGTTCCTTCACTTCGGTAATGTCGGTCTGCTTGCCCCAGTTGAGCACGTTAAAACCGACCTCGGGCAGGTGGTCCATGCAGGCGACGACATCGGCATCGTTGTGATACAACTTCACCCAATCCGCGGGAAAGGCATCGCAAATGCGTTTGAGGTAAGGGTGGCAAAACTCAAGGTAATGGTCCTCGTTCACGAAGCCCACGATGTCGTCGAGAATGAAGATCCCTTCGACACAGTCGCCGATTGCCTTGTGCTGGGCCTTGAGCCAGTCGATGATCAGGCGGGTGGTGAGATCGAGCAACTTGTGGACCTTCTCCGGTTCATCGACCAGGTCCAGCATCAGGTCCGAGGTGTTGCGCACAAATCCAGCGGTGCACATCGGGCCGCGCGCGGTGACCATCGGCATGATGTAACCGGCATCGAACACCTGCTGCTTCTGCATACGGATGCGGTGCAGGGTCATGGCCATGAAGGCGTCGGCTTCGACTTCGTATTCGTGAATCAAATCCACATCGTCGATGCGGAACAGATTGTGGTATTCCGACGGCGTATTGTTCTCCCAGAACTTGATCTTGGCACCGAGGGCCGAGGGTTCGGCCGCCATGCCGTATTCCATCCACCAGCCCGGCACAAAAATCACGTCGGGAAACTCCTCGTGAATCTTCAGGTGGGACTCGAACCAAATCTGCGGATCCAGGTAAAAGTCCATGTGGCTCACGCCAACATAGCCCGGGATCCACGGGCTGTCGATGATGAGGGCCATGGGGATTTCATCGAGTTTTTCGCCGCGGGCGGCGCGTTGGAATGTCTTCCACTGTTCGGGACGCATGATCTGGGGGTGGGGTGAGTGAAGGGGGGAGACCGATCAGGACTAGGGACCCGAACCGGCAGGAACACCCGAAACCATCGCTGAGTTGCTGACGAATGCAAGGTGGCGGCTGTCGGGGGCCCAGGATGGCACGTTGATTGTGCCTTGGCCGCCGTACACGTAAGCCACCACCCGGGGCTCAGCGCTGCTGTCGATCGGCATTAGGCGCAGCGTCACGTGTTGATAATAGGGATGGTCCTCAGCGGCAACCTCAGCGCCGTAGGAAATGAACGCGATCCACTCTCCATCGGGAGAAACGTGGGGAAACCAGTTGTTGAGAGCGTCGTTGGTAACCTGCTGTTGGTCTTCGCCGTCCGGCCGCATGCGCCAGATTTCCATCGTGCCGGTGCGCGCCGAGTTGAAGTAGATCCATTCGCCGTCGGGGGTGTATTCGGAGCCGTCGTCGAGGGCGTTGGTATCGGTGAGTTGCACCTCCTCGCGCGAAGCGATGTTCACTTTGTAAATGTTCCAGCGATCATCACGCTGGGCGGTGTAGACCAGCCACTCATGATCGGGTGACCAACCATGCA
This sequence comes from Opitutaceae bacterium, assembly GCA_028280945.1. GTDB lineage: Bacteria > Verrucomicrobiota > Verrucomicrobiia > Opitutales > Opitutaceae > Actomonas. Next base: position 10,569 of record JANQKV010000015.1, read on the forward strand.
AAAAGGAATGTCCCCAGGCCGGATCCGTGATGCGGGTGGGATGGGCGGAACCGGTGATGGGCAGCGTGTAGATCGTCGAGATCCAGTCATCGGTGTCGTGATTGGAGATGGCCAGCTGCCGGCCGTCGAAACTGATGACGTGATCGTTGTTGTTGCGGATGGCGGGACCGGTTTCGAGTTCCACCCAGGTCTTGGTCGTCAGGTCGAAGGTTCGCAGGCGTCCGTGGTTGGCACCGCCACCCGACACGTTGACGATGAGCTTCTCACCATCGACCGTCCAGTTGGGCGCCTCGAACGGCTCCTCGCTGGCAGCGACGACTTCGCGATGGCCCGTCTTCACATCGAGGATTTCCAGCCGGGAACCGATGTAATCCGAGTAGGGCTCGAAATCCAAGGGGGCGGGCCGGGTGATGCGCACGTTGCGGAAGGTTGCCTGCTCGATCACCTCGGGATTGTGCGAACATAGGAAAAGTCCGACATGCACGCGGTCGGGTAGCTGTAGATCAGTCAGTTCCACGCTCTCCAACGGTTCGCCGAAGCGGGCGGCGGAGAAGATCAGCTTGGTGCCGCGCCGCTCAACCTGAATGACGTCCGGGTAGGTGCCATCGAGTTTGTTCTCCAGGATGACCTCGTCTGTATCCCCTCCCTTGATACGACGAAACTGGAGGGAGGTGAGTCCGTCGCCGTGAACACAGCCGTCGGCGTAGACTGAGTCTTTGTCGAGATCGGCCCGGATCATCCAGCCGAATTTGCGATGCGGGTCGACCCCTTCACCTATGAACTCCGCGCGGGTGCGCACGATGAAATCGCCCTCCATCTCGTTCCACGCGAACTGGAACTCATCCTCGCCAAACCACAGGTTTTTGCCGGCTCCGGACATGTGATAGGTCTGGGTATCTTCGTCGTAGGACGTCGAGCCGGCAAGCGCGGGGCCGCCGATATCACCGCTGTGGGCAAATTGACCGACGGGTGAAGCGGGAGCGGAGGTGGAAGAAAGGGTCACGGCAAAAAACAGGGAAAAGATACGGGAGGTCATGGTAATGGGTGATCCGTCAGCCTGTGACGCATCCGGGCTGCGGCGAGGGTGTTGCCGCTCAACCTTTAGCGCGACCGCGTTGCTTCGGGATCACAGTTTGAACCGCATGCCGGCGAGCACGATCCACGGATCGTGTTGGAAATACCTGGACAGGCGTTCGGGGCTTTCGGTGATGTCTCGTTCGAATTCGCCCAGGATGTTCTCCCAATCCACAAAAGCGGTCAGGCGCTCATTCACTTTGTGCTCGGCTTTCACATTCAGCGACAGGCGGGATCGCTCAAACTGATCCTGTACCGGCCCCGTTTCCCCGACCCGATGCAACATGCGGGAGCGGTAATCGACCCCCAGTTGCACAAACGCGCGATCTCCCCGGTAGCTTAGTGTGCCGTCAATGCGATCGGTGGGGGCATTGATCAGCGGGAGAACCTCGTCGGGGCGTTGCGGATACGAAGCCTCGGTCTCGGTGTAGGTGTAGGCAAAGCTCCAGGACCAAGCCGAGAGTTGTTCGGCAAGCGCTCCCAGCTGTTGTTGCAGAATCAGTTTGGCACCCTGGCGGGTGGAGGGTTCGCCGTTGAGCAATTGATCGCGTTGGTAGCCCGCGAACTGTCCGTCCGGGATGAAGATCGACTGGCGATAAACCGGGTCCGTGACATCGCGGTAAAACACCTCGCCTGAGATCAAGAGGTCCTCGTTGGGCTGGTAATCGAGGGAGAGGTCGTAGTTTTGATAAAGGGTGGCACGGAGCGAGGGGGTGCCTTCAAATATCTCGCTGTCCTCGATGTCGATGACACGGAAAGGCGCGGTGTAGCTGAAATTGGGGCGTTGGATGGTCTTGGTTGTTGAGCCAAACAGAGTCAGGGAGGGGCTGAGCTCGTAGCGCATGTGCAGGCCGGGGAAAACCTGCTCATAGCCGTTGCCGGCGGTGTTGCTGACGACGGTGATTTCGTCGCCTTCAACGATCACTTCGTTACCGGTCGCGCTGAGCTGGGTATCCTCAAAGCGCAGTCCGGCCACCACCCGGAGTCGTTCGCCCTGCCAGTTTATCATGGTGTAGGCGGCGGTGACATCCTGCTGCACCTCATAGCTCCCGGGGTCGGATCGCAGGGCGCTCAGCACGGGATCAAGCACGACCGTGGAGGGATTCGCCGCGACGAAGGCCGCGGTTGCCTCGGCGTCCGGCACGGCCCCCGGGGAGAAGCCGCGACCGATAAAATCATCGCGGGTGAACGGGGATTGGAAATCGGCCAGACGCAGGGCGTCGGGAGACGCGGCGTCAAAGGCCTGCAGCCGTCGCACGATCTCGCGATCATCGCGCGAATACTTTGCGCCGATTTTCAGGTAGTCGCCTTTGCCAAGAAAGCCGTCCTCCCATTTCAAGTCGATCGCGGCGACCGAGGTGGTTTCTTCTTCGTCCTGGGTGGAGTTGTCGTAACTCTCAAGTGGATACAGACCGGGGTCATCAATTTCCGGGACGACGATTTCCGGGTAACGTCCGCGGGCGTCGCGATAGCCGAACGTGATGCCTTCGCGGCTGTAGCGCACGTCGCGATCGAAGGGTTCACCCTCGGTTTCGCTAACGTGTTGAGTGCGCCATTCCAGTTCAACGGGACCCGCGAGATTGTTGCCACCGAGGGTCACGGAAAGCTCCTCAGCTTCCTCCTCCCAATGGGAGGCAACCCGAACCAAGCGACCGTCCGCCGTGGTCCCTTCGTCCGCCGTCAAGGAGCTGAAATCCTCCTCGTCTCCGTAGCGGTATTGTACACTCGAGCTGATGCCCTCGATTTGCTCGGACTCGTAAGCGAGTCGCAGGTAGATGTCGTTGTTTTTGTCGAAACGATAATCGGCGCTACTGTTGAAACGCCACGTGGTCCAATCCTGGCGCGAATTATTCAGGTTGATACGATTGACCCAAGGCAGGCCGGTCGCATCAGCGGTGCGCTCGCTCCAATTGAAGTCCATGACGTCGGAACCGCGTTCGATCGAGTCGGCTTCAATGGTCGCGCGAATGCCGGCGTTTTCGCCGATACGCTGGGCCCATGAGAAGTCGCCCAGCGCTCCCCAGGAGTCGTAAATGCCCTTGTAGCGGGTGTAAATCCGACCACTGACCAGACGTTCCTCGAGCTCATAACCGGGGCGGTATTTTACCCGCAGAATCGCGCCCCGGGTGTCGGCATCGAGGTCAGGAGTGGCGGCCTTGAGCACCTCGGCCTTTTCCACGGCTTGGGCCGGGATGGTGGAAAGGGAGATTCCACTGTTCTCCTGATCCAGACTCACGTTGCTGAAGGCGAGGTCTGGTCGGCGGTCGATGGCCTCGTCGAGGCTGGCGTCGTCGACGAGCTCCACCTTGTTGTTCTCCTGCACGATGGTTTCGTCCGCAGTTTCAGGTGTGGCTATGATGGCCTCAGTCGGAGAATTCTGGCTCCAGCCTGGGGTGGTGGTTGTCAGTCCCAAGCAACCGAGGACCCAAAAGATACGGGATGTGGCAGAGATAATAACCGCCAAGCATGGACTTTCCCGTAAGGAGCACCAGCCTGCGAAAGCTATATTTTGGTAGCGCGATAAGGGATCACGCTCGTCGGGCAAGCGGCAGATTTTGGGGACATGGGCCTTCGGGCTCATACAGATGGGGTCAGGCTGTGATATATGAAATATCATCACCTGTTTTCTATTAACATATTGTAATTAAAGATCTTATGTGGATTTCAATTTCTAAAAAAATTCATATATCACAGCCTGACCCCATTTTGAAGAAAAGTTGGAGAGATTCGATATGGTGGGTCTCCGGATTTCCGGGAATTCCGAAGTTTTGGTAGCCAATTGGGCCTGAATAGCCGGATTTCAGGAGATTTTGCACAAATTCAGCTACTTCTTCGGGATTTTTGGACAAAGGCTGAACCACATCGCTCCAATCGCGGGAGCCGCGGTTGATTTGATCAGGCGGATTGGTCGCGCTGATTGAAGCGAGTCGACTGAGTGGGGCTGCCTTGGCGATGATCTCGGCCAGGCGGTCGTGGTTGCCGGCCCGCATTTCGTGATGCAGGTGCAGGCTGGTGTAGACGTTGGGCCGATCCGCTGCGGCAATGAGCTCCAAGCTTTGCTCCGCGGTCAGGATAAATTGGCGATCGTGCGGATAGAGGACAATGAAGCTATTCACCTCCGCAGCCAAATCAGCGAGCTCTTGGATGAAGGCGACGACGTTTTCTGTGGTTGCCTCCTCCTCCCGGATCGCGAGCCAAAGTGGGGTTCCGTGCCGTGCTCCTGCTCTGATCACTCGCTTCGCGCGCTGTCGCTGTTCCGGGTCGGTTACTTTCATTGGGTGATAGACGCCATAGACCTTAAATCCTTCCGAATGAACGGTTTCGGAAGCCCAAATGGATTCGAGTTCCGTGAACAGCTGGTCGTTCCAGACGTTTGCCGCAATGCCGTCGTAGCCGTTCTTACTCAGCCAATCAACGGTCTCGGACGGACTGCGGTCCTTGAAGCCATAACCAAAGGCGAAAAAGGGAGGCATCTCGGCGACGATGAAGCTGGTCGCAGCGAGCGGGGTGAGAATCCAGTAAAACAAACGCAACATGCCTCATGGAATCCACGCCCCATCGGATCCGCCAGTGACGCTGTGCAATGACCGTCATGGCGGCGTGAAGCATCCGTCTGCGGCAACGTCGGACGGCCGGTTGCCGGTCGCAGGATTTCTGGTTAGATGCCAGGTGTCCCCTGCAAAAAGCATGCTCAACATCGTTTGGTTCAAACGCGACCTGCGGGTGGTCGACCATGCGCCGTTGAGGGACGCGTTGATGTCGGGTGAACCCACGATTGGACTGTATGTGATCGAACCCGAGGTGATCGGAGCGAGTGATTATGCGCCGCGTCATTGGGAGTGCGTGGCCGAGGCTTTGGCAGACTTGCGGAAAGCACTGGCCGAGCTGGGTGTCCCATGTTGGGTCGTGCGGGGCGAGGTGGTTGATGTCCTTGATGAGCTGGCCAGCCGCGCCAAAGCCCAAGGCCGAAGACTGCACCTCTGGTCTCACCAAGAGACGGGCAACGACATCACATTTCGGCGTGATCAGACGGTGGGCAAGTGGACGCGCCGCGTTGGCGTGGGCTGGACGGAACACTTGCAACATGGTGTTTTTCGGCGATTGGAAAAGCGCGATGGCTGGGCAGGGCGGTGGGAGGATCTGATGCATCAGCCTTTGGCCGAACCTGGAACAATCCAGCGGGCCGAAGCTCAAGGGTTGATCGCGAAGATTTTGCAGGGGAACGACAACTTCGAGATCCCCTCAGCGGCTGCACTTGGCCTCAGCGGAGAGCCCTGTCCATTACGGCAATCAGCTCGCCGTGAGGATGGCTTGGCTTTGATGCGGTCATTCTTGGCTCATCGGGGAGCCAACTATCAGTCCGAGATGTCGAGTCCACTCACGGCGGCCGAAGCCTGTTCCCGCCTGAGTGTGCCGTTGGCTTATGGCACGATCTCGATGCGCGAGATCGTGCAAGCAACCGAGGCCCGGGTGGAGGAATTGCGAGAACTGCGGCAACAAAAGCAGCAGTCCGCAGCCTACCGCCTCGGATCGTTGCGGGCGTTTCTGGCGCGACTGCATTGGCACTGCCACTTCATTCAGAAACTCGAATCGGAACCGCGAGTGGAGTTTCGGGCCTTCATCCCCGAATTGGATGAGTTGCGATGCGGCTCTGAAACCGCCTTGCCGAGTGACGAACGGGAGACTCGATTGCGTGTTTGGACGGACGGGCAAACCGGTTACCCCTTCATTGACGCCTGCATGCGCAGTTTGCGCGAGTCCGGCTGGATCAATTTCCGGATGCGTGCGATGCTCATGTCGTTCGCCAGCTATGACCTGTGGATACCGTGGCGGGAGAGCGGCATGGTCTTGGCGCGTCGGTTCACCGATTATGAACCCGGCATACATTGGCCGCAGGTGCAGATGCAAAGTGGCACGACTGGCATCAACACGTTGCGGATGTATTCCCCGGTCAAGCAGTCCCAGGATCAGGACCCCGACGGTCGGTTCATCAAGCGATGGGTGCCCGAGTTGAGCGAAGTGAGCTCCGACTTCATCCACGAACCTTGGACGATGCCTACGATGGTTCAATCCGAGGTCCGCTGTATGATCGGCCGGGATTACCCGCGTCCGATTGTGGATCACAAAGAAGCGGTGCGGGCGGCACGGGGACATTTTGCGGCATTGCGCAAACGCCACAGTTTACGGGAAAAGGCCAAACAAGTCTTCGCCCGTCATGGCAGTCGCAAACGACCTGGCACACAAATTGTTGATCCCCGTTGGTTTGAGGGAAAAGAAAAACCCACCGATCAACTCGAACTCGAAGGGGTCAGCCCTTAATCGATTCAGTCGATGCGGAGGGCCTCGATCGGGTCGAGTCGGGCAGCGCGGCGGGCGGGAAGCCAGATGGCGATCACTGCCGCGAGTCCAACGGCGGCGGTGGCGAGTGCGAGGGGCGTCGCGGTCAGGCCTTCCATTCCATAGACGATGCTGGTGAGCAACCGGCTGACTGCGAATGTGCCCCCGATACCCAGCACCACGCCGATCGCCACCCACGTGAGACCTTGGCGAAAAACCATCCTTTGGATGTCTCCAGCCACTGCTCCGATGGCCATGCGCACTCCGATTTCGCGGGTCCGTTGAGCAACGTGGTAGCTGAGGGTGCCGTAAAGACCAACCGCAACGAGGCCAAGGGCGGTGGCCATGAAGAAGTTAACCAGCCCGGCCAGGGCACGTTCACCGACCGTGCCGTCCCGGACGACTTCCTCAAAGGTGCGGATGTTTTCCAGGGCAAGTTCCCTGTCGAGTTCGCGCACGACTTCGCGCAGCATCGGCGTGAGAAACTCGGCAGATTGGTCCGAACGCAGATTGATGTGAACCGTGTTGCCCCAATGACCGGGTGGGGTCGTAAACATTTCCGCCTGCACCGGCTGGGTGGTGCCCCACTGCCGGTTACTTTCCACGACGCCCACAACGGTGGCGGTATACCAGGGGTCCTCGGGCTGATTGGCGCGAAAGATCTGTCCGATCGGATTGGTGTCGGGCCAAGCACGCTCCACAAAGGTCTGGTTTACCACGACGCCAAGGTGGCCGTCCTCGCCCATATCATCGGCTGCGGAGAGATTGCGTCCCCGCACCAGCCGCAGGCCCATCGCTTCGAAGTATCCCTCGTTGACGGAAGAGCGTTCAACCTGGATGCGTCGTTGCGTGGGGTCGTAGACCTCGTCGTTGACCAAGGCGTTGGTATTGCTGCCGCCTTCAAGCGGGAGTTTTGATGTCAGACCCACGGCGGTCACACCGGGCAATTTCACCAATTCGCGTTCAAGGTTTTGCCAGAATTGGACGCGGTCCTCATTTTCGCTGAATCGATCCCCCAACAGGTTGAGCCTGGCGGTAAGCACCCGGTCGGTCGAAAGCTTGGAGTTCTCTTCCAGGATCCGAAAGTAACTGGCCGAAAACAAGGCGGCACCGTTGGCGAGCACGAAGGCGATGGTGATCTGGGCAATGATCAGACTGCGCAGCATCAAATGCCGGGACCGCGATCCCACCGATCCCCGGGCATCGTTGCGAATGACACCGGCAAGGGAGGTGCGTGCCGCCGATAGGGCTGGTGGCAGCCCGGCGAGCAGAGCCGTAATCAGTGTGGCGATACAGGCGAACCCCAGCGTGGGAAAGTCGATGACCATCGCAGCCTTCCGTGCGTCGCTGGTGGGGGCGATGGCTTGCAGAACCTCCACCCCCAGCAGGGCCACGAAGCCGCCGCCGATCGCTCCGATAACGGCGAGAACCATGCTCTCGGTGAGGGCGAGGCGGATCAATTGCCCGCGAGTTGCGCCGAGGGCGACACGCACGCTGAACTCGCCTTGGCGCTGGGCGCTGCGAGCGAGGAGCATCGAAGCCACGTTGGCGCAGGCCACCAACAGCACCAGCGACACGGCGCCGAATAACAACCACACCTCTTCGCCCAGATCCCGGGTCATCTCTTCACGCAGGCTGCGGACGAGAAATTCCTTGCGGGTGTTGGAGTCCGGGTAGAGCTCACTGAATCGTTTGCCGAGCGTCTGGATCTCGGCATGCGCGGCACCGACCGTGACACCGTTTTTGAGTCGAGCGACACCGTTCAGCCAGTGGCTGCCCCGGTCGTTAAGGTCTTCCATGGCATAGGGCTGCCAGGCCTGCACGGTGACTGTGCGCACCCACGGTCCCGAAAACTCAAAATCGGCGGGCATGATGCCTACCAAGGTCATGTCGCTACCGTTTACGCGGATGATATTGCCGATCAAATCGGGGTCTCCGCCGAATGTTTGCTGCCACAGATTGTGGCTGATGATGACGACGGGCGGCGCGCCCTTTACATCGTCGTTCGCGGTGAACAGGCGTCCGAGGGCGGGTTGCACGCCGAACGCGCGCAAGACCTCATGGGTGCCCCGGACGGCAGGCACAGCCTGGGCGTTGTTCAGTCCGACGTTAACCGAACCGGGATGGTAGGCTCCGAAGGTCTCAAAGGAGGTATTCTGCTCCCGGAGATCCTTGAAGTCCATGGGAGACAGGGGCCACCCGTCACCCGACCAAACGTGGACGATTTCGTGGGAGTCGGGGTAGTTGAACGGTTGCACCACGAGAGCCCGTAGCGCGCTGAACATGGCGGTCGATGCGCCGATGCCGACGGCCAGGGTTAACGCGGCAATCACGGTGAACCCGCGAGCCTTGAAGAGCTGACGGAACGCAAGCTGGAGATCGGTAAGCACGGGATGAAGAACCCCCCTGCTCGCCGAAAGTTACAGATCTAATCCGCAAAAAGCCATGAACCTCCCGACCAACCGCAAAGGCGGGGTCAATTCGCGGCGTTGAAGGCGTCGACCTTGGCCCGAATGGCGGCAGTATGGTCGGGCGTGCTGCCACAGCAGGAGCCGATGATGCTGGCGCCGGCGGCGAGGGCGTCGGGAACCTTGGCGGCGGTCTCTTCCGGAGGCTGTTTGTAGACCGCCTTCATGTTTTCCAGCACCGGCAACCCGGCGTTGGGCTGGATCATGACGGGCAAGTCGACCGTCTCGCGGTAGATTTCAACGACACCTGCCGCCCCCGGCATATCCATGCCGGTGCCGCAGTTTAATGCGACGATGTTGGCGCCCTTTTCCTCTACAAACTCGGCGGCGTCTTCAGGAGACACGCCCATCATGGTTTTGTAGAACGTGCCATCCATGGACAGGTCGTAGGCAAGAGAGGCGATGATGCAGGAGGCACCGGCTGCTTGGGCGGCTTCAATTCCGGCGCCGATTTCTTCCAGGCCGGTTTGGGTTTCAATGATGATCGCATCCGCTTTGGCCTCGACCAGTGCCTTGGCCTGTTCGGTGAGGATTTCGACTGCTTCATCGTAGGGCAGCTCACCATACGGCTCAAGGATGGCACCAAGTGGACCCATGTCACCCAGCACGTAGCCCTCGCGATCACCGAACGCTTCGCGGGCAATGCGGACGGCGGCTTGGTTGATGGCGACCACATCGTCGGCGACCCCGTGTCGCTCAAGCATCATGCGCGATGCACCAAACGTATTGCTGATGATGCAATCCGCCCCGGCTTCGACGTAGCGACGCTGGATGGCGAGCACACGCTCCGAGTAGGTGAGATTCCACTTTTCGCCGGAAGCACCTTGTTCAAGGCCGGCGAGCATAAGTTGGGTGCCCATGCCTCCATCACAGACAAGACGGCGTTGGGAGATAACTTCGAGCAAGGTAGGTTTCATGATAAGGGGTCAGGCTGTGACTTGTTAATTTTGTGGGAATTAGGATCCAGCAGAAGCGGTGGGTTGGAGAAATTCACATATCACGGCCTGACCCCTTCTCTGAGGAGATTACGCAGGAAAAGGCCGCTTTCGGTGAGATCGTCTTCGGTCCAGCCGCTGATGGTGGTGACATGGGGTTTAAGGATCGCGGCGCCTTCGTTTTTATTGGAGACCGCCCAGGCGGCGTGCGAAAGCTGGTTGGTGGCGATAAAGTCCATCCATTCGGCCACAGAATCGTAGGCCAGATCACCGTCACCGTTGGCGTTCACTGTGCCCCATTCGGTGACCATCAGGGCGACACCCATTTCGAGAGCCTGGGTGGCGCGCGCTCGTAAGTCATCGCCGTGAGTGCCGGCGTAGAAGTGCAGGCTGTAGGCGACGTTGGGGTCATCGATGGGATCGGCGGCGGCTTCGTCAACGCGTTGGGACCAGTATGGCGTTCCGACAACGATCAGGTTGTCCGGATCATGCTTCCTGATCGCCTCGATGACCTTCTCGGCGTAGGGTTTAACGACTTTGGACCACGAGACTTTGAGCGGCTCGTTATAGATTTCGTAAATGACGTGCGGTTGATCGCCATAGATCTGGGCCATCACCGTGAAGAACGCGATGGCATCGGACAGGTTGTTTTCGGCGTGGTGGTCGTGCCAGTCGATCAACACATAGACGTCGTTGGCGATGGCAGCGTCCACAACGGCCTGGACCTTCTTAAATTCGCGTTGGGGCGATTGCTGATACCCCTCGTCGGGATGCACCCCCAGGGCAGCGCGGGTAAGGGTGATGTTCCAATCCTCCACTAGCCAGTCGACAGTCTCACGCGTGTAGTATTGACCCATCCATTGGCTCCAAAAATGGCTTACACCCGCCACGGCAACCGGGTCACCGTGCGAACCAACGATGCGATTTCCTTCGACACGAAGACGGCCGTTTTCGGTAACAACACCCGCGCTGAGGGTGGCGCTGAACAAGCCGAGAAAACCAAGAGTCAGGGCGAGAAGGGGTTTCATGGGTGGCCATCATCCAAGATGAAGAAATCAGGCGGTGCAATGCGTGGGTGGTGAATCACGAAACGCGAGCTCAACGGTCGGCGAATTATCGGCGGACTGTATCGACCGCGGATTGCGGTGGGAAGCCAATTGCATTTGCTGTGTCAACCGATGAATCTTCCCTGCCGGTTTCGCCTCGTTGTTTTGGTTGCGGCAACGGCTCTGACAGCCGCTGCAAAGTTTGAGGTTCAACCTGACCGGGAATCGGGTGTCTACGGTATCGGAGACACGGTCATTTGGACCGTTGACTGGATCGGGGAGAACCCTGCGCCTGCGGCGGCGCGATACGCCTTCAAGGCGGGTGGTGAAACAACCGTAGACGTCGGTGAGTTGTCCCCGGCTGATCTGCCGGCGACCCTCACGTCGACCTTCGGTTCGCCCAATGCCATGCTCCTGCAGATCAAGTGGGACGCCGGGGAAGAGGAGAGGCACAGTGAGGGAGGAGCGGTGGCTGCACCTGATCGCATTCGACCGGCGGAGCCGCTCCCGGATGATTTTGACACGTTTTGGGCGGAAAAGATCGCCCTGCTCGAATCCGTGCCGATGGCTCCCGGACTGAAGCCGAAGGATGTGGGGGTGGATGGGGTCGACTATCATCTCGTTGCCATGGATCATGTATTTGGATCTCAGATACATGGGCAGGTTGCCCGGCCGACCGAGGGTGAAACATTCCCCGCGCTGCTGCGCGTGCAATGGGCCGGGGTCTACGGCTTGAAGCCGGAGTGGGTGACGGAGCGTGCGAAGGCTGGCTGGCTGGCGTTGAACATCCTGCCGCACGACCTGCCGATCGACCAACCGGAGGAGTTTTACCAGGAGCAGGCGGACGGCCCGTTAAAACACTATTTCACCCAGGGGAATACCGACCGGGAAACGAGCTACTTTTTGCGCATGTATCTTTCGTGTTATCGGGCGGTGGAGTATCTCAAAACCCGGCCCGACTGGGACGGTCGAACCATCGTTGTCACCGGTGTTAGTCAAGGCGGGCAACAGGCGTTTGTAACCGCAGGCCTGCATCCGGATGTCACGGCGGCGATGGCGCTCGTGCCGGCAGGAGCCGATTTCAACGGCGTGGATATTGGGCGCGCCGCGGGGTTTCCCTATTGGCGGGGGATGGCGGAATCCGAAGATCAGGCCGCCGTGTCAGAGGCGGGTCGCTACTATGACATCGTCAATTTTGCATCCCGTATCACCTGTCCGATTTTAGTGGGCAACAGTTTGAAAGATCTCACTTGTCCTCCTGCCGGGATTTTTGCCGCGTTTAATCAGGTTCAAGGCCCGCGTGAAATGGTGATCCTGCCGGATGCTGGGCATCAAGCGGAGGGGGACAACCAACAGGCCTACTGGGATCGGGTGGAGCAGACATGGCTGCCGGCTTTGCTGGCCGGTGGGAGGCCGCCGGTGGCGGGGTGGTGAGGAACTGGATACGGTTGCGGGCAAGGAGTCAGGCCGCAAAAAATGAACTTCGTCTCGGTGGCGCGAGACTGTGCTACACTATTCATCGGCCACTGACCCCATGGGCGCCGGGCGCGACGTAGGGTGTATCCAGAATGCAGTTACGGCATGCGCCGAAGTTGCAGGGACTCGACCACTTTGCCGTGTTCAAGCGCATTGGTGATGGCCACGGTCATCGTGCCGGACTTCAACCAACCTTTCTCGGCGAGCAGGTTGAGGGCATTGAGGATCGTTTGCTCGGGGTCGTCGCAGAAATTCATCAAGAATGGTTCCACGCCCCACGGGAGCAGGAGTTGCCGGAACAAGGGCTCGATGTCCGTAAACGCAAAAACCGGCACGCCGCGGGGCCGGAGCGCGCCCAACGTGTAGGCGAGATATCCGCTGCGCGTGAACACGATGATGGCGGATTCGCCGAGATCCTGGGCGAGAAATGCCGCGGACCGCAGCATCTTGGCTTTGGGCTCCTCCAGCACGAGGCGCCTGTTCAGTTCGAATGTCACCGATGGTTCGATGCTCTCGATGATGTTCTTTATCACCTGCACGGATTCGAGCGGGTATTTTCCGACGGTGGTTTCGCCGGACAGCATGACCGCGTCAGCCTGTTCTCGGATTGCATTTGAGATGTCGGAGATCTCCGCCCGGGTGGGCATGGGTGCAGAGATCATCGTCTCCAGCAAATGGGTGGCGACGATGACGGGTTTACCGGCGTCGCGGCAGGCGGCGATCAGTTTGGTCTGCACGAGCGGCAAACGATGGTAATCAATCTCGATGCCGAGGTCGCCGCGCGCGACCATGATGGCATCCGCTTCGGCAATGATTTCCCGCATGTTGCGGACTCCGGCCTGATCCTCGATCTTGGCAATGATCTTGGCTTGCGAGCCGAGCTCATCCAGGAAAGCGCGCAGGGTGCGGATGTCCGAACCCTGCCGCACAAAAGACAGCGCGACAAAGTCGATGCCCGCTTTTACACCGGCACGCAGGTCGGCCTCGTCCTTGGGTGTAAGGCATGGGAGGTTCACAAAAACCCCCGGCAGGTTGATGTGCCGTTTGGAGCTGATCGAACCGGGGGTGAGCACCTCCAGACGCACCCGCTCCTCATCCTTGGCAACGACCTTCATTCGAATCAGGCCACTGTCGATGAGCACGGTGGCGCCGACTTTCACGTCTTGAGGGAGTCCGGGATAGTTGACCGAAACAGCCGCGACGTCACCGGTGGGATTGGCATCTTCAACGTGAATCTCGAAGTGGTCTCCCTCGGTCACCTCGATGGGTGCGTCGACGATCCCGGTGCGGATTTCGGGTCCCTTGACATCCATCATGACCCCCACGTGCCGCCCCACCTCCACGGAGGCTTCGCGGATAAACCACATGGCGTCATCGACCCACTGGTGGGAAGCATGGGCCATGTTTAATCGCAGGATATCGACACCCGAAGTGATGAGTTTGGCCAGCATCTCTTTCGACTCGGTGGCGGGACCGAGGGTGGCGACGATCTTGGTCTGTCGGAAATAAGACATCGTGCAGTGAAAATTCGCGGAAGTGCAGGATTGAAGCCAACCGCAGGCTACGTCGAGGGCAGGTCATACGCGCACCCCAAAGATGACTGGTTCGTAACGTTGGGATCATGCGCATTGCCAATGAGTGGCACGCGACCGTTGATTTCTACATAAAAAACCATGCCTGAGATTCCCCTTCCCCGTCGTCGCACCCAGCACTTTCGTTCTCTCCATCACGGGCCGGGATGCTTCGTCATGCCCAATGCGTGGGATGCGTGGTCAGCCCGCCAATTGGTGGAAGCGGGATTTGAGACGATCGGCACCTCGAGCGAAGCCATCGGACTTTCGCTCGGGCGCGCGGATTATGAGATCACGCGGGAGGAGTCGCTGGCGGCGGCGGCGGCCGTGGTGGAAGCCGCAGAGGCCGTGCCGGTATCAGCCGATCTGGAAAACGGATTTGGTGATGAGCCTGAGGCCGTCGCGGAGAGCATCCGGCTTGCGGGCGAAGTGGGCCTCGCGGGATGTTCCGTCGAGGACGCCCGAAGAGGTTTGGAGCTTTATCCGTTCGAACTGGCGGTGGACCGCATTCGAGCGGCCGTGGCTGCCAATCGGGCGTTGGCAGTACCGATGGTATTGACCGCGCGGGTGGAACATTACCTGCAACCGAATCTCGATCAACTGAACGACACGATTGATCGCTTGCAGGCCTTTGCCGTGGCCGGTGCGGATGTGCTTTTTGCGCCGGGTTTGCCGGACCTGAGCGCAGTGCGCGAAGTCTGTCGGGCCGTGGGCCGTCCGGTCAGTGTCATTGGTCCCATGGGTGGAGGAACGCTCACGGTTGAGCAACTTGCCGCCGCCGGAGTACGTCGTGTCAGCACGGCCACTTCGTTGTATCGCGTGGGTCGGAGCAACCTGGCCTGCGCCGTAGAGGAAATCCGTGATCGAGGGGGTTTTACCTACGCGGCGGATTGAAAGCGGATTTCCAAACTGGACGCGGCGAGCGAAAACCCATCAATTGGCCGGACTGTGTCGGGCCTGTAGCTCAATGGTTAGAGCAGGGGACTCATAATCCCTTGGTTCAGGGTTCGAGTCCCTGCGGGCCCACCAGCCTTTATCCCGAGTTTGTGGGGCTTCGACTTGGCAAACCAGCCTGCTGAACGAGAATAGCCCATCTTTCCCGCCTCATAACGGCCACCCGAAATGACTCCTTTACCTTCGCTCAATGTTCTTGGCGGCAAGTTGCGGCCGTGTTCAACGGATCCCCTCACCGGGTTCTTTCGCAATGGGCATTGTGACACGTGTGCGGAGGACCAGGGGTGCCATACGGTCTGCGTGGAAGTGACCGATGCATTTCTCGCGTCGAATTTGGCTGCGGGCAACGACCTGATCACCCCGCGGCCGGAGTATCAGTTTCCCGGTCTCAAGCCCGGTGACCGCTGGTGTGTGTGTGCCGCGCGGTGGCTGGAGGCCTTGGAACAGGGGGAACCTTCACCAGTGATTCTCAACGCCACCCACCAGCGCACCTTGGAGGTCGTGCCGCTTGAGATTCTGGAGAAACACGCGACGAGTTAGGCAGAGTGCGGGACTTCGTTGCGCTTTTGGCAGCCTGACTCCAGACTTCAGTTCAGCAGCCAGATGGCTTTGTTGAGACTGGTGGCAAAGGCCACCCAAGCGACGTAGGGCGCCCAAAGCCAGGTGGCGATGAGGTCGATGGGTCGGAGCCGAAACTGGATGACAACCAGGAGGGCCAACAGCAGGAGGATGTTGATGAGTGCGAGGTCGGGGCGCTGCAGGCCAAAGAAGAAAATCGACCAAAGGCCGTTGAGCCCGAGCTGGGCACCGTGCAGCCACAGGGTGGTTGTCGCTCCCGCTTGATCGCGTCGCAACCAGACGCGCCACATGGCAATGCTCATCAGCGTATAGAGGAGCGTCCAGGCCGGGCCGAATACCCAGCTCGGCGGATTCCACGGTGGTTTCGCCAAGGTGGGATACCAGTCCCGCACGCTTGCCGCCGTGGCTGATCCCCCGATGGCGGCCGCGGCAAAGGCGGCGAGCAAAAACAAGGCGAGAGCGAGCCAGCGGTTCATCTTCCAAGATAGCACAGGGGGGTTGACGCGCTAGGTCGGGCGCACTTGGTCGGCGAGAACGTCAACCAGCGCCTCCACCTGCCGGCGGTGGTCGGAGTCCGGCCAGACGGCGGCGAAGCCGAACGTCATGGTGGGGCGGGTGAGTTTGAGAAACCTCACGCCGGTGGATTGCATGCGTCGCAGGTCGGCGGGGGCGAGTGCCACGCCGGCGCCGGAACCCACGAGCCCCAGCAGCTCGTTCAAGCCGCTCGCATGGAGGGTCACCCTGGGTTTGATGCCGGCGAGTTTAAAAAGCCGCTGGTGCATTTTCTCCCGTCCCGGAAATCGGGTTTCCTCCAGGCTCAGGAACGAGTCCCGGGCAAACTCGGCCAACTCCACGCTGCGACGGCGGGCCAGCCGATGATCCGCGGGGACAACCAGGGAGAGTGGCGTGGTGCGAAGCAAACGGTGAAAGAATTCCGCCTTCACCTTGGCCGAGGCTGCGCCGGGCAGGGCGAGATCGATTTCACCTGTGCGCAGGGCGGCGATCTGTTCTCCGGGATGCATTTCCGCGATCTGGATACAGACTTCCGGTTGGGTTGCGTTGAAGTGCTTCAGTCCTTCGGCCAACAGTCCGGGCAGGGCGGTGGGGATGAAACCGACTTTAAGCGTGACCTGCCGGCCGGCCATGCTGAAGGGGCGCAGGGCTTCGCCCATTTGATGGGCTCGCTGCAGCACATCCCGCGCTTGTCCAAGCGCGACCTCCCCGGCCGGCGTCAATCGAAGTCCCTGTGGTTCGCGTTCGAACAACTCGACATCCCACTCGGTCTCCAGATCCCGGATCTGCCGGGATACCGCGGGCTGCGAGACGTTCAGGCGCGCGGCGGCCCGGCTGATGTTCTGCTCCTCGGCAGCCATGACAAAATAACGGAGGTGGCGGAGTTCCATCGAGGTATAACCCAAACGCATAGCGACAGAACCACAAGGTATTGGCGGGTTTTTTGGTCCGGTGATATTCTCCGGTCATGAACTCAGACATGACTACCCAACGCACGATCACGAAGCGTCCCGCCAACGAGCGCGGCCAAGCCGACCACGGTTGGCTGCAGGCACGGTTTACGTTCTCCTTCGCGGAGTATTTTGATCCCAACCATATGGGATTCCAGACCCTGCGGGTGATGAACAACGACACCATCCAACCCGGCGGCGGATTCCCCACGCACCCCCACTCCGATATGGAGATCTTCACCTACGTCATCGAAGGTGAACTCGCCCACAAGGACAGCATGGGCAACGGCTCCACCATTGCCGCGGGCGATCTGCAATACATGAGCGCGGGCAGCGGGGTGTATCACAGTGAATTCAACCCGTCCGACCAGAACCGCACCCATATGTATCAGGTTTGGCTGCGCCCGAACGAAAAGGGTGGCGAGCCGCGCTACGCCGAAAAGCGACTGGGCGATTCAGCGGCGGCCAATGCGCTCACGCTGCTCTTCTCCGGAGATGGCCGGGATGGCTCCACCGCCATCCGGCAGAACGCCGAAATCCACTTCGGTCGGCTCGATGCCGGTGCCGAATTGGAGGTCCCTGCCAACACCCGGCGTCCCCACGCCTGGATCCAAGTGATCTCAGGGGAAGTCGACGCTCTCGGCGAATCGCTGGGCCAGGCCGATGGTCTGGCTATCGAAAACGAACCCGGTGCCTTCACCATCAAGGCCAGCGCCGACGCCAAGTTCCTGCTCTTCCGTCTGAGCTGAAGTGGCGAACGTCGCCCGTGGTTCGAAGGGGTCACGTCGTAAAAAGTGAACTGCGTCTACGACTTCGTTGCACTTTTTTACGACATGACCCCGGAGCGACCCGACCTTCACCTTATCAGTTTATCGTTCGTATCCAAAATCCTGATTCAAAACAACTCCCTGTCATGAAAGAAAAAATCGCTGGAGGCCTGCTGGGCCTGATATTCGTGGTCTTTGGCCTCAACTTTTTCCTCAACTTCCTGCCGGTTCCGCCGGCGGAGGAGGGGTCACCGCCCGCCATGTTCCTGGGCGCGATGTTCACCACCGGATTTCTCGGTTTCGTGAAGGTCTTGGAAATCGTCGGAGGCGTGCTGGTGGCATGGCCGAAGATGCGCCGACTGGGTCTGTTGCTGCTGGGACCCGTCATCGTCAACATCCTCGCATTCAACGTATTTGTGGCGCCGGGAGGTTGGACCCAACCGCCGGTGATCATCGCCGTGGTTCTCGCCGCTTTCTTGCTTTGGGCCGAGCGCAAGTCGTTCGCCGCCTTCATCAAGGGTGTGGAGTGAGACGTGCGGTCACGTTGATGACCGGGAAGGGGGCACGTCGCAAAAAGTGAACTTCGTCCTGCAGTCGCGGGACTGTGTTTCACTTTTTCACGACATGACCCCTAGCGCTTGAGCAGCTTCTTTAGAATCGCGCCCGGACCTCCCGGGCCCGCGGAGCGCCAGCCATCAATGACGGCGGCCACCACGATCACCGCACCGGTGATGACCCGCTTCAGTGGCTCGGAAGCGCCCATTTGGGCGAGCCCGGTCTCGAGAGTGGCAATGATCAATACGCCGATGAACGAGCTGATGACCGAACCCCGTCCGCCCATCAGGCTGGTGCCGCCGATTACCACGGCGGCGATGGCGGAGAGTTCAAGACCGCTGCCGGCGTTGGGATCGGAGGAGCTGAGTCGCGCCGTGTAGAACAAGGCGCCCAATCCCACCAGGGCCCCGGTGATGGCAAACACGGCGATCTTCGGGCCAAGTGGATTTATGCCAGCCAACCGCACCGCCTCTTCGTTGGTGCCGATCGCGATGACCCGGCGACCAAACACCGTCCGCGTGAGCACGATTTGCAGGATGATGACAACAGCGATGGCGATGAAGAAGGAGGCAGGCAATCCCACCCCGGGCAGGGGACTGGCCAGCGGCGACAGGGTTTCGCCGAGGTATTGGGTTTGGGAATCGGTCAGCAGGTAACTCAGGC